>JAZRSH010000010.1:0-60585 GCA_045651405.1 Christensenellaceae bacterium | reverse complement strand
AAATTTTAAAAGACTTAGGCTATAAACATTATAAAATATTAAATAAATTATCAAACGAACAAAACAAAATTAAAAGCATATATAAAATATAAGATAAAATGCGGAATTTTAAATATTTTTCAAAAATTAAACAAACTGCTTAATTCCGCTTTAAATACCCCTATCTATTCGCAAAACTATACTTTTGCGAATAGATATATATGTGTGTAAAATGGCTACAATTTTTAAAATATGAAAAATTTTTATAAAATTCAGCACTACTCTATACCGCTATTTTATCAAATAATCGATTACCGCCTACCCAAACTTAAATAAAAAAATAAAACCCTACGCAGTTTTGCGTGGGATTTTTAATTTAATAGATTTTTAATATAAAATTAAAGTATTTTAACACCTTTTTACACTCTTTTTCGCTACCTGATATACTTTTTAGTAAATTATGAAAGTTTTTTTGATGATTCATATATACAGTATGGCATAATTCGTGCATGATAACGTAGTCAATAGTAGGTTTTGGTAGCATAATTAATAGATAATTTAATGATATGTTTTTATTTTTATCACAACTACCCCACCTTGACCTAAATTTTCTAATTTTTACGTCTTTTACCACTAAATTTAACTGTTTTGCAAGTTCAAAACACCTATTGTAAAGGTAAATTTTAGAAAATTTTATTAAATTTTTGTATGATTCTTCACTAAAATCAACAATCTCCCCTAACTGATACATTTTTTCTTTATTAATTACGGGTAAATTAGCATTTATTATTGATTTTATTCTATTTTGGTGCCTTAATATCCAGTTTTTTTTGAGATTAACGAAGTATTCTATCCTATCGTTTGGAGTATTATAAGGCGCAAATATTTCTAACTCTCCATCATTATTTATCTTTAAGGATATCGTTTTTCTGCGTGAAAATTTAACGGTATAATTCATAAATATATTTTAGCATATAAATTATAGATTGACAACAATTATTTATAGTGGTATAATATTAATATAAAAATTATTTTAAATAGAATTTTTTTAAAAATCTATTGATTTATCGGAGAATTTATGGGAAATCACGAAATTTTAAAAGGTCAAACTGATGGTATTATTTTATTAATTCTATCTAAATCTAATCGCCATACTGACGAGTTAAAACAAATTATTGACGAAAAATTTTCTACCGTTAAAATTGGTACGTTATATTCTGTAATAACAAGGCTTAAAAACCAAAAACTTATAAATGAATACCGTGCAAGTTCAATAGATGGCTCTCGCAGGAAGTATTATCAATTAACTGATAGCGGTAAAAAGGTTTTCGAAGAAAAATACAAAGATTTATTTAGTGATATTTATCTTGAAAATACTGATTCCCCTGCACCAACACCAACTATTACTGAAAAAACTGAACCCGTTGAACAAGAACCTCAAGTGGTTGACAACGATAAATCAACTGATTACGCATCATACATAAACCCTAACGCAACCGAAACTATTGAAAACATTGATTTTTCCGCTTTTGAAGAAAAAGTTGAAGAACCAGCCGTTGAAGTAGAAGAAAAAACTGAAGAAGTTAATAAAGAACCTGATTTTATCCCTTATTTACAACCAACGGTATTACCTACCGCTAAAAGTTATAACGTTTCTACAACCACTTCTAATTTCTACGAAAAAAATAGTGATAAGGTTATTAATTCTGAATACAACTACAAAGAAGTTTTAGACAAACTCTTCCCTAAACCAAAGGTTAAAAAAGTAGAAATTTTTGAAGAACCTATTGAAGAAACGATTGATGAATCGATAGAAATTAAAGAAAACGTTGCAAATTGGAACGATGTTTACGAACTTGCAGAAAAAGACGGTATAAAAATTAAAATTTCGTCTGATACAAATAGATATCAAGGTAGTAAAATTTTAGTTAACAAGCTTAATTTATTTGCATCATGCGCAACTTTATTAGCAGTAATTTTATCTTATATAATTTTAACTGCATCAATCTCTAACGTTTCGTTTAATGGCTCTCAATTTGCTACGTTACTTGGTATTTTTGGTGGAATTACGGCGATTTTCCTTGTAATTTTTGCAATAAAACCGCATAATAAAATCAAAGATTTACCAAGATTTATCAACGTTATAGAAATTGCACTTATAATAACGATATCAACAATTATTATATGTTTTGCAACGTCAGCAATACGCGAAATTGACTTTAAAGATATGGCAGTAGTATTTAATAATTTGATTTTACCATCAGTTACTTCCCTTGCTATTCCACTTTTCTTTATCGTACAATATTTACTTTCTAAGCTTGATTTCTTCCAATCATTTTAATTAAAGGTAAAATTTAAGCCCGATACAATCAAGTATCGGGCCTTTTATTATTTCATTTTTTTGATTTCTTTATAAATTCGTTTTAAGTTGATAACTTTTTCAACAAGGTTTGATTTTATATAGAAATAATGGTTAGACGCTTCATAAGCAATTCTGCTATCTTGTTCTTGAAGCCAAATCATTTCATCTGCATTTTTAATACCTTGCTTAACAACTTTTAAAATTTCTTGCTTATTGGTAGCAATGTCAGTTTTTAAATATGAATATTGAGTGTGTAATAACGATGCTTCAAAGTGATTGTAGCAAACTTTAGCGTAAAGTAAAAGTTCTTTAACTTTATCGGTAGGATTTTCAATCTTATTTAAAAGATTAATACCTTGTTTAAAGCCTTTAAGTAACTTTTTAAGTTGGCTAACGTAAATATCATAACCGTAAGCACCACACCAGAATTTATAGTCGTCAAACGCGTAAGAAACCATTGCAGACGCTTTATTGTCAGGTTCAACGTTCCAAAGGTTACCAGCGCCCATTGTTTCAGGTGAATAATATAAACTACAAACGTCAAGCGGATATTCGCTAAAACCTTTGCAAAGTTTTTTAACGGCACTATGTACTTCCTCACCATATTCGCCAAAGTATTTATTATACCAATCATCAAGCGAAATTCCACTACTTACTGAAGAAATCATATCAAGTGATGGTGATGGATAACCGCCAAGCGTCCAAGTTAAAAGGAAGTTCTTAATGCCAAGTTTATCAAGGTTTTTAACGTGTTTATACGTTAAGTCAAATACCGGAACGTAAGGTACGCAAGCGCATTCCCACGAACAAGCAATTTGAATTTTAGCATAAAGTTTATGACCTTTTTTACCCGCCATTTTAAAGTTGTTTTTACTTGTTTGGCTTGGACCAGGTGTTGAAATCGAATATTCTGTTAAACGGTTTTTAACACCGCCTTTTTCAAATTCAAGCGAATATTCACTTGTAGCCATAACGGCAACGTCTTTATCAAGTAATTTGAAACAGTTTTTAACGTTATCGTCAGTGAAGTTTCTAAAACTATCCCAGCCCCAAATGTTTGCAATAAGTTCCGCGCCGGTATTACTGTCTTGACAAGCCTTTAACATAATGTTGTTAACTTTAGTAACAGTTTCTTCAACGGGAACGTTAGCACATACTGGACACATCACGTCGCCTACGCGTGAACTACAGTTAGTTAAGTTTTCTGACATTGTAATAGTGAAAATACCGCCTAAATTTTCTAAAGCAACAAGTAAGTCTTTTACTGAAGTATACAAATAGTCTTGAACTTCTTTTTGTTCCATACAAAGTGTTGCAGTATTGCCAGATATTGTACCTTTAAGGTGTTCAAAGCCCTTAAAGTCGGCTAAATCTAAGCATCTTGGTTCGTTAAGGTAAAGGTAAATTTTAATTCCAAAACGTTCTGCCCTTTTAATTAACGATTTAAGTTCTTTTCTTCTTTCTTCATAACCTTCACAAAGTTTAGGATTAAACGGATAGTAAGAAAGAGCGCTTAACAAACCGTGGATAAATATAGCGTTAACGCCGTTTTGCGCGTACGTAGAAAGTAAAGCATCAGGCAAATATGTATTGCTATCGTAAGTGAAAACGTCACCACAAGGCGTGATATAGCCGTGAATCATTCTTGTGCCCGTGCTACTATCCGCTTTAACTTCAACAAGTGATAAGTTATCAAAGAATTTAAAGTATTTGCCGTAACCGTTTTCGTAATATTTACTTACGGTTTTAGCAATATTTTCAGTCTTTTTAATAGCAGTTTTAGAAAGTGGTTTATATTTTACAGGTTTACATTGTGGTTTATAGTTTGCAAGTTTTACCCATAAAAAGTCTTCTTCCTTAAGTACAAATTCAAGTTTTTCCATAGAAAAACCGGTAAGCGTACAAAGTTGGTCGTAAGGAAGTAAAAACCAGTTATTTCTAATAATTGTTATATAACCGTTTTCATCAAAGTCTGTAATTCTGTCAAACTTAACAATACCAAGGCGTTTTGCTTCGATATCAATAGTTTCAACGTCAGTTTGAAGGGTTTCAGCAATTCTTTTAGTATCAACGAAACCGTAGTTTCTAAAGATTACAGTTTGCCAAACTGTTGGAAAGTTATTTTCCGGTAAAGTCATGCGTTTTATAGGTGCAATCATTTTTTAATCTCCATAAAATATCAAAAAATCCTAAAAATAAAACTTGCAAGCGCCTTAGACGCTTGCAAGACGCTTATATAATTAGAAGTTAAGTTCAATAATACCTTTCTTAAGGTAATCAGTGTAAGATTCAACACCGCCTTCCTTAATAGCAATACCCTTTTCCCAACGACAACCGAAAGTTGAACCAGAAATGAAAGTATCTACTTGGAAAGTCATATTTTCTTTAAGAGTATAGTCAGATGAAGTTTCCATCCAAGGTGCTTCAACTTCAATCATACCTGTACCGTGGCAAGGTCCGTAAACGTAGTTCTTTTCGTAACCAGCGTCTTTGAACATTTGAAGGAATTCCTTAGGAATTTTGTTTGCAGGAATACCTGCTTTAAGGTTAGCAGTAGTCCAATCGTGCATTTTAAGACAGAATTCAACAAGTTCTTTCTTTTCGCCCTCTGCTTTGCCCATGAATACTGGAAGACCGATTGCTGGAGAATAACCGTCAATCTTAGCAGAAAGGTTAAGTTGAACGATATCGTCTTTACCGATTACTTTATAAGTAGAACGGCTGATTGCGTGACGAGTTGAAGATTCACTAAATACGTACATAGGAAGACCTTCGTATTCAGCGCCAAGTTCGTAAATAACTTTTTGTGCAACACCAACCATTTGAAGTTCAGTAACACCTGGTTTTAAAGCTTTGATAACTTCATCAGTTGCAACTTCAACAATTTCAAAACCTTTTCTAATACAAGCAAGTTCGTTTTCACTCTTGATGCTACGAAGAGCAACCATGATATCGCTACAAACAGAAATGTCTGCTTTAGGGAAAGTTTCTTTAAGACCGTCTAAAATTGGAAGTGTACATTCAACGTAGCTACCAAGACCGATTTTAATATTTTCGCCAGTAACGCCGATATATTTGAAAGCATCGGCAAAAGTATCAGGAACGAGTTCAGGATAAGCAGGGTCAGCAGATTCACGGAATTCTTTAAGAACCATAACTTTGTCAATTTTACCAAAGTCTTTAGCGAAAATTGCTGATTCAGGACCAACGAGTAATACGCATTTACCGTTAGCGCCAATTAAAACGCCCGCACGTTCAAATAAAGGCCAGAAGCCAGAGAAATATCTTGCGTTAGCATAGTCACTTTCAGTTGAAACAACAAGCATTGCGTCAAGACCTTTTTGAGCAACGAGTTTCGCTGCTTTTTGAATTCTTTCTTGATATTCATAATCAGGAATACATATTCTTTGCATAATTAATCTCCTTAAATAAAAAATTTATGCTTTTAGCATATCTTGTATATAAAATATACAATAGTTTTTACACTTTGTATTTATAAAATCGTTAACGTTTTTTGCACAATCGTAAATAAATTTATTGACAGTATGTTTTTTTTGAAATATAATATGTGTATGAACTTTATTATTAAACAATTAAAAAATTCAATATCGGTTACGGGGATAGCAAACGTACACTTTTTTGATTTTGAAAAAAACTTCACAACCGAGTACGGTAAGCACCCTTTCTTAGAACTTTTATACGTTTCAAGCGGGTCAATTACCGTGGAATCAGAAGATTTTAACGGCGATTTACATAAGGAAAATCTACTTATACACAGGGCAAACGAAAAGCATAAATTAACCACCCACAATGAAGAAACAAGGGTTATTATAATAGGATTTACTTGTGAAAATTTTAATAGCGACTATTTTTCTAAAAATCCTATTAAATTAAACGATGGTAACGTAAAAAAACTTGCTGAAATTGTAAAGGAAGGCAGAAACGTATTTTTACCACCCCACAACGTACCCGTTTACGATATGAAAAAGAACTTAAATCAACCTTTTGGCTCTGAACAAATGCTTAAAAACCTGCTTGAGTATTTCTTAATATCGATATCAAGGGAATATTTATCGGGATATTTACCTGAAAATAACACCCAAACGGAGTTTACCGTTAACGAAATTATCGCCTACCTTAACGATAAGTATAAAGAAAAGATTACTCTCAACGAATTATCCTTTATATTTGGTACTAACCGTACTACTTTATGTAAGGAATTTAAACAAGCAACGGGAACTACAATTTCAAACTACCTATCAAACAAGAAGTTAGAAGAGGCAAAACATTTAATATCAACAACAAATAAAACCTTTACAGAAATATCAATTGAACTTAATTTTGAAAGTATACATTACTTTACAAGGTTCTTTAAAAAGCAAACTAATTTAACCCCGAAAGAATATAGAATTCAAAATAGAATTTAACAAAAAAAACTGCGAGTTATCGCAGTTTTTTAAAATTATTCTATTTTGATTATTTAATTACTTCAACGTCTTCACCATCAAGGAAATCAGGTAACTCCTCATCGCTGATATCACCTAAATCAAAATCATCTTCATCAACCTCTTCATTAGCTACAGTTTGAGTATTTTCCTCTACCGTAGCAGTTTCAGTAACGGCAATTTCTTCAAGTAAATCAGACGGAGCATCAGATTCTTCAACGTATTCGTCTTTTTCAAACAAGTAACTACTGTTAGCGCTTGGGCTTTTGAGTTTAGCAATTTTATCGATAAGCTCGTCGTAATCAGGTAAATCTTCAAGTGAAGAAATTTGGAATCTCTTTAAAAATTCATCGGTAGTACCAAATAAAACGGGTTTACCTACCGTATCTTTACGGCCAACAACTTCAATAACACCTAATTTTAAAAGGTTTTGAAGGGCAAATTCACTATTTGAACCCCTTAATTCTTCTAAATCGATTCTTGTAACAGGTTGCTTATACGCAATAATTGCAGCAACTTCAAGCATACTTTTACTAAGTTCCCTTTCCTTAATAGGATTTAAAACGTTAGAAACTTCTTCTGCATAGTTAGGATTTGAACAAAATTGTAATTTTTTATTAAAAATTAATAAGTGAATACCCGATTCTTCGTTATACTTTTCTTGCAATTCTTTAGCAGCGTCTAAAACTTGTTTTTCAGTAGCGTTAGACTTATCCGCTATATCCTTACAAGCAACGGGAACGCCCGAAACGAACAATATTGACTCAATTATATTCTTCAAGGTTTTCAATTTCTACACCCCCATTGTCTTCTCTATAAAATAAAGTAATATCCCCAAAAGTTTCATCTTGTTCAAAACGTAAGAATTGGTGTTTTAAAAGCTCCAAAAACGCTTGAAAAGTAGTAATTACTTCGTTTTTGGTTGAATAACCGGTAAATAAATCGTAAAAACTCATACTCTTTCTTTCTTGAAGTAAACTTCTTATCAATACGATTTTATCTGCAACGGTAAATACTTCTTTTGGAATTTCCTTTTGTTTATTTTCAACAATATCCTTAACGTCTACCCTCTTTAAAAGGTTTGTAAAGGCATCTAAAAGACCGTTTAAATTAAAGTCTTTATAAACGACTTTTACGTTAAAAGCATCGTCTTCAGGATTTTTATAGAACCTGTCAACGTTTTCAAGTTCTTTAAGTTTTTCAGCAGATTCTTTAAGCAATCTATACTCTTCAATACGTTGAATAAGTAAATTACCTTCTTCCTCAGCCTCCATCATAGCCTCTTCATTAGGAATAATGGCTTTTGACTTGATTTCAATAATAGTTGCGGCAATTGATAAATATTCGCTTTCAGTTTCCATATCGATATCAGAATTATAAACGTATTCTAAGAATTGATTGGTAACTTCCGAAACGAAAATATCTTTAACGTCAACTTCGGCAATTTTGATAAGGTGCAAAAGTAAATCAAGCGGGCCTTCAAAGTTAGACAATTTAGTTGTATAATCAACGTTTGACTGAAATTTATCAGCGGTTGCCATAATTTACCCTCCTTTAAACAAAATTTCCCTATTATTTTAATACATTTATAAAAAAAATGCAAGGACTTTAATAAAATTATCCTAATAAAAAAGCCGTAAGCACTAACTTACGGCAAATTGATAATAACTTTTTAACTAAATCGCCCAATTATCAATAATTTCTTTAACGTTGTCAAAATAACTTAGCTTATTAATATCGCAAACAGATACTAAATTTACACTACCAATTTCAACACCTTTGTTGTAAATTGTAAGTTTACCAACTACGTCGTTTGCTTTAACGGGTAATTTAATACTATACATTTGTAACGTTGTTTTTATATCCTCTTTTTGATTGCGTTTACAAAATACGTAGAAATTCTTTTGCGGTTTTACTTCGTAATAAGTGTTTTTAGTATTATTGACCTTTAACTTCTCGTTTAACGGCACGGTGCTATCAACCACGCATTTGTTTGAATAGTTATTAAAACCATAGTTAAACATACTGCTAACTTCGTTAAACCTTGCCTTTGAATTATCTGCGCCAATTACAGCGCCAATTAACCGCATATTGCCCCGTTTTGCAGTTGCGGTAAGGCAAAACCCAGCCTCGTTAGTAAAACCCGTTTTACCGCCGTCACAGCCTTCGTAATAGCGGATTAGTTTGTTTGTGTTACTTATTTCGGTAGAATTTTTACTATGCTCGATTTTATCCATCCAAATATTAGAAAATTCAAAGTAATTATCGTAGGAAATAAGGTTTTTAAATATAGTAACTATATCTTTAGCCGAACTATATTGCATTGGCTTAGGCAAGCCCGTACAGTTGCAAAACAAGGTGTTTTTTAAACCTAAGTCCTGCGCCTTTTTATTCATTGCGGTAACGCAGTTTTCTTCGCTACCGTAAAGCCTTTCTGCCATAGCAACGCTTGCATCGTTTGCCGATGCCACAGTTATACTTTTAAGTAGTTCGCTAACCTTATACTTTCCGCCTTCCTCTAAAAAGACTTGCGAACCACCCATACCCGATGCGTTTTTACTAATTATAACTTCTTCGTTTAAATCAAGGTTACCTTGAGCCACGTTTTCATACGATAACAATAAAAGCATAATTTTAACCATGCTTGCAATAGGTAGCCTTTCATTTTCATTATTAGCGGAAATTACAGTACCGCTATTGTAATCTATTAAATAAGATGCTTTTGCTTGACTATTCACTTCGCTTGCGTAAGTTTTGTTTATTTTAACGGCGCCAAAACACAGTAAAACGGCAATAAAAGCAAGAAAAAATCTTTTCATAAATTCCCCCTGCTTATATTTTTGCCGAATTTTGTCAAATTATACTTAAAAATATAAATTTAGCGGTCTAAACACGCAAATAAGCAATAACAACTCAAGCACCGCACCTATAACCGCTATTAAAAGCGAAATTATAAGGTAGCGGTTAAACTTTATCTTGTTAACTTTGCAGTTACAATACACGTCGCTATACACGTTAGACAAAAATATAACGATAGCAAAAGTTAAGGCAAGGTTTTGAATAAATATTAAAAATAGCCAAATTATAAGTCCATTAAAAGAAAAAGCCGTTAAAATAACCTTAAAGGAAATTCCTAAAATAAATCCCCTATATCCAACGAATATAAAGGTAACAAAAAAGGAATATCTATTTAAACATAACAACGCTATAGGTATAAAAAACAAGGCTATATTTAATAAGCGCTTAATAAAAAACAGCAGTAAAGAGGACTCAAGTGCAAGCACCGATACGTAATAATTACACACGTTATCGGTAAAAATTGATAATGAAGATTCGTTTACACCTAAAAAACCGCCTAAAAACAGCGCTAACACAAAAACAAACCCGTTTACAATTAAAACAAACGGATTTGCATTTATATTTTTAATAATTTTATCAACAACACTTTTCATAACAACAATATATGAAAAGTTTTTAACTTTTAGTAGTTACATAAACAAAGTTGCTAAACAACCACTCCATTTACTTTGCTCTTTAGCGTATTCGGTTGGGGTTAAACCCGTTTTGCGCTTAAACACGCGTGAAAAATACTCGGGCGATTCAAAGCCAAGTCTTTCGGAAATTGTTCTAAAAGAGTAATCGCCTACAGCAATCATCTTCATTGCTTGTTCAATTTTTATTTTAGTAAAATAATCCATTATGCTAATGCCAACGTTCTTTTTAAATACGTGCATTGCGGTATTAACACTAACGCCAAGCGCATTTGAAAGTTCCTTAAGGGTAACGTTTTCAGATATTCGTTTTGATAAGTAATTTTTTATTTCAAAGGTTAAACTTTGGTCATTAACCATGGTATTTATTTTTGAAACGTCAGAAAAAATCAGTTTTTTATTGTTGCTATTTAAAATATCAACCTTGTATAAAATACTGCTAATTGTTGAAGTTAAATATCCGTAAATTGCGCTATCATTTAAAACTTCTTCTTTTTGAAAGTACTGTGAAGCAGTATAAAAATAATGAATAAAAGTTTCCTTTAGCGTTTGCGATAAAGTTATAGGCTTTTCAAACGGAATATTTTTTGTATGTGAAAAATCCCCTTCAAAAAATGTAACGCCAAATATAATCTTTTCATTTTTATCATAGTCGGCAATCACGGTAACGTTAGGTTTTACAATAATAACCTCCCCCGCGCGCAGAGTTATTTTTTTAGAATCTATCGTAAAATTTAACTCGCCACTAACAACCCAATGGAGCGTATAAGAACTTACGCGTTCCACCCAAGGCGTGCTAATATTTGGTATAGAATTGTAATAATTTGCATTAATAATCTTGCTTATCATATATATCCTTTAGGCAATATCGTACAGTTTATTTGTGTTATAAAACATTGACTCTATCGCAGATTTTGATATAATTATTATATGATGTTTGGCAATATTTGTCAAGTGGAGGTTTATATGATAAGATTAGGAATTATCGGTTGCGGTAATATGGCAGGTCAACATTTACAATCGTTTGACAACTTAAAAAAATCACTTAAAGTTACTGTTACTTGCGACCTTAGCGCAGAACGCGCCGAAAGAACCAAAGAAGTATTAAATGCAGACCGTTTTGACACTGACTACAAAAACATTTTAAACGACGTTGATGCCGTTTTAATTGCTTTACCACACCAACTTCATTACACTGTTGGTAAATTCTTTATTGAAAACAAAAAGCACGTTTTAATGGAAAAACCACTTTGTATAAGTGAAGAACAATGTTTATCGTTAACAAAATTAGCCGAAGAACATAACGTAGTTTTAATGACAGCATACCCTGTAAGATTTTGGGATGTAACCTTAAAACTTAAAGAGTTTATGGACTCAGGTATTATTGGCGATGTTTTCCAAATGACTGCTTATACCGACCATTATAACCCTGCACGCGATACGCGCGGTACTTGGATGACTTGCCCTGGTATGGGTGGCGGACAATTATTTAGCCACGGTTGTCATTACATTGATATGCTACTTTGGTTTTTAGGCGAACCTGTTTCAGGCACACATTTGGGCACAAACTACGGCACGCCTTGGATGGATCGTGAAGGCACTAGCCATGTTGTTATTAAATTCAAAAGCGGTGCGCTTGGTTACCATACGGAAACTTGGGGAGCGCGTGGCACAAGCAACTGGACTAAGTTTGATATTTACGGTACTAAAGGCACATTATCTTTCTGCACTATCGGCGAACACGCTAATAAAATTATGTTACTTGGCAATATGCGCCACCCTACCGAACCTTGTTTTGAAAAGGTTTTATGGGTAAAAGATAATACTGGTAAACACACCGAAGGCGAAATTGAACACTTTGTAAATTGCGTTTTAACTGGCGCAAAACCTATAACTGACGGTAGAACTTCAACAACAGGCTTACGCGTTATTTGGAAACTTTACGAAGCCGAAATGAAAAACGAAATGGCTAACCTTAAAGGTTTAGGCTTTAGCGAACCATTTATTGAAGATTTAATTTGCGATTTTGACTGCAATAGCGAAAAAGTTTTAGAAGGATACAAAAAAGTGTAAAATGAAACAAATATTATTAATTGGCGACTCTATACGCGAAGGATATTGCGAGCAAGTTAAAGAGTTATTCAAAGATGAATACGAAGTAATCTTCCCTGTTGAAAATTGTAGGTCAAGCCAAGCAATTATATTTTCACTTCATAACTGGGTAACATTAACAAATCCTGAAGATGTTGAATTTGTACACGTAAATTGCGGACAATGGGACGTTGGCCATATTTATAGCGATAAACACCGCTTAACTTCTATAAGAGAATACAAAAGAAATATCGGCTATATTATTAGGGTTTTAAGAAAGTTGTTTGTTAACGCTAAAATCATTTTTGCAACTACAACACCAATGAACCCCGCACTAAAAATCGAAATAGAAAAAGCATTAAAAATCCCGAATTTACCGTTAGTTTTGCACCCAAGAACAACAAAGGAAGTTATAAAATATAACACTGTTATGAAGAAGGTTGCAAAAAAGAATAACATTATTTTAAACGACTTATACGAACTTACTAAAGACTGGGACGGCTCACGTTATATAGACGTAGTTCACTACACTAAAGAAAGTTCTGATATTTTAGCAAACCACATAGTAAACTTAATAAAATCATTATAAAAAAAGGCGATTTCACATCGCCTTTTTTATTTTTAACTTGGTAGCATATCAGTCATATTATTAATGGCAATACCATACCCACGCGCACTATCATTTATAAAAACGTGTGTAACGGCACCAACAAGTTTACCGCCTTGTAATATCGGACTACCCGACATGCCTTGCAAAATTCCACCGGTATAACCAAGTAATTCTTTATCGGTAACTTTAATAACGTAGTTTTTATTGTTACCTATACGGTTATCAATTTTAACAATCTCTATATCATATTTTTTAGGTATTTGACCGTCAACGGTAGATAAAATTTCCGCTTTACCAATCTTTGCTTGACCAACCGAAACTTTAACGTATTCAAGCGGATTAAACTTATTAATTTTACCAAACAACCCAACGTTAGTGTTTATGGTAATACTTCCTATCGGTTTACTGCCAAGAAACATACCTTTAAGTTCCCCTGCATGTCCGCGCTGTGCTTTATTTACACCAACAATACAACTTTCATACACCTCACCTGACCGCAAATTATACATACCGCCAGTTTCATTAGTAACCGGGTGACCAAGCGAGGCAAAAGTACCGTTATCAGTTAAAAAAGTAACGGTACCAAGTCCGTTTAAGTCTTCACGAATAAACAAACCGAGTTTATAACTACCAGTAACGTCTTTTTCAGGGAAAACGTCACAAAGTTTCTTTTTATCCCCCTTTAACACTTCTGTTATGATAAACCCCGACTTATATTCCTTTAAAACCTTATCAATATCGGTGGCGGTATTTACCTCTACACCATTCATAGAAAGAATAACGTCGCCAATCTCAATACCCGCGCATTTACAAGGCGAAACGTTGCCTTTTTCCGAAATAACGTCAGTTATACCAACAACTGTTGCACCGCGGGTTTTAAGGGTAAACCCTGCCGTAAAACCGCCAAGATAAACGCAATCACTATAAGCATAAGGATATAAAAAAGCAACTGAAGAAAACAGTAAAACTACTGAAAATATAGTAACTATTAAATATTTTAACCTTCTCATAATATAAAGTATTTCCTAAAAATTTAAAGTTATGTAACGATAAACTAATCAGTTGTATTTTGAATGAGAATTAAATATCAACGCAATAAAATATCCAAATACAACCGCTGAAGTAACCCCTGCCGACGCAGACGCCAAACCACCCGTAATAGCACCAAGTAGCCCGTTTTTAGCCCCTTTAATTGCTCCTTCTGCAAGCAAATACCCAAAACCACTTATAGGCACCGTTGCGCCTGCCCCTGCAAAGTCAACAAGGTATTGATAGAGCCCAAATGCTTGCAACACAAGCCCACCAAGCATAAAAAATACTAAAATTTTACCCGCCGTAAGTTTTGTTTTATTTATTATAAATTGCGCAAGTGCACAAATAAGCCCACCAACTATAAACGATTTTAAAAACATCAATAACATTTCAATCATAAATATTCTCCAATACAATTGCATGCGAAATTCCTGGGATTGATTCCCCTTGTTGTGCTGACACCGTTGATAAAAGCGCCCCTGTAGCCGCAAAAAGCACCCTATTTATCTCTTTTCGCTTAAGTTTAGGGAAAATATAACTTGCCATAACAACGGTGCCACAACCGGCACCACTACCCCCTTGAAAAGCCTTTTCATCCATATTATAAATAAGCTCACCACAGTCTACGTGGTTTTTAGATAAATCGTAACCACCTTCACTTGTCAAGTGCTTAAGCAAACGTGAACCTAAAGCGCCTAAATCCCCCGTAACAATCAAATCATAATCTTTAGGTGTGGTGTTTGTTGCCTTAAAGTGTTGTATAAGCGTAGAACTGCACGCAGGCGCCATTGCAGCACCCATATTGTTTGCATCTGTTACGCCGTAGTCAACAACCCTACCTATCGTTGCGTGTGTAATTGCGGGGTAACCTTTAACGTTGTTAGATAAAACGTATGCGCCAGCACCCGTTGCCGTCCATTGCGATTGCGGTGGACGGATAGCACCAAGTTCTAAAGGATAGCGATATTGCCTTTCTGCCGTAGCAAAATGGCTACCCGCACAACAAACAACGTTGTTTAAATATCCACTATCAATAAGCGCAGAACCTATTATTAAACTTTCGGTTATTGTAGAACACGCACTATAAAGCCCCAAAAACGGAATTTTAAAATCCCGCGCCATAAAACTTGAAGATATTATTTGATTTAATAAATCGCCAGAAAGTATTGCCCCAATATCTTCTTCTTTTAAACACGCACGCCTTATAACGCGTTTTACTGCGGTAGTTAACATTTTACACTCGGCTTTTTCATACGTTGTTTCGCCAAATTTATCGTCGTTTAGTTTTAAATCATAATTTAAACCCAAAACGGAATTTTTCTCTTTAGGCCCTACAACCGTATAGGTTGTAGTTAGCCGTGGCTTGTTTTTAAACTCAATAGTACCATTCATAAAAATAATATAGGCAACTTTTTTAAATTAATGTAACAAATATAAAGAAAAAGCACACGGAAATTCCGTATGCTTTTTGCATTTTTAATTCTATTATTTATTATCCTTTGTAATTGTAAGTAATTGTATAATTGCCTGTATAATCGTCCCAATAGTTCCCTTTACTTATAGCTTGCCATTGCCCTTCCGTACCACTAAATTTTATACTTGTAAGTTTTCTGCAATAATAGAACGCACGTTCACCTATACTTGTTACACTATTAGGTATTACTATACTTGTAAGTGAACTGCAATTATAGAACGCCCAATTACCTATACTTGTTACACTATTAGGTATTACTACACTTTTAAGTGAACTGCAATTATAGAACGAATCTTCACCTATACTTGTTACACTATTAGGTATTACTATGCTTGTAAGTGAACTGCAAATATAGAACGCATATCTACCTATACTTGTTACACTATTTGGTATTACTATACTTGTAAGTGAACTGCAAGCATAGAACGTATAATCACCTATACTTGTTACGCTATTAGGTATTGTCACACTTGTAAGTTTACTGCAATCATAGAACGCATATTCACCTATACTTGTTACGCTATTAGGTATTACTATACTTGTAAGTGATTTACAGCCAGAGAACGCATAAGAACCTATAAACCTACAATTACTATCGATTGTAGCTGTTGTAATAGAAGTACTTTCAGTATCCGCTAAATACAAATATTTATTTGTGCTATTGCCTAAATATTTTAATCCATCTTTTATATTATAAGTAAGATTATTACAATTAGAAAACACAGAAGAACCTATACTTGTTACGCTATTAGGTATAGCTATATTTGTAAGCCTTTCACAACCGGCAAATGCACTATTTACAATAATTTTAGCATTATTATTTATTATATAGGTAGATAAATTTTTATTGGTAGCATAATAAACAAAATAATAAGGATTGTTATTTGCCTTAATATATTTTACATTATTTTCATCTGTATATAATAAAGAGTTACAATTACTAAACGCAGAAATACTTACGTCAGATAATTTAGTATTTTCAGCAATTGTTATACTTGTAAGAGAACTGCAATTATAGAAAGCATTATCATTAATATACGTCACACTATTTGATATTTCTATACTTGTAAGTGACCTACAATAAGAGAACGCAGAAGAACCTATACTTGTTACGCTATTACCTATTGTTACACTTGTAAGTGAACTGCAATCTTCGAACACAGAACCACCTATACTTGTTACACCACTACCAATTGTTGCATTTAAAAGCGAACTACAATCAGAGAACGCATAAGAACCTATACTTGTTACACTATTTGGGATTACTATACTTGTAAGTTTTCTGCAATAATAGAAAGTGTAATCGTATATACTTTGAAGTTTGCTATTATCTTCAAAGGTTACGGTTTTTAGATTACCACAATCATAAAATACTCTTTCCCCTAAATAAGTTACGCTATTAGGTATTACAATACTTACTAAAGCATCACAATCATAAAATGCTGAATAGCCAATACTTGTTACAGTATTAGGTATAAATACTTTTGTTATATTATAATTATTTTTAAATACTTCTTTATAGATAGTTTTTACCGGTAAGTTATTATAAGTAGAAGGAATATTTACTTTAGTTGCATTACCAGAATATCCAACTAATTCATAATAAGTGCCATCGCCTGATATATCTAAAACAAGCCCTTCTGTTGCAGACATAGGTAAGTCACATACAGAACAAAAACCTGAACTATCCGCAGTATGTGTACCATAATCTTTTTTTACGTTACAACCACAAGTTGATTCTTGATAATGGTGGGTATCGGTTATAATCCATTCAGTAGAATAAGTATGGTCGGCTAAACTGCCGTATTTTTGCTGACAAGTAGTACAAACTGCTTTGTTTGTGCAAGTTGCTGTTCCGCCGTTATGATTTTCAATACTTTGTTTATTACCACAACTACACTCATACCAATGCTTGTTAGTATCATACTTTAATGTAGTATAAATATGGTTGGCTAAATTGCCGTATTCTTGTTTACATAAAGTGCAAACTGCTTTATTAGTGCAAGTTGCAGTCCCGCCATAATGATATTCACTGCTTTGTTTATTACCGCAACTACATTGATACCAATGCTTGTTTGAATCATACTTTAAGGTATTATAACTATGTGTATGTTGAGTTTGGTTTCCGCCATTTTGGTTGTTATTATTTTGATTGCCGTTTTGCGAATCTGAATTAAATTGTTCGTTTTTAGATTCGTAAGTTTTATTATTTTTAAACTTTACGCTATTAATCCTATATTCAAATTTTAAGTCATTTTTAGTTTTACCAATAATCCATTTCTCGGCAGAATTTGGTAAAAACATAAAGTTAAAAGCTTTATTGGTTGATGGCTCTATATAAAAATAACTACACGCAATACTATTAATAATACTTTGGCTTGTATTGTTAATATTTGATATTTTTAAATCAAAATCTACGTTAGTAATATCAGCACTACCATTATTTGTAAGGGTAAAATCTAATATAACGTTACCCCAGTTATCAAATTCTATATCAGTAAACGAAATACTTATTTTTTCATCATAGTTGCCGTACTTTTCTTTTTTAGCATCAACAACAACAAGAACTACAGTACAAACAATGGCAACAATAAGTAAAAATATATTAAATCTTCTTAACTTTTTCATTTTTGCACCCCTGATTGAAGTTCTTTAGGTATTTTAATACCCTTTTTCTTTAAGTAGGCTATTAAAGTTGATTTTTTCTTATTAGCCTTATCATAGTAAATAGCTTTAGAAGTTTTTGACCTTACTACCCAGTAAGTTATAAACGATGTTATACCAATAACGGCAAAAAGTATTTTTAACGCTATTGGGAAGATTATTGCAGATAAAATTGAAAACAAAAGTGTAAAAAGGGTTATAAAGTTAAAAGTTTTTACAAGGTGGTTATCTTCTATTTCAGCCTCTATCTCAGTTTTAGCAGATGGAATATCACCCCTAATCATACTTTTTTTACAAGAGTGTGCTTTTAAGTCGTAACCTTTCCCTAAATATTTATACTTAAGTATATATTGCGGTGCAACGTGGCTTTCTAACACACTTAAAGTAACAGTGCCATTACAATTAAAGTTTTTATTTCTATCACCTGGTAAACTATTTTTACAGTCGGCTTGAGCAGAGGCTCTTATACCAGCCTCTAAACTATTTATAGCACTACTTGATGGTACCAATGGCGCTGGTAATTTTGAATTTATCTCATCATAGTCCTTACTAATTGATAAACAGTTGGCTTTATAATCATAGGCATCAAAATCATCTGGATTATTATCGTTAGAAGTAGCATCAATATACTCACCAATATGGCTACCACTAAAAGGTTGCCAATCGGTAACCTTTTTTGTTTTTGTTACATTACTCCCTCTTGCCGCATCATACTCTGTAACATGAATCGTTCTATCATAGCCTATAGTTGCGCTATACGTCATTTGCGCAGTACCTTTTGCTAAAGCATATTGGCGATATACAGTTTTAACAGGTTCAAACTTGCCTATCTCAAATATATCATCAGGTGAATCCTTATCAAGTGCTATTTGCGTAAGTGCGTTAGCATAAAAGGTAGATTCGTCCATTTCTATAGGTAATTCAAAATAACCTATAGAATTATCCACACCATTACCTGTCATTTGAATAGTTACGTTATTAGTAATGTAATTATCTTCCTTAGGGGTAGCAATTACAACTTGTGCACCACAGTTTTGGCATTTGCCTAACGTTTCAGAAATAAGTTCAACGTCACTTGAACCACATTGCGTACAAACCACACCTTGAACTAAAGGCACGTCTTCGGTGGTAGCATTGTCTTCGCTAACAGCATCGCTTTCTTCATTTGAAGTCGGGTTATCTTCTTGAATATCAGCATTATTATTGGTAGGTTCTTCAGTTATATCGGTAGGTGTTGCGTTTACGTTGCTATTATCTTCAGTAACCGCAGGTGTACTACCCGATACTGGCACAGGAACAACAACGGGAACAACCATTGGTTCTACACTTACTGCTTGACTATCAGTAACTTCGCCAAATTTTGCACCACAATTTGGGCAAAACTCTCCTTCAAACGCAAAATTACAGTTTTTGCAATTGTGCTTATTGTCAATCCTTGTACCGCAACTTGAACAAAATACTGTGTTACTTGGTTGCATTGCAGAACAGTTTGGGCAAACAATTCCGTCATCAACTTTACTGCCACAATATGCACAAAAAACCGACGTTTCAGGTATTAGTTTTTCGCATTTTGGGCAAGGTTTGTTGCCATCAGCACGGGCGCCACATACGGGGCAAAACATTCCGTCGTCTGGTATAGTTGCCGAACATTTTTTACATACCATAAAAAAATCTCCTTTGTAAATATTTCCAAAATAAAAAAGTGCCGTTTCAAGTGAAACAGCACCTGTAAAAATGTACGTTTCGCTTGTTGCGACACAATCATAGAAACTTTTAAGACAAAGATTTTATGGTAATGCGAAATAAGCACACTTCTACCAAAGAAGTATACTTTGCCTTAAAAATTTAATTATGTCGCAGTAGTATTATACCACTTTGATTTTAAAATTGCAATAGAAAAAATAAAAAAACCCAACCAAAGTTGGGTTAAGTAAGTTAGTTTAAAATTGTGGTGTTTTCGGTTATTATATCGCTATTTACTTGGGTTTTAGCGGTTAAACTGCCGTTGAAGTAGGATTTTTCAAAGTCGGTATAAACGTTAAAGGTTTTAACAAAATCGTCATTGAACGGCATTTCGTTGTTGGTGGCATCAACGCCAAAGTTTTGGTTTAAATTTTTAAGTTCTACAAAGTAAGTGTATAAAAGTTTAGAAATTTCAGTTTTAGTTTTTTCTTCCGTTTGATTTTTAACTTCAATAAGTTCAATCTTTTTAGAATTAAATAACCCAACAAGCTTGGTTTTTATAGAATTTTCTTCTTGGTAAAGGTCTTTAAGTTGATTGTTAAGTTTAGTGTTTAACGTTGAAACGTTAGAAACCGCATTTTGTAATGCTTTTTCGTTTTCTTCCTTGTCGCTTTCTTTTGATAGGTCGAATTTTAATTTTGCATTAGTCATTTCAGTTTTAGCCGTTAAATACTCTTCACTATTTAAAAAATCGTGGCGCTTTGTGCGTATTTGATTTTCAATTTCAGCAAGGCTACCGCTTAAAGTAGTATAGTCGTTACCTAAAATTTCACGCATACGGTCAGAATATTCTTGCTTTGCAACTTTTAGCATTTGCAAAAACTGATTAGAGTATTTTTCCTTAAGGGATTTTTTAAGTTCGTTGTAACTTGCATTATTCTCATTCATAGCACTTACCTTATAACTTATACACATTGGGCTAAAAGTTTGCACAGTTTTTTCATAATAAAAACAACTGATGCAGGCAATAGCACACAAAAAAATTATTATAATTATAACTATTGGTTTTAAATTTTTATTCATATTTCGCCTTTATGTAAAATTATTGCAAGGCGAAGTTTAATGCGGAAAATTCCGCTTAAATTATACGTTTTTTAAATATTCTACTTCTTCTTTTGTAAGTTTTCTTACGTCGCCACGGTTTAAACTGCCCATTCCTAAATCGCCAATTTTAATACGCTTTAAGAATTTAACTTCTTTGCCAACGGTTAAGAACATTTTACGAATTTCCCTATTTCTACCTTCGGTAACGGTAACGTGGAATTTAGTAAAACTTTTTGTTTCATCAACAATTCTAATATTACATTTTTTAGTTTTTACACCGTCAATTACTACACCGCGTTTTAATTTTTCAATAGCCTCGTCAGGTATAGAACCTTCAATCTTAACAAGGTAAGTTTTAGGAATTTCACTTGACGGATGCATTAACCTATTTGATAAATCACCGTCGTTAGTAAATAAAAGCAAGCCTTCACTATCATAGTCAAGCCTACCTACAGGGAAAACCCTACCCACGCTTGGCGGTAATAAATCCATTACAGTTTTTCTATCTTTGTCATCTTTTACCGTACAAACGTAGCCTTTTGGCTTGTTCATCATATAGTATGAATATTTTTTAACGGTACTAATTTTTTTACCGTCAACGCAAACGCTATCGTGAAGTTCATCAACGTCTACACCAAGTGTAGCAACTTTACCGTTAATTGTAACTAAACCGTCTTTAATAAGTTGGTCACAGTTACGCCTACTTGCAACACCGCTTTCGGCTAAAAATTTATTAATTCTCATAAAACACCTTAGTTTAATTTATTTTCTACTAAATAGAATAAAGATATTTTGAGAAAAAATCAACTTATTTTTAAGAAAAACTTCAAAAATACCATTTTTTGTAGGATTTTTAATAAAATCCTGATAGTTTTTACCGTTAATTTTGATATTTATATCATTGATTTCACTTTCGCTAAGCGGATAAATGAAGTTTTTATACATTGTTAAGATAAAACGTTTGCCGTTGATGTCCGTATAAATTTGGTTGTTATAATCGTCAACGTTAACAATTTCCGTTAAGGAATAATTATTAAAGCAATAATTTAATAGTTCTTGCGACCTTTCCCACATTTGCGGGCTGTTTATAACAACGCAAACGTAAGTTGCACCATTTCTTTCCGCAGAAGACACTAAACACCGCCCTGCACTTTTAGTATAACCCGTTTTTACACCGTTACAACCGTCAAAAGTGTTTAACATTTTGTTTTTGTTAATTAGTAAACGCTTGTAAGAATACCCTTCGTTTGAAATTTCAACACGTTTGGTTGACACAATTTCTTCAAATACGGGGTTTTTCATTGCATTTATTGAAATTAAGCATAAATCATAAGCCGTTGTATAGTGATTTTTATCGTGTAAACCGTGTGGATTTGTAAAATTAGAGTTATTTGCGCCATATTTTTTAGCAGTTTCGTTCATTAAATTGATAAATTCTTCCTTGCTATTGCCACAAGTTAATGCTAAACACTCGGCACAGTCGTTACCACTTCTTAGCATTAAGCCGTAAAGTAGTTCTTTTACGGTTAAATGCTCGCCTTCACGCAAGTATATACTTGAGCCTTCCACCCCCACCGCTTTTTTAGGTACTGTTATGATTTTATCTAAATCGTAGTTTTCTATAACGGTTAATGCCGTTAAAATTTTAGTAGTTGACGCCATAGGAAGTTTTAAATTTTCGTTTTTAGCGTGCATTATTCGGTTAGTGTTAATTTCTATCACACACTCTGCTTGAGATTGGGTATAAGCATTGGTTGTTTGGGTGTTTATATTAAATAGAAAAATATTGATTATCGCAGTAATAATCAAAAAATATACAAACTTTTTAATTTTCATTATTGATTGCCTTTTGAATAAATTCACTTGCCCTATCAAAAACCATATCTACCGCATTATCATCAGTTTTTACAAATTTGCAAATAGTATTATCTATATATAAAAACCCGTTTGGGTTAACGTGAACAACTGCACCACTACCCGATGCTGACGGGTGAACGTTTTTACTAAAAAAATTGGCATCGCCATATTCTCCATTGCCACCCAAGTATGCTATAGTGACTTTAGAAACCGGTATAATTGTTGCCTTGTTACTTGCTAAAATTGGTTTACCAACCACGGTATTTGCATCGATAATTTTACTTAATTCGTTTAAATCAGAATTTAAAACTTGACTATCTTTCTTCTGTTTGTTTTTTAACATAAGATATTCCCCTTAATAATAGGCTACCAAAAAAATTATTTAATATACCTAATAGGTTAAAGGAAAAAATTAAACTTAACTTTACACTTATAAGGTTTTTATCAATATTTATAACGTTTAAATCGGTTTTTAAAGACAAATAGTTAATTTCATTTGATAAAATACAGTTAAAATTTCTTAAAATCGTATAAAAAGTAAACAAAAAAGATAGCCAAATATCATTTTTTACACCGCTATCTATAATAGAATAACTATTAAATACAGTAATTTTGGGTAAAAAATCAGGGCCACCTTTAAATTTATCAAACAATTCTTTATTGAGAATAACTACCTTTTTATCGCTAATATGAAAATAAAATCCGCCGTTATCTCTAAAAGTTATAAAACCGCTTAATAATTTTACATATTTAAATAGATAAACAGCAAGAAAAAGTTTTTTATTATTGATATCTAAATAGAAATACCCGCTAAAAACAAGCGGAAACACCAAAATTAAAGCAATAAAAAAAGCCAAATAAACCATACAAGTAAGTTTATTCATTTGGCTTTAAATAATACCTTATTTAGTTTCTTCGTCTTCTATAGCGGTAATTTTAACGGCTTTAAAATCACAATCGCCATTAATACATTCCCCACAATTATCGCAGACCTTAAGTGGATTTAAATCGCACATATCACATTCGCCACAATTAATACATTTTCTATCATATAAAACACAATCTTTCATAACGATACTATTTTACACCATTTTAATTATTTTTACAATTAAATTTATATCAAAATTTTAAATAATTACGAACAAACGTTTGATTTTTAATAATAATTATGGTAAAATATGGTTAAGGAGTTTGTTATGTCTAAAATTGATAGTAAACTTAACACATTATATAATTATATTGAAGATTACGTCTCTACAAACGGTTTTTCGCCTACAGTTAGGGAAATTTGTAAGGATTTACAAATAAAATCCACCGCAACTGCCCATTATTACCTTAATAAATTATCTAAACAAGGCTTGCTTAATAAGGCCAGC
This sequence comes from Christensenellaceae bacterium, assembly GCA_045651405.1. GTDB lineage: Bacteria > Bacillota > Clostridia > Christensenellales > Borkfalkiaceae > HGM11412. Next base: position 36,417 of record JAZRSH010000010.1, on the reverse strand, counting down.
GATAAAAAACGTGCTATTTCTATCAAGAAAAATGCCATTAAAACCTTGTCGGTACCACTTGTTGGCACGGTAACAGCGGGCTCGCCTATTTTAGCCGTTGAAAATTTAGAAGGATATTACCCTTTACCGTATGACTATAAATCTGATAGCGAACTTTTTATGTTAAGGGTGCGTGGCGAATCAATGATTAACGCAGGCATTTTAAACGGAGATAAAATCATAGTTAAAAAGCAAGAAACTGCTGAAAACGGCGATATTGTTGTTGCATTATTTGATGATGAAGCTACCGTTAAAAGATTTTATAAGCGAAACGGTAAGCTTGTATTCCACCCTGAAAACGATGCTATGACCGATATTATCGTAGATAACGCTAATATTTTAGGTGTAGTTGTTGGATTAATGCGTAAATTTTAATAAATAAAAACGACCTATTTAAGGTCGTTTTTTTGTGCAATTAAATATTTAAAGTTGTCATATCAACCGGCATAAAGAAACAAATTGCGTGCGCAGGCGTACCTACGCCAGACTTTTGCTTAACTTCTTCCATAACCTTAATTGCTATAGATTTTTCAAGCACGGATAAAACAATTTCCTTTTCGGTATCAATTGTTATACCAAAAATCGTTTGCGGATTAGCAACCGAGCCCCTTGCATTTAAAACGGTAGAGCCCGTTGCACCAACTGAACGTGCTATATCTATAATTTCTTGTGAAAAACCCGCGTTTACTATTACGTATAATGCTTTTAATTCTTTCATAACTCCCCCTAAAACATTAATCCTTCTACGGGAATTGTAAATGCTATACCCGAATTAGGCTTATTAAAGTTAAATTTATCTATTAAAATTTGTAAAACATTTTTTGCGCTTTCTGTAGTAATTAAGCATTGTAAAATTAACCTTGTTGTATCTGAATCCAAGCCAAACGACTGCGCTAAAACGTTTGATGATACCGAGCCTTTACCATATATAGTAATAACCCCTTTACCATTGTTTTCAGTTAACAATTTCATAAATTTATCTTTAAGTTTGGTTTTTGAAATAATAACTAAATATTGTAAATTGCTATTCAAATCAATTACCTCCTTTGCGTTTTCTTTTTTTAGTGTCAATGATAAACGTAGACAAATCTTCGATAGAATCGCGCACTCTAAGTTTTGCAATCTTTTTAGATTTAACGTTGTAAATTATGCCAAGAATTTGTATAGCGATTATTGGCGTTACCGATATAAACGAAATTATACCAAAGCCGTTAATAAGCACAGACATTTCCGTTCCTGAAAGAGCAGCAACTGATTGAGCTATACCTAAGGTAAGCGGTGTTAAGAATGCAGAAGTAAGCGCTCCGCCCGTTACACCACCAGAGTCAAACGCTAAGCCTACGAAAAGTTTTGGAGTGAATATCATTAAAACTAATGATATTACGTACAACGGAATTAAGAAATATAGTATGTTGATTTGCGTTATTATTTTTACAACAGAAAGAAGTGCTGCTATGCCAATACCTATTGCAAGGGCTATTTTTATTGTTAAACCCTTGATGTGACCGTTAGTTAAACCTTCAATTTGACTACCTAAAACAACTATTGCAGGTTCTGAAATAGTTATTGAAAAACCTAAGAAGAAAGCAACTACTAAAAGCAAAATCACCGATAATAAGGTTGAATTTTCGTTTATAAAGATTTTACCGATATATTGACCAATAAACCCAAAACCATAATCAATACCCGATAAGAATATAAGTAAACCTAAATAAACAGGCACAACACCGCTTATAAGTTTTAAGATTTGTTTTTTAGGTAATTTTATAAAAATTATTAAGAACGGTATTGTAATTACAACGATTGGTAACACGGCTAAAGCAACGTCAAATAAATTTCCTTTAATAATATTTACAATACCACCAGTCGCCTCCATTACGTAATCGTTTGCAGGTGGAATATCCCCGCCGTTAACAATTTTAAGTATTACGCCATACAAAAGCACGGTAATTATTGGGCCAACCGATGCTATACCTATTATACCAAAAGAATCGTCGTTGGTTTTACTTTTTGAGAAAATGGCACTAATACTTATACCCAACGCTAATATAAACGGAACGGATACGTCACCAGTTGTAGCACCACTACCATCAAAAGCAATAGCGATAAATTCTTGAGGGGTAAAGATAACGAGAATAAATACTATTATATATAGAATAGCAAAAATCCATTTAATATTAATATTTTTAACAAGCCTAACAAGAGCAATCGCTACACCTATACCTATACCCGTTGAAGATATCCAAATAAACAACGTACTATTCATAATTGGTAATATCGTTTGTATTTGCCTTGATAAAACGGAAATAGCAGGCTCTGCAAGGGTTGCAAACAAACCGAATATAAAACCAAAAGTTAATACGAATATAAGATTGTTATATTTTGAAAAAGCATTACCAACCATGTGACCGATAGGTAAAATGCTCGACTCTAAACCAACGATAAACAAACTTATACCAATTACAACCGATACGTAGCCAATAATTATATTAAAGTACTTGCTTGTGCTATCAAGAGGTGAAACGCACAAACAAATTACGATAATAATTAAAAGAGGTATTGTAGAAACAAACGTATCTTTTACCGTTTTTAGTAGTTTCATTTAATACCTCCTTAAATATATTTATAAATTTTTAAATTCGTCAGCAATTTTCACAAGTTGTTTAGCGTGTTGAATTGAAGACTCATCACGGAATCCACCGATTATTCTAACTATTTCATCAATCTTACCGCTTGTGTCAAGCGGAATGATATTCGTTGAAGTTTTTACGCCGTCATCAGTCTTTAAAATCTTAAACGAACTATCGCTATAAGATATAATTTGCGCCAAGTGTGAAATTGTAATAATTTGTATTTTTTTAGATAAAATCGAGAATTTTTGAGCAATAACGTTTGCGATTTCGCCAGAGATTCCCGCATCGATTTCATCAAAGATGTAAGTACCGTCTACACCTGATGAAACAAGTTTCATAGCAAGCATAAACCTACTCATTTCGCCACCGCTTATAACTTTTGACATATTGTTAAGCGGTTCGCCTGCGTTTGCGCTAAAGGTAAACTCTACCTCGTCAATACCGTTTAATGAAAGAACCCTTAAGTCTTCCCTTTTATTAACTTCTATATTAAATTTAGCGCTTTTCATACCAAGTGTTTTAAGTTCAGTTTCGATAAGCGAAGAAAACTCTTTTGATTTTTCTAACCTTAACTTATGTAACTTATCGTATAATATTTCAAGATTATCGTAATTAGCATTGATTTCGCTTATAATTTGCGAGTAAATTTTATCGGAATTGATTATATTATCATATTCAATTTTAGCATTTTCATAGTATGAAATTATTTCATTATAATCTGCGCCGTATTTACGTTGCAAGCCTTTAATTAAATCTAACCTACTTTCAATATATGCTAAACGATTACCATCATAATCAAGATTATCTAAGATATCTTCCATTTCGCTAAAAAGGTCTTGAAGTTCGGCTTTAGCATTGTATAACCTTTCGCTTAAAGTGTTATATTCTTCGCCAAAACCACTTAATTGATTAACTTTAGCATAAGCGGTATTAATCATATCAATGGAAGTGTTATCCCCACCCAATAACTGAGTTGCCATTTGTAAATTTTCGCCGATTTTTTCAACGTTTTTGAAGATTTTTCTATCTTTTAAAAGTTCTTCTTCCTCGCCTTCTTTAAGTTCGGCTTTTTCAATTTCATTAATTTGATAAAGAAGTAAGTCAAGTTTATTTTGCCTTTCTTTTTCATCGCCAATATTAAGTATTGGATTTTTATTTAATTCATGCACGTTATCAATTAACGTTTTAATTTGGCTTTTAATTTCTTCGGCTTTATCCCCTATAAACTTATCCAAAACCTTTAATTGGTTAGACTTTTGTAAAAGAGAATAATGCTCGCTTTGACCGTAAACGTCGCAAAGTGATGCAGTTAATCGTTTAAGCATCGTAACAGTTGTTGCAACACCGTTAATCCTTACGTCGCTTCTTCCGTCGTTAAAAAGTCGCCTACGAATTAAAATTTCGCCATCATCACAGTCAATATCAAATTCTTTTAATATTTCAACTGCTTCGCTATCTACGTCTGCTTTAAAAAGCAATTCCGCCTCGCATGAAGATTCACCGTGGCGAATCATAGTTTTATCAGATTTCCCACCTAAAGCAAAATTTATTGCACTAATAATAACGGTTTTACCTGCACCCGTTTCACCGGATAACACGTTCAAACCGCTTCCGAAATCAATTTCGGCTTTTTCTATTAATGCTATATTTTTTAACCTTAAGGATAAAATCATAAATTAACAAGTCCTTTAATGTAATTAACAACCTTTAACGCATCTTGAAGATTATGCGTAACGATAAGTAAAGTATCATCGCCGGCAATACTACCAACAACGCCTTCAGGTTTAATTTTATCAATAACCATACCGCAAGCCGAACCATTACCTTGCAAAGTCTTAATAACTACGAGATTTTGCGCGTTTTCGATGCTTAAGATAAAAGTTCTAAGAAGGGTTATCGCCTTTTCATCGGTAACATGAATATCGTCCTTTTGTTTAGGAATAGCATACTTAGACTTAACACTTTCACCTGCTATTTTTATCAAACCAAGTTCGTTTATATCCCTTGATACAGTTGCTTGCGTTGCTTTATAGCCGTTTTTAGTAAGTAATTTAACAAGTTCTTCTTGTTTTGAAATTTCGTTTTCTTCGATTAGTTTAATTATAAATTCACGGCGTAATTTAGTAGACATTATTAAGTTTCACTCCATTTATTAAGTTTAACAAGTAATTTTTCAAAGAAGTTTTTATTAGTAGTAAAGAACTTAACCATCTTTTTACTTTTTGAAATTTCAACGCTATCACCACAAGATAAAGGCTTAATATACTTACCGTCAATAATTAAGCAACATTTATTAGAATCGCTTAAAATATTAACGTTTGCGGTGTAAGAATCTGGGTAAACAATAGGCTTACTGTGAAGTGAGTGAGCACATACTGGCGTTGCGATAAACGCATTGATATCAGGATATAAAATAGCGCCACCCGCAGAAAGAGAGTATGCTGTAGAACCTGTTGGAGTGCTTAAAATAATACCGTCCGCAAAGAAATTATCAACGAATTTACCGTTGATTTTAAGCGATAATTTAGCAACGCCACTTATAGAATTGCCCTTCATATCCCTTTGAATAAGCGCCTCGTTTAAAGCGTAATACTTTTTATTGCCATCAGTAATTTTCATTACTGAACGTTTTTCGATATTAGAATGATCCTTAATTAATTCAACTGCTTTTTCAAGTTCGTTAGATTCAACGCTCGTTAAAAATCCTACAGTACCGATGTTAACCGATAAAATTGGAATATCGTATTCAATAGCGTAATCAATAACCCTTAAAATAGTACCGTCACCACCAAAAACGGCAATAACGTCTACACCCTTACAGTCTTCTTTAAGGTTTACTACTTTTGATTCAATAGAGTTATCCGATAAGATTCTACCAAACTCATTAGCGGCTGTATTAGCCTCACTTTTAGTTGTATTAATGAAAATACCTACTTTCATAAATTACCTCTTATAACCTTTTCTACGTTTGAAAACGAAAGGTTATTTTCAATATCATTTTTAATTAACATTATATATTCTATATTTTTCTTTTCACGAATAGGTGCCACAGTAAAATTAAGTGGAGATAACCCAAGTTCAATTGAAAAGTTATAAATTTTTCTTACTGCGTTAATTTTTGCCTTAACGTCTTTTACGATACCCGTTTTAGTTAAAAATTCTTTACCGCACTCAAACTGAGGCTTAACTAATACAAGTGCGTAGCCACCGCTTTTTAATATATTCTTTATCGATGGCAAAACGTAAGTTAAAGATATAAAACTAACGTCACAAACAACGCCTTCTATCTCATCTTGAAAAAGGTCTTTTGTTAAATATCTTGCGTTAGTATTATCCATAACGACAACGTTATTAGAAAGCAACGATTTATCAAGCTGACTTTCCCCTACGTCTATCGCGTACACCTTTTTTGCCCCGTTTTGAAATAAGCAATCGGTAAAGCCACCGTTAGACGCGCCAATATCGGCAAAGGTCATATCTTTAACTGAAAAGTTAAAATCTATAAGTGCTTTTTCAAGTTTATAGCCACCGTTAGAAACGTATTTAGACGCTACCGACACAAATGAAATTAACCCTTCATCAGTAACTTCTTTAGATGGTTTAACAACCTTATTATCGTATAAAACTTCGCCTTTTAAAATTGATTCGCTTGCTTTATTGCGGGAAGGATATTTGCCTATTTCGTATAAATAAGTATCTAATCTCATTAGTTTTTTCTATCCTTACAATAAGTTATAAAATCAACTAAAATTTGCGAATTAGGAATATCTTTTACACTTTCTAAAGCATTGTTGTAAACGGTTTCTAAATGAACTTTCGCCTTATCTAAACCAAACAAGTTAACGTAGGTAAGTTTATTTGACTTTTCATCTTTCTTTACCGATTTACCAAGTTCTTCTTTAGTTGAAGTACAGTCCAAAATATCGTCAACAATTTGAAAAAGCAATCCTAAATTTTCGCCAAAATTTTTAAGTTCAATAAGGTATTTATCATTTGCTAAACAACTTGGAATCATCGTTGAAGCAATTATAAGTTTACCCGTTTTATTTAAATGGATTTTATTTAAAGTTTCTTCACTATATAAAGTAGTGACGTTTTCACTTAAAATATCAATAGCTTGTCCGCCAACCATACCGCATCCACCTGCAAAGTTAGATAAAATTCTTGATGCGTTTATAGTTTTGTGAGAACTTACCGCCCTAAAACAAATTTCATAAGCACTATTAAGCAAAGCATCGCCGGCAAGTATTGCCATAGCCTCGCCAAACACTTTATGGTTAGTTAAGTTACCACGTCTATAGTCGTCGTTATCCATAGCAGGTAAATCATCGTGAATAAGTGAATAAGTATGAATAAACTCTATAGCCAAAGCAAAAGGCATAACTTCTTGCTTATCTACACCTAAAACGTCTGCAACCATAAGCATAAGTACTGGTCTTATGCGTTTTCCACCCGCAGTTAAACTGTACTTAACAGCTTTTTCTAAAGTTTTGTCTACGTAATTTAAGTCGTTTATTTTTTTATTAAATTCAACTTCGAATAAATCTTTGTATTCGTTATAAATATTTTTAAACATTTAAACCTTTATTTCTAATACAAGCGAGATAAGAATTGTATAAAAGCATAGTTACAGTCATAGGACCAACACCACCCGGTACAGGGGTAATATATGATGCTTTTTCACTACAAGTATCGAATTCTACGTCGCCGTAAATTTTACCGTCTACCCTATTAATACCAACGTCAACGATAATAGCACCGTCTTTTACCATATCACCTTTAAGGTAATTTGCCCTACCGATAGCAACTACGATAATATCCGCTTGTTTTGTGAAGTTTTCGATATTTTTAGTACGAGAGTGGCACATAGTAACAGTACAATCTTCCTTTTGTAAAAGTGCAGAAATAGGTTTGCCTACCATATTACTTCTACCGATAACTACTGCGTGCTTACCGCTAAATTCTACGTTATAACCTTTTAAAAGTTGAATAATACCGTTTGGTGTACAAGAAACAAGCGCATCTTCACCAACGAGTAATTTACCCAAATTTTCCGCACATAAACCGTCAACGTCCTTTTCAGTTGGGATATGCTTTAAAATTGATTGAGTATCGAACTTTTTAGGAAGTGGAAGTTGAACGATAATACCGTCGATATCTTCCCTTAAAGCAAGTTCTTTAACGGCGTCTTCAGCTTGCTCTTGAGTGATATCTTCACTTAAGCAAACGTGGATAGATTTAATACCAACCGCCTCTGCACCTTTAATTTTATTGTTTACGTAAATTTTTGATGCTGGGTCTTCGCCAATAATAACAACGGCTAAACCTGGCGTTACGTTATATTTTTCTTTTAAATCGGTTACCTTTTCGGCTAATTCTTCCCTAAATTTTTGTGAATATTCTTTTCCGTTTAAAATAATCATTAGTTGTTCTCCAATCTCTTTTTGTATTCTGCTAAAATTCCGTTAACAAAGTTAGGACTTTCTTCAGTTGAGTACTGCCTTATAAGTTCCATTGCTTCACTAATTGAAACGATGTATGGTATATTTTTAAGGTAAGTCATTTCAGTTATAGCGATTTGAATAGCACATTTATCGGTTGTGTATATCCTTTCAAGCTTATAACCTTTTGCTAAATTTGTAATAATTTCGTTAACTTCACTTTCGTTAGCATAAAAAGCATCAAGCAATTCATTGGCAAATGCTTTATCTTCATCGGTTAAATTTTCTTCTTCATAGATAAAGTTTTTAAAACTATCGTCAAACTTATCATTGAAAAGATTGCTAAATAATAATTTATAAACTGCTTCTCTTGCGTTTTTTCTCATATCTCACCTATATTAAAAGTAAAACAAACCGCCACTTAAACCTAAGTGGCAGTTTAATTTATGCATGTTCTTCTTCAAAAGCAACGCTATTAACGTGAACGTCAACTTTATCAACTTTGTATTTAGACATTGATTCAACGTTGTGGCGAACACATTGTTGAACGTCAAACGCTACGTCTGGCACGCTGTAACCGTAAAGAACGTCAACAGTTATATCAATTGAAACAACGTCGTCATTATTAAAAGTAACTTTTGTGAGATTTAATATCTCTTTATTACCTGCTACGCCTTGAACGTCTTCAACGGCTAAAATTACTATACCTTTTACAATACCAGCATTGTAAGTAACTTTACCTTTTCTTTCAGTATTATTGCGTTTATATATTGCCATAACTAATCTCCCTTACCGCCTAAAAAGTATAACTTTTTATTAAAGCGTACGTTAAGCTGATATTAGTATAACATAATTTTTTAAAATTGCATAACGTTTTTATCAAAGATACGGAATAATATTTATATTTTCTGAGTCAATATTGTTATCTTGAACGAGTATATTATAAATTTTAACGGCATCTGCTTGGTCAAACTCGCTATCCTTTACAACTACAGACACGTTTGGAGAGTTTAAACTCATAGTAACGACAACTTCTTCATAGCCGTATGCTTTGATTAAACTTTCAAATTTTAACTCCTGCTCAGTAAGTGCTGTAAGTTGCATTTTTTGCATTAACGCAGTTTCTTTAACTTCAAAATCATCACCACATTCTGCAATGATTTTATCAAGTTCTAAAATTTGTTCATTACGAGCAGTTAATCTTTGCGTACGGTATTCCGAAAAATACGCAGTTGTGGTTGTATCAGGATATACGTCATTACCTGAAAGCACAAAATTTAGTACCGCCGTTACAGAAAGCAATGCAATCATACAACTTAAAATTATAATTTTCTTCTTTTTACTCATAATTATTCTCCTTTACTTTTTTTTGAGTATTCTTATATTATCGGAAGCCACCGGCAAAACCGTTGTTACAACCTCCGTTATCGCCATTTTTACCTTTATGTTTTCCCCACCTTGACAAATAATAACCACCCCTAAAATTTCGGGGTATTTTTCTTTGGTAAGTTGCGGTTTTCCATTAACAAATACAGTAGTTTCTTCAACAACTTTTACGCCGTTTTCAGTTTTTGAAATGGTATTTTTTAGATATTCTTTTTCTGCAGTTCCATCGACTGAAATCATCACTTTTACACTACCTGCACCATCAATTTCAGCAAGTAATTTTTCAAGTTTTTCCTCCATTTGCGTTTCATAATTATGGAGCGTTGTTGCCGATGAATTATCGCCGAAATTTAAAACGCCATTAGTAAAGAAAAATAGGCAAAAAAGTAATATTATTAAAATAACTACAAGTAGGTATTCAAATTTAAAAATTCGTTTATTTATCGGCTTTTTTGCCGTAAATTTATCAGTTATCAATTACAATTTCCGCCTTTATAATATTAAGTTTTGTAGATAATGAATTTTCAATTTTTTCTATAATATTTATATGCTCCTTATCATCGTTTATAACTAAATTTTTAAATTTAATTTGAATTTTATTAACCGTATAATTACTGCCGTCATAAATACCGTAAACAATAACCTTATCTACGTCGTAACCCTCAGTAATAAGTAAGTGTTTAACGCTTGTTTCAGTAAGATTATTTTGATAATCTTGTAAATAGTTGTTATAGGTAGAACCTGTAGGTAGAATTTCACTTTTATCCCCTTTAAAAAGGTTGATAATCGGTGATAAAATTATCAAAACGCAAGCAACGGATATAACCCTTTTAACACTTTTACCCGTATTTGAATTTGGTATAAAATTTTCAAACAACGCAAGCAGTACAATCGCAGTTAAAATTACGTAAAAATAGTTATTTATATCCATTAAATCACCGTAGCAGTTGAAGTAATTAAGCAAATAATAGTTAAAAAACACATAAATCCACTTATAAACACCAATCCTGCTAAATAATTAAAAACGTCAGTTACACCCATAATTGCGCTAACAAATTTTTTATCGGCAATCGGCTCACAAATAGAAATTACAAGTTTTATTAAAAATGATAAAATTAAAATAAGTACGCCCGAACCAAACACGCTTATCATTAGGTATACAACCGCCATAATTCCCAAAGAATTTTTAAGTAAAATTGCCGAAGTTAAAAAAACGTCAACCCCACCACTTAAAAACCCGCCTACTATTGGAATTAATGACCCCGTTGCATACTTTAAAACCTTTACCGATGCACCGTTATACTGTGCGTTTACAATACCTGATACAGTTACAAAACAAGTAAACAAAACTGTTAATACACCAAGTATCCACTTTAGTAAAGAAAGTAAATTTTTATTTAGCGAATCAAGTTTAATATCGTCACTTAAATTGCTTATTAATACCGAAGTTAACGAAAGTGACAGTATTGGCATAAAAAAGTTGCTAATTATTGAAGAACCAAAAAATGAAATAAACACCGTTAACGGCTTACAAAGTGAAACGCCAAAATTCCCAACAAGCCCACTTATAGAAAACATTACGGGGAATACAACGTTGTTTAATTTTACAACTTTTTCTATAGATGAAGTAGCGTAACTAAAAACACTTGAGGCTAGCTTTACTAAGATTATTACGTACACGGAATAACAAATATAAAATATTGTATTTTTTTCGATGTTTTGGTTATTTTTAGAAATTATTATATTTGCAACATACTGCAAAATTATCAAGAAAATTAAAGCGCCAAGCAGTTTTCCCACGTTTAAAAATGTGCTTTTAAAAGAGGATATTAAAATATTTTTAATAGAGGTAAAATCAATATCTATCTCACCTTTAATAAACAAAATGAGCAGTTCTTTAAAGGTATATCCACTATTAAATAAGTTATTAATTGTTTCAACTATTTCATTAAAATCATCTTCGCTTATCCCTTCGATAATATCGCATATAATCTCATCGGTATTTAAATTATCCTCTACCGCGTAAACATAGTTATAATTAAAATTAAAACAAAACACACTAACAAGGATAAATATAATGATTAGTATTTTACTTTTCATAAGACAATTGAAGTAATAGTTTCAATTAAACTACTAAATATTGGTATTGATATAGAAAAAATCATAACTTTACCGCCAAGTGTAATTTTGTCACCTATTGATTTAACCCCAAAATCTTCACATAAATTTACTGAAAAATCTACAAGGTAAGAAATTATAATAATTTTAACTATTATTAAAAACAAAGAAGTATCTATGCCCGTTTTTTGAGAAATTTCGGTAAAAAACTGAAATGTTGTAACGATATAATTTAAAGACAATAAAATAATTACAAGCCCAGTAGCAACAACACTTAAGGTGGATAATTCCGAATTAACACATTTTAAATAGCAGTATAATATTGCACCAACCACACCAACGCTAACTATTTTTATAATTTCCATTAAAACAAGCCGAAAATATCCTTTATATTATTAAATAAATCGCCAATCATACCTATAACAAGTGTTAAAACAATAATCAATCCTGCTAAACTGACAAGCGTTGCAATATCATCTCTATCCGATTTTTTTAATATTTGGCAAATTACCGTTATAATTATACCTATTGCGGCAATCTTAAAAATTACGTCAATTCCGTACTCCATTACACCACCATTATTAAAAATCCAAGCCCAATAACAAACCCTAATTTTGTTGTTAAAGAGTAATATTTTTTAAATTCCGCCGTTTTTTCTGTTAATTTTAAAGTGAATTTGTTTTTATAGGCATCAATCATCTCTAATTGCGATAAACTATCGGTTTTACCAAGCACGGATAAAAAATTAAAAATTTCTATCCTTTCATCATCGTTTAAATATTCTGGATAATAGTTAAGAGACCGATTTTCAAGGAAATATTCAAGCATTTCTTTAAAATCGTTTGAAAGGTAATTTACCTTTAAAAAATCTTGCAGTTTTGACCTTTTATACAATAAATCGCTTTTAAACAAATTACAAAAAGTTAAGCAACTTTCGTAAAAATTAAGTGAAGATTTGTATTTATTTCCTTTATTTTTACCCAATTTTGTGCATAACAATATTAAAACTACCCCAATACTTAACCTTAAATACAACATAAATAATCTAAATTTTTATCAAAAACGTCAATTTGTCTATTTCCGTTTACATTTTTTAATAGCACGTAATAGTTAAAGGACTTTTCTACTATTAACGGTTGAATATTTTCTTTATTTTTTAACCTATCTATTGAATCACAATGCAAAGTAGCAACAACGTTTACACCGCAATTTATAGCCGTATAAACGCTGATAAAGTCATTTTTAGTAATAAGTTCATCAGTAACAATATAAGAAGGATTTAGCGCCCTAACACCTTGATTAAAGCCGTAATACTTATTAGAATAAGTTAAAATATCAGTATTTTCGCCAACGTCAAAGGAAAAATCTTGATTTTTACAAGCAATTTCATTGCGTTCATCAATCAAAACGACGTTATTTTGTAAATTTGATAGATTTCTACATAAATCTCTTATAAAGGTAGTTTTGCCAACACCAGTTTTTGACATCACAAGCACACTACCACCTTTATAAACTTTATTAAAAAAGTTAAGAGATACCTCCTTTACTTCACAAGGAACGCGCACACATAATGAAGTAAAGTTTTTAATACCAATAATATCATCGCCATTAAAAACAAACTCGCCACAAAGCCCGATTCTTTCGCCGTTATCAGTAGTTATAAAGCCTTGTTTTATTTGATTATCATAAGAATAAACGGAATTTTTGCAGGCATTTAGAAGTATTTGCTCTACGTCGCTTAAAGTGGCAATTAAGTTTAATTTCACTAACTTTCCTTTGTATAATATCTTAACGTTATTGTTAGCCCTTATCCTTACTTCGTTTAAATTTTTATCATTAAATTCCTTTAACTTTAGTTTAAATTTTTCTGGCAAAAACTCTAACATCATTACATTTTATTATTTAAACTCAACTATTAGAACAATTTTGTGGACATACTTTTAAAAAGCATAAAAAAAGGCGTTAGGTTTTAACCTACGCCTTTTAGTTGTTAATAGAAAAAATTATATTTTCTACGGTAATACCATTAATTTTAAGTTGCTCATCAGTTGTTGCGTGTGAAATAAATTCATCTTTAACTGCAAATATTTTTACCTTTGCCGTTACGTTGTTTTCATTATAAAATTCTAAAATACTTGAGCCGAAGCCACCTTTTTTAACATTGTCTTCTAAGGTGATAATCTTTTTATCTTTAATACTTAAAAGCAAGTTTTTATCAAGCGGTTTTAAAACCCTTGCGTTAACTATAGTTACCTTATTATCCAACCTATCATTTACTTCATATGAAAGCTTAAGCATTCGTGGACCAACCGCCAATATTACCGCTTTATCGCCTTTATTTAAAACTTCCCATTCAAGATTACAGTTTATTTTGCTATTACTTTCAATTTCATCATATTCTCCGTTAGGATACCTAATAGCAACGGGAGAATTAAGGGATAAAGCCGTTAAAATAGCATCTTTTAACTCACACTTATCTTTGGGTGAAATAACCGTTAAATTAGGAATATGGGTTAAATATGATATATCAAACACGCCTTGATGGGTTTTTCCGTCGTTACCAACAAGCCCAGCCCTATCAATACAAAAAACAACAGGGAGATTTTGCAAGCAAACGTCGTGGATAATTTGGTCATACGAACGTTGCAGGAAGGTTGAATAGATAAATACTATAGGCTTAAGCCCGCTAATTGCCATACCCGCAGATAAAGTAACTGCATATTCTTCAGCAATACCTACGTCAACAAAGTTATCGGGGTGGTTTTTAGCGAATTCGTTAAGTCCTACACCATCTTGCATACCTGCCGTTATAGCGGTAATCTTATCGTTAACCTCATAGATGTCTTCTAAAATTTCGCTTACGTTATTAGCAAAATAATGGTTTGAGCCTTGAAGATTTTTACCAACACCGTGGAATTTTGACGCATCGTTTTCCGCCTCAACAAGCCCTTTACCCTTTTTAGTTTTAACGTGGAAAATAGTAGGATTTTGGCTTTCTTTAATATCAGTTAAAGTTTTGATTAACACTTTAAGATTATGCCCGTCAAATAGCCCAACGTATTTTAAACCGATATTATCAGTAACGGTATTCATAGAAAGGGAGCGCTTTAAAAATTTTTTAATGCTTTTTAAGAATTTACCAATAAAAGATTTACCGATAGTTCTACTTAAAAAGTTATTAAACGCATTATAATTCTTTTTAACGGTAATTTTAGAAATAAGTTTGTATAAGCCGTTATTGTTTTTATTGATACTCATTCCATTATCGTTTAAAAGTACCAAAAACTTTTTAGGCTTAACCTCGTTTGCCGTTATAGCCTCTAAATTTTGACCGTTAAATATCGAGGCGTCGCCAACGAAATCGATAACGAAATAATCCTCTTTTAACCTGTCCCTTGAATACGCGTAACCGAGCCCTGCCGAAATAGAGGTTCCTGCATGGCCTGAAGTAAAAGCATCGTATTCACTTTCAAAGTAGTCAGGAAAGCCACTTAAACCACCGTTTTGGCGTATTGTTGAAAACTTTTCAAATCTACCTGATAAGATTTTATGAGCGTATGATTGATGACCAACGTCAAAAATAATTTTATCATTAGGAAAATCAAAAACGTAATACAAAGCAACGATTAACTCAACCGAACCGAGATTTGAAGATAAATGTCCCCCGTTTGAATTAACCGTTTTAATAATTTCTTCGCGAATTTCTTCGCAAAGCAAATTTAATTCTTTAATATTCAGTTTTTTTAAATCATTAGTAGATTTTAAATTTTCAAGAATCATATTAAACTGTATATTTGTCTATAATATCGTTGATTTTGTCAAGTTTAGCGTAAATATCTTTGCAGAGTGCTATTTGACATTTAGTTCTATATAAATTTTGGTCTTGGTAAGTAGTTTTAAAGTATATATCTCCGTTAAGATAATCCTCTAAAAACCTTGCGGCAAGTTCGATAGTTAAAACGTAACAACTTAAGCCAAGAGTTTTTATTTCATCTTTAGTAAGTGAAGATTTAAGCGGTGCTAAAAATCCCCTTGCAAAACATTCAAACTTATCTAAATCAAACTTAACTTTAGATAAATCTTTTTCATCTTCTTCAGTAGTGCACGCAATAGACCTTGCACCATCGCCAAAATCGTAAGCAGTAAGCCCCGGCATAATCGTATCAAGGTCAATTACCGCCATTGCTTTTAAGGTTTTTTTGTTAAAAACTACGTTGTTGCATTTAGTATCGTTATGCGTAACGCGTAAAGGCAATTTACCGTCATTATACATATTTTGTAAAAGGGACGCCAATTCTTTATTTTCTAAAACGTAGTCAATTTCTTCTTGACATAAAGATTTACGCTTATCCGCACTAAACTTAATTGCCTTTGTTAAATCATCAATGCGCTTAGGTGTATCGTGAAAATTTGGGATAGTTTCAATAAGGATATTAGCATCAAAGCCTTGAAGGGACTGTTGAAATTTACCAAAAGCAAGCCCCGCCTCTTCAATAACTTGCTTATTATCGGTAGTATTAAATGTAACACAATCCAAATACTGACAACAGCGCCAAAAATTATCAAGTTCGTCAACAACGTAAGGACAGCCCTCTTCAGTTTTATTAAAAACTAAAACACTAAGGTCGTTACTACTAGAAATTTTAGCAATATATTCTGTAACGTTAGCAATATTTTGCATAACGCCAATAGGGTCTTTGAATACGTTTTTATTTATGCGTTGAAGTAAATACTCATAAGGCTTTCCATCTTTATTGCATAAAACGCGATAAGTGGTATTAATATTGCCGTTGGACAATACGTCATAACTTACAAGCTCGCCTTCAAGTTGCAATTTTTTACATATTTCACTTATAACCATAAAATCACCTTCTTATATTATACTAAAATTGCACAGTTAAAGCAACAATAATTTAAAAATATATTAATTTATATAATAAAAAAGCCCCTTTTACCTTATTTTTAGATAAAAAGGGCTATTTAATTAAACTTTATTTAACCTTCTTGATTAATTTTTTAAAATCAGACGAGCATAAATATCCAATAAACATAACGATTGCAAATACTATTAAATAGAATATTACAGGACAACTAAACTCACCTTTTGCTTGCGCTTGAATAAATTTATTTATTCCGTGTGAGTAAAGCGCAACGAATACAAGGAATAAACAAGCAATAATAGATGCTATCGGTAAAATAAATCTTTTAAATATGCCAAGGTCTTTTTCTTTAATTATCCACTTGATAATCATAGGTACGTAAAGTGCATAAATGGTTATAACAGGAAGTTCAGAAGAGTCAAAATTAAACACGCCAAGAACACCGCCATCTCCTGAAAGATTACCTAAGTAGAAATATAAAAGCCAAAAACCACAGCAGAAAAGACCAAAGATAGACGAGTTTGTTGGCATACCTGAATTAGAATCAACTTGTGAGAACATTTTAGGAAGTGGACCTTCACCCCTAACGGCTATCGAATAAAGACCTCTTGTTGAGCCAACCATTAAACCGTTTAAAGTACCTAAGCAAGAAACAACAACTAAAACGTTTAAAATAGTTCCGCCAACCTTACCTAAAATATTATTAAACGCAATGGTAACACCACTAACTTTAAGTTCTTGAGTAGTTGCAGCACCTGAAATTGCAATATTATAAAGAATATAAACGCCAACAACGATTAACGAACCAACTACAAGTGCAATAGGAAGATTACGCTTAGAATCTTTAATTTCTGAGTTAATAGAGGTTGCGATAATCCAACCCTCATAAGCAAACGCCGTTGCACAAATTGCAGCTAACAATTCGCCACCGCCTGCCGCTTGTGAAACAGCATCACCAACAAAGTTAGCAGTTAAATTGCCGTTAAAAAGCCCTACAATAGTACCTAAAACAATCATTAATACTAATGGAATAAGTTTAATAACCGTAGTAGAAACTTGGAAATAACCCGCAATTTTAGGCGCTAACGAGTTTAATATAAAGGCGCAAATAAGCAAAAAGCCCGCCAAGGTCATAACTTCTGCCGAAGTAAGGCTCCAACCAATTAAAACGCCGAAATACCTTGCAGAAACCCAAGATAAAACCGACGTCATTGCTGGGAAGTAAATAGTAGTTACAAACCAACCAACGTAATAACCGTATCTTTTGCCTAACGTTTCTTCGGCATAGTCAACAACGCCGTTTACTTTTTCGTACTTAGTTGCCATTACCGCAAACTGAGCAGAACAAATAATCATAACTAAACCACCGATAGCCCATGCAAGAACACTAATAAAAACGTTACCGTGAGTTGCATTTATAATATCTTGCGCCTTAAAGAATATACCAGAACCTATAACGATACCAACAACCATGCAAATTGCGGTAAATAGACCGTATCTTTTACTAAGTTTATTATCCATATAAAACTCCTTTAAAATTTTTATTATTATACCATAAAATTAGTTAATCTTCAATTGATATGGTAATATAAATAAAATAATGCAAATTTAAAGCAAAAAAAGAGTAGTAACGATTGTTACTACCCTAATTTAAACTCTTATTTATTAAGTAAGTCAGCGATAGAAACGCCTGCGTTGTCACTTTCGTTCCAGCTTCTAATTTCATCGTCTTCTTCTTTCTTAACTTTCTTTTCTTTTTTAGGTTTATCTTCTTCTTTTTCTTCTTTCTTAGGAGCTTCAATTAAAGCTTTGATAGAAAGGTTCATTTTTTCCTTTTCTGGAATTATTGCTAAAATTTTAGCAGTAACTTCATCACCAACTTTTAAAACTGATGCTGGATTTTCAAGGAATTCGTGAGAAATTTGAGAAACGTGAACTAAACCGTCAATACCCTTTTCAACTTCAACGAAAGCACCGAAATCTACAATTCTTACAACTTTACCTGTGATAACGTCGCCAATTGCATATTTTTCAGCAACAGTTTCCCAAGGTTTTGGTTGTAATTGTTTGTAACCGATAGAAACTTTTTTATTTTCTTTGTCTACTTTTAATACAACGAAGTCATAAACCTTACCGATTTCTAAAACTTCGCTTGGGTTTTTAACGCTAGTCCAAGAAAGGTCAGAAATGTGTGCTAAACAGTCAAAACCGTTAACAACAACGAAAGCACCGAATTGTGCAAATCTAACAACTGTACCTGAAACAACGTCGTTTTCAGAGATAGATGCAAAGAAAGCTTCTTCTTTAGCTAATTTTTCAGCATCTCTTGCAACTTTTTCTGCTTCTAAAATAACTTTTTGAGAAGCAACGATTTCTTTCTTTCTTGGTGTGTATTCAACTTTTAAAGGTTTAACCCTAAGTTGTTTACCAACGTACTTAGTTAAATCAGAAACGAAACCAATTTTAATTTCCCTTGCAGGAACGAATACGTCAAACGATTCAAATTTACCAGTTAAACCACCTTTGTTAGAACCTGTGATATCAACTAAGATAATTTTATCTTCTTTAAGTTCTTTAACAAGTTCTTCTTCACGTTTTAAAACAAGAATTTGTTTTTGTGAAATTGTTAAGTGTGGTTTTGTTGCCATAACAACAACTTCGATTTCATCGCCGATATTATAAGCTGATTTGTCAAATTCTTCGCAAGCAAGTTCATCTTTTGGGAGAGTTATATCCGTTTTACCATCGAAATAAACTTTTAAGCCGTCGTCGTTTACAAGTGAAATAACAACACTTATTTTTTGTCCTTTTTTAAGATTTTGCTTTTCATCAAGCAAAGCAACAGCTTGTTCCATTGATTTTATTTCTTTATTCTCTTCCATAGTTAAGAAAACCTCCTGTGCTTGTTCATACGGAGTGGACGCCCCGCTGACAATACCTACATTTTTATAAAGTTTTAATTTTTTATAATCGAGCCCTTCGGGCTTCGAAACAAGATAAGTATCTTTACAATTTGCTTTGCAAATTTCGTAAAGTTTTTTGGTGTTAGAGCTACTTTCGCCACCGATAACAACCATTGCGTCACATTTCATAGAAATTTCACGTGCTTCACACTGACGCTCCATTGTAGTATAACAAATTGTTTTAAAAACTTCAACTGTTTTTAAGGGAATAATCGTTATTTTTTTTAAAATTTTATCAAATTTTTCTTCAGAATAGGTCGTTTGAGCAACAACGCAAAATTTTTCAGCTGAAAATTCGTTAAGCGGTATATTTTCATCATCAATTATTATGGCAGAATTATCACACCAACCATTTATACCGATTACTTCTGGGTGTTCTTTTTTGCCAACAATAACGATTTGATAACCTTTATTATAATAATCTTCAACTATTTTTTGCGTTTTTATAACAAAGGGACAAGTTAAGTTTACAACGTTTACCTTCTTACTTTCTAAGGCAGTTAAAACTTCTTTACCAACCCCGTGTGAACGGATAATTACCGTTTTAAATTTATCGGTGTCGATTTCATCAATCGAATTAACGGTTACCACACCTTTCTTTTTCAAGTTATCAAGCACCGTTTCATTGTGAATAATTTCACCAAGCACGCAAACACTTTCATTGCCTATAGAAAGCGCAGTATCTACCGCCCTTTTAACGCCAACGCAAAAACCTACCTTTTTTGCAAGAATAGTAGCCATTATTTACCCTTCTTTTTAGATTTTATATCATCAACGATTTTAAAAAGTTCTTGTTGTAAACTTCTCATATTATCTTCTAAAATTTGAGTGCATTTTAAAGAAACTTCATCAGTAAATTTTACGTTATAATACTCAGAATAATCAATAGGTTTACCAACGATTACGTAACTTTTTTTGAACATTTTAAGCCTATCGTAAATGATTACAGGGGTAATCATCGCTTGACCTTTAACGGCAAAAAGTGCAGTACCTTGTTTAATTTCTTGAAGGTCGTTAGTTTCAAAATTTCTTCTACCTTCAGGGAAAATACCAAGTCTTTTATTTTCTTTTAAAACTTTTAACGCTTCTTTAATAGTTGTTAAGCTTGGTTTATCCCTATCCAAAGGAATAGAGCCAAGTTTTTTAAGCAACGCACCAAAAAACTTATTATCGTACCATTCTTTTTTAGATAAGAATATCGTTTTGTTTGGATACAATGCACCAACAACTAAAACGTCAGCTTTACCTAAATGGTTGCAAGCAACGATTGATTTACCTTTTTTAATTACGTTTTCTTTACCGTAAATTTTAACAGGATAGAAAAGTTTATAAAAAAGCATCATAAGCGGACGACAAATCCAATATATCATAATCTACCCCCTAACGCATTCGTAAATTGCGTTTATAACTTCATCAATACTCATATTAGAAGTATCGATAAGCTTAGCGTCTTCAGCTTGTCTAAGCGGAGCAAACTCACGATGGCTATCGTTATAGTCACGCAAAGCAATTTCTTCTTTTAATTCTTCTTTATTAACAGTTTGACCACGTCCGATAAGTTCTTTATAACGTCTTTCAGTTCTTTCTTCTAAAGATGCCGTTACGTAGAATTTATGCTTGCAGTCAGGTAAAACGTTAGTACCAATATCCCTACCGTCTAAAATACAGTCGGTTTGCTTAGCGATTTCCCTTTGAAGATTTACAAGTTTTTCCCTTACGCATTTGTGCGCAGAGATATCAGATGCCTTCATAGAAATTTCGTTTTCTCTTATTTGTTTTGATACGTCTTCGCCGTCAAGATAAGTGATTTGAGCACCATCTTTATAACCTACGGTTATATTTACGCTATCAATGATACTTTCTACTTCACTAACGTTTTTACAATCAATGCCTAATCTATGAGCCTTTAAAGCAGTTGCACGGTACATTGCGCCGGTATCAAGATATAAAATATTCATTTTTTTGGACAACGCTTTTGCCACCGTTGATTTACCACTACCAGATGGTCCGTCTAATGCGATGTTAATCATAATTCCTCCGTATTTTGAATTGCCTCGCCCGCCGATTTAGCGGTTGAAAATGCTATTTGTAGGTTAAACCCGCCTGTAAATGCGTCAACGTCTAACACTTCGCCGACGAAATAAACACCTTTAACGAGTTTGCTTTCCATTGTTTTAGGGTTAATTTCTTTAACCGAAACGCCACCGCTTGTGATAACAGCCTCTTCGTAACCCCTTAAGTTAATAGGCTCGAAAGTCAAGCCTTTTAATACGTTTAATAAGCTGTTTCTTTCTTGAGCGGTAATATCGTCAGTCTTTTTATAAGGTGGTATTTTTGACCTTGCTATAACAAGTGGGATAATAGCCTTAGGTAAAAGCCCGTCGAGAGAGTTTTTAAGCTCGCGCTTAGAATTTATTGATAAATCCCTAATTAAGCGTTTATCAAGCTCCTCAACCGTCAAAGCAGGCTTTAAATCTATTGATAACGCTACGTTTTTTAAATCTTTTCTTGCAGATAAAGCCGAACAAGTTAAAACGAGTGGCCCTGAAATACCGTAGTGGGTAAAGAGTATTTCACCTTGCTCGCTATAATATTCCTTTTTACCCTCTTTTGCCGTTAATTTAACGTTTTTAAGGGTTAAACCTTGTAAGGCTTTATAATCTTCGCCTTTAAGATTTATTCCGCATAAAGACGGATATAAATCGGTTACCGTGTGGCCTAAAATTTTAGCAAATTTATAACCGTCACCCGTAGAACCCGTTGATTTATAAGACAATCCGCCCGTTGCAATAACTACGTTATTGACAGTATAAGTATCTTTATCGGTTACTACCGATTTTAAATTTTCATCAATAGGTGTAACAGATAAAACCTTTTCATTAAGGTTTATTTCTACACCTTCGTTTACAAGTGCTTGTTGTAAAGTTTTAATAACGTCGCTCGATTTATCAGAAAGCGGAAAAACCCTATCTCCCCTTTCAATTTTAAGTTTTAAACCTAAATCCTCAAATAAATTGTAAGTATCTTGCGGGGTTAAACCGTTAATAGAACTCATTAAAAATTTAGGGTTGCTAACTACGTTTAATAAAAACTCATCAACGGGACAATAGTTTGTTAAATTACATCTACCCTTACCCGTAATATATAATTTTTTACCTAATTTTTCGTTTTGTTCGATTAAAATTACGTCGTTACCGCCTTTTTTTGCAAAATAAGCGCAAAGCATACCCGACGCACCACCGCCAATAACAATAGTAGTCATTAAAATTTTACGTCCTTTAATTTATCGTAAATAACCTCGTCTACCATCGTATGAACTACGGGAGTAATTGATACGTAATTTTCGTACACGTAGTAAACGTCAGTTTGATATTCTTCTTCAGTTGGCGGAATAGGTTCGCCAATAAGTTTATAAGTAGTTTCCGAAGTTTTAATATAACCGTCGGTATACCTACAAACACCCGGTTTACAAACCTTAACGCCTTTAATTTTATCCTTCCCTACGTTGGGAATATTGATATTTAACGTATATGCAGGAGAAATATATTTTAAAATCTCATCAATATACATGCTGATAATTTCAGCAGTTTCGTTAAATTTATAATCTTTGTGGGCAACGTTAGAAATTGCAATAGCGGGAATTCCGCAAAAATTCGCCTCAAAACAAGAGTTTACCGTACCGCTATAGAAAATATCGTTGCCAAGGTTAGAACCGTGATTAATACCAGCAATAACAAGGTCGATATTTAAATCCAACCCAGTAAGGCCAAACCTTACACAATCCCCCGGCGTACCCGATAAAGTATACGCAGTAACACCGTCAATTAAATCGTACGGCAAAAAGGTTAAGTCTTTATGAAAAGACATAGAACGCGAATAACCCGAACGGTTTCCGTCGGGTGCAATAATAGTAACGTTATGTTTAGTTTTTAGAACATTAGCGAGAGCTAAAATGCCCTCGCTAAGTATTCCGTCGTCGTTAGTGACTAAAATATTCATTATTATACCGGATAAACTGAACCTTTAGCAAGGTCAGCATCGATTTTTTTATCGCGAGCAAGTCTATATTTAAAGAAGTTGATTGCTACTTGGTTGAAGAGTGCGTAAGATAATACGTCTTCTTCTTGAGTGTAGTATTCTTTCATTTCTTCTTTAAACTTGTCGTATTCAGGCGCGATATCATCGGCAGGTCTATGAGTAATTCTCTTTTCATCGCCGATAACTTTCTTTAAGATTTCAGGGTCTGGTTCACCGATAAGTTTACCGTATTCACCTTTCATAAGGCCTTTAAATTCCTTAGTAACCATTTTGTAACGTTGACCTTGTAAAACGTTGAGAACTGCTTGAGTACCAACGATTTGTGAAGATGGAGTTACAAGTGGTGGGTAACCACTATCCTTTCTAACGTTAGGAACTTCAGAAAGACATTCAGTTAAAAGTTCAATTTTACCTGCTTGTTTAAGTTGTGACATTAAGTTAGAAAGCATACCACCTGGAACTTGGTAAACGAGTGTGTTAACGTCGATACCACGAACTTTAGGGTCTAAAATACCGTCTTTTTCAAGTCTTTGAGCAACTTTTTTGAAGTGTTCGTTGATTGGAATTAATTTTTCAAGGTCGATACCAGTATCGTATTCAGTATCTTTTAAAGTTGCAATGAAAGGTTCAGTTGCAGGTTGAGAAGTACCGTTACCCATTGCAGATAAAGCACAGTCAACGATATCGCAACCAGCTTCGATTGCTTTAAGGTAAACCATTTCACCAGTACCAGTTGTATTGTGTGTATGAAGGTGAATTTTAGTTTCAGGTTTTAAAACTTCTCTCATACCCTTAATGATTTCATAAGCAGTATAAGGAAGAATAATGTTTGCCATATCCTTTAAACAGATATTATCAGCACCCATATCTTCTAAAAGTTTTGCTTTTTCAATGAAATATTGGTTAGTGTGAACAGGGCTTGTAGTATAGCAGATTGTTGCTTCACAAATACCGCCGTACTTTTTAATAGCCTTCATTGCTACTTCCATATTTCTTTCATCGTTTAACGCGTCGAATACCCTAATTACAGTAACACCGTTTCTGATTGATGCTTCAACGAATTTATCAACAACGTCGTCAGCATAATGCTTGTAGCCAAGTAAGTTTTGACCACGAAGTAACATTTGAATAGGTGTTTTTGTAATGTGTTTTCTTAAAATACGAAGTCTTTCCCATGGGTCTTCGTTAAGGAAACGTAAGCAACTGTCAAACGTTGCACCGCCCCATGCTTCGATTGAGTAGAAACCCATATCGTCAAGTTTTTCAAGCATAGGTATCATTTCTTCTATTTTCATACGTGTAGCGGCTTGAGATTGGTGCGCGTCACGTAAAATTGTTTCAGTAATATATACTTTTCTTGCCATTTTATTATTCTCCTATAAAATTTAAGCGTATAAAGCAAGTAATACACCTGCTGCAATTGCCGAACCGATAACACCTGCTACGTTTGGACCCATAGCATGCATTAAAAGGTGGTTGTTAGGGTCTGTTTCTCTACCAACGTCTTGCGAAATTCTTGCTGCCATTGGAACAGCCGAAACACCTGCAGAACCGATAAGTGGGTTGATTTTTCCACCCGATAACTTGTTCATAAGTTTTGCAACTAATAAACCGCCGATAGTACCCATACAGAATGCTGCTAAGCCTAAAGCAATGATACCTAAAGTGCTTGGTGATAAGAAAGTTGCACCAATTGCTTTAGAACCAACCATTACGCCAAGGAAGATTGTTACGGTATTCATAAGTCCGTTTTTAGCGGTATCAACAAGTCTTTCAGTAACGCCTGATTCTTTAAGCAAGTTACCAAGCATAAGCATACCTAAAAGTGGCATTGCGTCAGGAAGCATTAAACCTACTACGAGTGAAACAAGGAGTGGGAATACGATTTTTTCCACTTTAGAAACTTTACGTAATTGTTTCATTTTGATAGCGCGTTCTTTCTTAGTAGTTAAAAGACGCATAATAGGTTTTTGAATTAACGGAATAAGTGCCATGTACGAGTACGCAGCAATAGCAACCGCAGGAAGTAAATCTTCCGCAAGTTTTTTAGTTACGTAAATAGCCGTAGGACCGTCTGCACCACCGATGATAGCAATAGCGCCAGCTTCCCATTCAGCAAAGCCGATAAGTCTTGCACCGAAGAAGGTAATGAAAATACCAAGTTGCGCAGCAGCACCGATAAGCATACTCTTAGGGTTTGCAATAAGCGGACCAAAGTCAGTCATAACACCAATACCAAGGAAGATAATTGGTGGGAAGATAACCCAGTCAACACCCTTATATATATAGTAGAAAAGACCAAAGTCTTTAATAACTGTTTCTGAAGAAACTTCAACAAATCCAGGAACGCAAGTGTAACCGTTAACTAAAGTAACGTATTTATCACTTAAAAGTTTAGAAATGTCTGATATAGACGAAACGTCATAGAGTGATGAATTGAATAAAGCAACAAGTTCTTCTTCCGTTCCCCTTGCTATTTCAACGTTAGTAAGTGTATCAGTTATTATGTAACCTTTTGTACCAAATAAAATGTGGTAAACACCAGGGATATTAACGATAAACATACCGAACGCTATTGGAAGTAACAAAAGCGGTTCGAATTTTTTAACGATAGCGAGATATACAAGAACGAAAGAAATTGCAACCATTACTAAATTTTGCCAAGATGCATCGCCACCAAATAAGGCATAAATACCCGTACTTTGCCAAAGATTTAATAATGATTCACTAACTTGCGCCCAGAAATCGCTACAAATTAATGATAATGATAACATATTATCTCCTTTTAGCCGATAACAGCCATTACGTCGCCAGTGTCAACGTTAGAGCCAACAGCTGCTTTGAAAGAAACTACGCCGTCACAAGGAGCAGTCATATCGTTATCCATTTTCATTGCTTCAAGAACGAGAACAACGTCACCTTCTTTAACTTTAGCGCCTTCTGCAACTTTATAAGCTTTAATCATACCAGGCATTGGTGCTTCCATCTTAGTACCGTTAACTGGTGCACTTGCTTTAGGTGCCGCTTTTGGAGCAGCAGCAGGCGCAGCAGCTTTAACTTCAGTTACAACAGGAGCAACAGGAGCAGCAGCCCCTTCTACACCTACTTCTTCAACACAAGCTTCATATTGTTTTCCATCAATTGTAATTACGAATTTACGCATATTTTATATCTCCTTAAAATCTTCTAATTTTTTTAACAATGAAATCACAGTTGGATTTCTTTTCTTCATAATAAGCGGTGATTGCCGCTACTATAGCAACTTTGATATGGTCTGGAACTTCGCCGTTATCAATAGGAGTTTCAACCTTTTCAACAACTACGGGTTTTTCATCTTTTACTTTCGGTTGTTTAGGTTCTTTAGTATTGCCGGCTGAAAATATTTTACCAGCGATACTAACGAATATAACTATGACAGCAATACCTAAAAATACTACCAACATACCGAGAACAAAAGTATATAAACCACCAGATACAGGGTCCATATTATTTTGTTTAAGTAACAAATTCAACATAACCTACTCCTTAACGAACGATAGTTTCAAGAGCCGAAATTACGTATTGACGAACGAATTCAGGTTCAATAATATTGTCTACGCAACCAAGTTTAGCAGCGTTGAACGCATCTTGCATTTCAGCATATTTTTCTGTGAGCTCTGGAAGTTTTTCGCTATCGAAAGAACCAAACTCAACAGCTGCACCAACTTCACCATCAAAAAGTGAAATCTTAGCGTCTGCAAAAGCATAAGTGTAAGTGTTACCAAATTCTTTAGATGCAAATGCTGTGTAACCAAAACCAATTGCTTTGCCGTATACAACGGTAATTCTTGCAACGTTTGTTAAGTTATAAAGCATATTCATAACTTCAGTTAAAATAGGTGTTTGTGAAGTTTGGATATCTTGCTTAATACCTTTAGTGTTTACAAAAGTAACAAGTGGTAAGTTATTGTCACTTGCATAAGTAGCAAAGTTTTTAATTTTAAGTACGTTGTTAAGGGTAAGTTCAACACCTTCTTCACCACCGTCGAATACGATAGCTGCAGTTGAAATACCGCCTGCTCTACCAATACCTACGATAACGTCGTCACTATAACCTTTGTAAAGTTCAATGAACGAACCTTTATCATAAACGGCATCAATAATAGCACTTGCACTCTTTTTAACGTTTAACGCAGGATTTGAACGGTTAAGGTCATCATTAGTATCAGTAACGATACCAGAAATTTCAGGAAGAACGCCAAATACTTTTAAGATGCTATCTTTAACTTCGCTAAGGGCTTTACAATCAAAAGTTTTAATACCGTTAACTGCTTTAGCACCACCAATAACCTCTTTAGTAGCAAAGTTTTTATCACTTGCAGAAATAACTGCAGGGCTTGCATAAGAAACACAAGAAGCGCCAACAACGTAAGTGTAATCAGCATTAGCTGCAAGTAACGCAGCAGAACCGAAAACGTCACCAATAGCAACTACGAATTGAGGAGCAACGTCTTTAAGCGCGTTTGATGCGTTAAGAACTGATGCAATACCTTCTAAAACTGCAACACCTTCGCCCACTTGTACACCTTGACAATCTAAAAGGTAAAGAACAGGAGTGTTAGTTTCAACAGCTTTGTTGATACAAGCAACTATTTTATCGCTATTACCTTTAGTTAAACCGCCGTTACAAACTTTTGAATTTTGAGCAACTACGTAAACAGGATAATCTTCAATAGTAGCATAACCAGTTAAAACGCCCAATGATTCAGTTTCATCGCTGTAAAACTCATTTTTAGCAAAAGAAAAAGCGTTGAGTTCAACAAAACTTTTATCGTCGATAATTTCAGCAAGCTTGCTTCTAATATCAGCCGATTCCGCTAAAAGTTTAGCTTTACGAGCTTTAAGTAAATTTATTTTATCCATAAATGCCTCCATTATATTTTTACTTTCTCATTATACAATAAACGCCAAAAAATTGCAATATATTTTTATAAAAAATATTGATAAAATAAACAAAAAAAATGGATTACCCTATTTTGAATAAGATAATCCATTAAAATTTTATTCTTCTTCAACTTCAGCGCTTGCTTTTTCTTGTTTTTTCTTTTCGATAGCACTTTCGATTTTACCCATGATTGTCATTACTAAAATAATAACACCCATTACGATAAAGATACCAAGCATACCAAAACCCATGTAAGGTAACGCTTCTAAAAAGCCTTTAGGATTGAAAGCAACTGATAATAAACTATTTAAAAACATAATTTACCCTCCTTTACGCAAAGAATGAAAGTATCATACCGCCTGCTATAACCGAGGCAATTTGACCCGACACGTTTACGCCGATACTTTGCATTAATAAGTGGTTTTGAGAATCTTCTTTAAGACCCATTTTGTGTACAACCCTACCCGACATTGGGAAGGCAGAAATACCAGCCGCACCAATCATTGGATTGATTTTTTCTTTTAAGAATAAGTTTAAGAATTTTGCAAAAAGTACGCCACCTGCAGTATCGAAGATGAACGCAACTAAACCTAAACCTAAGATGAGTAAAGTTGAAAGTTGTAAGAACTTATCACCTGTCATTTGCGTAGCAACGGTCATACCAAGGAAAATAGTTACAAGGTTTGCAAGTACTTTTGACGCAGTATCTGAAAGTGAGTTTAACACACCGCACTCTCTAATTAAGTTACCAAACATTAAGAAACCTAAAAGATCAATAGATTCAGGGGCTACTAAACCGCCTACCATAGTAATAATGATTGGGAATAAAATCTTAGTGAGTCTTGATACCTTTTTACCCCTATATGGCATACGAATACGTCTTTCTTTTTTAGTTGTTAATGCCTTGATTACAGGTGGTTGAATAATAGGAACGAGCGCCATATACGAGTACGCCGCAACCATTATCGCACCGGTAATACCTGCATCTTTACCAAGCAACGTCATTGCAACAACGATAGCCGTAGGACCGTCCGCCGCACCGATAATACCGATTGATGCTGCCTCTGGAATTGTGAAGAACATAGCGGCAAGCACGAAGGTTAAGAAAATACCAAATTGTGCTGCAGCACCAAATATCATAAGCTTAGGGTTTGTTAAGATTGGCGTAAAGTCAATCATCGCACCTATACCGATAAAGAGGATAAGTGGGAATAATTCGTTTGCAATACCAGCTGTGAAAAGGGTTGATAAAGCGCCTTCATAAAGTACTGGTATATTAACGATAATAGTACCAAAACCCATTGGAAGAAGTAACGTAGGTTCCATATCTTTAGCGATAGCAAGATAGATAAGCACAGCGCCGATAATCCACATTACTACCCTTTGCCAACCACCGTCAGCAAATAAAAGTGCTATATTTTCATAAAGTACTTTTAAACTTAAATTTTCTGATAAAAGGTTTAAAATATCCATATTATCTCCTTAGTTTTATTTAACTGATTTTAAACCGCAAGAATATAAGAATTCGTTAAATGCTTTAACGCCCTTATTATCCTTTTTGAATACTGAAGTGTTATATAAGATTTCTGCACATACACCGTTAACGTAAGCAGTAATAATTGCGTTTGCTTTATCAACGTCTTTAACGCGTGGGTGTTTTTTCATTAACTTTGCAATCATATCCCTATGAACGTATAAATCGTGTTCAGGGTTTGAAATTTCTTTAGGGTCATATTCAACAACGTGTGCAATAATTTTAGCTATATCCCCAAATTGTCTTTTAAGCCTTGCAGGAAGGATATATAAACCCATAGCCTCAATTAAACCGATACCTTCTTTTTTAATGTTGTGGTATTCAGGGTGAGCATGGAAAATACCGTCAGGATATTCTTCGCTTGTACGGTTATTTCTTAAAATGAGTTCTACACAGTATCTATTATCCTTTAAGAATCTTGCAATTGGGGTTACAGTATTGTGACGTTGACCGTCAGTTTGAGCAAAAATGCCAACGTTTTCATCAGTATAACCGCGCCAATTTTCAATAATTTCACTTGCTAAAGCTTGGATAGTATTTCTGTTAAAGCCTGAAATTCTAATAACCGAGTTATAGAAATCTAACACTTCAATAGTGGTATCGTCGTACTTTTCACTTTTGAAAGTAAACGATGCGCCTGATTTTTGAAGTGGCATTAAATGTTTACCGCCTTGGTAGTGTTCGTGATTTAAAATAGAACCACCAACGATTGGAAGGTCTGAGTTAGAACCTACGAAATAATTAGGGAAAAGTTCGATAAAATCGAATAATTTTTCAATAGTGTGACCGTTGATAATCATTGGGGTGTGAACTTTATTGAATAAAATGCAATGTTCATCAAAATAAAGATATGGCGAATATTGCATACCCCAATCTTCCCCACCGAGAGATAAAGAGATTGTTCTAATGTTGCTACGTGGCGCTTGAGCAGCATGGCCGTAGAAACCTTCGTTTTCTTTACATAACGCGCAAGCAGGATACTTGTCCCCTTGAGGAGCAGTTAAAAGTTTAGCAACGTCTTTATTGCTCTTTTCAGGTTTACTTAAGTTGATTGTAACTTCAAGCGGAATATCAAGTTCGTTAGCATCCCACTTTAAGTTTTTAGCGATATCAGTTTTCCTGATGTAGTAGTTTTTAATGCTTAAGTTGTAAAGGTAATCACATGCAGCTTGCGAACCGAGATTTTCCTTTAAAGACATAAATACGCTATTTACTTCAGATGGCTTTGGTGTTAAAATACCGAAAACGTAGTTTGCAAATAAGTCTGCATAAATATCGTTATCAGCAATTCCGTTTTCAAGCGCATAAGCCATAATTTCATTAATAAGCGCGTCTGGAACTTCCATTTTTAAAATTTCATCTTTATTAGGTTGTTCTTTTGTTGGTGATGAAAGCTTAAAGAGATTTAACAAGTTATTTCTTTGGTAAATAACATCGAGTTCATTAAGCCCTAAAAATGCTTGTGCATAAACAAGCAATTTTTCAATTAATAACTTTCCGTCTGTCATAATGTATATACTCCTTAACAAATCGTTTTCAATTTTACCACAATCACAAATTTTTAGCAAGCATTTTTAAGTTAAATATCGTCGTCAATATTTAAAAAATGTCCTTCCTTAGAATTTTCACGCATGAATTTTTTATCTTTTAATAAAATTCCCTTCAAAACACTTTCATTACCATACTTATTTCTAATATTAGAAACAGTATCGTTAAGCTTGCTTTTTTTTGCATATTTATCATCATCAAAGGATATTTGCTCTTCATTGTGATTGAAATCACTAACGGAAATTCCAAGCGTTCTAACGCAAGTACCCTTTTTTACGTTTTCCTTAAACAATTTGAAAGCCGTTGAAACGAAATCTTCAGGAAGCACGGTTGGATACTCAAACTTACATTGGCGGGTAATAGATTCTAAAAACTCATCCCTAACGTAAATAGATAAAGTTTTAGGCTTGCCTAAGTTATGCTCTATAACCCTTGAAGAAACGCTATCGGATAATACTGTTAAAATGATTTTTATATCTTCATCAGTTATTAAATCGCGGTATGTAGTCATAGAATTACCAACCGATTTAACTTCATCGCCTTCGTGGTCCTTAGACACGGGTGCATCGTCAAGACCATTTGCGTATTCGTGCAAAACCTTACCCCACTTACCAAATCTTTTAAATAGATATTGCGAATCTGTTTGAGCCAAGTCACCGATAGTTAAAATATTGATTTTATTGAGTTTTAACTGAGTTGACCTACCGACAAAAAGTAGGTTTTCTACTGGTAAATTCCAAATTTTTTCCCTGTAGTTTTCTTCGCTGATTACAGTTGTAGCATCGGGCTTTTTAAGGTCTGAGCCAAGTTTAGCAAACACTTTGTTAAAACTTACGCCAACCGAAACGGTAAGCCCTGACTCCCTTTTAACTTCTTCACGAATATCGTTTGCAATCTTTTCAGCAGTACCAAACATTTTTACCGAGTGGGTTACGTCAAGCCAACACTCGTCAATGCCGAAAGATTCAATGTAATCGGTGTATTTTCTGTAGATGTTTCTAATGAGTTTTGAGTATGCGATATACTTATCGTGCTTGGCTTCAACAAGCACTAATTTTGGGCATAATTTTAAGGCATCACGTATAACCATACCCGTTTTTACACCCAATTTTTTAGCGTTTTCACTTTTTGCTAAAATTATACCGTGGCGGTTTTCAACGCTACCGCAAACTGCAACGTATTTATCTTTTAATTCAGGATTTAAAATCATTTCAACACTTGCGTAAAAATTATTTAAATCTATGTGCAATATTTGCCTATTCAACGCCTTACCCTCCGTAATTTATTTTTTAAAAAGTTTTCTATATTATCCCCTTTTTTATACAGTAAAATCGTTAAAAACACGGTAATAATTACTATAATAACCCAGAGGGTTACACCCCACCAAGTATTAAACGGTATGATACTGCCGTTTAAGGAATATGCGGAAGTAAATACCGAAAAAATTCTACATATAAATATCATCAATACAAAATAGCCGTTACTCATTGAAGATAGCCCTGCAACAAAGCATAAAACGTCGTCGGGGAAAAAAGGAAAAATAAACATAAAAGTAAGTATTATTTTATCTTTATTTTCAATGCGTTTAAGCCATTTATCAAGTTGTTCTTTACCTATTAGCCAACTAACCACTTTATAGCCGAAATATCTACCTATAAAAAAGGCAACAAGTGAACCTGAAATTATACCTATCAAACTGAATATTGAAGTTTTTAAAGGTCCAAACAAGGCAACCCCCGTACCTACCGCAACAAACCCCGGTATAGGCAGTATTACCACTTGTAAAAAATTCATTAATACGTAAATAACCACCGCCATATAACCAAAGGAAGCAACGTAATTTCTAAGGTCTTCAACGCTGTCTATCTTAGAATATATACCCGTAAATTTTAAAAGATATAATACCGAAAACGCTATGGCTATAAAGGTTAAAAATAATACGGTAAGTTTATAAATAAACTTATTATCGTTTGCCATAAATATAAGTGACAGCATAGACACACCGCAAACGACAACCGTTACTATAAAGAGTAATAATTGCTTATTTCTAAATAAAAAGCCCCCGTCAAAAGTACTTAAATACAACACGAAAAACAAAATGGTAGTCATGCCTATTAGTAATAATGCAAAGAGGCTAAAAGTGATTTTTACCTTTGAATTAAATTTCATACCATATAAAGTATATGAATTTTAAAAAGGAATTATCCTACGTTAATTAAGTTTTGAAATTTCTTGACGCGCTAAATAATCGCACCTGTTATTTTTTTCGTTATCGGCATGACCTTTTACCTTAATAAACTCTACGTTATGTTTTTTAGTTAAATCGTTAAGTTCTATCCAAAGGTCAACGTTTTTTACCGGTTTATTACCCGCAGTTTTCCAATTTGCAAGCACCCAACCCGTAATCCAATCTTCTAAAAATGCGTTAACGCAGTAAGCGGAATCGGAATAAATTTTAACGTTGCACTTGCTTTTTAAGGCTTTTAAACCTTGAATTACCGCAATGAGTTCCATACGGTTATTAGTGGTATCCTTTTCGCCACCACTAATTTCTTTTTCTACACCATTGCAGGATAAGATTGCAGCCCAACCGCCGTTTCCTGGGTTGCCAGAGCAAGCGCCGTCAGTATAAATTTCTACGTCCTTTAAAGTTAAGTCTTCCCCTCTCATATAAGTTAAAAGTTCATTTATATAATTTTGATAAACACCGCGCGGAGTGGTGTTATATTTTTTGCATAAATAAGACGCGTAACCTACAACTTCGCCCATCATACCAATGGTACGCATAACCCTAACAGGACCTAACGCGTCGTGGGTTACACTTATATCCCTACCCGCCATAAACAAGTTGGAAATATTGCGAGAATACAAACACCTATACGGCATAAAGTAAGGGGCCTTAAACTTTTCGGCACAGTCAAGACCGATAAACGCGTAGCCTTCGTGATATGCGGTATAGTATTTATGGTGTGGGCGGTGCATATCTAAACTAAAGTCAATACCAACGATAGCATCGTTGTACTTTTTACCAGTAACGATATCGCTTGAATTCATTACTATATCGCCAAGAAGTCTTCTTGATTCCCTTTTGCCCGATATATATGAAGAGTGCACGATTTTATAATTTTTTAAGGCTTTATCGGTGTTTTTAATGGCATCCCACGCACCGTACATTGCCCTAAAATTATAGTCCCTAATTTGCTCGTCGTTAGTTATAGGGTTAATTTCAAAACCACTACCCCATTGCCAGTTGCCGATAGTTCTTGCACTTTCTTTCTCTGTGTAATATTCTACACCGTTAAAAGTTGGGCGTGACACGAAGTTTACATTGTGTAAATCGATTGCCCAAGGGCAAGGCGCAAAAGTTTGCTCGCTACCCATATCGTCAACGCACCAAAAGTTTGATTGCTCCATATGACCGGTGTTAGTTTGCTCGTAATCGGCACCGCTTAAATAACCTAAAGTTCCGTCGCCAGTACAGTCTGCGTAAATTGGCGCAGAAAGTTTAATATAATCACAAGTTTTAACGTTATAAACGGTAACCGAATTGATAATGCCGTTTGTTACGTCAACCTTTTTAAGAGAGTGATTTAAAAATAACGTTATATTTTCATCTTCTTCAAAGATTTTAAGTTTGCGCTCGTCTTCATAGTTAGACGCGGCGTTTTTAACACCGTCGATTTGGCTAACTTTTTGGTCGAAAATATTAGTTAATTCGCCAAGTTTAGGAAATTCTTTAAAACAAGTTAAACCGTAAAGCCATACCCTTACTTCCGAACTATTGTTACCTCCTAAAATAGGTCTATCTTGCACCAAAGCAACCTTTAAACCTTTAAGTGATGCCATTTTTGCCGTCATCATACCGCCGTAACCACCGCCAACGACTACTAAATCATAGTTACCACCGTCAGTTACAGAAGTTTTATCAGTTAAAACGCGCCTAAAAGTTTCAAGTTCAGCCTTTTCGCTTGGCGGAATAAAATCCATATCCATAGTGAAAAACAAGCAAGCAAATCTACCTTCATAGCCCGTTAAGTCGATAACGGTAATAGTATCGTTAAGGTTTTCAACTTCAAAAGTTTCGCCTTCTTGCCAATACCACTCTGCATCGCCAGTACCAAAGGTTGTTGATAATGTTTTATCGCCAATAGACACGCTAAAAATACCGGGCGCGTAATCTTTCTTCCAAAACGCTACCCAGTTTTTAGTGTAAACCCAAAGTTTGTATTTACCTTTTTTAGGGAATTCAATTTTTGTAGTTGCGGGGCTAACCTTTTCACCTATACCGTGCGCTAAAAGATAGCTTGAACCCATATTTTGAATATATTGAGTATCAAGTACCCAACCGCCGTAGTTATCAAAACAACTTGACTCTATAAAAACTGAATTTTCTTTTAATTTTGTATACATATTAAACCCCATTATAGTTTTACTATATTATTGTACCACAAATAAAAATCTTTGCAAGGTGTTTTTATAAGATTTTTAAATATTAAATTATATTTAAATGATTAAAAAAAATAGCACAAGGCAAAAACCTTGTGCATTATAACTTGCTAAAGCAAGCATTATAATCAAATTTTGCAAATTTGAAATAAAAAAGGAAGTATTGCAAAGTCAATACTTCCTTTTTTGGCAGGGGAGACGCGATATTGCCCCCATAAAAGCCCGTCGAGTGTAAGACTGCGGGCAAATGGTTTGCTACGCAAAGCACCGAAACTGCGTGTTCTCATCGCTACAATGCAAGTAAAAAAATAGCACAAGGCAAAAACCTTGTGCTATTTTTTGGCAGGGGAGACGCGATTCGAACACGCAACCTACGGTTTTGGAGACCGCTACTCTACCGTTGAGCCACTCCCCTAAGCGAGTATGAGTATAATACATTTTTAAATTAAAGTCAACAAAATATTAAG
>JAZRSH010000009.1:0-1074 GCA_045651405.1 Christensenellaceae bacterium | reverse complement strand
ATCACTACCCAAAATCGCTTGTATCCATTCGTTAGGAATAAAGTTATGAATAGTCGCCCCGATACCAACACCGATAAGAATATAAATCCATACCTTTTTTAACGTTGACAGCATTTGGTCTTTTGCGTAAATCAATCTATCCTTTTGCGTAAGTTCTACGCCGTCCACTTCGGCGATACTGCCTTCCATAATAAAATCTTGTACGTGTTTTCCTAAACCTGTTTTTTCAATAATCGTTCCACCGACAATAGCAAGGATTAAACCCACGATAACGTAAGCAATCGCAATAGGAAAACCAAACACACTCGCAAGTAGAATAAACGCACCTAAATCAACGAGTGGGCTTGAAATTAAGAAACTGAACGTAACACCGCTTGAAATTCCCGCACGGGTAAAGCCCATAAAGATAGGAATAGACGAGCAAGAGCAAAAGGGCGTAACCGTACCAAGCAAAGCACCAACCGCATTTGCGCCAATACCCTTAAATAGTCCAAGTATTTTTTTTGTTCTTTCGGGCGGAAAATAACTTTGAATATACGAAATAAGAAAGATAAGCAAGCATAACAACACGACTATTTTTACCGTATCATATACAAAAAATTGTATTGCTTGCCCCCAATGTCCCGACATAAAAGTTTCGCCAAACATAGCGCTAAACGCCATACCGATTAAAGCGTTTAGCCATTTCATACCAAGTATTTGGTCAGTTATAAAATCGCCTATTGCTTTTAACCCGTTTACACCGTCCACAACTAAGGCAATCCCTATTGTAAGCAACACAACAGCAATTACCCCAATAAGCCACCATAACCATTTGCGTTTTTTAGTTTCCACAATATAACTCCTTATATTTATTTTTGTCTATATAGACAATTATCTATGCGATAGAGAAAAAATATATGCGAACTTAATCGCACGTATTTTTTTTGCAAGTATTTTCATTTGTTTTTCCCGTTCTACATTTCGTATCACCGAGAAAATCTATCATTTCATTAAGTTTACAGCACGCAAGCGTATAATAAGTCCATTTCCAATCTTTTTCTGCTTTTACTAAACCGCAATCGCACAATACTT
>JAZRSH010000008.1:0-159020 GCA_045651405.1 Christensenellaceae bacterium | reverse complement strand
AAAGTTCACACTCAAAATGCGCGTAATACCCCATTTGTGTACACGTAGGTTCAATAGATTCAGCTAAAACCCAACTGTGTGGGTGAACAACTTCATCACCATTTTCAATAGCAAACGTTCCTAAACAATTTTTACAAATTTGCGCACTATAACTTACACTATAGTTACAGCCTGTTATAACGTAAACTTCTTCATATAATTCGTGTTCTTGCTTATCGCCATATTCTTGGTTACATACTTCACAAACTGCTTGTTGTGTGCAAGTTGCAGTTCCGCCCTTGTGATTTTCAATATCTAACTTTTCGCCACAAGCACATTCATACCAATGGCTATTTTCATTATATTTTAAGGTGTTATAATTATGTACGTGTTCAGCAAGTGCGCCGTATTCACCATTACAAACTTCACAAATTGCTTTTTGTGTTTCGGTTGCTTGTCCACCCTTGTGATTTTCAATACCAGTTTTTTCACCACAAACACATTGATACCAATGGTTTACGCCGTCAAAATTTAAAATAGTATAATCGTGTGGGATAACGTTTCCGTATGAAGTATTGCATACTTCACAAACTGCTTGTTGTGTACAAGTTGCAGTTCCGCCTTTATGATTTTCAATATCTAACTTTTCACCACAAGCACATTCATGCCAATGGCTATTTTCATTATATTTTAAGGTGTTATAATTATGCACGTGTTCAGCAAGTGCACCGTATTCACCATTACAAACTTCGCAAATTGCCTTTTGTGTTTCGGTTGCTTGTCCGCCACTACAGTTTTTAGTTATTGTATGTGCGGTATCGTTTGCACAAGTTTTAGTATGAGTACCGTCACCATTTGATGTGAATTCGCCATAACTGTGACCTATTGCGTTTACATAATTATCTCTATAAGTATCACCGCACACACAGTTATAAACTGTATAGCCTTGTCCTTCGCAAGTAGGATTAATAACAGTTGAGGTGTAACTGTGGGTATGAGAGGTTGTTCCACTACAATCGTTTCCGCCATTAAATAATGCAAATGCAACTATACCTAATAATATAACGAGAATTATAGTTAAAATTGTAATAAGTTTCTTTTTCATAATACTTCCCCGTAAAAAAGATAGATAAATTATAGCACTTTGGTTTTTATATTGCAATATTTTTATTAAAATATTTTACCCCACTACTTTCCCCACATTATTTTACCACCCTCTTCCACACATTATTTAACAATTAATTCAACCCACACAGTTTCAAACTGTATGCACGGTTTATCCCTCTTACTTATATTTTTGATTCTTAACCCGCACAGTTTCAAACTGTATACCCTGTTTTTATATCCGTTTTTATACGAGATGGTTCTACACAGTTTCAAACTGTATACGCTTGTTTTTCCTACCCAGTTATTATGTTTTTAGTCTACACAGTTTCAAACTGTATACACTTATTTATTTTACATGTTTTTATTCACGATAGACCCACACAGTTTCAAACTGTATACGCTTGTTTTATCTTACTCAGTTATTATGTTTTTAACTTGCAATTGTTTATAACAGTTAATTTTTACTGTTTTAAACTGTATTATTGACAAATTTGGTTTTAAGGTATATAATTTTTGTATGAAAAAGCCATTAAAAGAATTAAAAAACTTACCGCAAACTTTATATAATCTTCGAACAATTAATAACTTTACTCAGGGTGAAGTTGCTTTAAGACTTGGTATATCATACCAATCATATCAAGGCTATGAACACGGCAAAACTGTGCCTACCCTTGAAAATTTTATTAAGATAGCAAATCTTTACGGGGTTTCTTTAGATTATCTTATAAACAAAAAATAAAACGGTTGACTAACACGGTCAACCGTTTTTTATATTCTTTTTAGATGTGCTTAATAAGCATCGCAGAAAGTTGTGCCTTTCCTTGTAAACCTACCGAAGTTTCTTTTAATTCGCCGTCTTTAAACACCATAAGGCAAGGTATGCTTGAAACGCCGTATTTGATTGCTAAACTTTCGCATTCATCGATATCTACTTTAGCAATCATAACTTTATCACCTAAATCATTTGCAAGTTCATCTAAAACTGGGGCTTGCATACGGCAAGGTGCACACCATTTAGCAAAAAAGTCAACAAGTACAGGAACTTTGCTTTCTTTGATAGTTTTTTCAAAGTCTAAATCATTTAATAATTTTACTTTATCGCTCATAATATCCTCCGTAATTATTTTGCTTTGGTTTATGCAAAATATTCCAAAATTTTATCAATAGCAACACTTTCGGTAGAACCGTCACTCATTTTTTTAACGTTAACAATTCCACTTTCAAGTTCGTTATCGCCTATAGCAATAACGTATTCCGCTTTGATTTTATCAGCATACTTAAATTGCGATTTAAATCCCCTTTCCATGTGGTCGGTTTCGGCAACAACACCTTTAGTTCTTAAGTTATAGCATAATTCAAATGCTTTTTTGTTAGCATTTTCGCCTGCTGATGCAATAAACACTTTAACTGATTCTTCGTTAGGTATTTCTATGCCTAAACTTTCCATAAGCATAATAACCCTTTCAAGACCCATACCAAAGCCAACGCCAGGTACGGAATTACCACCGATTTGTTCGATAAGTCCGTCGTACCTACCGCCACCGCACACCGTACCTTGCGAACCAAGTGCAGTAGTAACAAATTCAAATACCGTTTTAGTATAGTAGTCAAGTCCCCTAACAATAAACGGATTTACAGTATATTCAAGGCCTGCAATTTCAAGTAAAGATTTTAAACTGTCAAAGTGCGCCTTGCAATCGTCACATAAATAATCGGTAATTTTAGGTGCAGTTTTGGTAAGTTCTTTACATTTTTCTTCCTTGCAGTCTAAAATTCTAAGCGGATTTTTTTCGTAACGAACCTTACAAGTTTCGCACATATTATCGTAACTGTCTTTAAGGTATTCTTTAAGTGCGTTGTTATATTCCGCCCTACAAGTTTTACAACCCATACTGTTGATATTGAGTGCAACTTGTAAACCTAAACCTTTAAGTAAAGTGTAGGCAACTAAAATTACTTCTGCATCTAAGTCAGCACCCTTACCGCCGTAAAATTCTACACCGAATTGGTGGTGTTCACGAAGTCTACCCGCTTGCGGTCTTTCGTAACGGAATACAGGGGTAATGTAATACATTTTAAGTGGCATTGCACCGCTTTGTAGACCGTTTTCAATAAACGCCCTTGCAACGCCTGCAGTACCTTCTGGCTTTAAAGTGATACTTCTTTTACCTTTATCTTCAAAGGTGTACATTTCCTTATTTACGATATCCGTCGTATCGCCTACGCCACGTAAGAAAAGTTCGGTATGTTCAAAAGTAGGCGTTCTTATTTCCTTAACGCCAAAGGTTTTTGCTATTTCACGTGCTTTACCTTCAACGTAGTGCCATTTATAACTTTCGCTTGGTAAAACGTCTTTAGTACCTTTTGGTATATTTATCATAATTAACCCCTTTATAAAATGTATTTTTTAAGATTGCTACTACTATCTTGTCCGTTTAAATGCTCGTTAACGTAGTTTTCGTCTATTTTAACGGTAGTAAGTGGGATTCCGCCACCCGCATTAAACGAAATATCTTCTAAAAGATTTTCCATAACGGTATGAAGTCTTCTTGCGCCGATATCTTCGCTTGACGCGTTCATATCCGCAGCGATATACGCAATTCTTTCAATAGCCTCTTTAGTGAAATTGAGGTCGATATTATCAACTAATAAAAGTGTTTTATATTGAAGTGTAATTGCGTTTTGTGGCATTGTTAAAATGTTTACAAAATCTTCTTTAGAAAGGCTTGAAAGTTCTACCTTGATTGGGAATCTACCTTGAAGTTCAGGTATTAAGTCTTCAACCTTTGCAATATGGAAAGCACCCGCTGCGATAAACAAGATATAATCCGTTCTTACCGCGCCGTACTTAGTCATAACGGTACTGCCTTCAACGATAGGTAAAATATCCCTTTGCACGCCTTCCCTTGAAACGTTTGCACCGCCTTGGTTAGTTTTTGCGGCAATCTTATCGATTTCATCAATAAAGATAATACCTTCTTGTTCGGCACGCCTTACAGCCTCACTATTTACAGCATCAATATCGATAAGTTTATCACTTTCTTCATCGATAAGGTATTTCATAGCCTCTTTAACTGTAATTTTTCTTCTTTTTTTGCGCTTAGGCATAATATCGCCAAATATAGAGCCAATGTTAATTTCCGCACCCATACCAGGCATAATTTCAAGGTTTTTAGGGCTATCGTCAACTTCCATTTCAATGATAACTTTGTTGTATAAGCCTTCCCTTAAACCGTTTAAAATAAATTGCTCAAAGGATTCTTGGGACATATCCCCTTTTTCGCTAATTTTTAAATCCACTAAAATCTTAGAGATTTTTCTTTCGGCAACGGCTGTGGCTTTAGAAGAAACTGTTTTCATTTGTTCTTCTTTAACCATTCTAACGCTACACTCAACTAAATCCCTAATCATTGATTCAACGTCTCTACCAACGTAACCTACTTCGGTATATTTAGTAGCCTCAACTTTAATAAACGGTGCGCCTACAAGTTTAGCAAGTCTTCTTGCAATTTCAGTTTTACCAACACCCGTAGGACCTTTCATTATAATGTTTTTTGGTGTAATTTCGTCACGAAGTTCAGGCGAAAGTTGGCTTCTTCTGTATCTGTTGCGAAGTGCAACGGCAACCGCCCTTTTAGCCGAGTTTTGACCAATGATATATTTATCAAGTTCTTGTACTATTTCTCTTGGTGAAAGATTCATAATTCCCCCTTAAATGCACTCTACAACGATATTATCGTTAGTAAAAATACAAATACTGCTTGCTATTTTAAGAGCCTTTTCCGCAATAACTTCAGCCTCGTAGTCAGTTTCTTGAACAAGTGCTTTTGCAGCCGCTAAAGCATAGTTACCACCGCTACCCATAGCGCAAACGCCACCGTCCGGTTCAATAACTTCACCGCCACCCGATACGATAAGTAAATTATCCTTGTCTGCACAAATCATCATTGCCTCAAGTTTTCTACCTACCTTGTCTTCACGCCAAAGTTCGGCAAGTTGAACGGCACTTCTCATAAGGTTGCCTGAATATTTATTAAGCATACCTTCAAATCTTTCAGTTAAAGTAAAGGCATCGGATACTGAACCCGCAAAGCCGATTACTACGTTACCACCGTAAATTCTTCTTACTTTAACGGCGTTATTTTTAAATACAATCGACTCGCCAAAAGTCACTTGACCATCGCCAGCGATTGCTGTTTTACCATTTTTCTTAACGGCACAAATAGTTGTGCCACGAAATTCTATACTCATAATTTTCTCCTATTTTTCGTCTACTGAGTAATTGCACTTTTTATCCGAGCAATTAATCTTTCCGTCTTTTTTAACGAGATGTTTACCACAAGTTGGGCACATTTCACCCGTTGGTATATCCCAACTTATAAAGTTACAGTTAGGGTATCCCGAACAACCGTAATAAATCTTGCCTTTTTTAGTGGTCATTTTTTGTGCAGGTTTTTGACATATAGGACAAACACCTTGAAGTTCGTTTATACTCTTTGTGAAATTACACTTAGAGCATTTTAAATACTTGCCAAACCTACCCGTTTTTACAAGAACTAACGAATTACAATCAGGGCATCTTTCGCTGTGGAAAATATCCCCTTCTTGCATTTTGGTATTGCACGAAGGATTAGGGCAACTGTAGTACTTGCCGTATTTACCTTCTTTTAATATCATATTTACGTTACAGTTAGGGCAAACTTTTTCAGAAACAACGTCGCTTGGGTTTCTTGTTCTTTTACAATTCGTGCAGTATAAGAACTCGCCAAATCTACCCTTCTTTTTAACGTAGTTATTGCCACATGATTCGCAAGGGATATCTGTAGGCTCACTATTATCGCCCGTTGCTTTTTTAAGGTCTTCGATAAACGGATGATAGAAATCCCCTACCATTTTACGCCAATCCTTACCGCCTTCTGCGATATCGTCAAGTTTAGTTTCCATACGCGCTGTGAAATTTATATCCATAACGTCTTTGAAATACTTAACGAGTAAATCGGTAGC
Source organism: Christensenellaceae bacterium (assembly GCA_045651405.1). Lineage (GTDB taxonomy): Bacteria > Bacillota > Clostridia > Christensenellales > Borkfalkiaceae > HGM11412. Next base: position 152,930 of record JAZRSH010000008.1, on the reverse strand, counting down.
ATCAAAAGCAATTTGGGTTGGAATAAGCGATTTTCCCTTTCTTTCGATATATTTGTGTTTTGTAAGTGTTGAAATAATCGTAGCGTAGGTAGACGGTCTACCAATACCGTTCTTTTCGATTGCCTCAACAAGTGAAGAGTCGGTATACCTTTCAGGCGGTTTAGTAAACTTTTGTTCTTTATCAAGTTTTTTAAGGATTAATTTATCCCCTTCGTTCATATTAGGTAAAAGTTTGTTTTCAGATTCTTCATCACCCTTTTTACCTGCAACGTAGTCGTAAACAGCCGTATAACCTTTAAATTTAACGCTTTTACCACTCGCTTTAAAACCGTAGTCCCCACTTACCGCCTCTACTTGCATAGAGTTAAATTGTGCGTCCGCCATTTGCGACGCAAGATATCTTTGATAGATAAGTTTATAAAGGTTGTAATGGTTTTTATCTAAAATATCCTTTACGCTTTCAGGGGTAATTTTAATATCGATAGGACGAATTGCCTCGTGCGCGTCTTGTGCGTTCTTTTTAGTTGTAAAAATGTTAGGCTTGTTAGGTTTATATTCGCTACCAAAAACCTTTTCGATATGTTCTAAACAGTCTTGTTGAGCATCGGCAGAAATTCTTGTAGAGTCCGTTCTGATATAGGTTACAAGTGCTAAGTGACCCCTTGAAGTTTCAATACCTTCGTAAAGGTGTTGAGCAAGTTGCATTACTTGTGGTGCCGATAAACCAAGTTTAGAAGATGCGTCTTGTTGCATTGTAGAAGTTGTAAACGGTGGTAATGCGTGGGATTTAACTACGCCTTTTTTTACCATTTTTACAATAAACGGATTATTTTTGCAAATATCGTAAACTTCTTCTGCTTCCGCTTGATTTGACGGCTTGTACGCAACACCCGACTTGTTAGATAAAAGCATTTTAAACTCAATATCGTCTTTATCGGTTTTAAGTTTAGCGGAAATATTCCAATATTCCTTTGGCTCGAACTCTAAAATCTTGCGTTCTCTTTCAACGGCAAGTTTAACGGCAACCGATTGAACGCGCCCAGCCGATTCGCCGTCTTTTACCCTTGTTCTAACAAATGGAGAAAGTTTATAGCCAACTATTCTATCTAAAATTCGCCTTGCTTGTTGAGAGTCAACTAAGTTATAGTCGATTCTACCAGGGTTTTGCAATGCGTTTTTAACCGCTTTTTCACTAATTTCGTTAAACTTAATTCTGTGGGTTTTACCCTTGATATCTAAAACTTCGTATAAGTGCCACGCAATAGCCTCGCCTTCTCTATCCGGGTCGGTTGCAAGGTAAACTCTTTCCGCCTTAGAGGCTTTTTCTTTAAGTTTATCCACTAAAGATTTTTGTTTTGGCTCGATAACGTAGGTAGGTTCAAAGTTATTGTCAACGTCAACGGCAAACCTTTTTTCAGGAAGTCCCCTAACGTGACCGCCACTACCTTCTACTTGAAACTTGCCACCTAAAAACCTTTCAATTGTCTTTGCCTTTTTAGGCGATTCTACGATAATTAATTGCATAATTCTCCTACTCTATTTAGCAGTTTTAACGTATTCGTTGCCACCGCTACTTATGATTAAACCCTTTATCTCAAGCATTGTGATAATAGGCATAATTTCAAAAATTTTTAGATTTGTTTTACTAACTATATCATCAACCAAACTAACGCCTTGCAAAATACACTCGTAAACGAGTTTTTCATTGCCTGTTAATTCGATTTTATCTTCATTAGCAAGGTTATAACCCATAACTTCGCTGATATCTTCGTAAGTTTCGGTAAGTCTTGCACCGTCTTTGATTAAGGAATTGCAAAGGCTACCCAAAGCATCGTTTATTCCGTAAGGAAAAGCAAAGATTTCTTTGCCGTAATCAAGCGCGTAGTTTACCGTGTGCCTTGCACCGCTTTTATTATCGCCACTAACAACTAAAAGCCCGTCGCCAAGCCCTGCGATAATGCGGTTGCGTATAGGATAGAAGTATGCCCTTGGCGGTACTTCCGGCGAATACTCGCTTATAACCAACCCACCATTTTCTATAATTTTATCAAGATAATCTCGGTTAGATTCTAAATTCCAATAGTCGCTACCCGATGCCATAACGGAAATAACCTTACCGCTATCTATCCCGCCCTTTATTGCAGATATATCAGCACCGCTTGCTATACCAGTAACTACGGTTACGCTTGCAGTAGTAAGCTTGTTTGCAAAATCTTGCGTGGTAGTACATATGGCCTTAGCCGTTTTGCGTGAGCCGACTATAGAAAAAGTATTGTCGCTATTAAGTAAAGAAATATCCCCTTTGCAGTATAAACATATAGGATTAAAATCTAAACTTAAAAGCCTTGAAGGATAACACTCGCTTTCTTCCGTTACAATTTTTATACCCCTATCGCTATACTTTTTAAATAGCGCGGTTATATAATCGACGTTTAACGAAAGTTTAAAAATATCGCAAGCGTTTTCCGCTAAGTTATCTTTTAAATATTCATAAGCAAGGTTAGGTTTATCAAACAAATCGCCAATATCATCGTAAAGGTCTATGATAGCACGTTTGTGTTTGTATTCAAGATTGATAAAACCATCAATAAATATTATTGCTTTTTCTTGTGTATTATACGTCAATCTAAATTACTCCTATAACCAACCGCTTCAAGAATATGGTTAGGCTTTATATTTTCACTCATATCAAGGTCTGCGATAGTTCTTGCAACTTTAATGATACGACTGCGCGCCCTTGCCGATAAATCAAGCCTTTCAAAAGCAGATTTTAAAATAAATTCACACTCCTTATCCAAAGTGCAGTATTCTTTAATTTGCTTTTCTCCCATTTCGGCATTTATTTTGATAGTATCCTTTTTAAATCTTTCACTTTGAACCCGCCTTGCAAATTCCACGCGTTTTTTAACGGCGCTACTGCACTCCTCTTCCGCATTAGAAACAAGGTCGTTGTACTCAACGCTATCAACGTTGATTTGAAGGTCAATTCTATCAAGAAGTGGACCTGAAATTTTAGCGCGATATTTTCTTATTGACGCAAGTGTGCATTTACACACTTTACCCTTAACGCCATAGTTACCGCAAGGGCAAGGGTTCATACTGCCAACGAGCATAAAACTTGCAGGATATTCAACCGATGCTTTAGTTCTTGTAACTGTAATTACCCTATCTTCAAGGGGTTGACGCAAACACTCTAAAACCGAACGTGGATATTCAGGCATTTCGTCAAGATACATAACGCCGTTGTGGGCTAAACTGATAATACCCGGCATTGCGTTTTGCCCTCCGCCTATAATAGAAACGGCTGATGCCGTATGGTGTGGGGTCATAAACGGGCGGGTTGAAATTATGCCGTCCTCCCTTTTAAGCGTTCCTGAAACGCTGTGGATTTTAGTAGTTTCAAGGGCTTCGTCAAAAGTCAAGTCAGGCATGATAGTAGGAATACACTTAGCTAGCATTGTTTTACCTGCACCCGGTGGACCTACGAAAGTAATGTTGTGCCCGCCTGCAACGGCAACTTCTAAAGCACGCCTTGCAAATGCTTGACCGCGCACGTATTTAAGGTCGCTACTGTATAAGTTTTTGTCGCTGTTTGCGTTATAGTCAATATAGTCTATAGGTAAAAATTTATTATCGGTAATTTGCGAAATTGCTTCGTTTAAGGATTTTAACGCGTAAACTTCCGCGCCTTCAATATAAGATGCTTCGTTTTTATTTTCGTAAGGAATAATAAACTTTTTGTATCCGTCCTTTTTAGCGGAAATAAGCATAGGTAAAATACCTGATACTGGGCGCAAACTACCATCAAGCGAAAGTTCGCCTATCAATACGTAATTAGATGCCGTATCGGGTATACCCGCAAGGGAGGCTTTTAATATACCGATAGCAATGGCTAAGTCTAAATAAGCGCCTTGCTTTTTAACGTCGGCAGGAGCAAGGTTTATCGTTATTTTTGAATTAGGAAATTTTCTTCCGCTATTTTTAATAGCAGAACGCACCCTTTCTTTAGACTCCTTAACCGAAGCGTCGGGCAGACCAACAATTTCAAATTTAACAAGTCCTGAAGAAACGTCTACTTCAACGTCAACAGGAAAACCTTTGAGCCCAAAAAGCGCGTAACTTTTAACCTTTGCAAGCATTTAAAACACCCCTTATTATAAATCGCTATTATTTATTCTAACCCAAGAAATCAAAAAAGTAAACAGTTTAAAAGCAATTTTCTTATCTTTATATAATATATAAGGATATGCGCGCCTGATAAATATATTATATATATTTAGGCGAAAAACTAAATTTTCGCTATTGCAAAAAAAATTTTTTTATGTTAAAATTATTAGGTAAAAATTAAGTCAAAGGAAACTGAAATGATAAAATTCAATAGTAGTTGGGATAAAATTTTAGCACCGCTTTTTAGCGATGACAAGTATTTAAAAATTCGTGACTTTTTAAAGGAAGAATATTCTACAAGAACAATCTATCCCGAAATGAATAATATTTATAATTGTTTTAAACGCACCCATTACGAAGATATTAAATGCGTAATTTTAGGTCAAGACCCTTATCACGAAGAAGGTCAAGCGCAAGGCTTAAGTTTTTCCGTACCTGACGGAACGCCTTTCCCACCTTCGCTTAGAAACATATTTAAGGAACTCAATAGCGATTTAGGTATTACCTCACCAAAATCGGGGGACTTAACTAAGTGGGCAGACCAAGGCGTACTTTTACTTAACACTACCCTTACCGTGCGTGAAGGTTTAGCAAACTCACACAAAGATTGCGGTTGGGGTTGGTTTACCGATGAAGTTATAAAGATTATAAACAATCGTGAAGAACCTGTAGTATTTATACTTTGGGGCGGAAACGCAAGGTCAAAAAAGAAATTTATAAGCACCGATAAACATTGCGTTATCGAAAGTGCACACCCATCGCCACTTTCAAGTTATAACGGATTTTTTGGCTCTAAACCATTTTCTAAAACTAACGAATTTTTAAAAAGCGTTAACATTTCCCCTATTGATTGGGATTTAACAAAATAGTATAAGAAAAAAAACTCGGCATAGCGCCGAGTTTTTATTTGTTTAAATAGTCTATAAATCCATTTACACCATTTTCGATATCGCTAAAAACTTTATCGTATCCGCCGTAGTAATACGGGTCGCATACGTCACCGCCTTTATTTGTATTAGCAAAATCTAAAAGTTTATAAACTTTATTTTCACTATCACTACCAAAAATTCTTAGTAAATTTCTTTTATTGTATTCTTCCATACACAAAAAGTAGTCAAATTCGCCGTAATCGGCTTTTGTAACCGTCTGCGCACGCTTTTTAGAGCAATCTATATTAAGACCATTTAAAATGCTTTTAATAGGCGGATAAACGGGATTACCGTGTTCTTCGTAACTTGTACCGAAAGATTCTATAATAAAATTATCGCTGAGGCCTAAACTTTCAATTTTTTTCTTCATTAAAAATTCGGCAAGAGGGCTACGGCAAATATTGCCGTGACAAATAAAGGCAACTTTAATCATAAACAGTCCTTTATAAAGTTATTAATTTTGCATTAATAATTTCTTGAAGGGATTTTAAAATACCAAGTTTTGCGTGGTAGAAAGTTAAACCGCCTTGGAAATATACCGCGTAAGGTTCACGAATAGGTCCGTCTGCTGAAAGTTCAATTGAAGAGCCTTGAATAAAGGCACCCGCAGCCATAATAACTTCACTATCGTAACCAGGCATTGCCCAAGGTACAGGGGTAACGTAACTGTCAACGGGCGCCGCGCCTTGAATACCTTTACAAAAAGCACACATTGCCTCGCTACTTTTAAGTTCTACCGCTTGAATAATATCATATCTTGGTTCAACTGCATTAGGAATCGTTCTATAGCCTAACTTTTCATAGATATTAGCGGCAAAAATCGCACCTTTTAACGCACCTGCAGTAACGGTTGGAGCTAAGAATAAACCTTGATAAAATGACGGTAAAACGCCAAGTGTTGCACCTACTTCTTGGCCAAGACCAGGGGCAGAAAGCCTATATGCACATCTGTTAACGTATTCTTCTTTACCGCAAATATAACCGCCGATAGGCGCTAAACCGCCACCCGCATTTTTGATAAGTGAACCAACGGTTAAGTCTGCACCAACGTCACTTGGCTCGATAGTTTCAACAAATTCGCCGTAGCAGTTATCAACCATAATAACTACTTCCGGCTTGATATTTTTAATAAAAGCGATAAGTTCGCCTATTTGCTCAACGGAAAAAGTAGGTCTTGTTTGGTAGCCTTTAGAACGTTGAATAGTTACCATTTTAGTCTTTTCGTTGATGGCGTTTTTAATTCCTTCATAATCGAAAGCACCGCCTTCAAGTAAATCAACTTGGCGGTACGAAACACCGTATTCTTTAAGTGAACAAGTAGATGGTCTTATACCGATAACTTCTTCTAATGTATCGTACGGCTTACCTACGGGAGATAAAAGTTCATCACCAGGAAGTAAATTTGCCGATAAGGCAACGGTAAGTGCGTGCGTACCGCATACTATTTGTGGGCGAACAAGCGCACTTTCGGTGTGGAATACGTCAGCATAAACTTTTTCTAACTTTTCCCTACCGATATCATCGTAACCATAGCCGGTAGACGCTTGTAAGCAAGATGCGTCTACCCTATTTTTTTGAAGTGCGTATAACACTTTGTTTTGGTTATATTCGGCAATCTCGTCTATTTTTTCAAATCTTTCTTTTAAGGATTTTAAAACTTCTTCGCCAAAATCGAATACCTTTTTAGAAATCCCTAAATTATAGTAACTTTCAAATTTTTCCATTAGTTTTCCCTTAATTCCTTAATAGCCTTAGCCATATCTTCGGCATTGAATACAGAAGAGCCTGCAACGATAACGTCTGCACCGGCATCTTTAACTTCTTTAACGTTTACCGCGTTAATACCGCCGTCTACTTCAAGCATAACGTTTAAGCCCGATTTTTTAATGAGGTTGTAAGTTTGATTAATTCTTTCAGTAGATTCTGGTATATATTTTTGACCACCATAGCCAGGGTAAACACTCATGATAAGTATCATATCGGTGTGTGGAATTAACTCTTCAAGCACAGATACAGGGGTGTCAGGCTTGATAGAAACGGCACTTTTAACACCAAGTTTTCTAATATCGTCTAAAACTTCTATAACTGGTTTTTTGCAGGCTTCGTAGTGAACGGTAATGATATCCGCACCCGCTTTAGCAAATTCTTCTAAATACCTTTCTGGCTGTACAATCATAAGATGAACATCAAGCGGAATAGTAGAAACCTTTTTAATATCGGCAATCATTTTGATACCGAAAGTTAAGTTAGGCACGAATAATCCGTCCATAACGTCACAATGCACTAAATCTGCACCTTTATCGCATAACTGTTTAACCGCATCACCCATTTTGGCAAAATCTGCCGATAAAATTGATGGTGCTATTTTAATGTTGTTCATAGTTGTTCTCCTTATCCAAAAAACTTCTTCGTAATTGACCGCACGCACCTTCTATATCCGCACCAAAACTTCTTCTTACGGTAGCGGATAAGCCACCTTTAACAAGCATATCGCAAAAGGCGTAGGCCTCTTTATCCGTAGTTGATTTTAAATTATTTTCTTTAACTTCGTTAAGCCTTATCACGTTTACGTGGCAAGGTCTTCCCTTTAAAATTTTTATTAATTCTTGAGTAGAAGATTTATCGTTGTTTTCGCCTGATACAAGGGAATACTCAAAGATATATCTTCTACCCGTTTTTTCAAAGTAATTATCGCAAGCCTTTAAAATTTCCGCTATCGTATAGGCATTGGCTATCGGCATAAGTTGTTTGCGCTTTTCATCAAACGGTTGATGAAGTGACACGGTTAAGTTAACAGGCAAGCTTTCTTGAGCAAGTTTATACATTTCAGGCACTAAACCGCAAGTAGATAAACTGATATTTCTTGGGCTTACGTTTAAGCCTTTTGCGTGCGAAACGAGTTTTAAAAACTTAACTACGTTATCGTAGTTATCAAGCGGTTCGCCACTACCCATTAAAACTATGTTGGTAACTGCACGGGTTTTGATATTTCCGCCGTTGTCTTTATTAACTAAGCAAACGTTGGCAAGCATTTCGCCCGCAGTTAAATTCCTAACAAGCCCGCCAATCGTTGACGCGCAAAACTTACAACCCATACGGCAACCTACTTGAGTTGATAAACACAAGGTATTACCGTAGTTATTTTTCATAAAAACGCCTTCAATGATATTGCCGTCACTTAAAGCAAACAAGTACTTTTGCGTTCCGTCTTTAGAAGTTAGTTTTTTAGCAATGGTTACTGGGAAATCCACGTACTTTTCAAGAAATTTCTCCCTAAGCGCCTTAGAAATATTAGAAATTTCACTTATTCCATTACCTAAGTGCAAGGAAGTAAAAATTTGCTCGGTACGGTAGGATTTTTCGCCCAAAGCCATAACTTCGCTATTAAGTTCTTCGTAAGATAAATCTTGTAAAATGTTCATATTAATTCTTTTTTAAGCGTGCAAAATAAAAACCAGCACCTAACGAAATATCGGGTAAAAACTGCAAACCGATATCAAGTTTTAAGCCGTTTAATTTGCTATCAATCTCTACTGCCGTAAAATCTTTATTGTCCTTTAAAAATTTAGATACGACACCAATATTCTCGTCCTTTATAACCGAACAGGTTGAATAATACAAATACCCGCCCTTTTTAACGTATTTTGACGCGTTATTTAAAATTTTAAGTTGAATTTGTGTAAGTTCCTTGATATTGCTGTCGTCACGGCGAAGTTTAATATCGGGGTTATCCTTAATAACGCCCGTACCCGAACAAGGCACGTCGCAAAGCACCGCGTCAAACATTTCGCTAAAGTCGGGATTAAACACACTTGCATCCCCTTGCATAGCCGTGATATTTGTTTTATTCATGCGTGAGTAGTAAGATTTAATAAGTTCTACCCTATGTTCGTGAAGTTCGGTTGCGGTTACCCTTTCAAACTTATCCGCCAAATTGACGGATTTACCACCTGGGGCAGAACAACAGTCAAGTAAATTTTCCCCACTTTCAACCATATCGCAAATAGCAACGCTACCCACCGATTGGAAGGTATATTTACCCGCATAAAAATCTTCGTTCATTTTAAATTTGTCTACCGAAAAACAGTTGTCAAACGGAGTTTTTTCATATTCGTAACCATTATCTTTAAGGTAAGACTCGCCGTCTTCATTTTTATTGAATCTAACAAAAGTCCTTTCGGTATCGGCACTCATTATGCTTTCGGCTTTTTCTTCGCCATAGTCTTTAATTAAGTGCTTAACTAAAAATTCGGGATAGGAATATTTTATGGAATAATACTCTATACCGCTACTTGGATACACGACCCCCTTTCTTAAATAATTACGAAGTACGGCATTAATAAAGCCTGCAGTACCGCCCTTGCCAAGTTTTTTAGCAAGTTCTACGCAACTATCCGTTACTGCGTAAGGTGTATCGTTTAAATATATTATGGAATAAAGCCCTATTTTAAGGATAGTTCTTACCGCTTGCTTAGGGTTTTTATCGCATAGTTTTGAAATTATGTAGTTTAAAGTTACTTCTTTATCAAGCACACCGTAACAAATTTTAGTAAAATGTGGGCGTGAACTTTCCCTAATCATAGTGTCGTTTATGGCTTGTTTTAAATAAGAACCGCCGTAAACCTTTGATAAAACGACGTAACTATCGTAAAAAGTAATAAGCATTATATACCTAATTTATCGCCCTTTGATAATTTATTACCAACTAAAAAATCACGGGCAGTCATTTTTTTACCACCTTCAAGTTGAAGTTCGTTTATCTTAATTGCACCGTCACCCGTTGCAACGATAAGTCCGTTTTTAATATCGGCAAAAAGCACTTCGCCGGCGCACCCTTTAAAATCGCAAGGGGTAGCGGAATACACCTTTAAAGTTTTATCCTTTAAGTTTGTAAAGGCTATCGGCCAAGGATTGAGCCCCCTTATTAAGTTGATGATATCTTTAGTAGATTTTGAAAAATCTAACTTGCCGTCTTCCTTTTTAAGCATGCCAACGTGGGTTGCGATTGTTTCGTCTTGCTTGATAGGTGTAATATTGCCATTTTCAATATCGTCAATAACGCTAACGATAGTTTTAGCACCTAAAACAGAAAGCCTATCAAAAAGTTCGCCCGCCGTTTCATTTTCTAAAATATCAAGGCTAACCGCCTTTAAAATATCCCCAGTATCAACGCCTACGTCCGTTTGCATAATAGTAACGCCCGTTTGAGTGTCGCCGTTAATAATCGACCATTGAATAGGCGCAGAACCCCTATATTTAGGAAGTAACGATGCGTGGATATTGATAACACCGTGTTTTGCTATTTCTAAAATTTCTTTAGAAAGTATTTGACCGTATGCGCAAGTAACCATAATATCGGGATTTAGCGCCTTAAGGTCTTCTACCCCTTCAAGCCTTATTTTGTTGTATGAAAGAGTTTTTACACCCCTACTTTGAGCATAAACCTTAACGTCACAAGGCGTTATAATTGCTTTTCTGCCAACTGGTTTATCAGGTTGAGTTACAACCGCCAAAACTTCGTGACGAGAATTTATAAGCGCCTCAAGTGGCTTAACGGCAAAGTCGGGGGTTCCTAAAAATACAATTTTCATTAATCTTCGTTCCTAATATTTACTGCTTTATCAACGTATAAAACGCCGTTCAAATGGTCGTTTTCGTGGCAAATTGCCTTAGCAAAAAAGTCGTTTGCGGTTAGTTTGTGGTACTTGCCGTATCTATCTTGGTATTTAATAACTACCGTTTTAGGTCTTTTAACGTCACCCCATTTACCCTTAACAGATAAACAACCTTCAGGACTAATTTGTTCGCCTTTTTCCGATATAATTTCAGGGTTTAAAAATTCAAAAAAGCCCTCTTCAACGTCAACGATAAAAATTTTCCTTAAAACGCCAACTTGCGGTGCGGCAAGCCCTGCGCCTTCAGCCTTTTTTAAAGTGTCTTTCATATCGTCTAAAAGTTGCCACGTTTTTTCGCCAAAATCGGTAACTTCAAAGCATTTTTTTCTTAAAACGTCATCGCCTATTTGAACAATGTTTCTAATAGCCATAATCTCTCCTTAATTCATACTGTTAGGGTTAATTTCTACGTACGAAGTAACTATCCCTTTGTTGTATTTTGTTGATATTTCGTAAAAAGCATCTTCAATTTCTTGTCTGTTTGAAACAATCCTTGCTAAAACTTGATAGCGGTATTTGTTTTTTACACGTTTAACAGGGCTTTTCATCTTATCAAAGTACACGAAAGAAGATTGGTATTTATCATAAACGTCTTTACACGCAAAAAATACGTTTTTAAGACCTTCAAGAGCCTTTTTGTCATCACTACTTTCAACCATTACCCTAACGATATCGGCATAAGGTGGGAAGTGAGATGCCCTTCTTATAGCATTTTCATGCGTGAAAAAGCCTTCGTAGTCATATCTTGTTGCAAAAGTTAAAAGGGTATTTTTAGGGCTGTAAGTTTGCAGTACTACCTTGCCTTTATCGTCCGCCCTACCACTTCTACCTGAAACTTGAGTTATTAGTTGGAAGGTTCTTTCGCTTGCCCTAAAGTCGGAAAAATACAAACTCATATCCGCATCAAGTATACCTACCAAAGTAACGGACGGAAAGTCGTGACCTTTGGCTATCATTTGCGTACCTACTAAAATATCAGCCTTTTTCTCGCCAAATTCTTTTAGAATTTTATAATGCCCTTCTTTTGTTTGCGTGGTATCGTTATCCATACGCAAAATTCGTGCGGTTGGGAAAAGTTCACCCAGTTCATCAACAACCCTTTGCGTACCCGTACCACTATAATTTATATTAGTACCACCGCATTCAGGACAGCCTGCAGGGATTTTATACGCTTGATTACAGTAGTGACATTTAAGTAAACTATCAAACTTATGGTAATTAAGCGAAACGTCACAATGTTCACATTTAGCAACGTAACCACATTCCCTACAAATAATCTTTTGGGAATATCCGCGCCTGTTTAAAAATATCATTGCTTGATTACCGCTGTTTAAAGCATTTTCTAAATGGTATTTTAAACTTGAAGAAAACATAGAAGGATTACCCCGCCTAATCTCTTCACGCATGTCGGTTATAATAATTTCAGGAAGTGGTTTGCCGTTTACCCTATCACGCATAACGGCTAAATTATACTCCCCACTCGTCGCCTTTAAATAAGTTTCAATTTTAGGCGTAGCACTACCTAAAACAAGCCTTGCACCGTTGTAGTTTGCCCTAAACTCACAAAGTTCTTGGGTAGAATAGCGAGGGCTTGATTCACTTTCGTAACTTTGCTCGTGCTCTTCATCAACAATAATTATACCAACGTTTTGAAGGGGTGCAAACACCGCACTTCTTGCGCCGATTGCTATTTTTGCCTCGCCACTTCTAAGGCGCCACCACTCGTCAAACCTTTCGCCTGCGGAAAGCCCACTATGTAAAATAGCGCACTCTGAACCAAAGCGTGAACATAACCTTGAAAGCATTTGCGGTGTTAAGGCTATTTCAGGCACCAACATTATTGCAGTTTTGCCCGATTTAATCGTGTTTTCAATAAGGCGTAGATAAACTTCCGTTTTACCGCTACCTGTAACACCGTGAATAAGGGTTGGTTTGTTTGTAGAAAGAACGCTTTCTACGGCTTTAGATTGTTCTTCGGTTAAGTTTACCTTATTGTCTTTAAACACCATATCCTTGTATGGCAAACGGCTTTCACGCACTTCAAAAACTTCAAGACAACCCTTTTTAACTAAGGAAGTTATTGCCGATTGAGAAAATTTTTCAGCCAAAACAGAATTCTTAGTTTCGCCGTTTTCTTTAAGGTAACTAAGCAATGCCTTTTGCTTTTCAGCGCTTGAGCGAAGGGAGTTTAAAACTAAATCAAAGTCAATATCTGTTGACAGTTTAACGTAGTTTACCATTTTTGTGCGCACTTTACCCCTACGCATTTCACCCGGTAAAAATAGCCTTAAAATTACCGCTCTTGAAACGTGGTACTTTTTGTGCATAAACTTGGTAAGTTCCAAACACTCTTCAGTAAGGGCAGGAATTTCTTCCACCACGCGAATAATTGGCTTAAGTTTATCGTAATCGTAAGAAGAAGTATTTTTTAACCCGACAACAAACCCCTCGGTTTTTCTATTACCGAGTGGCACGATAACACGGCTTCCCAGTTTAACTTCTTGAGAAAGCACTTTATAATCAAATATTTTGTCGAGTTCCGAACTCGCTACGTCTACGATAACTTCTGCAATCATAATAAATAAAAAACGATTGCACGGTTAAAAAACCGTGCAATTTTGTAAATTAGCCGTTTGTAACTGTAACCTTATCTTCGTTAATTTCACGCGCAGCCGCAGTTAACGGTTTTGCGTTGTTAAGTACTGCCGTACTGTTTTGAGTTTTGCAAGTATCAATAAGTTGCCTTGCCCTTTTAGACGCCACTACGCATAAAGCGTATTTAGAGCCTTCGTATTTTTCACCAAGTTTAGATGTTAATTCGTCAATTGCTGGTTCGTTAATCATTATGTATTAATCTCCTTTTGGTTTATTTAAAATTTAATGCTTTTATTTATGTTGTTATTTACGGCTTTTATTTTTGAGAATAATTGATTAGCGCAAATGCGCATTTTGGTGGATAAAACGATAGAAAAGACGCGCGTTATTGTGTAGGCGCGTACCTGTAGGGTACGAAACGGAACAAAACGCAAAGTATTTTACGTTGTTTTGCCACCAAAAATCAATTAGATGAAAAAATATAAGCCTTCTATTCAATATTTTGTATTTGTTCGCGGATTTTTTCTATTTCGCACTTTAATGCTAAAGCATTATCCGTTACTTTAATATCGTTTGACTTACTGCAAATGGTGTTTGCCTCGCGGTTAAATTCTTGAACCAAAAAGTCAAGTTTTTTACCAACGTCAAGGTCGCCTTCACAAATTTTTCTAAATTGAGAGATGTGTGAGTTAAGCCTTGTAAGTTCTTCATCGATATTGCATTTATCTGCAAAAATAGCCGCTTCTTGCAAAATTCTACCTTCATCAATTTCAATGCCTGAAAGGGCTTGAGTGATACGCTCGATAAGTTTTTGTTTATGTTCTTCACTTACCATAGGAGCGCGAGCCCCAATTTCTTTAACTAAACCTTCAATAGTTTCCACCCTTGAAAGTAAATCACATTTAAGTTTATCCCCTTCGTAAACGCGCATTTTATCTAAACTATCGCAAGCACTTTGTAAAGTTTCCGTTAAAATTTTAGAAATAACTTCCGCATCTAACTCGTCTTGCGTTTGTTTAATAACGTCAGGTGCTTTCATAATTGAAGATAAGGTGTAATCGTCTTGAATACCGTTAACTTCGTTTAGAATTGAACGCGATGCGTTGTAATATGCTTTTGCAAGCGCGGTATCAATTTCTAAAACTTGGTTAGCATCGCCTACTCTTGAAAATGAAATATAAAGGTCTGCTTTACCCCTTTTGATATTTTTTTGAATGGTTTTTCTAATAATATCGTCAAACCCTAAAAATGAACGAGGGTATTTAGGCGATAAATCTAAAAATCTATTGTTAACCGTTTTGATTTCAACGGATAATTTAAACTGTTCATCACAGTATTCAGCTTTGCCGTAGCCGGTCATACTTTTCATAAAAATTCTCCTAACAAGTATATTTTAACATACTTTTATAATAATATCAAGTATTAATAAGCGATTTAAACTCGTTTTCATCGATAATTTTTATACCTAAAGCCTTGGCTTTAGTAAGTTTAGAACCAGCCTCTTCGCCCGCTAAAACAAGGGTTGTAAGTTTAGAAACGGAACTCATAACCTCACCGCCCAAATTTTCAATAATAGCGGCAGCCTCTTGGCGCTTAAAGGAAGTTAAAGTTCCCGTTAAAACAACCTTTTCGCCCGCGAAAGTGTCGCCAACTTTTTTACTATCTTCTTCAATCGTTACACCAAGTGAAATAAGGCGGTCTATCTCTTCGAGATTGTTTTGGTTTTGGAAATAATTATAAACGTTTAAAGCGGTAATTTCGCCAAAGTCACGAAGGGCTAAAAACTCAAAAGAAGTTGCATTTTTAATTGCATCAAGCGTGCCAAAATTTTTAGATAAATCTTTAGCCGTTTTTTTGCCGATACCGTCAATGCCAAGCGCGTAGATAAATGCTGAAAGTTTAACCTTTTTAGAGTTTTCTATCGCAGTAAACAAATTATCCGTCTTCTTTTCTTTAAAGCCTTCTAAGGTTTTAACTTTTTCTATATCAAGCGAGTATAAGTCGCTAAACCTTTTAACTGAAAGTTCATCGTAAAGTTGACCTGCAGTCATTTCCGAAAAACCGTCGATATTCATTGCATCTTTACTTGCAAAGTTTACAAGCGAGCCGACAACACGCGGTTTACAATCTTCATTAGGGCAGAAAATATTTGCACCGTCTTCGTAAAGGTTAGAGTTGCAGTACGGACAAACGGTTGGTTTTACAACGTCCTTAGCATCAGGTAAATAATCGGTTGCGCCCAAAATTTCAGGTATAACTTCATTACTTCTTCTAATAAGCACCCTTGCACCTATTTTTACCTTTTTGCGAAGAATATCGCCGTAGTTATTAAGAGTTGCTTTTTTAACGGTAGCACCCGCAAGTTCAACGGGTTCTACAAGCCCAAGCGGTGTGAGTTTTCCCGTTCTACCTACCTGCCAAACAACGTCTTTAAGAAGGGTTGTAGTTTCCTCTGCCTCGAACTTAAACGCCATTGCCCAACGTGGAAATTTTTCGGTGTAGCCAAGTTCCTCACGAAGGTCGTAATCGTTGATTTTTATTACCACACCGTCAGTTAAATAATCTATATATTTTCGCTCTTCATCGATAATTTTGATGATTTTTTCAATTTCAGAAAGACTGCTTGCAGTCCTTAAAAACCCATAAACTTTAAAACCGTTTTTCTTTAAAAATTCAAAGCACTCCTCTTGCGTTTTTAAACTTCCTTCCGACATATAGTTTACGTTGTAAAAGAGAATTTCTGCCTTTCTTTTTTCCGTTTCTTTAGGGTCTAAATTTCGTATTGCGCCCGCAACTGCGTTACGCGCATTTTTTAAAATTTCGGTTGCCGTTTCGTTGTATTTTTTAAGGTTAGAAAGTTTAATAACCGCCTCGCCTTGAACTTCTAAAGTTCCTTTATAATCTATTTCAAACGGGAAGGTTTTTATAGTTTTTACTTGCTCGGTAACGTCTTCGCCAACGATACCGTTACCCCTTGTTGTAGCCCTTACAAACTTGCCGTTTTGGTAAGTTAAACAGATAGTTAAGCCGTCGTATTTATACTCAACGGTATACTTAACGGGTTTGTTTTTAACGCTTTCGGCACGGGTCGTAAACGCCTCGAGTTCGGCTGTCGTTAAACTTTTATTTAAACTGTAAAGCCTATTTATGTGCTCGTGTTTTTTAAAGGCGGAAATAGGTTCGCCACCTACCCTTTTAGTTGGCGAATTAAAAAGCACCCTACCTTCTAATTTTTCAAGCTGAACAAGTTCGTCGTAAAGTCTATCGTACTCACCGTCACTAACCGTTGGGTTATCAAGTACGTAATACTCGTGCGCGTAGATATTAAGTTGTTTTACAAGGTCTTCCATTCTACCCATATAAACACCTATAACTGTTTTTAATTTTTATTTTTTAGGTGATGATGCAATATAAGGTTGATATAAAAGGACTAATCAAACACAAGTAAGACAAGGCAAAACCCGAAGATAAGAGTATACATCTTTTCAAGTGGTTTTAACGAAGTATTACGCCGTGTTTCATTAGGACTTTATCAACCGTTATTGTATCATAACCTATTTAACTATCTCTAACGGGGCAATTTCTGCCGCCAATGATTTTATACCTAAGTTTGCAAAGGCTACGTCAATAAATTTACCGTCGTTTTTAACGGCAATAACGGTACCTACACCAAACTTTTTATGCGAAACTTTCATACCTGTTGTATATTTCGCTGAAGAGTTCCCTCCTAAAGTTTTAGGCTTGTTTAAATTATATCCCGAAGAAAAACTTTTAGTTCTTCCCGAGTATCCGCTATTTGACGGTTCATCTGGATAATATCCGTAATCGTCTTCTTTTTGATATCGGTTAAAACTGCCGTAACCGCCGTTACTGCGGTTTTGGTAAGAAGAATATTTAGGCGCTTCTTCTTCACAGTTTAAAAGTGGCTGTATTTCCTTTAAAAACCTACTTTCAGCGGTAATACTTCTTGAGCCGTATAAATATCTACTTCTTGCCCTTGTGAGTTTTAAAGTCTTTTTAGCCCTTGTGATTGCAACGTATAAAAGCCTGCGCTCTTCTTCAAGTTCTTCAGGGCTATTTACCGCACGCGATATTGGGAAAATAGTTTCATCAAGACCAACAACGAAAACGTTTTCAAACTCCAAACCTTTAACCGAGTGGATTGTTGCAATAGTAACAAAGTTACCCTCGTCCATTTCATCGGTATCAGAACTTAAAGTAATTGAACTTAAATAATCACTTAAAGTTAAAGTTGGGTTTACCTTTTCAAACTCGCTTGCCGAGTTTATAAGTTCGTTTACGTTCATTTTTTTATCCAAATTCTCTTCGGTATCCGTATCGAATTGAGATAAAAACGCCGTTTTATTAATTACGTTTTTAATAGTTTCTGAAATAGTTTTTTCTCCACTTTCGATAATTAAATCGTATAAAAGTTTTTTGAATTCTTTAATTCTTGAAAGGGCGCCTGAAGAAAGGGCTAAACTATCAGCATCCATTATAACGTCAAAAACGGATAAACCTTCTTCTTGAGCTTTTAATATTAAAGTATCTACCGTTTTATCGCCAATACCACGTCTTGGAACGTTAATTATGCGAAGTACCGCCTCGTTGTCAAGCGGGTTGGATATAACCCTTAAATATGCCGTTAAATCCTTAATTTCTTTACGGTCAAAGAACTTAAAACCACCGTACACCTTGTATGGTATATTGTACTTTAAAAGTTCTTGTTCGTATGCGCGGGATAACGCGTTAATACGCATTAAAATAGCAAAGTCGCTTGCCCTTTTACCTTTATTGATAAGCCTTTTAATTTGCGTAGCAACGTGCGTTGCTTCATCAGTTTCTTCCAAAGCAGTAAAAAGTTCTACTTTATCACCCGTTTCATTATCCGTCCAAAGCGTTTTGTCTTTTCTAACTTCGTTGTTTTTAATAATAAGGTTTGCAACGTTTAAAATGTTTTTGGTTGAACGGTAGTTTTGTTCAAGTTTGAAAACTTTAGCGCCCGCAAAATCGTATTCAAAGTTTAAAATGTTAGAAATTTTTGCACCGCGCCAGCCGTAAATACTTTGGTCGTCGTCACCTACAACGAAGATATTGCCGTAATACGCAGTTAAAATTTTAGCAATTTTGTATTGAACTACGTTTGTATCTTGAAACTCATCTATATGCACGTATTTAAATTTACGTTGATAGTAAGATGCAACTTCATCGCTTTCAGTCAATAAATGCAAGGTTTTAACAAGTAAATCGTCAAAGTCTAACGCGTTGGATTTTTTTAACACTTCGTTATACTTAGCGTAAATTTCAGTAATTAAACCAACGTTAGACATATGCGGTTTTGATTCTTTATATTCCCTTGGGGATAAATCTTCGTTTTTAGCCCAAGAAATTTCCGATTTAGCAAGTTTTAAGTATTTATCTGGCTCTAATTCCATTTCAGCTATAATACGCTTAATAGCCTTTTCTTTATCTTCCTCGTTATAGATAGAAAAGTTTTTTTCATAGCCGATATGCCCTATGTTGCTACGCAAAATTTTAACGCACATAGAGTGGATTGTAGACGCCCACATACCGTCAAGCGAACCAACTAAATTTTCAAGCCTAACCTTCATTTCGTCCGCCGCTTTGTTGGTAAAGGTAATTGCCAAAATTTCGTGCGGTTTTACACCTTTTTCTTTAATAAGGTACGCAATTCTATTAGTTAAAACCCTTGTTTTACCACTACCAGCACCTGCAATAACAAGCACGGCACCCTCGGTAGCGAGCACGGGTTTTATTTGTGATTCATTAAGTTTAGATAAAATTTCGTTAACCATAATAGCGTCCTTAAATCAAAGTAAAATAGTATAATACTATTTTATCACATATAATACATTTTAACAAGTTTTTATCTCAAAAAAATTCAATGCACTATTAAAATCATTTGCAAATATTTTTTATATGTGATATTATTTTAAAGCAACAAGGTTATGGAACTAATATATAAACAACGGCCTCATGGTCAAGCGGTTAAGACGCCGCCCTCTCAAGGCGGAATGACGAGTTCGATTCTCGTTGGGGCTACCAAAAAATGCAAGTCAAATTGACTTGCATTTTTTACGTCAAATTCGCAAGAATTTGATTATAATTCGAGCCATTAGGCGAGTTATCACGTTGCGATAGCAACTATAATTTTCGCTTTAGCGAATTTGAATTATAACTCACTTTTGTTCGTATGATAGCGCCTATGGCGCATTATAGTTAGCATTGCGAACATTATAGCAACTTTCATTGCATTAAAAAACGGCTTACAAAAGCCGTTTTTTATATTGTTTTAACAAATATTAAACACCGCTGTATGATGCAAAGCCACAGTCGATAGGAAGAACTACGCCAGTTATTGCTGATGCAGAGTTGTCATCACAAAGGAATAAAGTACCGCCAAGTAATTCGCTTGAATCTACAAATCTACCCATTGGTGTGCCTTTAAGGATTTTTTCACTTCTTGGCTTTGGAGTGCCGTCTTCATTGAATAAAAGGCTATAGTTTTGAGCCGATACAAGGAAACCTGGTGCGATAGCGTTACATCTAATACCTGTACCTGCAAAGTGAGTTGCAAGCCATTGTGTAAAGTTAGAAATACCCGCTTTTGCTGCCGAGTATGCAGGGATTTTAGTGAGTGGTGTGTAAGCGTTCATTGAAGAAATGTTTAAAATACAACCTTTCTTTTTAGCAACTAAATCTTTAGCAAATACTTGCGTAGGAATTAAAGTGCCTTGGAAGTTAAGTTTGAATACGAAGTCAACGCCAGACGCGTCAAGGTCAAAGAAGGACTTACCGCCTTCTTTTGCCTCGTGTTGATATTCGTTATCAGTAGTCGCCCTTGGGTTGTTACCGCCTGCGCCGTTAACTAAAATATCGCAAGGACCAAGGTCTTTTAAAACTGCTTGGTGAACTTCTTCTAAAAGGTCAGCGTCAAGAACGTTTGCCTTGTAACCTTCACAAATAAAGCCTTCGGCTTTAAGTTCATCAGCAAGTTTTTTAACTGCTTCTTCGTTTAAGTCAAGCGCTGCAACTTTTGCGCCAGATTGAGCAAATGCTCTTGCCATAGCACCACAGATAAGACCGCCAGCGCCTGTTACTACTACAACTTTACCAGAATAATCTACGTTAAGTGGAAGTTTAATCATTTATGTTTCTCCTTATAATACGTTTTTATAAAATGCGTCAAGCCATTCATCAGCAATAACCCTTGCGCCTGCAGGGTCAGGATGAACGCCGTCTTTCATATAACACTCTGCACCGTTTTCTTTAGCAAGAGTGTTGAATTTTTCTTGAAGTGGTACGAAAGTTAAATTGTATTCGTTTGCGAGTTTTTTAACAACTTCGGCATACTTGTATACTTCTTTAAATTTTTCAAACTCGTCTTTAGTGGATATACCTTCTAAAATATAAGGTTCCATAAGAATTATTTTTATATCGGGAAGAACTTTTTTAGTGTCTTCAATAATCATACGGTAAACCTTTTCAAACCTATCAATTTCAACGCCGTTTTGCCTTGCAATTTCGTGCCAAACGTCGTTTACACCTATTAAAATGCTAAGTACGTCAGGCTTATGATTCCAAACGTCACACTTAATACGTTGATAAAGGTCAACAATTCTATTGCCCGATATACCCCTGTTTAAAATTTCAAATCTACCTGGGTATTTAGCCATAAGTTCCGCACTTGCTAAAAAAGCGTAACCTTGACCAAACGCATACGCCGTATAAGGCGCTGCTTCGTAATTTCGTAACATATCGGTAATAGAATCACCAAAAAATACAATTTTCATAAAATTACCTTCTTATTTTTTATATCTTTCAAGGCTATCCCAAACGCCAAGCATATACATAATACCAAGCGCACGGTCGTATAAGCCGTAACCTGGGCGAACGTTACCAGGACCTTCAGTCCATAAATGTCTGCCGTGGTCTGGGCGGATATAACCTTTAAAGCCACAATCGTGGTATGCTTTTAAGATTTCTAAAATACCTGTATCGCCGTCACAGTCACGGTGGCTTCTTTCTTGGAAGTCACCATTTTCGAAGTGCTTAACGTTTCTAATGTGCGCAAAAGCAATTCTATCACAGTATTTTCTAACGATTTGGGCAACGTTATTGTCAGGGTTAGCATTTAAACTACCCGAGCAAAGGGTTAAACAGTTGTATTCATCATCAACCATACTTAAGAATTTACCAATGCTTGCCTCGTCAACGAGAAGTCTTGGTAAACCAAAGATATCCCAAGGTGGGTCGTCCATATGGATTGCCATTTTAATATCACATTCACGGCAAGTAGGCATAATTGCCTCTAAGAAATATTTTAAGTTAGCCCAAAGTTTTTCGTGGTCAACACCTTCGTATGCTTTGAAAAGTTCGTCAAGTTTAGACATACGTTCAGGTTCCCAACCAGGGAAAGACATATTGTACTTTTCAGTAAAGTCAAGAATATACTTAGCCATAGCGTTGTAATCGTCTTGAATCATATTTTTTTCATAGAAGAGGGCTGTTGAGCCGTCGCCTACTTCTTTGAAGAGGTTACTTCTCGTCCAGTCAAAGATAGGCATAAAGTTATAACAAATAACTTTAACACCGAATTTTGAAAGGTTTTTGATAGTAGTTTTGTAGTTTTCGATATATTTATCCCTTGTAGGTAAACCCATTTTAATATCGTCGTGAACGTTAACTGATTCAACAACGTCCATATTAAATCCGTACTTATCAAGTTGTTTTTTAACTTCGGCGATTTCTTCTTCATACCAAATTTCGCCTGGCATTTTGTGGTGTAAAGCCCAAACGATACCTTCAACGCCCGGGATTTGCTTAATATCTGACAATTTGATACGGTCGTTACCTTCGCCGTACCAACGGAAAGTCATTTGCATAAATTTTCTCCTTTAAATATATTTATTTTTCGCTTTTAAAAGCGTTAGTTCTTGTTTTCTTCTTTTGAAAGTAAATGTAATTCTTCAAGTTGCTTGTCTTCAACAAAGTCAGGTGCGCCCGACATTAAGCAAGACGCAGTTTGTACTTTAGGGAAAGCAATAACGTCTTTAATTGAATCGGTTTTAGTTAAAAGCATAGTCATTCTATCAAGACCGAGTGCTAAACCGCCGTGTGGTGGTGCGCCGTACTTAAACGCGTCTACGAAGAACCCAAATCTTTCTTGAATAGCCTCAGGCGTAAAGCCTAAAACCTTAAACATTTTTTCTTGAATATCGCGTCTGTGAATTCTTATAGAACCACCGCCCGCTTCTTGACCGTTGATAACGATATCGTACGCTTTAGCCCTTGCTTTTGCAGGGTCAGTTTCACAAAGTTCAATATCTTCATCCATAGGTGCGGTAAACGGATGGTGAACGGCTACGTATCTATCTTCTTCTTCGCTGTACTCAAACATAGGGAATTCAGTTATCCATAAGATATCGTAACTGTTTTTATCAATAAGGTTAAACTTTTCGGCAAGGTGAAGTCTTAAACCGCCAAGGGTGTTAAATACAACGTAATCTTTATCGGCAGCAAAGAATAATACGTCGCCTTCTTCAAAGTTGAGTCTTTCTTTAAACGCGTTGATATTTTCTTCAGTTAAGAATTTAAGGAAAGAGCCTTTAATTTCCCCGCCTTCTGGGTAAGAAAGCCAAGCGAGACCTTTAGCGCCTAAAGTTTTAACGTATTCAACAAGTGCGTCGATATCCTTTCTTGAAAGTTTAGATGCAAAGCCTTTAGCATTAATAGCCCTAACGCTACCTTTGATTTTACCTTGAATTTCAAGCGCGCTTTTAAATACCATAAAGTCACAGTCTTTAGCGATGTCAGAAACGTCTTGAAGTTCTAAGCCAAAACGAGTGTCAGGCTTATCCGAACCAAATCTTTCCATAGCCTCTTTATAAGGCATTTGGCGGAAGTGTTCTTCGCCAAGGTCTAAACCGATAGAGTTTTTAAACATTGACTTGATTAAACCTTCAACTGGATAAATAACGTCAGTAATATCTTCAACGAAACTCATTTCTAAGTCGATTTGAGTAAATTCTGGTTGACGGTTAGCACGCAAGTCTTCATCTCTAAAGCATTTAGTAATTTGATAGTATCTATCAAAACCCGAAATCATTAAAAGTTGTTTATAAAGTTGTGGCGATTGCGGTAAAGCGTAAAAGCACGAAGGGTGAATTCTTGATGGAACAAGATAGTCCCTTGCGCCTTCAGGCGTAGATTTACCAAGCATTGGCGTATCAATTTCCATAAAGCCGTTATCGTCAAGATAATTTCTTGCAGACCTTGTAATTTTGAAACGTGTTTGCATATTGTATTGTAATTTAGAACGCCTTAAATCAAGGTATCTGTATTTTAAACGTAAATTTTCGTTTACGTTAGTATCGTCGGTAATTTCAAACGGAGTTGTATCAGCCTCTGATAAAATTTTAAGTTCTTTAGCGATAATTTCAATGCTACCCGTTAAAATTTTATCCGTTTTGCTTTGCCTTTCCCTAACGGTACCTTTTACCGCTAAAACGTATTCCGAACGGATACTTTCAGCCTTAGCAAATACTTCAGGTGTAGTAGAATCGTCAAACACTACTTGAACGATACCCGTTCTATCCCTTAAGTCTACGAAAATTAAACTGCCTAAGTTTCTTCTTTTTTGAACCCAACCGTTAACGATAACTTCCCTATTACAGTCCGTTTCCCTTAATACGCCACAGTAATCAGTTCTTTTTAAATTGCCCATAAATTCAGACATATAAAAAAATCTCCAAGTAAATATAATATATTTATTTTAATATTAAGTAATTAAATTGTCAAGATTTTAAAGGGATTTTTTGCCATTGTTTTGAAAAAACAACACCTTTTTAAATTATATAAACAAAATACGAACAAATGTTTGACATTTTTATTAAAGGATATTATAATATAAACAAATGTTCGTAAAAGGTGTATAATTATGATTGACGTAGAAAAACTTAAAATATTGACGGACGGCGCTAAGTTTGACGTGTCTTGTTCATCGTCGGGCAGTAATCGTAAAAACAGTAAAAATGGTACGGGCAACGCATATTACGGGGGGATTTGCCACTCTTTTACAGAAGATGGCAGATGCGTTTCCCTACTTAAAATTTTGCTTACCAACGTTTGCGAATACAACTGTTTATACTGTATAAATCGAAGGTCTAACGACGTGCCAAGGGCGATTGCAACCCCTACCGAAATTTGCGAACTTACAATGGAATTTTACAAGCGCAATTATATTGAGGGGTTGTTTTTATCTTCGGCTATTTATAAAAATGCCGACTATACTATGGAACTTCTTTTAGAAACGGTTATAAAGTTAAGAAAACTTTACGGATTTAACGGGTATATTCACCTAAAAGGAATACCGGGTGCCGACCAAAGCCTTATCATGCGCGCGGGCGAATACGTTGACCGTATGAGTTTTAATTTGGAACTTCCTACCGAAAAAAGTTTAAAACTTTTAGCACCTCAAAAAAACAAAAAGGCTATACTTACGCCAATGTCTATGTTGCACGGCGAAAAATTAGCGTCAAAATCGATAAAAAGCAGGTTTTTACCCGCAGGTCAAACTACGCAAATGATAGTAGGTGCAAGCCCAGAACCCGATGCACACATCTTAAAACTTAGCGAGGCTATTTATAAAAAATACAATATGAAAAGGGTGTATTTTTCTTCATATATACCTATGAACACTCAAACAAATTTACTGCCTACCCTACCCGTTGGCTTGCTTAGAGAACACAGGTTATACCAAGCCGATTGGCTTATCCGCTTTTATGGGTTTAGGGTTGACGAAATTTTAAACGAA
The DNA here is from genome assembly GCA_045651405.1 of Christensenellaceae bacterium. Classification (GTDB taxonomy): domain Bacteria; phylum Bacillota; class Clostridia; order Christensenellales; family Borkfalkiaceae; genus HGM11412. Next base: position 127,728 of record JAZRSH010000008.1, on the reverse strand, counting down.
GGGGAAAATCTACCTATGGAATACGACCCTAAATGTCATTGGGCGCTATCCCACCCTGAACTCTTCCCTGTAGAAATCAACTCCGCACCCGTAGAAATGCTTGCAAGAATCCCCGGAATTGGGCTTAGAAGCGCATACAAAATTATATCGGCAAGAAGGTATTCTCGCCTTGATTTAGAGTCGCTTAGAAAAATGAAAATACCGCTTAAAAGGGCTATCCACTTTATAACTTTTAATGGTAAATTTATCGGTCAAGACAATGAAAAAAAGGTAAAACTTTTACTTTCTGCAAGCGAAAACGATATAAATTACACGCAGCTTAGTATGTTTTCTTCAAGTGAAATTCAAAGCACGGTTTTAACGGGTGAATTATGAAAACTTTTATTGTTAAATCAACCTATTTTGGTATACTTTCGGGGGTGTTTTACGCCTTTAAAAACAAGGAATTCCCAAGTCAAATAACAGATGATAATTACCAACTTTCTATCGGTGAAAGTTATATGGAAATCCCTGAAAATACAAACGATGCAAGCCGTGTTGATAAAAGGCTAAAAAGCATTTTATCAACCAATAATTACAAGTGGTTAACGCGGGCGATTAAAAGCGGAAACCAAGATAAATTAAAGATTATTTTTAACTATATTATTGAAATTTTAAAGGTTCAAAAAGATATTACTGATAATTTTTCTAACACGCATATTTTTAGATATTATCGGTTAATTTCAGCGCTATCGCTTGAAGTTCATAGGTTTTTAGGATTTATTCGATTTTCTAAAACAGATAACGGAATTTACTACGCTTGTTTCTCCCCCGATAACGATATAGGAGAGTTAATTTTACCGCATTTTATATCGCGATACAAAAGTATGCCCTTTATTCTTCACGATATAAAACACAACGTAATTATAGGTTATAACGGCAAGGAATATAAAGTTATAAACAAAAAAATCCCTAAACTGAAAATCGATGGTGACGATATACCTAAACTGTTTAAAACTTACTATCAAACGGTAAAACTTGAAGATAGATTTAAACTTAAACAAATGGCGGGGTTTATGCCTCGCCGTTACCACAAGTTTATGCCGGAAAAAAACGAACTTTTGTATTGACAAAGCCTTTTTCGTATGGTAAACTTTTATGTATAAAGGAGACCTAAATTATGGATAACAAAAACTTTTTTGAAGATGATGAAATAGTTACTTTAACGGGCGAAAACGGTGAAGAAATTGAATTTGTTGAAATTGCCGATATTGAACTTGACGGCAAACTTTACTGTATTTTAGAACCTGTAGATTTACCTGAAGGCGAAGAAGAAGCAATTCCGCTTGTATTCAAAGTTACACCAATGGGCAATGATGAAGCAAACTACGAAATCGTTATGGACGATAAAATAGTAGAAGCGGTATTCGATGAATACGATAGACTTATTGACGAAGCAGAAGAAGAAAAATAAAAAATTAAGACTTAACTTGAAGTTAAGTCTTTTTTTTGCCCTTTCCTAAATTTTATTGGTGAAACACCTACTTTTTGCTTGAATAAATTAGAGAAATAATACTCATCTAAAAAGCATAGTTTTCTTGATATTTCCTTTACCGTTAAACTGGTGTTTAACAGTATCTTTTTTGCAAGTTCTATCTTTTTAGATAATAAGTAAGCATACGGCGTTACGTTATAAGTTTTTTTAAATACTTTTATCCCTTGCGATTCCGATAGCGATACGTGTTTAAACAAATCTGCCATAACAAAGTTCGAAGTAACCTTGCTATCTAAAAAACTTTTCATTTTATATGCAACGCTATCAACCTTACTTTCTTGTTTAGTAAACAAGTGCAATTTAAAAAACATTTCGTTTAGAATTTTAATGATTTCTACCGTTATGTTTTCATTTTTATTTTTAGCAAGTTCTATAATTTTTAAAAGTTCGGTTTTTAAATTTAACCCTTTAAAATAAGACGTACCGCCAAGCCCGTAAACGTCGGTAAGCGTTTTTGTAAGTTCGCCCGAAAAGTTTATAAAATATTTTTTCCAAGGCGTTTTTTTATCCGCGTAGTAATGGTGATATTTACCTTCTTTTAAAAAATAACTATCCCCGCCTCTTGCAATAAAACTCTCATTATCTATTTTTACAAAACCACTGCCACCTTCAATATATTCAATACACGAAACGTTTGAATTTTGCCGTGTTATCTCATAATTTTTATCAGGAAAAGTAATTCCGCAAATAAAAAGGGTTAGTATTCCGCTTAAATTATCAGTTTGGTCAAAGTAATAAATTTCTTCACGCATAACAGTATTCCTCATCTTTATAACTGTTTTTACCATTGCTTTACCAATATTATAACAGTATACTATAATTAAATCAATACTTTTGGAGGTATTTTTTATGAAATTTAGACCTACTGCTATCCCGCTTATGACGGTAGACCCTTTCTTTTCTATTTGGTCGTGTGATGATGCGCTTGGCGCAAACCCCACCAAACATTGGAACGGTAACCCTTGCCCTATAATTGCGGGATTTTTTATCAATAATATTTTTTACTCTATGTCGGCTTTTGACGTTACGGGTAAACAAATGATGCACCGCGTTTATCAAACTGGCGTTAAAGTTACCCCACTTTCTTCAATTTACACCTTTGAAAACGACTTTGTTAAATGCGAGTTAACTTTTACCACTCCATTATTACTTGACAGGCTTGATATTATGTCACGCCCTATCTCTTACGTTGAATACAATTACCAAGCAAAAACTGATAAAAAAGTTCAATTCGTTTTCGGCGTTTCAAGTAAGTTATGCGTAAACAACCCTAATCAAAAGGTAACTTTCGGTAGGGATAGAAATTCCGTTTACGTTGGCAACGTACATCAATGTCCGCTTGCTGAATCGGGCGACCTTGTTAATATTGACTGGGGCTACCTTCACGCCTACGACCGCTTAGCAAGAGTTGGCTACTGCACTAATCATACCGACCTTAAATGGTTCCCTAAAAACTGTGAATACGAAACGCGTGAAAACGCACCTTGCTTAATAGTTTCAAGGGAAGACGGTCACGGTGTTATCACTTTCGGTTATGACGAAATCTACCCTATCGAATACTTTAAAAAACCTTTAAAAGAATACTACACTAAGTATTTCGACAGTTTTTACGATATGCTTGAAACTGCCGATAAAGAGTATTACGAAATCAAAAAACTTTGTAATGAGTTTGACGCTAAATTGTTAGCCGAAGCAGAAAAATTTGGCGAAAATTACAAAAATATCATTACTATTTCATACCGCCAAGCAGTTGCGGCACATAAACTTACCCAAGATACGGACGGCAATTTATTATTCTTATCAAAAGAGTGCGACTCTAACGGTTGCATTGGCACCCTTGACGTAACTTACCCTTCTATCCCGTTATTCTTAAAGTTCAACCCTGAACTTGTAAACGGTATGCTCCGCCCTATCATTAAGTACGCAAAATCGGGGGACTGGAAGTTTGACTTTACCCCACACGACGTAGGTCAATACCCGCTTGCTAACGGTCAAGTTTACGCAATGAACGACCCGTCTCACCAAATGCCTATTGAAGAATCGGGCAATATGCTTATATGTCTTGCAACCGTTAAGAAATATTTAGGCACTCAAGCCCTTTTTGATAACGATAAAGAATTAATGAAAAAATGGGCGGACTATTTAGTAGAATACGGCTATATGCCTGAAAAACAAAACTGTACCGACGACTTTGCAGGTCACTTAGATAAAAACTGCAACTTGTCAATTAAAGCCATTATGGGTATAGCATCTTACTCTTATTTATCTGGCGATAATAGTTATATGGAAATTGCTAAAAACTACGCTAAAAATTGGGAAAAAGACGCCAAAGCAAATCATATCGGTACAAGGCTTACCTTTACTGACGGCGATACTTGGTCGCTTAAATACAATATGGTTTGGGATGATATTTTAGGCTTTAAATTATTTACTAAAGAAGTTAAGGATAACGAAATTAAGTTATATTTATCTAAACTTAACAAGTACGGTGTACCGCTTGATAGCCGTGCCGACTATACTAAGATTGACTGGCTTATGTGGTCTACTAAAATTACCGACAATAAAGAATATTTTGATAAAGTTTGCAAGTCAATCGTTGATTTTATAAACGAAACGGCAGACCGCGTTCCTCTTCCCGACTGGTATTATACAAGCATACCAAGTTACGTGCACTTTAAAGCAAGGTCGGTAGTTGGCGGATTGTTTATCAACTTAATCTAATCAAAAAAACCGTTGAAAATTCAACGGTTTTTTATTATTTCTTATATAAAGTTACGCAATCGTGTGGATTGATTGTTAAAGATAATTTATTGTTTGTAACTTGATATTCTTTATTTTCAAAAATATCAAAGTAAGTACCATTTTCAAGTTCAACAGTATAATCTTTAGCCCTTTTAGAAAAGTTAAAGCAGTATATACTACCTTGTTTTTTCCACACTTCAGGTAAGCCTTCTTCCCCTTTAAGTATAGGCTCTGCACTATGGAAATCGGCATATTTTAAAGTGGTGTAGATAAGGCTTAAACCCTTTTCGTTAAGTTTTTCAAGATTATCCCCTAAAAAGATTGATGAACCACTTAAAAGTACCACCGCACACCAACATTTAGCCTCGTTGTAATTAAATTCCGCACCGTCACGCCAACGGAAATCATCGCACGGATTAGCCTTAAAAAATCCTTCCGCCGAATTTAAAACGTTAGACTTGTCGTCGTTTGCAGTTTCTTCGCCCCTAACGATAAGATAGTCCATATCAAGCCTATGAAGTTTTTCGTTTGACGGGAATTGATACCAACCAATTTCTAAACATTTAATTATATGCTTGAAGTGGTTGTGAATATCAAGCCCTGCCCTGCGCGAATCGGCAACACCTTTACCAACCGCATAAGGAAGTGAACAACCCATAATATGACTTTTATTACCCACACACTCACGGCAAATTTGGAATAACCTTCTTAAAACGTCGTAGTGGCCTGCAGTTTTATCGTAAAACCTATCGCATTTTAAAAGGAAGTTAACAAAATCTAACTTATAAAAAGTAAAACCTGCGTCCTTTAAGTATTTAAAAGTATCGCGTAAAAAACTTTCGCCGTCTGGGTGAGTTGGGTCTAAAATATACATATCAAAGTCCATTATAGGGTCGCCGTGTTCCTTTCTAATTAAGAAATCATAACGACGGCACACCGTTGCACTTTGCATGTGTAATCTTGTTGGGGAAATCCAAATTCCCGCCTCATAGCCTTTATCCTTAACGTAATCAACGGTATGTTTTAACCCACTTGGATAGCGCATACCAGAAACCCAATCCCCTTCGCGTTGTTCCCAACCGTCGTCGATTGCGATGTATTTAACTTTATCTTTAAGGTAAGGATTATTTGCTATAAAATCAACGTTTTTAATAACGTCATTTTCGGTAGCGGAAGTTGCGTAATAGTCCCAAGTACTCCAACCAATAGGCTTTTCAAAATCTTCACTAAAAGGTATATCTTTAAGGTGTTCTTTAAGGGCATCAACGGTTGAAATATTACCATAAACAGTCCACTCTTCCCCTTCGATAACACCTTCGTAAGTATAAGGGATAACTGTTACAAGATTAAAGGTAGTACCGCTACTTAAATTTTTATAAACAACTTCGGTATAGAATTTACAGCGAGTGTTTGCAAGAAATGAAATGGCGCTTTCTATATTAGATTTTTCGTAAACGGATAAAAAGTCTACCGAGATAGAAGTTTTTTCATCATTTGAGCGGTTAACAACTTTAGATTCAATAAAGTTTTGCTTTACAACAAGAGCATCTTTACTGAGTTTTAAAAAACCTTTTAATGATATAATTTTTCTAATTTTATCACTAACGTTATCATGTTTAGGGGTAGCAACACTTTTAATAGACACGGCATTTTCGCCTACTAAACTATAAATAAACGAAAGGTAATACTCGCTTAATTCCGCAGTTAAAATTAAACTATTTTCGGTGTAATCGTAGGTAATTGGTAAGTTTTCAAAATCTTCTTTTTTACCGCTACAATACTCTAATTCAACCCCCCTAAAACTAAGGCAGTTTATAAATTTGGAAACAAGTTTTTTATTCATAAAATACTCCTATACGGATATATTTTACTTTATTTTAAAGTAAATGTCTATACTTTAACTGTATTTTTTGAATTCTTTTTTAAGCCTTTCTACTATCTTTTTTTCAAGCCGAGATATGTATGACTGGGATATCCCTAAAATATCCGCAACTTCTTTTTGGGTAAATTCTTCTTCGCCGTCTAAACCAAACCGCATATTCATAATTTGTTTTTCCCTTAAGGTAAGTTTAGATAAAGCCTTCTTTAAAATTTTACGTTCTTCACCCTCTTCGCTGTTTTTATGCACTATTTCAGGGTCGGTACCTAAAATGTCGCTAAGTAGCAGTTTATTGCCTTCATAATCAACGTTTAAAGGCTCGTCAAGGGAGATTTCTCCCTTCAGCTTAGAAATCTTTCTAAGGTGCATTAAAATTTCGTTTTCTATACATCTTGAGGCGTAAGTTGCAAGTTTGATATTCTTATCCGAATTAAAGGTGTTTACCGCCTTTATAAGCCCGATTGTACCAACGGAAATAAGGTCGTCTAAATCAACCCCAGTATTATCAAATTTGCGGGCAATGTATACAACTAAGCGCAAATTGTGCTCTATAAGTTCTTCTTTTACACCCTTTTTACCACTTAAAAGTTCTTTGATTTTTTCTAACTCCTCCTCGGTAGTATATGCGTTTGGCAATATTTCCGAGCCGTTCATATAGTAAAGATAATTTTTTCTTTTAAAGATTTTTTTAAGTAATAATTTTATTTTTTTAAACAATTCCATACCACACCTAAATTAAACTTGGATTTAACAAAACGTCGTACTCTTCGCCGCTACCAAAATCAAACTCACTAATAACTATCATTACGTTATTAATTATATTCGTAAGTTCATCGTTATATATCAAAAGTTTATCAACAGCATAAACTTTCATTACGCTTTCGCCGTTTACGGTATTTACTTTTATATCCCCTTTAGGCGCCAACTTTATCTCGCCAAAGTTAAGTTTTTTAAATAGCGATTTAGAAACTACTATTATCGGCAAACCACTTTTTTTATCAAACAACCTATTCCCGCTATCTACGTATCCGTTAACTTTAAATTTTTTACCGCTAACCACTATAACGCAACTTCTTACAAATGGTTTTATATCCCTACTTTTAAGCAAGTTAGTTATTAAATATAAGGTTAGTTTAGTAAAAAGATATACAAGTAAAACACTTATCCCTACCGGCATAAAGGAATTGTAATTTACCGAAAAATACACTTTGTAATCAATATCCGATAGATAAAACAAACCTATTATCATACCACCGCACAAAAAGGTGTAGGAAATAAAAAAGAAAAACGAAATAAGCAGTTTTTTTACCGATAAATATTGACCGCTAATCAACACCATTACAAGCCCTAAATTAATTTTAATTAAAATTAAAAAGCCGTTAGTTAATGTAAATAGCGGAATAATTACCGCAATAACAGTACCAACCCCTGCAGAAATTATCAGCCTTAATTTATTGGTTTTTACCCTACTTGATATCATAGCAGTTTTTAAAAGTAAAAAATTGATAATAAAATTATCTATCACAACGTACTCGATATACATAAACTTATACTACAACTATTTGAAAGTAAAAAAAGAGCACGTTTTGTTGTAACGTACTCTATTTTGTCATATTAAATTAAATATCAATTATTTAGTAAAAGTAGAATTTTCATCGTTAACGTTTTTAACGCCGTTTGCTTGATCTTTTAAGTTTGCTAATTCCATTAAAGGCGAATCGTTAATTGACATACCACGAAGTTCAGATTCTTCAGGTGCGTGGCCGTGTAAATCTTTAAAGGCAATTTCCCTTACCCTAACGTCGTTTTCAAAACCTACCCAAACGTATTTAGAAGTAAACGTTTCAAAATCACCAGGATTTGATGCGTCGTAAACTTTAAACCAACCATCTTCACTTGCCTTAACGTCTTCAGCTGTAATAACCATGCTACCCCTAACGCTTAAAGTAGTTACGCCTGTACCGATAGTTACTTTTAATTCTTTTTCCTTAAGGTCGGAAATATTAATCCAAATTTCGCCAACGTCTTCAGAATCGTGTGTAGTTAAATAATATCTTGCATAAGTAGGAACCCTAACACCTTCTTTATCTTGTTTAGGTTCAATTTGCCAATAAGTAGCAGGTGCACCGTCAGCATTATAAGAACCGTTAAAAGTAGAAAGGAAGAATTTTTTATAACATTTAGGGTTAGCAGAACCCATACTGTCAACAACGAATAACGCACAAGTTATAAAGAATATAACAGCAAGGGCAATAACGCCTATTTTAATTAATAATTTATGTTTCTTTGTCATAGCCATAATAGTTAAACTCCAATATTATTTTTTAGCAAGTTTTTCAAGTTCGCGCATGAAGGTAGAAATATCCTTAAACGAACGATATACCGAGGCAAATCTTACGTATGAAACTTCATCGATTTCCTTAAGGCCGTTCATAACCATTTCACCAATTTCTTTAGAAGTAACTTCTTGGTCTAAAGAATTGTATACTTGCTTTTGAACGTCTTCAACAAGTTTATCAATTTTGAACATAGGTACAGGACGTTTTTCACACGCCTTGATAATACCATTTTTAATTTTATTAGGGTCAAACGCCTCACGATTACCACCTGCTTTAATAACTAAAACTGGTGTAGTTTCAATCGTTTCGTAAGTGGTAAAACGCCTACCGCACTTAACGCACTCACGCCTACGGCGAATCATAGTATTTTCATCAGTTGAACGGGAATCGATAACTTTACTTTCGATACAACCGCAATACATACATTTCATATATTATATCCCTTTTTGAAAACTTTAGTAATTTTAAAAACTACTATATATAATTTTAACATATTTATAGTAATTTGCAAGCGAATTTTGACATTTTTTTAATTATCTTTTCTTTTTTGAAGATAATCCACGACTATAAACGCCTTTTTTATTAAAATCGTCTCTTTCGTGAATAGATTTTTTAGTAGTAGGCTTATCTTGTTTGTTAAGCCCTGCTATGATATACGCCTTTTTCACCTCATCTCTATTCTGTGGCAAACGGTATTGTAAAAGTGCCCTTTGCATACGTTTTTCTTCAGGTTTTTTAGGCACGTAAACGGCTTGCATAGTGTCAGGGTCAATACCCGTGTAATAAATACAAGTAGACCTTGTTGAAGGGGTCGGATAAAAGTCTTGAACTTGCTCTGGCATATAGCCTATACTTTTCAAATACTCGGTAAGTTTTACCGCTTCTTCAACCGTACAACCTGGGTGTGAAGAAATTAAATAAGGCACTAAGAATTGTTTTTTACCAAGTTTTAAATTGGCTTTTTTGTACATTTCGGCAAAGTCTTTATATACCTTAAAGGAAGGTTTATTCATAACCTTTAAAACCTTATCCGAAATATGTTCTGGCGCAACTTTTAACTGACCGCTAATGTGGTGCTTGACAAGTTCAGGTAAAATTTCTTTGTTTTTATCGTAAAGAAGATAATCGTACCTTAAACCACTACGAATAAACACCTTTTTAACACCGTTAACCTTTCTAACCTTTCTTAAAAGGTTAATAAATCCCGTATGGTCAACCTTTAAATTTTTGCAAGGCTGATTTCCTATACAATACCTATCCTTACAAACACCGCATTTTGCTTGATTATCGCAAGCGGGCTCCCTAAAGTTAGCGGACGGGCCTGAAAGGTCGTGAATATAGCCTTTAAAGTCTTTATCTTTAGTTAATAATTCTACTTCTTGTAAAATGGAATCATCGCTACGCTTAAACACCCTTCTACCTTGGTGGTAGTTTATAGCGCAGAAAGAACAACTGCCAAAACAACCCCTATGGCTAACTACTGAAAACTTAACTTCTTCAATAGACTTAATACCCCCTTCCTTTTCGTAGGAATAGTGGTAAGTACGCATATACGGATAGGAATAAACCTTATCCATTTGCTCTATAGTAAGCGGATACGCAGGTTTGTTTTGAATAACAATTTCGCCGTTTTTTTGTTGTTGGAATATAACTTTAGCATTAAGCGCGTCTAAGTTACGGCTTTCTTCCTTAAAGGATTTTGCATAGTTGATTTTATCTTGTAAAATGGCGTTATATGAAGGAAGCTCAATATATCCTTTTTCTAAAAGTTCTTGCTTTTTATCCCCGCCTACTCTAACGCAAGTACCCCTTACGTCTTTAATTTTGGAAATAGGGATATTCTTTTTAAGTAAATTTAAAATATCCCAAAAAGGATTTTCGCCCATGCCGTAAATAAGTAAATCGGCACCGCTTGAAGTTAAAATAGATTCCCTTATACCGTCATCCCAATAATCGTAATGGCTAAATCTACGAAGGGACGGTTCTATACCACCTATAACTACAGGGATATCAGGGAATAATCTTTTTAAGGTTTTTGTGTAAACTTCAACTTGCCTATCGGGACGTTTGCCTTGCTTGGATTTTGGCGAATAAACGTCTATATCCCTTTTGCGCTTTGCAACGGTGTAATTGTTAACCATGCTATCAACTACGCCACTACTAACTAAATATGCAATATTAGGCTTAGGAAGGGCAAAATAATCCTCATCACAAATAGGTTGCGGAATAATTCCCACCGAAAAGCCTTCAGCCTCAATAAGCCTACCTATAAGGGCGTGGCCGTAGGTTGGGTGGTCTACGTATGCGTCTGAAGATATAAGCACGAAATCTATTGAATTGTCCTTAAGTTCTTTTGAAGATATTGGTAAAAACATAATGTAAATTTTTTGTAATTTTATACATACTTAAAGTATGATTATACTTATTAGAGTTTTAGTTATAACCTACCTTTTAGCCATTAACGTTTATTCCTTCTTGCTTATCTTTTTTCAAAAAAAGCAAACGGAAGAAAATGATAAAACGAAGATTAAAGACGGCAAACTGTTTATAACTGGTATGCTTGGCGGTGCGCTTGGAGTTTACGTTGCAATGTTTATACTATCCTACCGCCTACACAGTTTATTTTTAATGGTGACTATGCCACTACTTATAGTTTTAACCGTTTATATTATTATAGTTGGATTTCAAGGCAATTTTGGGTTTATCGTAGAGTATTAAACTTTACTGAAAAAATCCTTTATCTTTTTTGCTTGAACTTCGCCAATACCCGCCGTTTTAGAAAGTTCTTCAATGCTTGCCGATTTAATAGACGGTATATCGCCAAATTTATCTATTAACGCGTCGCGCTTTTTCTTGCCAATACCGTCAATTTCAGTAAGCAAGGATTTTAAATTGCGTTTCGTTCGTAAATTTTTATTAAAAGTTATTGCAAACCTATGCGCCTCATCACGAATACGCTGTAACATTTTTAAGCAGTAATCGGTTTTATTTAGCACGATTGGTTCTTTTGAGCCAAGGGTAAAAATCTCCTCTTCCCTTTCGGCAAGCGATATTAAATCAACGCTTGGCGCATACTTTGAAAACAAGTCCTTAACGGCGGATAATTGACCTTTGCCACCGTCGATAATAACTAAATCTGGCTTTGGAAATTTATATTCCTCATCGGTATTTAATTTTTGTAATCTACGAGTTAAAACTTCGTTTAAAGATGCGTAGTCATCATTGCCTTCGATTTGCACTTTAAACTTTCTATATTCAGTTTTACAAGGTTCGCCATCAATAAACACCGTCATAGCGCCAACCTTATCAACCCCGCTTAAGTGGGAGATATCAAAACACTCCATACGGCGCGGATAGTTTTTAAGGTTTAACACTTCCTTTAATTTTTGGCAGGCAACCTTAGTCATATCGTCTTTGTGTTTAATCTTGTTTATTTGCCTTGAAAGATAATCTTCCGCATTAGCCTTGCACATATCGGCTAAACTCTTTTTTACCCCTTGTTTTGGGGTTATAATATTAACTTTTTTGCCTGAAAGTGAAGTTAAAATTTCTTCTAACCCACCCTTTTCTTCTAAGGTGTCGCTCAAAATAATTTCATCGGGAATTTCCCTTGACTGAGAAGAATAATAACGGCCTATAAACTCCGTTAAAATTTCACTACCGCCGTCAGACAAGGTCTCTTCCCCGTAAAATACCATACCGGTAGTTCTACCACCCCTTATCATCATTACGGCTATTGCCGAGAATATTCCGTCACTAAACTGAGATATTACGTCTGCAGTTATAAACCTACTGATAGAAGTAATCTTTTTCTCTTTAAGGTAGTTTAAAATTTTAAGTTTATCCCTATACGAAGTAGCCCTTTCAAACTCTTCGTTTTCGGCACACTTAAGCATTTTTTCAGTTAATAGTTTTTCCGCCTCGTCATCGTTACCCGATAAAAAGTCCATAGCCTTTTTTACTTGAACTAAATAGTCGTTTTTATCGCATTTGCCCGAGCAAGGCGACAAGCATAACCCGATATGGTAGTTTAAACACTCTTTTTTAACCTTGCCCTCTTTAATAGGCGAAGTGCAAGGTCGAATTAAATAAGCCTCTTTCACAATGGATAAAACGTCGTTAACGTTTACGCCAAGCATATACGGGCCAAAGTATTTTGCACCGTCCTTTTTTATCCTTCTGCTTATTGTAAAACTTGGATAGTTTTCCTTTAAATTAACCCTGATATACGGATAAGTTTTATCATCTTTTAGCAAAATATTATATTTTGGCTTATGTTTTTTTATAAGGTTATTTTCAAGGGATAAAGCGTCTGCCTCGCTTGGAGTAATAACGTAATAAAAGTCGACTATATTCATAACCATAGCCGCAACCTTTTCCGTTTTAAACCCGTTTCTAAAATATTGAGTTACCCTATTTTTAAGATTTTTAGCCTTGCCTACGTAAATTACGTTAGAATCGCTATCAAGCATAACGTATACGCCGGGGCTTGTTGGTAACAGTTTTATTTTTGCTTGTAATTCAGTCATTATTTCAACGTTGATAAAATTTCTTGTTTTTCGTTATTTATCTTTCCCTTAATTACTAAATCTAAAATACTTTCTAATTTTTTCTTAATTTCAATACCTTTGTAGCCTAAGTTTTTTAAGTCGTTACCGTCAACTGCAAGGCGCTTTAAGGTATAACACTCACCACTTTTAACGATTTCTTCAGCCATACTTAAAACTAAATTAGCATTTTCTACCCTAACCGAGCCGTAAGGTTCGGCATGAGCGATTGCATCGCCTATTCTAACCATAGAAAACTGTTTTAAAAATGAATAACTATACTTGCTTAAAAACCTTTTTATAGAAACCTTGTTAGCATCAAGCGGAATATCGTGAAGGTATATAAGTTGACCTACCGTATTTATGGTATTATTGTCACTTTTAAACCCACGCAAAATTTCCCTTGCCGATTCCGAACTTAATTTTTGATGGCCGTAAAAATGCCCAACGCCATTTCCATCAACGGTAAAACAACTTGGCTTTTCTATATCGTGAAGTAATAGCGCCCACCTAACCATTTTATCGCAAGGGGAATTTTCCACACTTTTTACGATATGAGTGTAAACGTCGTAGCAATGGAATTTGCTTTTTTGCATAAAACCGTCGCAATCTTTAAGTTTTGGTATAAGGTGAAAAAACACTTCCTTAAACTCAAGTAAAATTCTACCCACGCCCTTGCCTACTAAAAGTTTAGTTAACTCTATATAAACCCTTTCTATAGCGACGTTTGATAATAAGTGATAATTTTTTAAAATAGATTTTTTTGTTTCTTCTTCAACTTGAAAATCTAAAACGGACGCAAAGCGAAGTCCCCTTAAAATTCTTAAAGCATCTTCGTTAAAACGCTCGTCAGGATTACCTACCGTTTTAATGATTTTGTTTTGCAAATCGGCTTGTCCGCCAAACAAATCAACAACGCCGGTACTATTATTAAACGCCATGGCGTTTATTGTAAAATCCCTGCGCTTTAAATCCTCTTCTAAATTTCTAACGAAAATAACTTCATCAGGTCGGCGGTTATCACTATAACCCTTTTCCGTTCTAAAGGTAGTAACTTCTATATTTTCGCCGTCAACGTTTACAGTTACCGTGCCGTGCTTAATACCAGTTTTATAAACTTTGTAATCTTTAAATACTTCAAGCATTTCATCAGGGGTTGCGGAAGTTGTAATATCAACGTCACTATAATTAACACCACGCAAAAAGTCGCGTACTGCACCGCCTACCGCATACGCCTCATAACCAGAACTTTCTAAAGTTTTTATTAAGTTTTCAGCACCTTTTGTAAAATTCATAGTTAGCTTTTAAGATTTTTAGCAATCTCTACTATTTTTCTCATTCTGTGATTAAAACAACTTTTAGATACCCCCGCTAAACTTGCAAGTTCTTCAAGTTTACTTTCAGGGTTATTAAGCCTCAATTCTACGGCTTGTTGTAAAACGTCTGGCAAACTATCAATACCAATGGTATCTTGAATAACTTTTATGCTTGCAATTTGTTTTTCGCCCGCCATAATTTGCTTATCAATGTTTGCCATCTCACAATTAATTCTTCTATTCGTGTCGTTTCTTATGTCGTTTTCAATAACGATGTTATCAAGTTCAAAACAACATTTAGTTGCACCCATATAGAAAAGTAAATTACGTATTTCTTCGCACGTTTTAAAATAAACTACGAAGTTTTCCTTACGCGAAGTAACGCGTGGTAAAAAACCTTGTTCAGTTAAAAGTACTGAAAAATCACTTGCCGTATGGTATTGCGAAAATACGAATTCTAAATGATAGCCAGTAGTTGACTTCCCTTCAGTACTTGGCACGGTTACACTACCGCTACCAATAAACGCAGAAGAAACGTATGCTTTTTTACAACACTCGTCCTCGATAAGGTATTTATCTATACCCAAGTTAAGCGAAACCCCGTCACTACCCGCAACTAAAATTCCAAGTGTCCTTAAAACGTCCATACTGCTATTTGACAAACATTTAAGTATAAACTTGTCCTTATGCTTGAATTTATCGTGCGAGTTTGTTAAATCTACCTTTTCGCTAAAGTCTTGCTCGATAATTTTTGCGTAAAGTTTACACGCTTTATCGTTTTCCGTAATAATTTCAAAGCCGACTTCTCCGCCTTCTACCAAAATAGTACCCGCACCGCGAATAAAAGCCGATAACCCCGCCACTCTACAGCACGGGGAATTTAAATGCTTTGATAATATTTCGTTTTTTGCTTTTTCGGAGAAAGTCATAACTCACCTACATTTTCTTTTTAAATTCGTTAAACCTAAAATACTCAGGAAATTTTCCATCAATATTTACAATTTGCTCTTTATTGATGCCAACACGTTCAATCATTTTTTCCGCATTTTCAATCACGCCGATATTTTTAGGGTGATGCGCATCGCTATTTATAAAAAACTTAACGCCCGTATCGGCAACCTTTGCCCACTCCTCATCGCTTAAGTGAGTTTTTCTTGCATCAATTTCAAAGTAAGTGCCGTAATCCCTACAACATTTAGCAACTTCTACAGGGTCTGCAAAAAAGCAGTAGTTAGGGTGTGCTAAAATATCAAGCGGATTGTTTTTTATCGTGTTTATATAAATTTTAGTGTTTCTTTCAACAAGTTCCTTTGAAGGCTTGTCCTTTAAAGTTCTTGCAATTAAGTTTGCACCGTAAAGTTTAAACCACTCTGCTATTCCATCGTAGAAAATAAATTTATGAATACCTGCTAAAAAAACGTCAAACTTCAAATAGTCTTCTTGCTTGAGGTCAGTTTTGCCCTTGATACCTAAAATGTTAGATTCAATACCTAAAAGCACCTTAACACCCGTTTGATTTTGCGCTTCTTCACACAACTTACGCATTAAAGGTAACTTCCTTTTGCTTATTCTAAAGGCAGGGTGAGAAAAACCGTGGTCGGTTATTGCTATTTGACTTATTCCCCTTTCTTTAGCGGAAAGGGCGTTATCAAGAATAGTGCCCTTGCCGTGGCTAAATATTGTATGTGTGTGAAAATCTGCAGTTAATTTCATTAGAATTCTCCAAGATAAACTATTTCTTCTTGTAATTTTATTTGCTTTTTATCGTAAACTTTGTCTTTAATTAAATTTATTAAGTTATGTATATCAAGCGAGGTAGCACCTTCTTCTGCTATTATAAAGTTAGCGTGATTTTCAGAAATTTTTGCACCGCCAAGCTTATAACCTTTAAGACCTACTTCATCAATAATCTTGCCGGCAAAATAACCGTCGTTTTTAAAAACCGAACCGCAACTTCTTCCTTTAGGGTTGCGCCTAAGGTTAGTGTAAGTTTTGATTTTTTCTTCAATCAAGTCGTAATCGGTTGGAATTAGAGAAAAACATACCTTAAGTATAGTTTCGCCATTTAAAAACCTACTGTGGCGGTAAGCAAAATCACATTCGCTACCCTTATACGTGCCTTTATCGGTAACGACGTAGCAAACTAAATCGCCTATCGATTTATTAAAGCAACCGGCATTCATAGCAATGGCACCGCCAATCGTTGCGGGAACGCCTACCAAAAACTCAAACCCGCTAAGGCAATTTAGGGAACTTTCATTTATAACGTCACGTATTTTAGCACCGCACTCTGCAGTTAACAAATTGCTTTTTAAGGTTATTTTATCAAGTTTTAAAGTTGATATTACAACCCCGTCAAACCCCTTATCCGAAATAAGCAAATTCGAACCACCGCCTATAACGAAAATAGGATAGCGCCCGCTGAAAACTTCAATGACCTTTAAAAGTTCGTCAAGGCTGTTTGGGTAAACAACCACTTTACCGTTGCCACCCGTTTTATACCTACTGAATTTTTTTAGTGAACAATTAATTTCAAAAGGGATTTCCTTTAAATTTTCTTCAATGAAAACCCTTTCGCTTATACTAATCATACTCTACCTCTTATTTTACAACATTTACAAACATTTTACAAGTGTTTAAGTAATTTTATTATCTCTTTATTATCATTAGTTTGCCCTGCCAAATTTTTAACGGCAGTAAGGTTATTTATATCCATATACGGTGAAACCGTATAAATAGGATTTTTTTCTTGTAATTTAGTAAGCGGTTCATCACTTTCATACAAGTTTTTATACATGCAAGACGCCATGCCGATTTTAGTTAAAGTGGCTTGAATTTTTTCGCTTAACAAGTAGTTTACAAACTGAAGTGAATATTGATTTTTTACGTCGTTTTTGTTTATTACCGACACGTACTGAAACAAGTCGCAATAATCGTAAATAGGGGTTATACTGCAGGAAATCTCACGGCTTTTAAGACGCATTACGTCACGTTGCGTGCCTATTAAAAGGCTATTTTTGTCCGTTAAAAAGGTGTTGAAAGCCTCGCTTGGAATATAATTTTCACCTTTAAATTTACTATAGTTTGAAAAGGTTTTAGCGATGCTACCGCTATTGTATTCCCCCTCGCCAACTATCACCCTTTTAACCTCGTTTACGCCCTGCCGTTTTATTTCAAAATACCCGCCTTTGCACCACGCAAGCATATACCGATTTTTATCAACAAAACCCCCGTCGCATTGCTCGTACCCCTTTATGTTTATAATCTTACCAGTTAAATCCAAACAATTTCCGCCGTAGGAAATAACGTCGGGATATTTGCCACTTTCAATAAGTGATTGAGCGGAACTAACGGTATGTGAAGAAACCAAAAATAAAACGCTTGGGTTACTTTTAGTAAAAGAACTTGCAACCCCTCTTAAAAATGAACTGCGGCTACCAACACCGCCTTCAAAGGTGTCTATTTGCCAAATTTCTATTATTGCCTTGTAATTTTCCTTAGAGTTTTCAAGTGGGTCTTCTCCCCTTTTTAAAAAGGGAATACAAACAAACACCACACCTATTAAAATATACGAAATAACCGAAGAAAATTTGATTTTTAACTTTATTTTCATAGAATTTTTTAATATATTCTACTATATGCAAAAACACTTTTAACTATGAGATTAAAAGTGTAATTTTTCTTTGATAATATTTATATTGTCCTTTACAAGTTGATAGCCTATATCAAACAGTTTATCGCTATTTTTTAGGCTCATTATAGTATACTTAGTTAAATCGGGGGCTAAAATTAAATCTGCGTTTTTATAGCCACTATAACTTCTTGAACATCGCTTAACACCATTTTTAGGGTACAGTTTATTTAAAACCTTAAGCCCGTTGTAATTCATAGGATTTTCAGCGGACAGGTCAATACCAAGCACGTAGTTTGCGCCCATATTTTTACACTCAAGTGCAGGGATAGAATTAACAAACGCACCGTCTATTAACAGTTGATTTTCTATTTTTACCGGCTTAAATGCCGGCGGTATTGCACACGATGCACTCATTGCCAAGCATAAATTCCCACTTGATATTACAACTTCTTCGCCACTTGTTAAATTGGTAGCAATAGCCCTATAAGGTTTTTTAAGTTCGCTAAAATCTCTTTCCCCTAAAACGTTTTCTATAATTCCACATAAATCAACCCCCTTTAGCCTTGCATTGATTATCCACTTGCTACTTAAAAGGTCCATTTCCTTTAAGTAAAGGCTCATTTCCCGTGCGCTAAACCCAAGCGCGTACATACCCGCAATAACACTACCAATGCTTGTACCACAAACAACGTCAAAATTAATTTTTTCATCATTAAACGCCTGTAATGCCCCAATGTGAACTATCCCTTTAGCCCCACCGCTACCAAGCGCTAACCCGCATTTTAATTTAGCCATAAAAAAAGTATGTAAAAAAACGGAGGTTTATAAACCTCCGTTTTAATAAACGTTAAATATTTTACTAAACTATCTTTTGCCGTAAACGTTTTTACTCTTCAAGATTGAAATAGTTTTTAGCATTTTCGTAAAATACCGCATGTGCCGCTTCTTCACAAATGCGTTTGCTTACGATTTTATACGCTTTATCAAGATGCATACTGCGATTAGTATGTATATCGCTTGCAACAAAATCTATAAGACCTTTTGCAATCGCTTCAAGCATATAATTTTGTAAATGCTTGCCGTTTAATCCTATAACAGATTCCGCATTAACTTGAATTAACGCACCCATTTGCTTTAAATCAATGATAGTTTCCGCATCGAGATAAGTGTACCTTTCAATGTGAGCAATTACGGGAACGTAACCCATAGTAGTCAAGTTATAAACGTAATCTTGAATGCGTGAGTGATGAAATAAATCAAACTCTAACAAAAGATATTTAGTATCGTTTAAAGTACAAACAACACCATTTTTTAATTTATCATAAATATCGCTATCACAATAAACTTCTTGACCTAAAAACAATTGTACGTTAACACCGTTTTCTTTAACTTTGTTTTTAAAATCTAAAAACTTTTGTTGAATTTCATTTACAGAAACTTCGTAAGCACCACTTTTGAAGTGTGGGGTTAAAATAACCTTTTCTACCCCAATTTTTTCTTGTTTTTTTAAGATAGCCAACGAAGTTTCAAAAGAAGTACTGCCGTCATCAACGTTTGGCAGAATATGTGAATGCATATCTACGAATTTGCACACCCTCTTTTTCAATTACATATCCCCACTATATCTATTTTTGTATTTATAATAGCTACTACCGTAATAACCGCTGTATTTTAAAGTGAACTTAGTATTGTTTTTATAAGTCATAACAACACCAAAAATTTCAACTTCGTTTCTCTTAAGCAATTCAACGGATTCTTTAAGTTGAGAACGATGTGTAACACCGCACGAAACAACGAATACTACCGCATCAGATAATTTAGAAATGTGAATATAGTCTGAAACGAGTAATACTGGTGGACAGTCTAAAAGAATAAAGTCATATTCTTCCCTTAATTCATTCATTAATTCTTTGAATTTATCCGAAGTGAAAATAATAGAAGTGTTTTGTGTTGCTTTACCACGGTTAATAACGTCTACGCCGTATTCCGTAGTTTTTATTAATTGTTCCTTAGTGCAATCACCAAGCATATATTCGGCAATACCTTCAAAGTTAGGAATATTATAAGACCTGTGAATTTTAGGTCTACGGAAGTCTAAATCCATAACGCAAACCTTTTTGCCACTTCTTGCAAGTGCAACGGCAAGGTTAACGGCAACAGTTGACTTACCTTCACCAGAAATAGATGATTCTATTTGGAAAACTTTGTTTTTACCGCCGTCTGAATAATAAATAACGTTATCTTTAAGCCTGTAATAGTTTTCGCTTTTACCTTCTTTTCTGCCTACAATAATTTTAGGAACTTCAGTATCAAAAGTAGATTTTTTCTTTCTCTTAAAAAACATTACTTATCCCCTCCTTTATTTTTGTAAACAGTATCTAAAGTAGCGTTTGGACTAATGTCGATAAAGGTTAAAACAGGTACGCCTGTAATTCTTTCAGCATCGTCACGCGTAGAAATTCTATCATCAACAAAGTAGATTAAAAGAATTAAAAGGAATGCTAAAATAAGACCTATGATAGCTGCTAATAAAATAGTAGTAAGTCTTCCCGTGCTAACCGATACGTTAGTTTGGTTTGCAGATGATGTAACTATTAAGTTATTTGCTAAATAAAGGTAGTTTTCACTTGTGTTTGCATTTATGATATTTACACATTCTTTAACGTATTCATTTAAAGTATCGGCAACGGCAATCTTAATCATAGATGAGTTACCACCGTGTTCAGAATAAGTAAACCTAATGCTAAAGTATGGCGATTCTTCAGTATACTTGAAGGATAACGCACCTGCAGACACCTTGTAATTTTTACCTTGTAATTTTTCGTTTACTTGGTTAATAATTTCATGGCTTTTCATTACAGGCTCATAGTCTTTTGCCAACATTGCTGAAAATTGATAAGCAGTTGTAAGTGTAAATTTATTATCTTCAGAATCAAGGTTAGTATCGTTTAACGATTGAACTACAACGTCGATAGTAGCAACGTAAGTAGTCTTTTTAACGTAATACGCGTATGCAACACCGATAGCAGTACTTAAAAATACAATTAAAAGTACCCAAACGATATTAGCCCTTGCGACAAGCCAAATTTCTGATAAAGATATTGACTTTTCGACTTCTTTTTTTCCTTCCATAATCTCTCCTTTAATCAAACAACGTTATTAATCAGTAACGTAATAACACTATTTATTTTATATATTTTACTATAATTAATTAAATAAGTCAATAGAAAAAGTTTAAAAGACTGCTTTTTAATTACAAATTAAAAGGCTTTTTACAAAATTCTTACTTTTTATCAATCTTTACCCTTTTCTTTACGTAAATTTTTGATTTGTTTTTCAAAACCGATATCTTTAGGCTCGTAAAAAATTTGATTTTTAAGCCCGTTTGGAAGATATTGTTGTTTTACGTAACCGCCGTAATTATGCGGATATTTGTATTCAGCACTTTTTTCTTTGCCTTCCTTTGACAAGTAGGACGGATTGATAAGATGTGGTGGGATAGGCTCGTCACAAAATTCTTCAACAGCCTTACCCGCCTTATGCATAGCATCGATAACCGAGTTGGATTTTGTAGTTTCGCACACGTAAATTATCGCCTCGCTTAAAGGAATTAAGCCTTCAGGCAAGCCTAAGTTTTGAAGAGCTGTAAGCGCACTTGTTGCAATAATTAGCGCTTGCGGGTCGGAAACACCTACGTCTTCAGCAGAGTGAACGACCAATCTTCTTGCAACTAAAAGCGGGTCACAACCTGCGTTTATAAGCCTTTGGCAATAGTAAAGTGCGGCATCGCTATCACTACCCCTTAAACTTTTACAAAATGCGCTTAAGATATGATAGTATTCGTTTTCATCAACCGCCATAGCCTTTTTTTGAATAGATTGCTCGGCATCTTTAACCGTAACGTGACAAACGCCGTCTTCATTAACGGGTGTTGTTAAAACCGCCATTTCAAGTGCGTTGTAAGCCGTTCGTAAATCCCCTGACGACATAAAGGCAATATGCTCGATTGCATCGTCGTCTACCACCGCTTTAATTTTACCAAGCCCCTTCTTTTCGTCGTTAAGGGCTTTTAAAAGTGCGGATTTTATCGTTTCTTTTTCAAGTCTTTTAAACTCAAAAATACGACAGCGAGAAAGTATTGCAGGGGTCATTGAAACGTATGGATTTTCCGTTGTTGAACCTATAAATATAATCGTTCCATTTTCAATAGATGGAAGTAAACTGTCTTGTTGTGTTTTATTAAACCTATGGCATTCATCAAGTAACAAATAGGTTTTTTTGCCGTACATTTCAAGGTTTTTAGAAGCCTCGTCCACCGCCTTTTTAATATCGGAAACTCCGCTTGTTACTGCGTTTAATTTAACGAAATTCCCACTTGTAGAGTTTGCTATAACGTTAGCAAGTGTTGTTTTGCCCGTGCCCGGTGGACCGTAAAAAATACAACTACCAAGCCTATCCATCATAATGGCACGCCTTAAAAGACTGCCCTCCTTAGCAATTTCTACTTGTCCTAAAAATTCCCTTAAATTTTCGGGGCGCATTCTTTCGGCAAGCGGGATATTTTCTTGATTTTTTTCTTTGTTTATCGTATCGAAAAGTGTATACATATTTTACCTTTATTTTGATTATATTTTACTGTGAGCAAAATATTTATTTTTTTGAAAAAAAACTTATTACTTGTAGTACTTTTATTTTTTGTAATTGCGATAGTACTCAATCCCAATATCTATTCTAAAAGTTGTTTAGCAGGTTTAAATTTATGGATATTTGCAGTACTTCCGTCTTTACTGCCATTTTTCTTTTTAACCACCTTGTTAACAAAAACGGAAACGCTATTAAATTTAAGCGAAAAAGTATCGCCCGTAAGCAAATTTCTATTTAGGCAAAAAGGCATTTCCTTTTACGCATTTGTTATGAGTATTTTATCAGGCTACCCAGTAGGTAGCAGAATAGTTTACGACTTGCGTAGCCAAAATATACTATCCCGCGATGAAGGTGAAAAACTAAGTATTTTAGCATCAACTTCAGGTGTTATATTTATAATAGGTGTTGTGGGAATTAGTATGTTTGAAAGCAAATTTGTAGGCTTAACCATTTATATCGCACACGTTTTATCGGCAATTTTAGTTGGGATAATCTTTAGAAATCACGGCAACACTACTGAAAATAATAATTTCACTATTATCAACAACACGGATAATTCTTTATACGAAATGGTATACAATAGCGTTATATCTTCACTTGTAGTAGGTGGATTTATAAGTATTTTTTACGTGTTTACCGACGTAGCACTAAATAACAATCTACTGTTACCCCTTGAATTTATCTTTGATAAAATTTTTAAACTACTTGGCGGAAACAAAGAAATTTCGCGTGCCTTTACCGTAGGATTAATCGAGTGCACAAGGGGGTGTAAAGAGTTATCGTTACTTACACAATCCCCGCTAACTATCTCACTATCAGGCTCTTTGATTTCCTTTGGCGGAATTTCTATTATCATGCAATCACTTGCCTTTTTACAAAAAGCACAAGTTAGAAGTTGGTTTTTTATAAAGGGTAAAATAATTCAAACAATTATAACCTTTACACTTCTTTATTCGTTTTTTAATTTTGCTTTATGATGGAAATAACTTCGCTTGATAAATACTTATCTAAATCTTCGCCGTTTTTTATAGCGTTTCTAACGGCGGTAGAACTAATTTCTAAAAACTCTTCATCACAAGGAAGATAAATTGTAATGATATCTGGATAAAGATTTTTGTTTACAAAATGCATATTGTTTTCGTATTCGTAATCGGTATTGTTTCTAACCCCTCTTACACTATAAACACTACCCTTTTGCTTTAAAAGGTCAACGAGCATACCCTCGTGGTAAACGACCTCAACGTTTTCATAGTGACTGCAAACGGCATTAAGCATTTCAAGTCTTGTTTCAATCGAATACAACGTATGTTTTTCAGGATTTATGCAAAGTGCAACCACAAGCTTATCAAAAAGACCAACCGATTTTTCAATAACTTGTTCGTGCCCTTTAGTTATCGGGTCGAAAGTCCCTGCAAATACACCTACTTTCATAATTCACTCTCCACGTAAAAATCAAATACTGCTATACCGTATTTTCTACTGTCTTTTAAAAGGAACCCTTTTATTTCTACGCTTGGCTTGTCCGCTTTATGCTCGTAAATAAAAAGTCCCCCATCTTTTAAAAGATTTCTTTCCTTAACAGTTTTCATAATATCTTCAAAACCTAAAAAAGCGTAAGGCGGGTCAAAGAATATTATATCGAACCTTTGGTAAGTTTGATTTACAAACCTACTTGCATCGCAAATATTAACGCGCGTACCATTGCCGATAGATTTTAAATTAAACTCGGCTATTTTGGCGCTTTCCTTACTACAATCAACAAAGGTAACGGAACTTGCGCTACGCGAAATAGCCTCTATACCAACCGCACCCGTGCCACAGCATAAATCTAAAAAATCACACCCTAAAAGTTTGGGCGCTAAGATATTAAAAAGTGATTCTCTTGCCCTATCGGAAGTAGGCCTTATAGCGTCCCCTTCAAAACTTTTAAGTTTTTTACC
This sequence comes from Christensenellaceae bacterium, assembly GCA_045651405.1. Taxonomy (GTDB): domain Bacteria; phylum Bacillota; class Clostridia; order Christensenellales; family Borkfalkiaceae; genus HGM11412. The sequence continues at coordinate 103,153 of JAZRSH010000008.1, read as the reverse complement.
TTTGTTTTTACCTGCAATAATTCTCATAGTTAATCTTTATATCTCATCTCCGCACGAGTGGTTATATTTACCAAGACTTCGTACGGAATAGTTTTCCATTTTTTTGATAACATTTCAGCATCAGTCATTACGGGAATTAAATCTTCCCTTTTGCAACCTTTTATTGCCGAAATATCCATACATAAATTGTTTATAGTATCGTTTAAACCCCTTCTTAACACCCCGTCTGCATAGCCAAGCCTTAAAATAGTAGCCCTTTCATACGGCGAAGTGGTATCCCCGTACATTAAATTTTTACCTTTTAAATTTTTTCTTACCAAAATTCGTTTAGCGTAAACTTTCATTATTGGCTCTACGCTAATTTTATCCGTTTTAAAAGGCTTGTATCCGTAAAGAAGTAGCCCAACCCTACACGCGTTAAGGTGATATTTTTTACCAAGCAACACCCCACCGCTTGAAGATATATGGACATCTATTTTAGGATAGTATTGTTTTATTATTTTTAAGAGGCTTGTAAACTTTACAAATTGCCTTTCGGTATAATTTTTATTTAATACGTTTCCAAAATGTGAAAAAGCACCCGTTAAAGTTAAATTTTTACTATTTTTTAGGTGGTTTAACACAGTTAAAATAGACTTTTTATCACTAAACCCAAGCCTATTCATACCCGTATTGATAGCAAGTTGAACTTTAGCAATTTTGTTTAAGGAAATTGCGGAATTTTCTATCAGTTTAATTTCATCTAAACTGCTAACAGCCGTAGTTATATCGTACCTTACTAAATCGATTGCCGTTTCCTTAAAAGGTGGCGTTAGCATTAAAATATCTTTATCAATTCCAGATATTCTTAATTTTAGAGCCTCTGATAAAAGTGAAACGCAAAAACCGTCAGCAATCTGATAAAGTGCGTTAGAAACTTCAACTATACCGTGCCCGTAGGCATTAGATTTAACTACTGCGTAAAACTTTGTTTTACGGCCAAGCAATTTTTTAACCTTTAAGGCATTGTTTTTAAGTTTGTTTAGCGAAATTTCAGCAATAGTTGGGTAAGACATACTATATTGTATGAATACGCAATTAAATAGTTTAACCATCGCGATATAAAACTGAGTATAATAAAATAAAAAACAGTCAAAAATCCTATTATGAAAATTTTTATTGGTATTATTATCGGTTTATTTATCGGCGGAAATTTAGGCTTTGTTACTACTGCGCTATTTACCGCAAACAGACGCAAATAATTATTCTATAGCGATATTACCACCCGCTATAGTAATAACTTTATTGCAAATTTTTTGGGCTTCAGTTTTGTGTGAAACGATAACCAAAGTAACCCCTTCAAGAGTGGACAAGTTGTTAACCACTTGACCTTCCGTTTGGCTGTCAAGAGCACTTGTAAACTCATCTAATACTATTACTGGGGTTTTTGCTAAAATACTACGCGCCAAACTAATTCGTTGCGCTTGACCTTCGGAAAGGTTTACACCCCTTTCGCCGATAACGGTATCAAGTCCGTTTGGAAGGTCTAAAATAAAATCGTTAACGCACGCAATTTTAAGTGCATTTTCTATATCTTCATTTGTAGCCTTATCGTTAGCAAAGGTAAGGTTACTTTTTATACTGCCGGAAAATAAAGTATTGCCTTGCGGAAGGAAGGAAAATACACCCTTAGCATTATAAGTTAAAAGTTCACTATCCGCAGTAACTGTAACTTCCCCTTGACTTGGCAAATACAAGCCTAAAAGCAATTTAACAAGGGTGCTTTTACCAATACCCGAAGGCCCTTTAATTAAAACCTTATCCCCTTTGTTTATAGCAAACGAAGAATCTTTAATAATTAAATCATCTCCATAACCAAAACTAACACCGTTAAACTCAAGTTTTTCAAACTTGTCTTTTTCAATTTCAGTTTTTGGTGTTACGTCGTTTTCAGGAACAATCTCATAAAGCCTATCAAGTGAAACGGACATTTCCGTATAAGCGGTAACGTAACTGCTGATGGAACCGAGTGGAGTGCGGATTTGTAAGATAAGTTGCAACATAGCAACGATAACACCAAAATCCATACCTTCGTTGCCGTTTATTATGGCAATACCGCCATAGATAACAGTAACCGCATAAAAAGCCGTAAAAAGTAGTCCTGTAAGCGAAGTTACCGACGCGTTGAAATATCTTTGATTAAGTTTAAATTTCTTTAAGCCGTTAAGGTGGGTATTAATTTTATTAGTAACGCTATCTTCCGCATTAAAAGATTTAACAACTATAGCATTTTGCGAAGTTTCGCTGAAAATATTGTTTACTTCGCCTTCTTTAACGCGGACTTTTTTATGAAGTTTAGCAGTAATTTTACGAATAAAATAGGTAATTAAAAATACCACTACTCCAGCGCACACAATCAAAAGAGTAAATAACGGCTGTAAAAGGTAAAGGGCAATAATTATAGCAAGAAGTTGTGATACCGTTGCAACAAGGCTTGGAATCAACCCTACGTGTACTGTAGACACAGTATTAGCATCGCCAGTAAGCCTTGAAATCAAGTCACCACTATGAATTTTATTGACGCTTGCAAAATCCCCACTTATAAATTTTTTAATAACGGATTTTTTAATATTCGTTTCAACGTTAGTTTGGCATTTAGCAAGTAATATCCTATATATTACCGAAAATATAAATATCAAAGTAACGCAAACGGCAAGATGAATAGCGGAAGTTACGATAACTTCACTACCCTTAGCGTATTCCGCCGCATTGATTAAGTTTTTAACGGCAAGCGCAAAAAGTACCGTAAGCACCGCTTGAATAAGCCCGATAATTATTAAAAAGGCAAAGGTTACACCCCTACTACCAGATAAACTTTTAACCCTTTTACAAGTTTGGTTTTGCATAAAAACCCCCATTATTATATCTTAACTTATAGTATACTATACTTATTGTTTAAAGTCAATGATAAAATTTATTTGCAAAAATTATAAGATTATGCTAAAATAAGTTTATGGCATACAATATTTCAACAATGTATATTTGGCGTAACTTCAATGGCGAGTGTGAGTGCCCTATGTGTAAAATCCACCAAAAAACCGAGTGTGATATTTGCGACAGTTATCTTTCCGAGGCTGCTATGGAAGACGCTGAAAGAGAAAAAGTTAATAAATACGGTTTTTGCGCTAAGCACTATGACGTTTTGTATTCAGGTAGAGGCAAACTTCCGCTTGCCCTTCAAGCATCAACAAGGCTTATGACAATGGAAAAACTTATAAAGTCCACCCCTGACGTGAAAAAAGCGGTAAAAGTAGCCGAAAGTTTACGCAAAGACACTACTGACTGTATTATTTGTAGAAAGATAGAGTTTAATATGTCGCGCTACTTTGAAACGGTTGCAAGGCTTTACGGCGATGATGAAAAGTTTAGAAAAGCAATGCTTACCGTTAAAGGTTTTTGTTTTCCACACTTTATCAGGCTTGTAGAAAACAGCAAAAAAGCAGGCAAACACGCGCAAGAATTTATTGATATAATCTATCAAAAACAACGCGAAAGCCTTAAAAATTTAGGCGAAGACTTAAAAGATTTTACTATGGCGTTTGACTATCGTTCTACGGCGTTGCCGTCAAAAAGCGCATCAATGTCACTTGTAAAAACCTACGTAAAAATGTACGGCGACAAGCCAATTTTACCCGAAAGAAAATAAAAAAATAAAAGTACCAACTTTGTTGGTACTTTTTTAGTTATATGCAATCTGCGATTGCGTTATATCACTTCGCTTCGCTCGTGACGATATGCAAAACAAGTTTTGCACGATATTCATAAACTACGTTTATGAGTTGCGGATTTTGTTTTATATATAATATCGTAGGGTACGGCGTCCCCGACGTACCGTTTTAGGTAAGAAGTAATAGTTGTGGATTTTATTTATCAAATAATTTACAACCCTTCAGTCAACTTTGTTGACAGCTCCCCTTACACAGTGGAGCCTTTTTGAAGTAAGAAGTAAAGTGAATAGGTAATAAGTGTGGATTTAGTTTTAATATAAAAATCAACCACAACCATTTTTACGCATTGTAAAAATGATATCGTGCAAGATTTATCTTGCATATCGTGCAAAACTTGTTTTGCATATAACTTTTTGCTTTAGCAAAAAATATCGTTAAAAAAAGCGTAAAAACGAGTTTGGGTGGACACGATTAACCTTGTTGGTTATCGGGGTCAATAAACTTTACAGTAACGCAGCATAACGCCGTAAATAAGCCGTTTATATGCTCTTTAAAAATTCTAAGCCAAGCCTAATCGCGTCCAAATTATCTTCTAAACCTTCGAATTCTACTGAAATATAGTTGTCGTAGCCTACCTTTTTAAGGGCGTTTACGCAGGCTTTAACGGGTACTACGCCGTGACCGACAATTGTTCCACGGATATAATTACCGCCGTTTGTTAAAAGTTCAAAGCCAGGAACTTTAGGAAGATTGCCACTTCTAAATAAAAAATCTTTAGCGTGTGCGTGCACGGTGTAAGGTGCGGCGATTGCAACCGATTTTATAGGGTCGCAGTCGGCACAAAGGAAGTTGCCAAAGTCACAAAGCCAGCCGTAGTTTTTATGGTTTACTTCTAAAATAAGTTCTTCTACCCTTTCAGGTGCTTGGAAGATATAACCGTGGTTTTCAGAGCAAGTTTTTATACCTTTATTAAACGCGTATTCAGTAACTTCCCTAATTCTTGGCGCCATTTCTTTAATAGCATTTTTATAGGTGTAAAGGGGTTCTTGTTTAAGGGCGTAAGTAACGTCGTGACGCATAACTTTAGCGCCCAAAATTTCAGCAATATCAACGCACGATTTAACCCTTTCAACTTCGTTTTCTCTATTCAAAAAGTCGGCACTAATGGTGTAAGAAACAATTTCAAGCCCAATTTTATCGCAATACTCACGAATTTCTTTAGCAGTTTTTTCTTTGTCTAATTCTTTATCCCACCTATCAAGGTCAATAAATTCAATACCGTCAAAACCCATTTCTTTAGTAAGGTCGCAAATTTTAAAGTAATCGCACTTTGTTTGGTTGATATATTTAGAAAAACTGTAAGTTGTTACGCAATATTTCATAATTAGTCCCCTTGTTCTTCGGTTTCTTCTTCAGGCGTATTTAAAAACTCGTCGTTATACACGCTTAAAACGTCTTCAATCTTACCAAGAAGTTTATCTTTACCGTAACCGCTGTCGGCTGAAGTTGCAATAATGCTATCTTTACCGATGGCTAAAAAGTTACCTATTGATTTAAGTCTATCGTGGATTCTTGTTTTGCCGATTTTATCCGCCTTTGTTGCTACAACGGTAAACGGAACTGCATAGTGGTGAAGATAGTTAATCATATCAACGTCGTCACGGGTTGGGTCGTGGCGGATATCCACAAGCGAGAAAACGTGCGTTATAAGTGATTGATAAGAAAAAAAGTCTTCAAGTAAACTCGACCACTTTTCCTTTTCCGATTTAGAAACTTTAGCAAAGCCGTAGCCCGGTAAATCGGCAAGCACGAACTCGCCAAAATCAAAGTAGTTAACAAGCCTTGTTCTACCCGGGGTAACTGACGTTCTTGCTAAGCCTTTTTTATTTGCTAAAGCATTGATAAGCGAACTTTTACCTACGTTTGATTTTCCACAAATGGCAATCATAGGCTTATCGGGAACGATAAAACCTTTTTTACTTGCAGCCGACGTTATAAAAGTTGCATTTTTTATTATCATAATTATTTCTCCAAAGCCGTTTCAAATACTTCCGCGATGTTTTGGGCGCCGATAAACTTGATATCTTTAACTATTTCGCTTGGAATTTCTTCTAAGTCTTTAAGGTTAGATTTAGGTATAACAATCGTTCTAATACCAAGCCTATACGCAGCAAGCGCCTTTTCTTTAAGACCGCCTATCGCTAAAACGTTACCCCTTAAAGTGATTTCGCCCGTCATAGCAACGTCGCGCTTAACTTTTTTGCCTGTAAAGGCGGAAATTAAAGCGGTTGCAATAGTAATACCCGCGCTTGGACCGTCCTTTGGCGTTGCGCCTTCAGGAACGTGAACGTGTACGTCACTCGTTTCAAAAATCGAACTATCAATATTATACTTAACAGCATTAGACCTTATAAAACTGATAGCGGTTTGGGCGCTTTCTTTCATAACGTCGCCAAGTTTACCCGTGAGTAAAAGGTTGCCTTTACCCTTCATAACGGCAACTTCGATAGTTAAGGTTACACCGCCGATAGAAGTCCACGCTAAGCCCGTAGCCGAACCTACTTGGTTCTTTTCAATTTGTGATTCTTTAGAATATTTTTCAATACCTAAATATTCAGAAACGTTACTTTCTTTAATCGTTTGTTTAGGATAACTACTATCCCCTGCAACTTTAGTTGCAACTTTTCTTATAACGGCGGAAACAAGTTGTTCAAGTTTTCTAACACCTGCCTCACCCGTATAACCTCTAATAATAGCCTTAATTCCCTCATCGGTAAATTTAACGTTAGATTTATCAAGCCCGTTAGCCTTTAAGTTTTTAGGAATTAAATACCTTTTTGCTATTTGAACCTTTTCTTCTTCAGTATAACCTGCAATATTGATAACTTCCATACGGTCAAGAAGTGGCGCAGGAATTGTATCAATACTGTTAGCGGTTGTAATAAACATTACTTTGCTTAAATCGTAAGAAATTTCTAAATATCTATCCCTAAACGAAGTATTTTGTTCAGGGTCTAAAACTTCTAAAAGCGCACTTGCAGGGTCACCCCTTAAGTCTTGCGAAAGTTTATCAATTTCGTCAAGCAAGAATACGGGGTTAATAGTACCCGCCTCTTTCATACCGTAGATAATTCTACCAGGCATTGCACCAATATAAGTTTTACGGTGTCCCCTAATTTCCGCCTCGTCCTTAACGCCACCTAAACTCATTCTAACAAGTTTACGATTTAATGCCCTTGCTACCGATTTTGCAACGGAAGTTTTACCAACACCAGGAGGGCCTACTAAACATAAAATAGGACCTTTAAGGGATTTTGTAAGCTTTAATACGGCAAGGTATTCGATAATTCTTTCCTTTACCTTTTCTAAACCAAAGTGGTCGTCTTCTAAAATTTCTTGACACTTAGAAAGTTCCTCGGTATCTACGCTTTCTTCGGTAAACGGAACGTCTAAAATCCAGTCAATATACGAGCGTAAAACGGTAAAGTCCGGCGAAGACGGTGCCATTTTTGACATACGTTTTAATTCTTGTAAAACCTTTTCAAGCGATGTTTCATCTAAACCTTTTTGTTTTACTTGCTCGGTAAGGCGTTCAATTTCGCTAACGTCATCGCCAAGTTCTTCGTGAATAGCCTTTAATTGCTCACGAAGGTAAAATTCTTTTTGGTTTTTTTCAACGTTGGCTTTAACCTTTTGCGAGATGGTTTTTTCAATCTCTATAATTTGTTTTTCTTTAGCCAAAGCATTGAGTAAAAGAGTGTATTTTTGCGCCAAGTCAGTACACTCTAAAATTTGTTGTTTTTCATTGTTTTTAACGGGTATGTTAAAAGCCGCAACGTTTACAAACGCCATAGCATTATCAATACCCATAGCAACTTTCATACTTTCGGTATTTACGTTAGGAAGTAAATCGATTGTTTCTTTAAATTGCGTTTTTGCAGCCCTAAAAAGACCTTCAAGTTCAACCGTATCGTTAGGAAGTTCTGGGTAAAACTTTTCTACGTTGAAACAAAAATAATCTTTATTATCTTCAGTTGAGATTATTCTTGCGGTATATAAACCTTCAATAGAAAGCCTGTAATTGTTAGTAGGCTTAACCATAGTTAAGTTGCCCATACGACATACCGTACCAACGGTGTATAAATCGCTTACCTTTGGCTCTAAAACGTTTTGGTCTTTTTGAGAAACTACAAAAATTAATTTATCTTTTGAGTTTGCTACGTTTATAGCCGTTAAAGATGCCGTTCTGCCTACGTCTATATTAGTTATAACGTTAGGGAAAACGGTTTTGCCACGCATTGCTATCCCAGGAATACCAAATATTAAGTTTGTATTTTCAGTTTGTAAGTTAGTATTTTCCATAATTCTCCTAATAGACTTATATTGTAATATAAATTAAGTAAATTATCAAGTGTTTTTTATAAATCCTACTTGATTTATTAATAAAGGTGTGTTAAAATTATCTAAACAACTTAAGGAGATTAAACTATTGATAGATAATAAAACTACCCGTAATTTTTCATACGGTTTATTCGTTTTAACCGCTAACGACGGCAAGGATAACGGTTGCATTATAAATACGGCAATTCAAGTAACGAGTGAGCCTTATAAAATTTCTATTGCGGTTAACAAAAATAACTACACTTTATCACAAATTTTAAATACTAAAGTATTTAACGTTTCACTTTTATCTGAAGATTGCCCTTTTGAAATATTTACAAGGTTTGGTTTTCAATCGGGTAAAACGGTTGATAAGTTTGACGGATTCCCTTCACCCGTTTCGGCTAACGGCTTAAAATATATTTCGGCAAAATACGCTAATGCGTTTATATCTTGCAAGGTTGAAACCACCCTTGATTTAGGCACGCATATTTTACTTGTTGCAAACGTTACCGAAGCGCAAGTTTTATCAAGCGTACCGTCTATGACTTACGCTTACTACTTTGCAAACGTTAAGCCAAAACCACAAGCAGTTGCAACTGATAAAGCCGTTTACGCTTGCCAATTATGCGGTCACGTTTACGATGAAAATAAAGAATCAACGCCGTTTGATAAGCTTCCTAACGATTGGTCCTGCCCTACTTGCGGTATGGATAAATCGGTATTTAAAAAGACGTCAGCACCTAAAGCTGAAACTAAAAAGAAAGTTTGGGTTTGCAGTATTTGCGGATATATTTACGATGACAATAAGGAAAAAATTCCTTTTGAAGAACTCCCAAGCGACTGGACTTGTCCTCTCTGCAAACACCCAAAATCAGACTTTGAACTTCAAAAATAATAGGGTTGGCATAAATGCCATACCCTAACAAATAAAATACACAAGGAGAATTACTATGGAATTATTTATTTGTAAACATTGTGGTAACATTATTACTTTTTTAGAAAACTCTAACGTGCCAGTTATGTGTTGTGGCGAAAAAATGCAAAAAGTTGAACCTAACACAGTTGACGCTGCCGTTGAAAAACACCTTCCTGTAGTTGAAGTAAAAGATTTACTTGCAACGGTTGTAGTTGGTTCAGTTGAACACCCTATGCAAGAAGACCATTATATTAAATGGATTGTTTTAGAAACTACTGAAGGTATTAAGGTTAAAAACCTTACCCCAAGTGACAAACCTGTTGCAATTTTTAGTTTACTTGACGGCGAAGAAGTTATTTGTGCCTACGAATTTTGCAATAAACACGGAATTTGGAAAGCGTAAATTTTATAAAAAATTAAAGCGGTTGCTTAAATGCAACCGCTTTTTTATGCTATTTGTTTTGAAATAAGTTCGGGTTTTTTATTGCCTTTTACAACTTCTCCGTCGATAACAACTTTTTCAACACCTTCAACGCTTGGTATATCGTACATACAGTCAAGCATTAAGTTTTCAAAGATAGTTCTAAGTCCCCTTGCGCCCGTTTTAAGTGAAATTGCTTTCCTTGCAATTTCTAAAACGGCATCTTCGGTAACTTCAAGTTCGCAATCGTCCATACCGATAAGTTTTTTGTATTGTTTAACGAGTGCGTTTTTAGGTTCCGTCATAATTTTTACAAGTGCGTTTTCATCAAGCGCCTCAAGGGTAACGGTGATTGGCACCCTACCAACAAATTCAGGAATTAAACCAAATTTTGTTAAGTCTTGTGGTTGAACGTCACGAAGAACGGACTTTTCAGAGTTTTCGCCTTTAGTTACGCTACCGCCAAAGCCTAAACTTGAAACGTCTTTACGCTTTTCAATAATTTTATCAAGTCCCACGAAAGCGCCACCGCAAATAAATAAAATATTAGTAGTGTCAATGTGAATAAGTTCTTGTTGAGGGTGTTTTCTTCCGCCTTGTGGTGCAACGCTTGCAACGGTACTTTCAATAATTTTTAAAAGTGCTTGTTGTACGCCTTCACCCGAAACGTCACGAGTTATTGAAACGTTTTCGCCCTTTCTTGCAATTTTGTCTATTTCGTCGATATAAACTATACCCTTTTGCGCCCTTTCAATATCGTAATCAGCGTTTTGAATGAGTTTTAAAAGGATATTTTCAACGTCTTCACCAACGTAACCTGCTTCGGTTAAAGTGGTTGCATCAGCTACCGCAAACGGAACGTTTAAAATTCTTGCTAAAGTTCTTGCAAGCAAGGTTTTACCCGAACCCGTAGGACCTAAAAGTAATATATTACTTTTTTCTATCTCGGTATCGTCACCATCTAACTTTCCTTGAAGTTTAGCGTTTATTCTTTTATAGTGGTTGTAAACTGCAACGGATAAAACTTTTTTTGCGCCGTCTTGCCCTACGATAAACTTGTCAAGCTCTTCTTTTATTTCCTTTGGTTTTTTAAGTTCAAAATCCCCGCTGTCAAAAGAAGATTCTTCCTCTTGAATTATCATATTGCAAAGTTCTAAACACTCATCGCAAATGTATAAACCGTTAGGGCCTGCAACTAATTTTTTAGCCATTTCCTTAGGTTTACCGCAAAAAGCGCAATATAAACCGTTGTTTTGTTGTTTTTCTGTCATTATGCTCCTTATATGAATAATATTGCCACAGCAAACGTGTGGCAATGTTTTTCTATTATGGCAATATATTGAATTGCATTTATCTATTGTAGTAGATTTTATCTATTAAACCGTAAGAAAGAGCGTCTTCTGCCGATAAATAGTTATCCCTATCGGTATCCTTTTCAACTTGCTCGATAGCCTTACCGGTATTTTCAGATAAAATTCTATTAAGTTTTTCTTTTATCTTTAAAATATGGTCGGCTTGAATTTTAATATCACTTGCTTGACCTTGTGCGCCACCAAGCGGTTGATGAATCATAATTTCGCTGTTAGGAAGGGAAAATCTTTTACCCTTTTTACCGCTTGAAAGCAAAAATGCACCCATACTTGCAGCCATACCGATACAAATTGTAGATACGTCACACTTAACGTAATTCATAGTATCGTAAATGGCAAGACCAGCGGTAACAGAACCGCCTGGGCTGTTAATATAAAGATAAATATCTTTTTCAGGGTCTTTACCTTCAAGATAAATGAGCTGTGCCACAACAGTATTAGCCGTAGCATCGTCAATTTCACCCGATAACATAATAATTCTATCCTCTAAAAGACGAGAATAAATATCGTAAGAACGTTCACCTTTATTAGTTTGTTCTACGACCATAGGGATTAAAGCCATAAATATGCTCCTTATACTAATTAGTCTATAACGTTATTTGTTGTTAAGAATTCAAGAACTTTTTCGATTTCAACGTTGTTTTCAAAGTAAGAAAGTTGACGTTCGTTAAGTGATTTTTTGAATTCTTCAACGTCTTTACCGTAAGCGATTGCTTGTTCAGCAATTTTAGCATCGATTTCTTCAGCCGTTGCTTTAATATTTTCTTCTTTGATGATTTTATCTAATACAAGTTGAATTTTAATTTGTTCAGTAGCTTGACCTTCCCTGCTCTTTTTGAAATCGTCCATAGTTTGGTTAGTGAGTTTAAGGTAGGTTTGCATATCTAAACCTTGATATTTCATTCTGTATTCCATTTCCTTAATATCGTTTTCAATTTGATTGTCGATAAGGGCCTTAGGAATTTCAACTTCACTCTTTTCAGCGATAGCTTTTACGATTTTATCTTCAGTTTCAGCTTTAGCCTTTCTATCGTTTGCTTCTTGAAGTTTCTTTTTAGTAGCAGCTTTGTATGCTTCTAAAGATTCTTCGCCTGCTGCTTCTTTAATAAACTCATCGTTAACTTCAGGTAATTCTTTAGCCTTGATTTCGTGAAGTTTAATAGCGAAAACGGCATCTTTGCCCTTAAGGTCTTCTGCGTGATAGTCTTCAGGGAATTTAACGGTAATGTCTTTTTCTTCGCCTATTTTCATACCTTCAACTTGTTCTTCAAAGCCAGGGATAAATCTGCCTGCACCAAGTTCTAAAGTTTGTTTTTCAGCAGTACCGCCGTCAAACTTAACGCCGTCGATTGAACCAGAGTAGTCAATGATAGTGATATCGCCTTTTTGACAAGGTCTATCAGTCACTTCGATTTCTCTTGCATTTCTCTTAACAAGTCTGTCAAGTTCTTCTTCAACGTCTTTATCAGTTACATTATACTCAATCTTATCAAACTTTATACCCTTGTATTCGCCAAGTTTTACTTCTGGTTTAACAGGAACGATTGCAATGTAAGTAATACCCTTTTCGCTTACCTTTTCAATATCAAGTTCAGGACGGTCAATTGCTTCGATAGTTGGTTCTTTATCTAAAATATCAAAATAGTATTTAGGGAAAGATTGATTGATTGCTTCATCAAAGAATACGCCAGCGCCATAGTATTGTTCAACGATGTGTTTAGGAACTTTACCTTTTCTAAAACCAGGTACAGAATATCTGCCTTTAGTTTTGTTGTATGCATCAGTTTGAGCATCTGCCCATTCTTTAGCAGTTAAAGTGATTTTAATTTTTACCGTGCTTTTTTCAGCAGTTTCTACAGTATATTTCATAAGTTAACTCTCCTATACTTTTTAAATCTCATATTATTTTAGCAAAGAAAATAGTTATTGTAAAGTTTTTAACACCTTTATTTGTAATTTAATTTACAAAAGTTAAATAAAAATATATAATTATACTATTATGCAAGATTTGTACACTATTACCAAAACCGTTAACGAGTTAAAAGGGGCGCTTATCGGCGCAAAAATCAACAGGGTAATTGAACCGTGTGACGATGAAGTTATTTTTACTTTATACAACGGCAAGGTTTTTAACTTAATATTGTCGGCATCGGCAAAATATTGCCGTATAGGGCTTACTACTTTAGAAAAGCAATCCCCACTCACCGCGCCTAATTTTTGCATGCTACTTAGAAAGTACCTTTTGGGCGGGGAAATTTCAAGTATTGACACACTCCCTTGTGACCGTGTAGTTTCAATAACCGTTAAAAATGAAAACGATTTTAAAGAAAATAACGAGTACGTGCTTTTCGTTGAAATTATGGGCAAATACTCTAACGTATTTTTAACGCAAAACGGCGTAATACTTGGCTCTCTTAAATCTACCCCTCAAACACTTGACGGCAAGCGCATTATTATGACGGGTAGCATATATAACCCGCCCAAATCACAAGGCAAGTGCGATATTTTAAACAAAGAAAAATCAATAGAAATTTTAAGGGAATTTTCGGGCGAAAATTTAGATAAATTCATTTTATCTAACTTTAGTTATTTTGCGCCCGTTACTGCAACGGAACTTGCCTATAGAATCACACAAAAATTAAACGGAAATCCGTTTGATTCTAATATCGCCTATAAGGTTATTGAAGATTTTATATCTGAAGATATAAACCCCGTAATAATTACCTGCAAAAACTTTAAAGACGTTTTTGCTACCGACTACCTTCACCTTGAAGGCGATAGATATTACGGCACTTCTTTAATAACTATAGAGCAACAATTTTATGATGAAATTTTAAAGGAAACGGACTTTTTAAATATTAAAAATTCCCTTTTATCCAAGATTAACTCCAAGATAAAAAAGGAAGAAAAAAAGTTGTTTTTGTGTGAAGAAAGAGAACGTGAATTTAAAAATGCCGACAAGTATAAACTTTACGGCGAACTTATAACGGCAAACCTTTACGCAATAAAAAAAGGTCAAGATAAAGCAAGGGTTTTAAACTACTACGAAGAAACTGAAACGTATATTGATATTCCGTTAGATATTACCCTTACCCCTAACGAAAACTCACAAAAATATTACAAAAAATATGCTAAAGTAAAACGTTCTTACAGCGTTTCGCTTGAACAAAAACAAGAAGTTTTAGTCGAACTTAACTATTTTAACAGCATTAAAGCCGAAGTTGAACTTGCAAGCAAAATTACCGATTTTAAAGACGTTGAGGACGAACTTATTTTGGCGGGTTTAATGCGTGATAGCGAGCCTAAAAAACGCAAAAAACAAGTTAAAAAACACAATGGTTATACTTTGTATAACGTTGATAGTTTTAAGGTTAAAATGGGCAAAAACAACCTTCAAAACGACGAAATACTTGAAAGTGCAGAAAGGCTTGACGTTTGGTTACACACCAAAAACTATCACTCGTCATTTGTAATGATAGAAACTAAAGGCAAAGAAGTTCCCGATACGGTAATTTTAACCTGCGCGGAGATTTGCGCATCGCACAGCGAGGCAAAAAACGGCAGTAAAATTGAAGTTGACTACACCTTTAAAAAACACGTTAAAAAACCGCCTAAAGCAAAACCAGGTAGCGTTTTTTACACCGACTATAAAACGATTATCGTAAACCCTAACCCTCACGAAGAACTTATAGTAAAATAACAAAAAAGGATAACGAAAATTCGTTATCCTTTTTTCATTAATATAAAGTTATTTCTACTTGATATTCTCCCCAACTATCTGCCCATTTTAATAAATGAACACCTGCTGACGCGTTATTTAATTCTTCTGCGTTTAAAGGTTTTATTTTAGAAATTCTAACACTTCCATCAGCATATCTAACCCTTGCAACAATCAATTCTTTATTAAAGTCTGTACCAACTGCAAAACTATCCATTGATTTTTCATTTTTGCAATACCTATCAGTTAATGTGACGCGTTCATGGAACATTAGTGATTTTATACCACCTTGCTTAACACCCCATTTTACTTCATCTCTTCCCGTTGCGTTATATCCTAAATCCGTCATAAAGCCTTTTTCAAACTTAACGAATTCGTATGGATAAATATTTTCTTTTAATGCCGATATAGCTTCTTCCATTGCTTTGATTTTTGCAGTATATTTTTCAAATTCTTCTTCAGTTAAATCTTCAGGCCATAACGTCAATATTTCCTTTTCTAATTCATCTATTTTTGCATAGGCAAAATCGTAAGAATCCCCATAAAAAACAAATTTTTGACTATTGTTACCATTTTCAAATGAAATACACTTACAGCCATAACCATTTCTTTTAACAGTCTTAATTGCATGTTCATCTAATTTTTGGTCAAATCTTAATAACCCAGAATCATCTGGTGAAAGTACCCAGCCAGCAACCGTATCCTTACCCATATAGGTGTAGCCATTATACATAGTATGGTAATAAGTAAAAGCCCCAGTCAAAGCAACAACTACACAAATAAAAAGAATAAAAACTGGAAATAAAGCATATGTAACAACTTTGTTTCGTTTAGCGCCACTATCATTTTCATCTTTTTCAATTTTTTCATTCTTATCTACTTTTTTCTTATTTGCACGCAAAATTACTTCTTCTTCAGTATTAGCGCATTTTTCATCATACTTAAAAGTTTGATAATCATATGTAATATGAGATATAATTCGCATAACAAAATAAATTATTATAATCAAATTTGAACGCGAAGTAAAACCATAAACGTTTAATTTGGCATTATTGATTGATAATAAAACACCTGCAATACATAATAAAATAACAGCGAAAATTATTTTACCTAATATAAAACTGAAAGAAATAACAATTTTTTCGTCTTTTTCGTTAATATAAAACTGCTCCTTAGACACTTCTTCTTTTTTAACCAAATTTGAAATGAAGGAAAAGATATTTGAAACGCCAATAAAAATGAGAAAACCTGAAAAAATAACAAAATACAACAAATACGAAATGCTTGTACTTTCTTTATTCATAAAATTACGCAAATAATTAAATACAAGCAAATAGCTATTTTCAAGGTCGTAATTACCAATACTTGCAAATGGCAAAAGAGCCGCAAGTAAAAGAAAAGCCCCTTCAATAAAGTTGATTACTAATCCTATTTTTCTTTGCTTTCTTTTTGCCTCAAGGCATTGCTTAGTCACGTTTTTAACTATGACATTTTCACTAATTGTTTCCATAAAAACCCTCCAAAAAATAAAAGTGCGCCTACCGAAGTAAGCGCACAAAAACGCAGACCCCAATAGTCGCCAAACTAACTTTGTGCAAAATGGTGTAACCACAATAGTACAAAAAGAATCCGCATTTTATCAAATTCAACAATACTATTGTGGAGAAAAAAGACATAATTATCCCATAAAAAAGGAAAAATTACACCTATTTTTGCATTTATTAAGTTAGTTTGGCTTTTACATTATATCACACTAAAAGACATTTTTCAAGTATTTTTTGGAAATTAACAAAAGCACGGGGATTCCGTGCTTTTTAAAATGGTTTTCTATCTAGTTCAATGGTTTTGCCGTTTAAATTGTAAAGTGAGCTATCTTTTTCAAAGTTAAATATTACTTTTGATGCGGTAAGGCGTTGAGTTTTTGCCTTAAAAGTTTCGTTTATTGTGTTTTTACCGTACTTTCCGTCACCGATAATAAAGTGCCCGATATGTGCTAAATGCGCCCTTATTTGATGCGTTTTACCCGTAAAAAGTTCTACGGTTAAAAGGGTTGAGTTTTCCCTTCTTTCAACAACGTTGTAGCCCGTTTTTATAAGTTCGCTACCCTTTACTTCAGTATCGTAAATTTTAACTAAACTACTCTCGCTATCCTTTACTAAATACGCCGTTAAAACTTCGCTATCTTTTTTGACGTTGCCGTACACTTCAGCGGTATAAAACTTACTTATAGAACGGTTTTTAAAGGATTTTAGCAATTCTTCTTCCGCCGTGTTATCAAGTGCAAAAAGTAAAATTCCCGAAGTGTTTCTATCAAGCCTATGCACTAAAACAGCACTTTCGTAAACGGCTTTTACTTGCCTTTCAAAATCGATAGAAGTAATACCGCAAGGCTTATCAACCGCAAGTACGCCACACTCGTTAAACAGCACTTTTAATTCAAGTTGTTTTTTAGCGCCGTCATAGTAAACGTCAATTTTATCCCCTGCGTTTAACATTACGTCTTTAGAAAGTCGTTTACCGTTAACTTTTATATCTTTATTTCTTAAAAGTTTTTGCAAAACGGAATAAGATAAATCGCCGTTATAACTATCAAGTAAAAATTTATTAAGTTTTATTTGTTTATCTGCTATAAAACTTTTCATATTTATATTTTACTACCTTTTTTAAATTAAAGCAAAGATTTTAACCCATTAACTATTGAAAAAACCTTTAATATGTGATAAAATAGTAATATGAATAAAAATTTAAACACACTTATTATCAATTTATTAAAAGAAAAATCTCCACTTTCGGTAGAAGAAATTTCTAAAACTTTATACGTTAGCGAATCTACTATTAGAAGAAAGTTAACTATTTTGCAAGATGCCGGTATTGTAACCCGCTCTTACGGAAAGGCTTTTTTAAACGATTCAAAACACTTTATGCCTGCTTTTGATATTCGCAAAACGGAAAACAGTACGGAAAAAAAGAAAATTACCTTTGAGGCGTTAAAACTTATAAAAGACGGTTTTACCATATTTTTAGACGCATCTACTTCCGCACACTACGTTGCGCAATATTTGGCAGAGTTTAACAATTTAACTGTTATAACAAACGGGGTTGATACCCTTTCTACCCTTGCAGGCATGCACATTAACGCATATTCTACAGGCGGAAAGGTTTGCCACGAAAACTCTTCGGCACTCGTTGGTTTAAATGCGGCAAACTTCATTGATAAAATCCACGCCGACCTTTGCCTTTTCTCGGCAATGTGCATTGATAAAAACGGCAACTGCTACGATATTTCTGATGAAGAAAACGAAATTAGAAGAATTATGATAAAAAATTCTAAACAATCGGTTCTTTTATGCGACAGTTCTAAATTCGGTTTTGCAACGACCTTTAAACTTTGTTCCCTTAAAAACGTAGACGTTTTAATTACCGATAAAGAATTTACAAGCCAAGTTTCTTTAAAACAAGAACAATTACCTGAAATTATCGTTTGTGAATAACAAAAACGCGTTTTCCATTTAAGGAAACGCGTTTTTTATTTTGTAAATAATATTTCTTCTTCGGGGGTTAGATATCTGCAATCTCCGTCTTTTAAATTTTCGTCTAAATAGATACCCGCAAAAGAAATTCTTTTAAGGTAGGTAATTTTATTACCTAAACTGCCAAAAATTCTTTTAATTTCGTGATATTTGCCTTCTACTAAGGTAATAACACCTTCAGTTTCGGTGGTCATTTTTACCTTGCAAGGCATAGTGGTGTAACCATCTTTTAAGGTTATGCCTTTTTCAATTTTAATAATATCTTCATCGGTTACAACTTCCGCAGTTTTAAAGACATATTCTTTTTCCGCGTGGGTTTTGGGTGCTAATCGCCTATGTGCAGACTGCCCGTCGTTAGTTAAAATAACAAGACCAAGCGTGTCTTTATCAAGTCTGCCACAAGGGAATAACCCGTCACGTTTCATTTCATCAGGTATAATATCAATAACGGTTGTTTGCCCGCCTTCATCGGTACTACTAACTACGCCAAGCGGTTTGTTTAACATTATATAAACAAACTTTTTAAGTGTAAGTTTTTCGCCGTTTAAAGTGATTTCATCAGCATTGACGTCAACTTTTTGCGAAGGGCTTTTTACCCTTTCACCATTTACCGCCACCTTGCCCCTTTTGATAAGGGTTTGACACTCTGACCTTGTTGAAATTCCACACGAAGAAAAAACTTTATCTAATCTTTCAAGCATTATAATTCCTTCCTGTCGGCAAAAGCACGCATTAAGGTAATTTCATCGGTGTATTCAATATCGCTACCAATAGGCATACCGTGTGCAAGCCTTGTAACTTTTACACCCATAGGTTTTACGATAGTTGAAATGTACATTGCGGTAATTTCACCGTCGTAATCGGGGTTAGTTGCAATTATAACTTCTTTAACGTTGCTATTTAAAATGCGTTCTTTTAAACTATCGATAGCAATATCTTTAGGTCCAACGTTGTCGGTTGGCTTTAAAGTGCCGTGCAAAACGTGATACACCCCTTTAAACTCGTGCATCTTTTCAATAGCGATAATATCTTTAGGCTCTTTTACAACGCAAATTAAGTCCGTTTGCCTTGTAGAGCAAATATCGCAAACTTCTTTATCGGTATAATTTCCGCAAATTTTACAAAAGTGAATCTTCTTTTTACAGTCGGCAATAGTTTCGGCAAAAGCGATAGCCTCTTCTTCGGTCATATTAATAACCTCGTAAGCAAAGCGTTGCGCCGTTTTCGTACCTACGCCGGGAAGTTTTGTAAACGCGTTGATAAGTTTACCTATAGGTTCAATAAAAATTCCCATTTTAGAATAATCCTGCACCGCCACCTAAAGGACCTAATTTGTCTTTAGATAATTTTTCTGCTTTAGCATAACCGTCGTTTAACGCGGCAACGATAAGGTCTTCAAGCATTTCGATATCGTCAACGTCAACAACGTCCGGATTGATTGAAACTGCTGAAATTTCCTTTTTACCGTTCATAGTAACGGTTACCATACCGCTACCTGCTGAACCGATAATTTCAGCATTTTCAAGTTCTTCTTGTGCCTTTTGCATATCTTGTTGCATTTTTTGTGCTTGTTTCATAAGTTGTTGCATTTGGTTTCCACCACCAAAGCCACCGCCGAAACCACCGCCGTAGCCACCTCTAAATCCTGCCATAATAATCTCCTTTACTGTTTAGTTTTGAAAGTGTCACCAAAGAAGGCTTTTAATTGGTCTTCTACAGGAACACTACTTGTTACTTTACTTTTTTCTTTAATAACCACGCTATAAGGCGACATTTCGCTTACAAGTGATTGAATAACATCCAAGTTACCATCTTTATTCAAAAGATTTTTTTCAGACTCGCCGTCAACGATTAAACAAAGTTCGTTTCCTACAAGTTCGGCTTGCATTTCTTGGCATGCAACCCACAAAATAGTTTTACCCGGCATTGTGCGTAACTTCCTTACAACCGTACCCCAAACCCTTTTACCATCAGCATTAGGTTTAGGCGATGAAACGGGTTTTGAAAAAGCATTATCAACGATAACGTCTTTTACTTCTTCAAACTTTTGCACGTCTATTTTTTGCGGTTGTTTAGGCTCAACTTCCACCTTTTTAGGCTCGATAACTTCCGCCTTTTTAGGGGTTACAGGTAAGCCTATAATTTCATAATCTTCTTCTACTGGTGGCGGTTCAGGAATAAAGCTGTAAAAATCATCATCTTCTTGAACTGATTTTTTAACTGGTTTTTCTTCCGCTACCACTTTTTCAACAACAGGCTTTTCAACTATAACGGGTTTTTCTACCGTTACCGTTTTTTCTATAACTTTTACACCCGCTTTTTTAATTTCGCCAAGTTCTTTTTCTAAACTGTCAATCCTTGAAATTAACGCATCGATATTATAATCGATTTCAGGCATTGACGCCTTTATGAGTGCCGTTTCTAAAATGGAACGTGGTTGAGTTGAAAACCTAAGCGAATTTTCTATGCTTGAAATGATTTCAAGCACCCTTAAAATTCTATGTTCGCTGGCGAGCTTTGCCGTTTTTAATTCCATTTCGTAAGTATCTTCGGGAAGAGCGAGAATTTCTTTAGAATTTTTACACGTTTTAACGATAAAAATATCCCTTAAATACCCAATTATATCTTTAACGAGCACCCCTATGCTTTTACCAAGCGAAGAAAGTTCTTCAGTAATAGCCAACACCCCGCCAACGTTACCTGCAAACACGTTTGCTATAAGTTCGTTAGTTTTTGAAATGTCCGTAGCACCTAAAACGTTAGAAACGTCTTGATATTTAAGCTCGCCGTCCCCAACGGATACGCATAAATCGGCAACGGATAAAGCGTCCCTTACACTACCTTCACCCGCTTTTGCTATAGCCATTATAGCCTCTTTAGTGTATTTTTTACCAATCTCGTCATAAATACCACTAATTAGTTTTGCTATCTCGCTTGTTGAAACAAGTTTAAAATCAAAACGCATACATCTTGATAAAATTGTTGCGGGAATTTTATGCGGTTCGGTTGTTGCAAGTATAAAAATAGCGTGTTTTGGCGGTTCTTCTAAAGTTTTTAACAACGCGTTAAAAGCCTCGGACGTAAGCATATGAACTTCGTCTATAATGTAAACTTTATACCTTACTTTTACAGGCGGATATTGTACGCTATCACGAATATCCCTTACGTTTTCAACCCTGTTGTTTGATGCCGCGTCCATTTCAACAACGTCGATTTGCGACGAGTCTAAAAGGGATTTACACGCTTCACATTTACCGCAAGGCGAACCGTTTATTGGGGAGATGCAGTTTACCGCCCTTGCAAAAATTTTAGCAAGCGTGGTTTTACCCGTACCTCTTGTTCCGCAAAACAAATACGCGTGCCCGATTTTATCGGATTTTATTTGGTTGGTAAGCGTTTTTACTATTGCATCTTGACCGATAACACCGTCAAAATCAACAGGTCTAAAACGCCTATACAATGCTAAATAAGACATTTTATTCTCCCAATCGGTTTATAATCTTCTTCCTTGCACGTGAAAGTGCGTTATCAACAGCCTTGACGTTTTTGTTAAGGTTTTTAGCAATTTCTTCGTAACTATAGCCGTATAAGTAAAGATTTAAAACCAATATTTCCGTTTTGGATAATTCGCTATAAATTTTAAGTTTAAGTTCTTTGTCACTTTCGGCAAGCAAAACTACGTCTTCAGGGGTAGGATTTAAAAATCCTATCTTGTCTAAAACGTCAAACGAGTCGCTATTATTAAGGGGGCTTGCCTTTTTATTTGCGTACTTTTTAACCGCAGTAATTAAACTTGTTTTAACGCAATGCGATGCGTAGGTTAAAAAACTACTTTCACCTTCACGATAACCGTTTACCGCCTTGATAAGCCCAAGCATACCTTCTTGCATAAGGTCGTCGTTATCCGCACCAAGCAAAAATAAATTTCTTGAATAAAACTTTACAAGGTTTTTGTATCTTGCATAAATTTCATTAAAGGCGTTTTCGTTACCGTTTTTATATTGTAAAACTAATTCTTCATCAGTCATTTTCATAATTTATTACGTTGCCTTACCGCCTCGAACACCGCAACACCACAAGCAACCGATGCGTTAAGCGAGTTAACCTTTCCGTACATAGGAATAGTAACGGTAGCGTCACATTTTTTGCGTGTTAATTGGTTAACACCACTATCTTCCCCACCGATAACAATGGCAATTTTACCTTGTAAATCGGTTTTGTAAATACTTTCACCGCCAAGTTCTAAAGCATAAGTCCAAAGTCCTGCGTCTTTAACTTTATCAACGGCTTGGTTAATGTTAGTTACCCTACAAATTTTCATGTGGTTAGCACTACCTTCCGAAACCCTTATAACCGTTTCGTTTACTTGTGCGCACCTGTGTTTACCGATAATAATACCGTCTACGCCGGCACATTCGCTAACCCTAACGATACTGCCTAAATTCCTTGGGTCTTCAACGCCGTCAACGATAACTAAAAAAGCATCGTCTTTAGCGGATAAATCGTCAAGCAAGTCTTCAAACTCATAGTACTTATAGTCTGAAACGAAGGCAATAAAACCTTGATGGCGGTTAGTTGCCGTTTCTTTATCCATAATGGCTTTTTCAACGAATTGAACTTTATAGCCTTGCGCCCTTAAGTTTTTAACAAGTTCCCTCGACTCGTTATCACGTAGCCCGTTTTGTACTAAAATTTTATCGACGGTTTTAGGTGTTTTAATGAGTTCCGCAACCGCGTTTCTTCCTTCAATTTTCATAAATTCTCCTTGTAATTAAGCAAATAATTAAGCCTGTCCGTTTGACCGGTTAAGTACAAATAGCCAACCAAACACTCAAACCCCGTGGATTTGTTGTATTCTTGAACGGTAGCATTTTTAGCACGAGTACCCTTTTTAGTATTTCTACCCCGCTTGAAAATGGCAATTTCTTCTTCCGTTAAGATTGGCATAAGTTTATCGATGAGTTCAGCTTGACTTTTAGCGCAAACAATGGTGGCAACTTTCGCATTTAACGCACTTACCTTTTCATCGCCCGAATACTGCATTTGTTGGCGAACGAACAAGGTATGTACCGCATCACCTATAAAGGCTAAATTAAGCGGACTTAATTGCTTAGCGGTATTAAGTTCAAGTTTATCTTCAAGATTAAACACAAGCCACCTCGTAATTTCAAAACATTATACCATATAAAGTTAAAATTTACAAGGATTTTTATTAAATTTAGTTAAACTAAATACCTAACAATTCCCTCCGCTATTGCTTTTGCTAATTTTTTGCGATAAGTTTTAGTTAAAAGCAGTTTTTCTTCTTCGGGATTTGATAAAAATCCGCACTCTACAATAACCGCGGGACAGGTTAGTGCGTTAAGCACGTAATAGTCGCCTTTTAAAGGGTCGTACATGCGCTTAGATTCGGGTAATAAATTTAAAGAATTTTGAATATTGGTAGCGAGATTTTTTGAGTTTTTATCGTTGATTTTGTAAAAAACTTGCGCACCTCTTCTGCTTGGCGAAAGGTACTTATTTAGGTGTACGGAAATAAACAAATCAGGCGAAATTTCGCTTGCTATTTCCACCCGTTTTTGAAGGTCGCGAAGTTTAAATCCCGGCTCTTCAGTTCCGTATAATCCCTCGTCGTTTTTACGCGTTAAAAACACCGAAAAACCCTTAGATAAAAGTGCCGTTTCAACTTCTTTTGCTATAAGTAAATTTAAGTTGCTTTCAACTGATTCTGAAGTACTACCAATACACCCACCGTCAATACCACCGTGCCCTGCATCAACTACTATTTTAACCTTAAAAGCCTTGTCTTTATACGCAGTTGCAACATTACTTGTAGCTATCATAACAAGTAAAAATATCACTACGAATAACGCCGAAAGCACCTTAAAATAACCCTTTCTATCGTTTTTCATAAAATATTATATTATTATTTATGATAATAAATACTAAAAAGGGTGTAATTACTTGACAAAGCATATTATTTTAAATATAATATCTTCATTAAATTTAAAGGAAGAATTAATTGTGTTTATCCCTGAAATTTTTGCTGAAAACGTATTTAACGAAGAAGTGATGAAAAAAACTTTACCTCCTGAGATTTTTGATTCTTTACACAAAACTGCTCTTGAAGGTGAAAGCTTAGATATTACCGTTGCACAAGTAGTTGCCGATGCTATGAAAAATTGGGCAATCTCTAAAGGTGCAACCCACTTCACACATTGGTTCCAACCAATGACGGGTATTACTGCCGAAAAACACGACAGTTTTATTTCCGTGAATAAAGACGGTAAGGCTATAATGGATTTTAGCGGTAAAGAACTTATTAAGGGTGAATCGGACGCATCGTCCTTCCCTAACGGTGGTATTCGTGCAAGTTTTGAAGCGCGTGGTTATACCGCTTGGGACCCTACTTCTTTTGCGTTTATTAAGGACAATACTTTATGTATTCCTACAGCCTTTTGCTCTTATAGTGGCGAAGCACTTGATAAAAAAACACCACTTCTCCGCTCTTGTGAAGCAATCAACAAACAAGCAATAAGGGTACTTAAACTCCTTGGTAATAACGACGTTAAAAACGTTACGGTTACAGTTGGCGCCGAGCAAGAATACTTCTTAATTGATAAAGAAACCGCAAGAAAGCGTGAAGACTTAATTTATACTGGAAGAACACTTTTCGGTGCAAAACCACCTAAAGGTCAAGAACTTGACGACCATTACTACGGCGCTATCAAACCAAGGGTTAAATCTTTTATGGAAGATTTAGATAGAGAACTTTGGAAACTTGGCATCTTAGCAAAAACTGAGCATAACGAAGTTGCTCCGTCACAACACGAACTTGCACCGGTATTTTCTAACGTAAACATTGCAACCGATAACAACCAACTCACTATGGAGTTGATGAAGAAAATTGCCGACAGACACGGGCTCATTTGCCTTCTTGCAGAAAAGCCTTTCGCAGGGGTAAATGGTAGCGGTAAGCACAACAACTGGTCACTTTCTACCGATAATGGCGATAACTTATTTAACCCAGGCAAAACACCTGCATCTAACTTACAATTCTTAATCTTCTTATCGGCAGTTATTAAAGCGGCAGACGATTATCAAGATATATTTAGGGCGTCTGTTGCCTCGGCTGGTAACGACCACCGCCTTGGCAGTAACGAGGCTCCGCCTGCTATCATTTCTATTTACCTTGGCGACGATTTACTTGAGGCGTTAACTGCGTTTGAAAATAACAACCCTTACACGAGAAATAAAAAGACGATGGCGCTTGGTGCGAAAATTCTTCCTAACCTTCCTAAAGATACTACGGATAGAAATAGAACTTCGCCACTTGCCTTTACGGGTAATAAGTTTGAGTTTAGAATGGTAGGTTCTAACGACTCTATTGCCGATTGTAACGTAGTTATAAATACTGCCGTTGCTGAAAGTTTAAGCATTTTTGCCGATGAACTTGAAAAGGCTAAAAACCTTCAAAGTGCCGTTCACGACATAGTTGTTAGAACTATTAAAGAACATAAACGCATAATCTTTAACGGCAATAACTATTCAGTTGAATGGATTAAGGAAGCTGAAGCACGCGGTCTTGAAAATTTAAAAACTACGCCTGATGCTTTAGCAACGTACGATAGAGAAAAGAACGTTAAACTCTTTGAAAAACACAAGGTATTCACCCCTACTGAATTCTTAGCAAGGCAATACATTGAATACGAAAACTATTCGCGTATTATCAATATCGAAGGTTTAACGATGGTGGATATGGTTAAACGCAATATCTACCCTGCAATAAACAAATATATCACAAGTTTAGCAACCACTATTAAATTAAAAGAATCTATTGGTGCTGACGCTACTTCAGATATTGAAATTGCTAAAAAATTATCAATTTTAAATAAAAATATTTTCGTTAAAACTGAAGAACTTGAAGATTTACTTTTAGCAACTAAAAATTACACTTGCAAAAAGGATTTAGCTTTCTTCATTAAAGACAACGTTATTGGTTGTATGGCGGAAATAAGAAACTTCACAGACGAGGCGGAAAACTTAACAGCGGAAGACTGTTGGCCATACCCTTCTTACGGAAAACTTTTATTTAGCGTTAAATAGTATTACATAGGAGATAAAAAATATGAAAGTTTACAATTTCTCAGCAGGTCCATCTACCTTACCAGAAGAAGTATTAAAACAAGCGCAAAGCGAACTTTTAGACTTTAACGGCACAGGTATTAGTATTACAGAAATGAGCCACCGTTATAAACCTTATATGGAAGTTAATAGCGAGGCACAACAACTTTTAAGGGAACTTATGAATATCCCTGAAGATTATTCCGTATTATTCGTTCAAGGTGGCGCATCTCAACAATTTGCAGCAGTTCCTCTTAACCTTATGACTACTGGTAAAGCAGATTATATCGTAACAGGTAACTTCGCAGGTAAAGCGCAAGAAGAGGCAATGAAATACGGCGAAGCAAATATTATTGCATCTTCTAAAGATAAAATGTTTACGTATATCCCAGACGTAGATAAATTAGTTTACTCGCCTGATGCGGACTATCTTCACATCACTACAAACAACACAATTTTCGGTACAAGATACACTAAACTTCCTACCCCTAATTGTCCGCTTGTTGCAGATATGTCTTCTAACATTTTAAGTGAAGAAATGGACGTTTCTAAATTCGGACTTATCTATGCGGGCGCACAAAAGAATATTGCCCCTGCAGGTCTTACAATCGTTATCGTTAAAAAAGACCTTTTAGGTAAACAACGCGATATCTGCCCTACTATGCTTAACTACGCTATCCAAGATAAAAGCGATAGTTTATATAACACTCCACCATGTTTCCCTACATATATTGCTATGCTTGTATTTAGGTGGCTTAAAAATTTAGGTGGCGTTAAAGAAATTCAAAAAATTAACGAATACAAAGCAGGCCTTTTATACGACTTTATCGATAACTCATCTTTCTACGCTAACAAAGTTAACGTTAAAGACCGTTCTATCATGAACGTACCTTTCGTTACCACAAGCGAAGAACTTGATGCAGAATTCGTTAAAGAGGCAGGCAAAAACGGTATTATTTCAATTAAAGGTCACCGCTTAGCAGGTGGTATGCGTGCAAGTATTTACAACGCAATGCCAGTTGAAGGGGTTAAATACCTTATTGAATTTATGAAGAAATTTGAATTAGAACATAAGTAGGATAAAATTATGAAAGAAATTTTAAAGTTAAACCCAATTAGTGGTAAAGTAAATGATATTTTAGGCGAAAACTATACTGTAACTGACAATGCTGAAAAACCAGAAGGTATTTTAGTTAGAAGTTTTGATATGCACGAATACGATATGCCAAGTTCGGTATTATGCGTGGCACGTGCTGGCGCAGGCGTTAACAATATTCCAAGTGAAGCGTATGCAGAAAAAGGTATCGTAGTATTTAACACCCCAGGCGCTAACGCAAACGCAGTTAACGAACTTGTTATTACGTCATTACTTTTAGGCTCAAGAAAGATTGTTCCTGCAATTGATTGGGTTAAAGGCATTAAAGATGAAGCAGATATTTCTAAACTTGTTGAAAAAGGCAAAAAACAATTCGTTGGTAGAGAAATTTCCGGCAAAAAATTAGGTGTTATCGGCTTAGGTGCAATAGGCGCAAAGGTTGCTAACTCTGCAGTTGCACTTGGCATGCAAGTTTTAGGTTACGACCCTTATTTATCAGTTGTAAACGCACTTCACTTATCACACCACATCAATATCACTAACACTTTAGATGATATGTATAAAACTTGCGACTATATCACTATCCACGTTCCTTACTTAAAAGATAATCATCATATGATTAACGCAGATAAAATTGCACTTATGAAAAAAGGTGTTGTTATTATCAACTGCGCAAGGGGCGAACTTGTTGATAACCAAGCTATTTTAAACGGTGTTGCAAGTGGCAAAATCGCAAGATATATCACAGACTTCCCTGCTAAAGAAATTATCGGGGTAGACAATATTATTTGTATCCCACACCTTGGTGCATCTACACCTGAAGCGGAAGATAACTGTGCGGTTATGGCTGCAAAACAACTTAAAGAATATATTGAAAACGGTAACATCGTAAACAGCGTTAACTACCCTAACTGTAGCGCTCCTAAAACATTCCCTTGCCGTCTTGCAATATTACACCTTAACCAACATAATATGATTGCGCAATTTACTACAATCCTTGGCGATAGACATATCAATATCGACAATTTAGTAAACGCAAGTAAAGGCAACTATGCTTACACTATTATTGATATCGAAGAAATTGATGACGACGCATTTAAAGCAATGTCTGCAATCGAAGGTATTATCAAAATTAGAAAAATTTAATCTATATAAAATAAAAGCACGGTGCTATCACCGTGCTTTTTAATTATTAAGGTTTTTCAGCGAAACAATTTATACATCTTTTAGCCTCACCAACGTTTTTTTGACCACATTTACAAATCCAATGTTCATTTTTTTTATTTGTTTTCTCGTTTTGTACGTATTTTGCACTATTCAACAGTTTTGAACCTTCTTCTTTCGGCTCTTCTTCACACGTTTGGTCAACTTCATTAGCACTAACGGTAATTTTTGGTGCTGGTAAAAAAGAAACTATTAATAACATAAAAACGCCGATACTTGCACCTAACAAACAAAAAGTAGCAAAATCGTAGTTCTTTCTTTCAGCTATCATACCTGCATGTAAAGATACTAATCCCGTTAAACCCAAAAAGAAACCTAAAAGGCACCAACAGGTAAAACTGTGTCTATTTCTCATAGCAACTATTCCCGTATGTAAAGCAAGCAATGCTATTAAACCAAAAAAGAAACCAAGTATTCCCCACAACGTTCCATTAAGCCCGTTCTTTAAGGCGTATTCCCCTATTTTCTTTGCAATAACAAACATAATAGCAATTATTACAACGACAAATACCATACCCAAAAATAACCAGCCTGTTGAACAACTTGAACTGCACCCAGAACTATAAGTCGAATTATAACTATCCAATAAATTACTCATAAATTTTCTCCTTTATAATTTTTAAAGATTATATCACACCGTTTGGTGTAAAGTCAAATAATTTACACCAAACGGTGTAAAATAATAATATGGAAAAAGATATTAAGCAAACGTTTGCACAAAACTTAAAATTGCTAATTGGGGAAACTTCTATAAGTGAATTTGCTAAAAAAGTAAATATCCCACAACAAACTATTTCAAGATATTTACTTTGTCAAAGGGAAATCACCCTTACAAATTTAGTAAAAATAGCAAATTTTTTTAACGAAGATATTGACGTTTTAATTGGAAGAAAAGACTATTAAATAAAAACACACCGCTACGGAAATTCCGTGGCGGTGTTTTCTATATATAATATATAAGGCTAACTTTTGTATACGTCTTTTGCGGTGTTTATAAATGCTTGCATTACTTTAGAGCAGTATTTATTCTTTTTGTAACCTATCGACATAAGCCTATATGCCGACCTTCCGCTAAGTTTGTAGTACACGCAACCCGATTGTGGTGAACTTTTTACTAAGTTATCGTTAACTATTGCAACACCCATACCAGAGCACGCCATATTATACGAAGTAATTAATTGGTCAAGATAAATTTTTACAGTTTTAGGCTCGAAATTATCTTCAGCAAATAATACGTTTGCCCTACGCCTTGTGTCGTTTCCCTTTTTCATCATTAAAAACGGACAGTTTTCAAAATAACTAAGTTTTACCCTTGGGCAGTCGTTAAACAAGTGTTTGCCGTTGATAACGTCTTCCCTTGTTAAAAGGTAATTTTCTAAACCTTTATTTACCACGAAATTTTCAGGCACGGCAAGTAGTAACGTTTCTTCAAAAAGCGGAATAGATTTATATAAAGCCTTATCAAATTCGTGCGCAATAAGAAGGTCGATAGAATCGTTTAATAAAAGTTGCCTTAAATCGGGCGAGTTGGACTCCACAAGTTCTATTTCAATACCCGGATATTTTTTAGTAAACTCCATAATAATCTTAGGCATTATAAAAGAAGAAACGAAATTTTCGCCACTAACCCTAATTTTACCCGACTTTAATTCACTCATATCTAAAAGTTTATTATTCATCTCTTCTTCAATGGCGCGCATCTTTTCTATACTTTCTATATACACCTTACCTTCTTCAGTTAAAACGATAGGCGAAGTAGAACGGTCAAAAATTGTAATACCAAGGTCTTTTTCTACTTTTTTTACCGATGCAGAAAGCGCAGGTTGTGATAAATACAAGTTTTTTGCCGCTTGAGAGAAACTTTTTTC
Source organism: Christensenellaceae bacterium (assembly GCA_045651405.1). GTDB lineage: Bacteria > Bacillota > Clostridia > Christensenellales > Borkfalkiaceae > HGM11412. The sequence continues at coordinate 72,796 of JAZRSH010000008.1, read as the reverse complement.
CTTATAAACTTCGTAAATATAATCTTTTTCGTTCATATTTTACCCCTTTTATATATAATTTAGCATACTAAAGTAACTATATTTATATATATATTAACCTTTTGTAAAGCCAAAGGCTTTACAAGTAGCACAACTACCCTATAAATAAAATTTATAACAGTTATACAATTATTTATTATTGATTATAACACACATTTGTGATATAATCAACCTATAATTAATAAAAAGGAGAAATATTATGAAAAAATTCCTTACATTTTTAATGACAGCAATTTTAACTTTAGGCGTATTTAGTATGACTGCATGTGGTGATTCTACAAGCATCACTATTTACACTGGCGGTACAGGCGGTACTTACTACGCTTTCACTAACGGTTTACAAACTCAACTTTCTAAAAAAACTGATTACAGCTACACAGTTGTAGGTGATACTGGTGGTTCAGTAGCAAACCTTAAAGCAATGAAGAGTGGTGACTGTAACATGGCTATCGTTCAAAACGATACAATGGTTAACGCATACAACGGTTTTACTACTAACTTTGAAGCAACTGGTCCTATCACTAACTTCTCAGTTATCGGTCAAGTTTATCCAGAAGTTGTACAAATCGTAACTGATGACGCAAGCGTTAAATCACTTGCAGACCTTAAAGGTTCAAACAAGTCAGTTTCTATCGGTGACGTTGGTTCAGGTGTTGAAGCAAACGCAGTTGCACTTTTAAGAAAATATGGTATTAATATCGATTTTGACGATGCAAACAAAAAATACGTTTCAAGCGATATTAAAATTGAAAACCTTTCAGTTGCTAAATCAGCAGACGCTATGAAGGACGACAAACTTGACGTATTCTTCTTCACATCAGGCGCTCCTGCAACTTCTATTACAGAACTTGCTCTTGCTAAAACTGTATACTTACTTGGTTTAGATGAAGACGTTATGGCTTCTTTCATCGCTGATAACAAAATCGATGGTAAATATGACGTTTACTCAGTACAACCAATCACAAACGCACAATACAGCTTTATCCCTGCTGATGCACCTATCTACACTATCGGTGTTAGCGCAACTTACATCATTTCTAACAGTTTAAGTGAAGAAGTTGTTTACAACATCACTAAAGCAATTTGGGAATCTAAAGGTTCTATCGGTCACAGCGTTGAATCTACAATGAATACTGCTTACGCTTACGTAACTATCGGTAACGTTCCAGTTCACCCAGGTGCTGCTAAATACTACAAAGAATTAGGTTTAACAGTAGACAATATCGCTAAAATTTAATTACAATAAAAAAAGTTTGTTGGCGGGGCAAAAAACAAGCCCCGCTTTACAATGTTTAAAGGATTATTATGACAGACACTAACATCAAAACCCCAGGCGAAGAAGTTGTATCAGCCGAAGAGTTGATGAAAAAATTTGATAAAGACAGTAAAAACCGTCACTACACCGGCGCTTTTAAGTGGATATATGATGGTATTTTAATTGCCTTTGCCGTTTATATTTTATACGTAGCACTTATATCTAAAGGCATGACGGAGTTTACTAAACTTCCTCTCTTTTTAGGCTTTGTTATGATTATGGGATTTTTAAAATTCCCTGCCAGCAAAAGAGATGCCGAAAGAGTAAACTATCTACCTTGGTACGATATAATTCTTGCTGTACTTTCCTTTGCTTGTTGTTTATATTACGTTATCAAGCAAAACGACATCATCTATATGGGTGGCGAAATTGAACTACCTCAAATTATAGTAGGCATTATATTTATACTTTGTTTATTTGAACTTTGTAGACGTGCTATTGGTATTCCGCTTATGATTGTAGCGGGTTGCTTTATATTATACGCAATATACGTACTTATAAGAAGAAACCCTGCAACCGTTCCAAGCAGATTGATTTATAACTTATTCTACAACTTAAACTGTGGTATTTTCTCTACACCAGTATCAGTTTGTTGTAGCTTTATCGTTATATTCATTATATTTGGTTCTTTCCTTGAAAAAACGGGGATTGGTACATTCTTCGTAGACCTTGCTAACTCAATAGTTGGTACTGCTGCGGGCGGTCCTGCAAAAGTTGCCGTTATTTCTTCGGCACTTGAAGGTATGTACTCTGGCTCATCGGTTGCAAATACCGTAGGTTCTGGTTCGATTACAATTCCAATAATGAAGAAAACTGGCTATCGCCCTGAATTTGCTGCTGCGGTTGAGGCTGCTGCATCAACAGGCGGTCAAATAATGCCACCTATCATGGGTGCCGCTGCATTCTTAATGAGCCAAATTACGGGTATTCCTTACTCTACTATCGTAGTATGTGCTATACTCCCTGCTATTTTATACTTTGCAGGTATCTTCATTATGGTACACTTAGAAGCAAAGAAAATGGGTCTTAAAGGCTTACCTAAAGATGCTATTCCTAACTTCTTTAAGTTAATTCTTAAAAAAGGTTACCTTTTAATTCCTATCGTTGTGCTTGTAATTTGCATGAACAGTTATACACCTGCAATGTCAGCATGTTTTGCTATTCTTTTTGCTATGAGCATTAGTTTACTTGACGTTGACGTTTTCTCAAAATTATTTAGTTTTAAAAAAGAAAACGTTTTCACTGCACTTAAAAGTATCGGTTTAACTTTAATTCCTATTCTTACTTATTTGATTTTCTCTTTAGTATTAAAGGAATCAGCAACCTCAAGGGCACTTTTCATCGCTATTGCAGTTGCGGCAATTTGCTCGGTATTCTCAAGAATATTTAAAATTAATAGCCCACTTGATATTAAAGTTGTAGCAGATGGTTTCCAAGGTGGTACAAATAGTTCAATCGGCGTAGTTGTTGCATGTGCAATGGCTGGTATTATTTCAGGTGTTGTTGCAATGACAGGTCTTGGTTCTACACTCGTTACGTTAATTGTTCCACTTGCAGAAAAATCAATACTTTTAGCATTATTCTTAACGATGATTTGCTGTATCATACTTGGTATGGGTGTTCCAACAACAGCTAACTACGTTATTATGGCTACAATTACCGCACCTATTTTAACAAAAATGGGCATCGAACCATTAGCAGCACACATGTTTGTATTCTACTTTGGTATCGTTGCGGATATTACCCCACCTGTTGCGCTTGCCGCTTACGCAGGTTCGGCTATTGCTAAATCTAACCCACTAAAAACGGGCGTCACGGCGTCAAAGCTGGCAATAGGCGCGTTTATTATTCCTTACGTATTCGCACTTAACCCAGCAATGCTCTTTATTGATACAGTTTGGTACGACGTTATTTTAACGGTTATCACTTCACTTATCGGTATGTTTGGCGTTTCTATGGGCTTACAAGGTTATGGATTTGGCAAAATTATTTGGCCGTTTAGAATTTTATCAGCCGTTGGTGGTTTATTGCTTATAATTCCAGGAATTGTAACTGACATTATCGGCTTAGTTTTAGTAGGCGGTGTTTGTGTATTCTCTATCCTTACAAGAAAGAAAAAGAGCGAAGAAACGGACGAAATAATAGAATGTTAAAAAATAAAAGGCTTGAAGGTTTTACTTCAAGCCTTTATATTTATTTTTAGTTGCTATACCGCCACGCAAGTGGCGTTCTTTTTTATTGATTTCAAGTACTTTTTTTACCCTATCGTAAAGATTAGCGTCTAAATATTTTAATCTTTCAGTCATATCCTTATGTACTGTTGATTTACCAACACCAAACTTTTTAGCGGCATCTCTAACGGTTGCACCGTTTTCGGCAACGTATTCCCCTTCTTGTAAAATTCTTTCCGTTAAATAATCAATCAAACACAATCCCCCTATTGCTATAGGATATGATTTATATTTAATTATTATAACTATTTAACCTTCTTTATTGATTAGATAAACGTTTAAAGTTATCCCACCAATAAAACCCTTTACCATTAAATAAAGCCAAGATAAAAATACGATTACTATTGCAATTTTGCCGTAGATTTCGTTATAGTTTGCAAAATTATTTATATATAAAAAGAAGATAAAAGTTGTTACTATAGTAAAAATAGCGGTATACAAACTACCCCATACAACGTTTTTGATTTTTATTTTATACGGGCAAGTGTATAGGTTAATTAAAATAGCCATACTAAAAACGGCGCCAAAGGTAAAAGCACCGCTTATAATACCTGAAAACACACCGCCTAAAAACCTAACAATAATAGGGCTAAATGCCAAAAATATTACCGCTAAGCAGGAATATAGCCAAACGGTAATGAAACACGTTATTATAGAAAAAACACGCTTTAAAAGGTTGTTTTTTACCGAATAATTATAAATTAACTCCCCGCTAAGTTTTAACTGATAAAAAATATTCCCGGATGAATATAGCGCTAAGGCGATTGCTATAATATTACCTTTAGCACCCAATTTTAAACCGATTTCATAAATATACCCCGTAACTTCTACAAGTTCGGGATAGGCAAAACTTTTAGTAATATCAGTCATTTCCGTTCCAAAAAAGGTTAACACGAGAGAAGTTAAATAAGACAAAGGAACAACGCCAAGCAAAACAAAAAAGACAAGCGCACCCGATAACGTCGTGCTTTTTTTATCACTATTAAATTTAATAAAATCTTTTAAGTTTAAAAATAAAGCGCCCATACTTTAAGTATGGACGTTTTTTCTTTAAAGCATACGCATTTTGTTAACTATAAAGCCGTATTTATACCCTAAAAGTTCCGCCGCTTTCGAACACATATGCATACGAGTGTGATATATTTCAAAATAATCGGAAACAGAGCAAATCTCGGTATCGATATCAACCACCGTATCAATACGCTTTTCTTCCTTGTTTACTTCAACGTATGATTTATTAACGGCAAGGTTAACCCTATCGTGTATATTTGTTTTCTCGTTTAAAAGTTTGTCTTTAACCCTTGATTTATGAACGTCAGACTTATCTGCAATAATAAGTGCCGAACCTAAAACGGATACGGGCACGCCGTTTTTTTCATCATGATTACCTATTGCCATCATAATTTCACTTGCATCAGATAAACTCATACCCCTATCAAGCAAAATCCTATACGCTAAAAGCGCACCACTTCCTGCATGGTCGTATCTTGAAACGGCATTACCTATATCGTGAAGGTAACCTGCAATTTCGCCAAGCCTTACCATTTTTGGCGTTTCGCCAATTTCTTTCAAAATCATACCCGTCCAACTCGCAACGATACTTAAATGCCTTGTAGAATGCTCGGTATACGCCATTGCATCAAGTTGTTTTTCACTTGTTTTTATAAGAATTTTTACTTCCTTATCGTTTTTTATATCCTTTAAAGTTAACATATATTAAGTATATTCCAATTTTAGATTTTTTGAACTTTAATTTTAGAATAAATTTCCTCGTACTTATCGCGATAGAATAAATTTGTACCAGGCGTCATAATAGATGCAGTACCCGCAGCAACGGCAGAACGTAAAATTTCTTCTTTACTTTCTCCCCTTTCAGTCATAACCGCAACGGCTGCAACCATACTATCACCCGCACCAACGGCAGAGTTAACCGCAACGGCCGCACTCTTACAGAAATACGAGTTAGAGCCGTCAGTTAAAATAGCACCGTCACGACCAAGTGATAATAAAACGTTTTCCGCACCCTTGTCAATTAAAGTGTTGCAGGCTTTTTTCATATCATCGTACGAAGTCAAACGGTTAGATACAACGTGTTCAAGTTCCTTTAAATTAGGTTTTACCATGTAAATACCCGAGTTTAAAGTTTTTACAAGTTTTTTACCCTCAGTATCAACGATTTTTTTAGCATTACCTTGTACAGAGTTGCAAAGTTTTAAGTAATAATCGTCATTAACACCTTTAGGAAGGGAACCGCTTACAACAACAACCGATGCACTTTTAGAAAGAATAGAAACTAAATCTAAAAGTTCTTGTTGTTTTTCTACGCAAACTTCTTCACCAACGTCGTTTATTTCGGTAAGCATTGACCTATTATCAACGATTTTATAGTTTACCCTAACGTTGCCGTCATTCCATACGAAAGTGTTTTTTACCCCTTCGTTATCAAGCCTTTGCGAGAAAAGTTGACCGTCATTATAATACATAAATCCCGTAGCATAACTATCTCCGCCAAGTCTTTTTACACCTATTGCAGCATTGAGCGCCTTACCCGAATAGGTTACTATTTTATTATCAACCCTATTAAGTTGACCAACGTTAAGTTGTTCAAGTTCAATAGTTCTATCAATACTCGGATTTGGACAAATGCTTAATATCATTATACACTCCTTTAGGCTTTATCAAATAGCCATATCCTTAATATTGCCTGATAAAGACAAACTTTATCAGGCAATAAATTTTTATTCTTTATCTTTTTTAGCGTCTGCTATAATTTTTGATTGTTGTTCAAACGGAACTTCTTCATATCTACTAAATTCTGAATTGAACACGCCCCTACCTTGAGTAAGACTTCTTAAATCTGCAGAATATTCTAAAATTTCACTTTCAGGAACGTCTGCAGTAATAACAGTTTTGCCTTCAACTTGGTCAGCACTTAAAATTCTACCACGACGTTTATTCATATCCCCCATAATATCGCCCATATAACTGTCAGGAGCAGTAACTTCTACCGTCATTATAGGTTCTAAAATTACAGGTGTAGCATTAGTAATACCTTCTTGGTACGCAATTTTAGCAGCGGATACGAAAGCAACTTCCTTACTATCTACAGGGTGATAACTACCGTCGAATAAAGTTGCCTTAATATTAATAAGTGGATAGCCTGCAAGTACACCTTCTTTAATAGCTTCACGCAAGCCCTTGTCTACCGCAGGGATAAATTGTTTAGGTACAACACCGCCAACAACCGCATCTTCAAATTGGTATAAACCATCTTCAGCACCAGGCTCAAAACGAATTTTAACGTGGCCGTATTGACCTGCACCACCCGATTGCTTTTTATGTTTACCTTCGCCTTCGGCAGTCTTTTTAATAGTTTCTTTATAGGCAATCTTAGGGTCAGTCATAACCGCGTCAACGCCAAATTTAGATTTTAATTTCTTTCTTAATACTTCAAGTTGAGTTGCACCTACGCCTGAAATAATCATTTCGCCGGTATCGTGATTCTTTTCAACCTTAAATGAAATATCTTCATCCATAAGTTTGTTAAGACCAGCAAAAATCTTATCTTCTTCGCCTTTTTTAGCAGCGTAAACGGCTCTTTTATACATTGCAGGCGGAATAGCAAACGGTTTGAATTGAGTGTCAACGTTTTGATATAAAGTATCGCCAGTTTTTACGTTAACAAGTTTAGATAACGCACCGATATCGCCAGCCGAAAGTTCGTTAACGGATTCTTGTTTTTTACCTTTTACAAGATAAATACCGCTAATCTTTTCTTCTTCATCTCTACCTGAAATCTTTAAAGTATCGCCTGATTTTAATTTACCTGATACAACTTTAATATAGTTAAGTCTACCAACGTAAGGGTCAACTACAGTTTTGAATACACGAAGTACCGTTTGTGCGTTTTCATCAGGAACGATTGCAATTTTTTCATTGTCAACAAGTGCCTTTTGAATACCTGCGTCCTTAGGGCTTGGAAGTGTTGATATAATCTTATCCATAAGGTTGAATATACCGTGATTTCTTGCAGCGCTACCACCTAAAACGGTAATAGTAGAACAAGAGTTAATACCAAGTTTTACACCCCTTTCAATTTCTTCAGGAGCAAGTTCGCCTTCGGCAAAGAATTTTTCAAGCAACGCTTCATCATTTTCAGCAGCCGCTTCAGACATTGCAAGTTTAGCCTCTTCAAAGTCCGCTTGTAAATAATCAGGGATAGGATATTCGTTTCTTTCCCAATCACGTAATACGCCGTATGCTACTTTTACAAAGCCTTTCATTTTACCTTCAACCATATTAGGAACAATCATCGGTGCAATCTTACGACCGTATTTTTCCTTAATAGCATTTACAGTTTTAATGAAATCAGAATTTTCTTTATCAAGTCCATTTATAAATAATACTGCAGGAATTGAGCGAGCAATACAATAATCCAATGCTTTTTCAGTACCAACGGTTAAAGTACCGTTACCACCTGCTACTATAATAGCAGCATCTACAACTGCAAGTGCTTGCGCCATTTCACATTCAAAATCGTAAAAACCAGGAACGTCTATAATGTTAAATTTATAACCTTTATATTCGCCGTAAGCCACGCTAAGTCCTATTGAAGACTTTTTAGCAATTTCCTCTGGGTCGTAATCCATTACGGTATTACCGTCTTCAACTTTGCCTTGTCTATCAATAGCATTGCAGTTAAAAAGTATCGCCTCTGCAAGGGTAGTTTTACCCTCGCCACTATGACCAATTAAAGCCACGTTTCTCAATCTGTCTACATCCATAAAATTTTCCTTCCATATATTTTTGTGGGGTTACCACTAACTACATTATACTATACGTTTTTTATAATTTCAATAGGGAATTTTAATTTTTTTAAAAATTTTTTAAACGCAACTATTCGATTTATGGTCAAAAATGGCAGTTTTTGAACGATTAATGAACACTTTCATTTTTTATTATATAACTATGCAAATAACGTTGCCCTTGCCCTCGTTAACAATTTTAGTAACTGTTTTACGCATTTTAGTTTTAATTCCGTCCTTCATACCACCGATTTTATTAACGATTTCATCACTAACCAAGCTTGATAACGGCTTGCCAAAAACGTCGGTATTCCAAACTTTAGTAGGGTTTTCTTGATATTCCGATTTGATAAACTCTGCAAAATCTTTGCATTGTTTCTCGGAGCCTGAAATTGGCGAAACTTCGGCATCAAGATTAACTTTTATAAGGTGCATACAAGAAGTGTTTGCTTTTAATTTAACACCGTGAATCCCACCCCGTTTAACAACTTCAGGGTCAGATAAAGTCATTTCGCTTTCAGATGGAATAACGATACCATACCCGTTTTCATCAACTTGTGAAAGGGCATCTTTTAACTTGCGGTAATTTTCTTTAGCCACGTTTAATTCCTTAACGTAACTCATAAGTGCAAACTCACCGTTAATTTCATCACCACTAAGTTCGCTTAAAAGTTTGTAGAATAACTCCCCTTTAGGCTCAATTTCAAAAACTGCTTTACCCTCGCCTAAATGAAGGACGTTTTCGTTTATTCGCTTAACCCCTTCAATACCGATAAGTGCATCTTTAATAAGTGTAAAATCCTTCATTTTATCGGTAATTAACGCGACTTCTTTAACCGTGTCAATAATAGAAGAAATTACTTCGCTTGAAGAAGGTAAAACCTGCATCCATTTAGGAAGTTTAACGTCAAAACTTTTAAGCGGAAATTCCATTAAAACACTTTCTAAAACTTCGCTTAAAGACTTTTCAGTAGCATTTATTAAATCAAGCGGAATTACCTTTACACCGTACTTTTCACTAAGTTCACGCGCTAATTCATCACTTTTACCCGTTACTTCTTTGCAATTTAAAACAATAACGAAAGGCTTACCTGATTCTTTTAACTTCCCTACAACCTTTTCTTCGGCTTTTACGTAGTTTTCCCTTGGGATATCACTAATACTGCCATCGGTAGTAACTAACACACCCATTGTAGAGTGGTCGCTTATAACCTTTTCGGTGCCGATAGTAGCAGCATCTTCAAAAGGCATAGGGTCTTTTGACCAAGGTGTTTTTACAAGCCTTGGCTCATCGTTTTCTTTATCACCTAAAACACCGTCTACTAAATAACCAACGCAATCAATAAGCCTTATTTTTGCTTGAGTTTTATTCTTTAAAGTAATTTTAACCCCTTCGCTTGGCACGAACTTCGGCTCGGTAGTAGTTATCGTTTTACCGCTACCCGATTGTGGCATCTCATCAATTGCAATTTGTTTTTTGTTTTTGTTTGCAATGTTAAGCGTTACCATAAGATTCATAAACTTTGTTATAAAAGTTGATTTACCCGTTCTTACAGGGCCAACTACACCAATATATATATCACCATTAGTCCTTTTAGCGATATCTTTGTAAATATCGAACTTCTCCATTAAAAAAACCTCCCAATACTGCTAAAGTATATGAGAGGAATTTTAAAGTTATGATTTTGATTTTTTATTTCTTTTTTTAATAATGGATTCTTTTATCATTTGAAGCCAATTTGTAGGGTGTTCTTCTCCCGCTATAAGCCTTTGAATATTTTTTCTATGAGCGTACCAAGTTAAAACTATAATAAGCACTACGAATAAATTAGAAATTGCTGAAAGCACACCGCTATTAACGTCAAGCGGTTTGTTGTAGATATAATTTTCGTAAACGGAATAGCAAGTAGCAATAGCACCTGGCGTAGTTGCTATAAACGAACCCATAGAGCCGATTTCCGTAAGCATAATGAATAAAATAGCAACGGCACCGCTAATGAGCGCCACAACCCAGTTACAAACAAAAAACACGCCGATAGTGGTTGCTATACCCTTTCCACCTTTAAACTTCATAAATATAGGGAAAACGTGACCTAAAACAACAAAAAATCCGCACATTACCTTAGCAACCACACCTACAGATAACGTTGTACCTTCAAAGTAGTAATTGCTGTACACAAGTGTTGCCGTTAAGGTAGGAATAACACCCTTTATAATATCGAGTACAAGGGTTAAAATTCCAATTCCAATACCGAAGTTCCTACTCATATTAAGGGTACCGGGATTTCCGCTACCAATGGTACGAATATCACGCTTTTTAAGTTTTGATATAACTACGGCAAAGTTTATACTTCCTATAAGGTAAGAACCTATTATAAAAAGCAATAACTGCCACCATAATTTGTCTATTGAAATAAAATTCATTATTAATTATCCTCGTTTCTTTCCCTAACGAAAAGTCTAATAGGGGTACCCGAAAAATCAAAGGTACTGCGTAATGTATTTTCTAAATACCTTTTATAACTAAAGTGCATAAGGTCGGTTGCGTTAACGAACAATACAAAGGTTGGTGGTTCAACACCGTCTTGAACGGTATAGTAAATTTTAAGCCTTCTACCGTTTTTGGTAGGCGGTTCAGTAGTTCTTATAGCATCGGTAATAACGTCGTTTAAAGTACCGGTTGAAATACGCCTTTTAGCATTTTCTAAAACTTCCATAACCATTTTAAGAATTTTTTCAGTACGCAAACCAGTTTTAGCCGAAATAAATATAGATTTATAATAATCCATAAAGGCTAAATCACAGTCAAGTTTACTTTTGAATTTTTCAATGGTGTAGGTATCCTTTTCAACGGCATCCCACTTATTCATAACAACGATTGATGGTTTGCCTTGTTCGTGAATATATCCAAGAATTTTAACGTCTTGTTCTGTTAAACCTTCAACGCTATCAATCACGGCTAAACATATATCCGCCCTTCTAATCGCGCCAAGTGCACGAATAACGCTATAATACTCAACGTCTTCATTAACGGCTTTTTTCTTTCTAATACCCGCAGTATCAATAAGCATAAACTTTTGATTGTCATACTCAAAAGGAGTATCAATCGCATCACGGGTTGTTCCTGCTATACCAGAAACAATAGTTCTATCATAGCCTAAAAGTTTGTTTGTTAAACTTGATTTACCAGCATTTGGCTTACCAACGATAGCAATTTTAATAATTTCGCTTTCTTCTTCGGTGTCAATAGCCTCGAAGTGAGAGCAAACTTCATCTAAAAAGTCGCCAAGACCTTTACCTTGTTCACAAGAAATACCGTATGGCACGCCAAGACCTAATTCGTAATATTCCATTAAAACGCTTTCGTCATAATTATCCATTTTGTTAACGGCAAGCGCAATAGGTTTATTAGATTTTCTAAGCATTGATGCTACTTCGTGGTCAGATGCGGTAATACCACCTTTAACGTCACACATAAAAATTATAACGTCAGCCGTTTCAATAGCAATTTCCGCTTGCTTTTTGATGTGGCGCCACATTTCATCTTGCGATTTAAGTTCAATACCGCCAGTATCTATCATAGTAAAAGATTTACCGCACCATTCCGCATCACAATAAATCCTATCCCTTGTGACACCAGGCTTGTCTTCAACGATAGAAATCTTTTTACCAGTTATTTTATTGAAAAACGTCGATTTACCAACGTTTGGTCTGCCAACAATGGCAACTATTGGTCTACTCATTTTATTATCCTTATCCTTTCACCAAAGGTAAACGCATCAACAAAACTTTGACCGCTACCATCGGTTACTATTACAGGTTTATTAACCATTTTTTGAAATTCTTTTAAAGTTATATCATCTAAAAATACGTCTTCATCTTGCTTTAAGCAAACGTCGGGTAAAACTAAATAATCGTAATCGGTTACACCGCTTATACCCTTTAAAATATCGCTTGCGGTAAGAAGACCCGTACAAGTAACGGTATCACCAAAAAACTCGTTTTTAATAGCAATATTGTTTAGGGTTACCCCACTTATCTTTTTAGAAATTTTTTCAAGTTGTTGCTTTATTATATTTTGTGCCGACTCCCCCGAAATAACTAAAAAACTACCTTTGCTTGAAGTTTTTTTAATACTTTCGTCAATTTCCATAAGGAATTTTGCCGTTAAACCAACGCCGTTACCTACTTGGGTGAACTCGCCATAAGTTTCAGGGTTAGGGATTTCTCTATCCGCCCTAATATAAAACTCATCGGCAATTATAGCAAAGTTCTCTTTAACGGAAAGGTTAAACTCGTTAATCTCATCGATAACGCAGTTAGCGTAACCCTTATCGATATCACCTATAGGATAAAGCCCGTTACGATGCTTAGTTATTCCGCACGGAACGATAGCAACTGACTCAAGATTTGGGCGCATTTTATAAAGTTCAGTAAGCGTTTCTTCTAAATACTTACCGTCGTTTACACCCCTAACAAGAACTACTTGCGTTTCTATCTTAATACCGCTATCCGTTAAAACTTTAAGTTGGTTTTGAATTTTATCAGCATTTTTATTGCCAAGCATTTCCTTACGCCTTTCACCGTTGATTGTTTGAACGGAAACGTAAAGCGGGCTTAAATTAAGCCTTACAATTCTATCTATATCTTGGCTTTTAAGATTTGTTAAAGTGATGAAATTACCCGTTAAAAAACTTTGGCGGTAATCATCATCCTTTAAATAAAGGGATTTACGCATACCCTTAGGCATTTGGTCAACAAAGCAAAAAATACACTTGTTTTGGCATTTTTTAATCTTTAAATTATCGTCTTCAAAGGTAAGACCTAAACTTTCGTCATAGTCCTTTTCTACGTATACGGTAGAAGTTTCGCCATCTTTACATTTAATAGTCATAGAAAACTCTTCTTCCCCGTTAAAGTAAAGATAATCTAAAAGGTCTTCCGCTTTATAGCCGTTAAAAGATTCAATAGCGTCACCTTTTTCCAAACCTATTTCATAGCCAACGCTATCTTTTTCTACCCCTTTAATCTTAAGCATAATATAATTATATATTTAAACTACGTTTTTGTAAAGTAAAAAATGCTTAGCGAATAATAATAGGCGCGATTTCGACCTTTTATCACAAAAAACACCGTAGCAATTTTGCTACGGCGGTTTTTTTAACATTGTTTAATAAGTCTTATATAAAATTCTACGGCGCGGTGGATAGTTTCTACCCTAATTCTTTCGTTGTTGCCGTGGATTGTTTTACGTTCTTCACTTGTTAAGTCCATTGCAGAAAAACGATAAACGTGGTTTGAAATATCCCTATAATGCCTACTATCCGAGCATTGCACCATAAGGTATGGCGAAACAAGTACGTTTGCACCCCAAGTGCCGTTGATTGCGTTTGCAACCCTATCAAACTGTTCACATTTACACTCTGAAATAGGGCTTGGCTCTACTGAAGTTAAATTTTCTAAAATAACTTCTTCGTTATCAACAACTTTTTTGATATACTCTTCGGCAAGTTTAACGCTATCGTTTGGATTAATACGCATATTTGCAGTAATTGATGCAACTGGCGGAATTACGTTTACGCCTTGGCTACCTTCGGCTTGGGTGAAAGCAACAGTGGTTCGCATCATTGCGTTAAGTTCCCCACCCGATTTTTTACAAATGCCGTCAAGCACACCTTTAAAAAGCCACATATTAGCAAAAATCATACGATATACAAAGGTAGAACGTCTGCCAAGCACGTTAAACATTTCAAGTACAGGTGTTGAAAGTTTTGCTTTAAACGGATTATTTTCCACGTCAACGCAAGCCTTAGACAATATACCAATAGGCGTATGTGGTTTTGGCGAAGATGCGTGCCCACCGTTTGACTTGCAAGTGAATTTTAAATTCATCATACCTTTTTCGGCAATACCAACAAGTCCGCAAGGTTGTTTTACACCAGGGAATACGTTTTCAACAACCGCACCACCTTCATCAACGACAATATACGGGCTAACACCATTTGTTTTAAAGTAGTTTACGATATCAACAGCACCTAAACCGTTGATTTCTTCCCCACCCGAAAAAGCAAGGTAAATATCGTTTTCAGGGATAAAGCCTTGCGCTATTAAGTGGTTAACGGAATAAAGTATCGCGTTAAAGGTAACTTTTGTATCGAGCGTACCACGGCCCCACAATACACCGTTTTCAAGTATTGCTTCAAACGGAGGTTTATCCCAGTTTTCTTCTACAACCGAAACAACGTCGTAATGCGCCATTAAAACTGCAGGCTTATCGTGGTTTTTACCAAGCCATTTATAAAGCAAACCACGGTTTTCTATTTGTATTTTTTCACAAGTAGCTATAACGTTAGGATAAAGTTTTGGTAAAAGTGCGTAGAGTTTTTCAAACTCCTTTTCATCTTCTTTAGATTTATCGTAGTCGGATATAGTTTTACATTTAACTAATTCCCTTAAATTATCTACGGCTAAGTCTTTATCAAATTCTTCATTTTCAAAAGTTTTAGGGGTAATTTTACTTGGCTTAAAGGCTAAAGTTCTAATTATAACTATAGCAACAAGCAAGAAAAACACAACACCTAAACCTATTAAAACATATAAATACCAATCCATAATACACCTTTTAAATTTTTCGAGTTTTTTAGGGATACATTTCAATATTAGGTTGATTTTAAAAGGGATAATCAAATACAAGTAAGACAAGGCAAACGCCCGCTGATAAGAGTTTACATCTTTTCAAGGGCTTTAACAAAGTATTACGCAGTATTTCATTAGAACTTTATCAACCGATTATTGCAAATGTAGACCTTTTATCACAACCAACCTTTTTTATACATTATTCTTGAAACAGCGATAGTGAAAAGAACGCTTACTGGTACCATAATACCTACAGTGCCCGCATCTAACGCAGGGATAAAGATAAATAATATAAGCATTAAAGCGCAAGGCGCAGCGGCAATTTTAGGGCATTTTGCAACGAAAATCACACCAAGACCGCCAAAAAGTGCAGGCACGATACTATCAAATGCAGGAGTTAATACGGGATTTGAAAGTATTGGTTCAAGCGGAACTAATAAAATTACGCCAAGTAAGATAATAAGTGTTGTTACGATAGACGAAACGGCAATAGAAATAGTAGAGATAATTTCGCCTTCTTCAGTACCAGGTTTTACTGAAACACTTTCCATTGCGTTAAGCGCACAAGGAAGTTTTAAGTTACTTATGTTACCCGTAACGAAAGAAAGGTAAGAGCCACCTGCACCAAGCATTGGGATATAAGTAAATACTTCTATAATACCTACGGCATAATAAAGCGGAAGGGTTGCAACTAAGCCTTTAAGCAAACCCGACCAACTTGGTGTTACCGAAAAGATAATACATAACACTATTGGGAATAACATTAAAACCCCAGCCATAGTGAAGTTCCAAATTCTACCATATTTATGCACTTCGTTAAAAAACGGAGATTGTTTAAAATCTGTATTCATAACCTACCCCCTTAACCTAACCAAACCGTGTATGGAATTGCAAGGAGCATACCTACAACCATACTAACAGGCAACGCGTAATCGTTGATAAACGTCCATTTTGTAACCTTCTTTAAGAAACCACATAAAAGCATTACGATAGCCGATGAGAAGAATACAAGCACGGGAATTAAGCCTTTTGTTTCGCCAACAAAAATTCCGCCAACGTCACAGAATACCAAGCCTAAAAACGCAGCAATCATACCCATGAATAAAGAGTTAGAGAAAATTTCACTCCACTTCTTATCGCGTTTTTCAAGGTTGATAAGCCCCGTTTGAAGTTTTTTACCAATGATAGGTGCTAAAAGCAAGCCTGCCATGATAGAAATTGTCATTACCAAAGCAACGGTAACGTATTGTTCTGCGGTAATTGATTTTGCTAAAGAACCAATTTCAGTAATACCCATACCGTTAAGTGCGTTAGTTGCCGCAACAATTTCATAAGACATTGAACCTATTACACTTAAACGTAACCAAGGAAGTGGAATACCCAAACTTTGCGAAAGGGTTAAAATGCTTATAACGATTGCTATTGTTGGCGCTATAGTAAAGATAACAGAAGAGGTTATAGCCTTTCTTATTTTAGACTTCGCCATACCTATTTCTTTAGCGCGTTTTAAAGCTTTTGCCATAAAGAAAACTGCCTGTCCGATAACCGCTAAAATTATTAGTGCTACGATAACGTAAATTACCCAGTGATTAGGACTAAATACCATAAAACTTCTCCTAAAAATAATATAAATACATTTTAACACACTTTAACTTTATTTTCAAGATTAAAAAAACACTTTAAGTAAAAACTTACTTAAAGTGTTTAGGTTTTTATAAGTGCTTATCTAAGCGTTTGTTGATAACTGCGTTATCAGATATAATTTCTAAAGTTTTGCCTTGATTTTTTACTTCAGCTTTAAGTTTTGATAATTTTTCTACCGCAGAATAATCTACCCTGTCTACCTTAGTTAAATCAATAATTAAAGTTGAATTGCTATTAAGTTCTTTTATCATATAATCAAAGAATTTATTAGCCGATAAGAAATAAAGTGAACCTATAGCACGGTAAACGGTTTTTCCATCTTCTTCAACTTTTTGAATTGAGAACTTTTTGAAAAGGTTTTTAGCGTTTAAGATAAATGCTAAAGCCATACCGCCAAGTACGCCGTAAGTTAAATCTAAAAATACGGTAAGTAACATTGTAACGAATAAAATTACGCTGTCACGAACGCCAAATTTTGCAAGTTTAGTAAACTCTTTAACGTCCATAATCTTAATAGAAACGCTAATAAGTACCGCAGCAAGTGCCGAAAGTGGTATAAATTTAACAACACCCATAAGTAAGAAGTACATTATAAGCATAAATACCGCATGGAATACACCCGCTAAGGAAGATTTAGCACCACTTGAAATATTAGCAGAAGTTCTTGCAATGGCACCCGTAGCAGGTAAACCGCCCATAAATGCAGAGCCAATATTTGCAACACCTTGACCTAAAAGTTCTTGGTTAACGTTACTTTTAAGTTTACTCATACCATCGGCAACGGTAAGAGAAAGTAAACTTTCAAGCGCACCTAAAAATGCTATTACTATTGCAGGAAGTATAATTTTTGCAAAGTTAACGGTACCAATCAACGAGAAGTCGATTAAATTAAATTCCGCTTTAATTTCGCCAAAAGTTTGACCGATAGTTGCAACACCTAATTTTTCGCCACCGATAAGAAGATTAATAACAGTAAAAAGTACGATGGCAATGAAGGCACCGGGAATTTTACCGTTTATCGCTTTAAACACGTAAATGGTGATAAGGGTACCAAGACCGATTAAGAAAGATGCAAGTGAGAAGGTGTTGATATTTTCAATAAACCCAACGATTTTTTCAATAAAATCAACCCCTGCGCTATTAAACCCACAAAAATCTTTAATTTGACCAACAAAAAGTGTTATACCAATACCAGTTGTAAAGCCTACGATTATTGGGAAAGGTATAAATTTTACAAGCGAGCCAAGTTTAAAAATACCAAGGAGTATTAAAAGTACACCCGCAAGAATAGTTGCAAGTTGTAAGCCGATAATACCAATTTCGCCTAAGTAACCGTAAATGATTGCTACAAATGCTGCAGTTGGACCACCTATTTGGAATCTTGAACCACCAAAAGCCGACACGATAAAGCCTGCAATGATAGCGGTGATAATACCCATTTGAATACCATCGCCAAGTCCTTGAGGAACTGATTGTAAGCCAAGTGCGATAGAAAGTGGCATTGCAATGATTGCAACAAGAAGACCACTTAAAAGGTCGTTTACTAAATTTTTAGGCTTATAGCCTTTTAAACTGTTAATTAATTCAGGTTTCATAATTACATATTTTAACACTTTTATACATTTTTCGCAAAGATTTCACACAAGAAAATAAAAAAAGTTCTCAAAATTTTTGAGAACTTTTTATTACTGTTAAGTTTAACCTTACTTAATTTCAGGTAACGATGCAGCAGCGATTGATTGACCAACCCTTTTGTTAGATTCGTCAGGCATTTGCATTACGATGCTTGCATATTCTGGGAATTCTTCGTTAATAACTTGTCTTGCTCTGTTAAGGATAATATCGCCACCCTTACCAGAAGTTACCCTACCAAGTAAAAGCGCGTGTTTAATATTGTAGAATTCGCTATAGTATGCGATAGTATAGCCAAGATAAATACCGATACAGTCGT
This sequence comes from Christensenellaceae bacterium, assembly GCA_045651405.1. GTDB lineage: Bacteria > Bacillota > Clostridia > Christensenellales > Borkfalkiaceae > HGM11412. The sequence goes on along the minus strand of JAZRSH010000008.1, from coordinate 54,175 downwards.
AAATATTGTAAGCCATTTCGTTATCTTCAGCCATAAGTTTTTGAATAACTTTAAGTTTTTCCGCAGGAGATAAACCTTCTTCAAACTTAAAGCCTGCACTTTCAGCAAGTTTAATAACGCTATCTTGTGAGAAGTATTTAACACCGCAACCATAGTCGCCAGACCATTCGTCTACCATAGCGCCCTTGTTAAAGTCAACAGGTGCAAACGCAAGTTCGTTAAGCCAACCTTCTAAGCAACCTTCGTGGTTGATATAACCAACTGCCTCACTTGTACCCATTGCGATACCAAGAACTGAATTGTCTTTAAGGTCGATAGCACCAGCGAGTGCAGTAACGTCACCGTCGTTAGCAACTTCAAGTGGAGCATTAAATTCTTTAGCAATGTCAATATACATTGTTTTAACGTGTTTTTCAAAATCATCTTCAGGAACTTTTAAGAAAAGTGATGCAACCATGATTTTATTATCAACGTAAACACCCGCAGAAGATACACCGATAGCATCAACGCGTGGCATTTTGCTTGCACCAGTTTTCATTGATTCCATAATACCGTCGTATTGATAGTGCCAATCGCGATTGATTTTAGGCAACCAAACAACTTCTTCGCTATATACTACTTTACCATCGATAACTGCAGAAACTTTTCTATCAGAACCGCCTGCGTCAAAACCGATACGGCAACCGTCAAGGTGACCGCCAACTTTAAGTGAACAGCTTTTCTTTTCAGGGATAGTATCAAAAGTTGCTTTAACTACTTCAAATGGTTTTTCATAAACACCAGACATAAACTTAACGTCAAACGCCCTTGCGCCTTCCATTGTATAGTCAGCATAAATTCTTTCATATAAATAATCATCGCCTGCGATATATACTTTATAACCGCCTGCTACCCATAAAATAGTTTTGATAAGTCTTTCAACTATTTGGTAGTTGTCTTCACGTCTTGATTCATCAGCAAAGATATCAAGGTCGTAAATAAAGTTGTAGCCTTTGTTTCTTTCTACGCAAATTTTTAAAGGTTTGCTGTTAGAAGATGCTACTTCTTTTTTAAACTCGTTAAGTTTAACTATCATTGGGTAATAATCTTTATCGTAAATTGGTACAAATTTCATAAGTATTCTCCTTTATGTCCCAAAATTTTCATTAATAACATTATATCACTAATTCTGTCAAATGAAAAGACCTTTTTGTAAATTTTTTTAACTTTTTTAATAAAATTAAAACCCCGATAATCTCGGGGTTTAATTTATATTTTAATGAACTATTACGCCGTTTATAATTTATTTCTGTAAGAAACGGACTATAAACAAGTTAGGCTAAGACTCACGTTAAGATTAGTACAAAAGGACAAATCAAACACAAGTAAGACAAGGCTCGCAAATGGTTTTGGATTTAATAGACCTTTGTGGTCATTAAAGTCTAAACCACTTTGCAGTAACGCAGTATTACGCCGTGTTTCATTTGTACTTTAAAGTGTTGCCGCCATAACAGCTTTTATAGTATGCATTCTGTTTTCAGCCTCTTCAAAAACAATTGATTTAGGGCTTTCAAAAACTTCGTCGGTAACTTCCATTTCGGTAATATTAAACTTTTTACCCATTTCTTTACCGATAACTGTTTTTAAGTCGTGGAAGGCAGGTAAACAATGCATAAATACTGCGTTTTTGTCCGCTTTATTCATTACGTCCATAGTAACGCGGTATGGTGATAATTCTTTAATTCTTTCTTCCCAAACACTATCAGGCTCGCCCATAGAAACCCAAACGTCAGTATAAATAACGTTAGCGCCTTTAACGGCATCATCTACGTTTTCGATAAAGGATAATTTTGCGCCCGTTTCTTTTGCAATTTTATTGCAAGTATCAATTAAATCTTGACTTGGGAAATATTTTTTAGGTGCACAAGCAACGAATTCCATACCCATTTTAGCGCAGCCTACCATTAAGGAATTACCCATGTTGTATCTTGCATCGCCCATATAAACGAGTTTTATACCCTTTAAAGAACCGAATTGTTCTTTAATAGTCATAAAGTCGGCTAATATTTGCGTTGGGTGAAATTCATTAGTTAAACCGTTCCATACGGGCACTTTTGAGTATTTTGCAAGTTCTTCAACGATATTTTGACCGTAGCCACGGTATTCAATACCATCGTAAATACTTGATAAAACCCTTGCGGTATCAGCAATACTTTCCTTTTTACCAATTTGCGAACCAGTTGGGTCAAGGTAAGTTACGTGCATACCAAGGTCGTGTGCAGCAACTTCAAAACTACAACGAGTACGAGTGCTTGTTTTTTCAAAGATAAGTGCTATATTTTTACCTTTATAGTCATCATGAAAAACACCGTTTTTCTTTTTGGCTTTATAGTCGATAGCCATATCTATAAGTTTTTCAATTTCAAGCGGTGAAAAATCTAAAAGTTTTAAAAAATCTTTACCTTTTAAAAAACCCATTTTTATTCTCCTTTAATTATTAGCCAAAAAATCTTTAACGTATAAAAGTTGTTCTTTTACCGATTCATAACCAGTTGAACCTTTTGAAATACGCTTTTTAATGCAAGTTTCCATAGAGATTTCTTGGTATAAATCATCGTCAAAAATATCTGCGTATTTTTTGTATTCTTCAAGCGGATAATTATCAAGCGTAATGCCTTTTTTAACGCAATCACCAACGATAGTACCTACGATTTTATAAGCAGACCTAAACGGCATACCCTTTTTGGTAAGATAGTCAGCAAGGTCTGTTGCATTGATAAAACCTTGAGTGCAAGCCTTATACATATTTTCTTTTAAAGGCTTTAAAGTTTTAATCATAGGTGCAAACACGTCTAAACATTTAATAACCGTTTCAACGCCGTCAAAGATACATTCCTTATCTTCTTGCATATCTTTGTTATAAGCAAGCGGAATACCTTTAAGCATTGTAAGCATACCCATTAAATCGCCGTAAACCCTACCCGTTTTACCACGAACAAGTTCTGCCATATCAGGGTTTTTCTTTTGTGGCATAATTGAAGAGCCCGTTGAAAAAGCATCGTCAAGTTCAATGAACTTGAATTCCCAACTTTGCCATAAAATAATTTCTTCACTAAACCTTGATAAGTGCATCATTATCGTAGAGAAGGCTGATAAAAGTTCAATGCAGTAGTCCCTATCAGAAACACCGTCGATTGAGTTCATAGTAACGCCGTCAAAATTCAATGCTTTTGCAACCATATCACGGTCGGTTGGATAAGTTGTACCAGACATAGCACAACTTCCAAGCGGAGAGTAATTCATACGTTTAACGGCATCTTCAAGTCTACCTATATCACGAATAAACATCATAGCATACGCTAAAAGATGATGTGCAAACGTGATTGGTTGAGCGCGTTGTAAATGGGTGTAACCAGGCATAATAGCATCTTGATTTTCTTCTGCTTTTTCAGTTATAACTTCAATTAAATACTTAATTTTATCAATAACTAAAGCCGTTTGGTCACGCATGTACAATCTTAAATCTAACGCAACTTGGTCGTTCCTACTTCTTGCTGTGTGAAGTTTTTTACCAACGTCGCCAATTCTATCGGTAAGCACGCTTTCAATAAACATATGGATATCTTCCGCATCACTTGCAATTTCAAGTTTACCGCTTTCAATATCCGCTAAAATTTCCGCTAAAGTGTCGATTATAAGTTTGCTATCCTCGTTAGAAATAATACCTTTATAAGCAAGCATAGACGCATGCGCCATAGAACCGCATACGTCTTGTTTGTACATTTTTTTATCAAATGATATGGAAGAATTAAAGTCGTCGGCAATTTTACTTGTTTCGCCAGACGTTCTTCCCGCCCACATTTTTGCCATAATAATCCTTATTTTTTAAGTTTTTGTAATACTTCGGCTTGAACTTTAAGTGGTAAACCGAATAAGTTAATAAAGCCAGTTGCATCTGCTTGGTTGTAAACGTTATCTTCGCCAAACGTAGCAATTTCTTCACTGTAAAGAGAATAATCACTCCAAGCGCCCGCTTTAATGATGTTACCTTTGTAAAGTTTAAGTCTTACTTTACCAGTAACGTTTTCTTGAGTTTTATCAACGAAAGCAGATAATGCTTCACGAAGTGGTGTAAACCATTGACCGTTATAAACAAGGTCAGCAAAAGTGATTGCAAGTTCTTGTTTTTTGTGTGAAGTCATTTTGTCAAGGCAAAGTGTTTCTAAGTAGTTGTGTGCAAAGTATAAAATTGCACCGCCTGGAGTTTCATAAACGCCACGGCATTTCATACCAACTAAACGGTTTTCAACGATATCTAAAAGACCAATACCGTTAGCACCACCAAGTTTGTTGAGTTCTAAAATGATTTCTTTAGCCGACATTTTTTTGTCGTTTAACGCAACGGGAACGCCTTTTTCAAAGTCCATAGTGATATAAGTTGGTTTATCAGGTGCTTGAAGTGGAGAAACACCCATTTCAAGGAAACCTTCTTTTTCGTAAAGTGGTTCGTTACCTGCATCTTCTAAGTCTAAGCCTTCGTGAGATAAGTGCCATAAGTTTTTATCTTTAGAGTAGTTTGTTTCACGATTGATTTTAAGTGGAACGTTGTGAGCCTCAGCGTATTCAATTTCTTCTTCACGGCTCTTGATAGTCCATTCTCTCCAAGGTGCGATGATAGCCATTTCAGGAGCGAGTGCCTTAACTGCAAGTTCAAAACGAACTTGGTCGTTACCTTTACCAGTACAAGCGTGACTAATAGCATGTCCCTTTTCTGCTTTAGCGATTTCTACTATTCTTTTAGCAATTACAGGACGAGCAAATGAAGTACCTAACATATATTCTTCATATAAAGCGCCTGCTTTAACTGTAGGAATAACGAAATCGTCAACGAATTCGTCAGTAATATCTTCAATATAAATTTTAGATGCGCCAGTTTTAATAGCCTTTTCTTCTAAGCCTTCAAGTTCATCGGCTTGACCAACGTTACCAGATACGGCAATAACTTCACAGTTATTATAATTTTCTTTAAGCCAAGGAATAATGATAGAAGTATCAAGTCCCCCAGAGTATGCAAGTACAACTTTTTTAATATCTTTTTTATCCATAATAATCACCTATAATTAGTAAATTTTTTTATTTTGAGTTTGGTAGCCTTTTATAAGGCGATGGCTCAACATTAGGTTGATTTTAAAATAGTAAATCAAATGCAAGTAAGACGAGGCAAATCCCCGCAGATAAGAGTATACATCTTTTCAAGGGGTTTAACAACGTATTACGCAGTATTTCATTTGCTATTTATCACCCGATTGTTGCGACAGAGACTTTTTTACAACACCTTAGACAAGAAGTCTTTAAGTCTTGGGTGTTTAGGGTTAGCAAAGAATTCTTTTGGCTCGTTTTCTTCAACAATAACGCCACCGTCAATAAAGATAACACGGTTTGCAACTTCCCTAGCAAAGCCCATTTCGTGAGTTACAACAACCATCGTCATACCTTCTTTTGCTAAGTTAGTCATAACGTTTAAAACTTCGCCTACCATTTCAGGGTCAAGTGCCGAAGTCGGTTCGTCAAAGAGCATAACGTCAGGCTCCATAGCAAGAGCACGAACGATAGCCACACGTTGTTTCATACCGCCAGATAAAGCCGATGGATAATCGTTTGCTCTATCTTTAAGGCCTACTTTATCAAGAAGTTCAAGCGCTTTAGCTTCCGCTTGCTCTTTACTCATATTTTTAAGTTTTATAGGAGCAAGAGTAATATTTTTCATAATCGTTAAGTGTGGGAACAAATTAAATTGTTGGAACACCATACCGATTTTTTGTCTATGCTTATTAAGATTTTTACTGATTTTATTTTTTTGCGCTACGCCATTGTATACGTGTGCATCGTGAAATAAAATCTCACCGTCCGTTGGTATTTCTAAAAGGTTTAAACATCTCAAAAAGGTTGATTTACCGCATCCAGAAGGACCGATAACCGCAACTACGTCACCTTTTTTTATATCAATATTAACACCGTTTAAAACTTTATTATCTTTAAAAGACTTGCAAAGATTTTTAACTTCTAAAAGAACGTTATCTTTCATTTTTTGACAACCTCCTTTCGATTAATTTTTGAATTAAAGTTAATATCATTACTACTACCAAGAAGATAAGAGCAACGGTAAATATAAGCGCCATATATATAGGTGCATTATAAAGACCCATATTTTCCGCATAACCAAGTAAATCCCAAACTTGTTCACCATTAATACGTAATGCTATATAAGCAACAACTGAAGTTTCTTTAACAAGGCTTATAATTTCATTGAAAATCGTTGGAATAATAACCTTAATCGATTGTGGAATAACAATCTTAAACATTGTTGTTGTCCAACCAAAGCCAAGGCTTCTTCCCGCTTCCATTTGCCCTTTATCAACGGAATTGATACCACCTCTAATAATTTCCGCCATATAAGCGCCAGAGTTAATACCAAAAGTCAAAATAGGTACGATAATGTTTGTTGGTCTAAATTCATAAGCCACCAAAATTACCCCACTCATTATAAGAAGTTGTACGAGCATAGGTGTACCACGAATAATAGTTATATAAATATCCGCAATTTTATCTAAAATCTTAAAAATAATATTGTTTTTAGGTGCAATTTTAATCATTGCCATAATTACACCGATTGCAAAGCCCATAATTACGGCTGAAAATGCTATAAGCAATGAAATTCCGAGACCTTTATATAAAAAGTCTCGGAGTTCAAACACTGCTTTTATTTGATCAATAAGAGTCATATCGTGTTTCCTTTTAAATATTAGTTACTGCTGTGATTGATAGTGTATTGGTTAATAGTACCATCATCAATCATCTTTTGTAAAACAACGTTTACTTTTGCAACAAGTTCAGTAGCTTCTTTATTGAAATATAATACGTAAGATTCAGGTTCAGCATCTAATGGGAAACATTCAAAGTTAGCATTACCACTTACGATAGATTCTGCAGGTAATTTGTCGATAACAACTGCTTGTAAAGAACCACCAAGGTTTTGACTTGCTAATACTGCGTTTTTGTATTGAACGTATGATGCGCCAGAACCTTCGATATCACCAGTTACGTGTTGACCTTCATCATCTGCATATCCATCAACTGCATCTGCAACGAGATAGTGACCAGTTGTAGCTTCTTGAGTACCAATAGTCATACCAGCAAGTTTAGCAATTGGAAGTTTACCATCAACTAAATCTTCTACAGTAAAAGTTCCTTTTGGTGCGATTACATATTGCATTGAAGTAGCATATGAAATACTTGCAAGAGCAACTTCATCACGGTCTGGTTTTTTAGTCATACCAGCAGCACCAACTGCCATTTTGTTTTGAGAAACTTTAGTGAGGATTTGACCGAAATCAATACTACTAATAACTACTTTATAGCCTAATTCTTGACCAATTTTGTTTACGATATCAATATCTACACCTGCAAGTTTACCTTCGTTATTAATGTATTCATAAGGAGGGAAACCAGCTTCTGTGTAAACGTATAAAGTTTCTTGTGTGCCTTCATCACCACAAGCAGTTAAACCTAAACAAGCAGTTACTGCAAGGGCTAAAGATAAAACGATTGTAAGTAATTTTTTCATAATTTTTATCTCCTAAAAAATTTTTTTATTATCTAATTTCAATAGCCTTTTCGCTTTTGATACACATAAGATACACCTTTAAATTTTATTTGTCAACTATTTTTGCATAATATTTAATAAAATTTTTTAAATATTTTATTTTATTCATTTTTTATTCAATATATTCAATATTTATTGCATAATATTCAATTTTGAGTATTTTATAAAATTTTTTCTAACGCGCGCGCACGTGTAACTATATAAAAAAATCCCCAAAGGCAAAACCTTTAGGGATTTTTTATATGAAGAGCATAGAATTATTTAACGCTTAAGAAACCAGAATATACTGTGTTAATTGCTTTTTCAAAGTCAGCATTGCCAACGCCAACCATAATGTTGATTTCTTGTGGGCCTTGAGAAATAGTTTTAATATTGATACCCGATTCGCCAAAGATTGAGAAAATCTTACCCGAAATACCAGGCTTTAAAGCCATATTTCTACCAACAACGGCAATGAGTGCTAAATCGTTATCAACGTCTATTTTCGCTACACCTTTAATCTTTTTAAGTTCCGAAATAACGTCGAACATTGACTTATCTAAAGCCTTTGCCTCTGCAACAAGAACGAAACTATCGATAGCGGAAGTCATATACTCAACCGAAACTTTAAAGTTACTAAATACGGCAAGCGCACCTTTTAAAACGTCCATTTTATCGGCATTAATCGATTTAAACACAGTAATTGCCTTATAGTTTTTCTTGCCGGCAATACCCGTGATAATATTATCAGTTTTGTTGGATTCTTTTAATATTAATGTGCCTTTATCTTGTGGGCGATTAGTATTTAAAATATTGATAGGAATATCTAATTCACGAATAGGCGAAATAGTTTCTTCATGAAGAACGCTTGCGCCCATGTAAGAAAGTTCACGAAGTTCATCGTAAGTAATTTCTTCAACGCCGATAGGGTCTTTAACAATTCTTGGGTCTGCCATAAGTAAACCGCTAACGTCAGTCCAGTTTTCGTAGAGTTTAGCGTTTACAGCCATCGCCATAATAGAACCGGTAATATCAGAACCGCCACGAGAGAAGAGTTTTACTTCGCCTGTTGGGAAAGCACCGTAAAAGCCAGGAACAACAATTTTACCGTACTTGGCAAAAGCAGCCCTAACAGCTTCAGCAGTTTTTTCTTCATCTAAAGAACCGTCGTAGTTAAAGTGAACAACGTCTTGCGCGTCAACGAAGGTATAGCCAAGGTACGCAGCCATAAGTTTACCGCATAAGTATTCGCCCCTACTTACGATATATTGTTGGTTTGTACCCGCTTTGATATTTTCCTTTATTTTGTCAAATTCTTTAGAAATATCAATAGGTAAATCAAGTTCAGTTCTAATCTCTTCGTACCTATTAGCAATAAGCGAGAAAATATTAGAATAATCTACACCGTAGCGAATATGTTCGGAAAGAAGATATAAAAGGTCTGTAATTTTATTATCCTTGCTAAATCTTTTACCGAGCGCTGAAACTACTACGATTCTACGGCTATCATCACTTTCAATAATGTTTTTAATTTTTTTGAATTGGTCGGCACTTGCTACTGAAGAACCACCAAATTTAACTACTTTTATCATATTTTATCCGCTTTAATTAAAGCCTCCGCAATTTGAACGGCATTTGCTGCCGCACCTTTTCTAATGTTATCGCTTACGCAATAGAATAAGATACCGTTAGGTGAAGATAAATCTTTTCTAATTCTACCAACGTAAACTGCATCGTTATCGTTTGCAATAGTTGAAACAGGGTATTTGTTATTTTTAAAGTCGTCTACTACAACGATACCCTTTTGCGCCTTAAATGCCTCTCTAACTTCTTCAATAGTGAAAGGTTTATCAAGTTCTACCATAATAGATACTGCGTGAGCGTTAAGAACTGGAACCCTTACGCAAGTAGCTGAAACTGGAAGGTCAGGCATATTTAAAATCTTTCTTGTTTCGTTTACCATTTTAATTTCTTCTTTAGTGTAACCGTCATCAAGGAAAACGTCGATATGAGGGATACAAGTTTGAGAAATGTTGTATGGATAGAACTCAGGTTCTTCACCCTTTAACGTTCTAATAAGGTCGTTTTTACCCTTTTGACCGCTACCAGATACCGCTTGGTAAGTTGAGTAAACTACCCTTTTTAAACCGAACTTATCGTTAAGTGGTTTAAGTGGAAGTACTGATTGGATTGTACTACAGTTAGGGTTAGCAACGATTTTTCTTGCATTGTCAAAAGCGTCAAGGTTGATTTCAGGAACGATTAAAGCACAATCTTTAGCCATACGCCAAGCGCTTGAGTTATCAATAACTACAGCACCGCTTTTTTCTGCTTCAGGAGCCCACTTTTCACTAACTGAACCGCCTGCACTGAAAAGTGCTATTTCAATACCGTCAAAACAACCTTCTTGAAGTGCTTTTACTGTATAATCTTTACCTGCGTATTGAACGGTTTTACCCGCGCTTCTTTCCGATGCAAATAAAGTTAAAGTTTCAATTGGGAAATTATATTCGTTTAAAACCTTTAAAAATGTTGAACCTACTAAACCAGTTGCACCAACAACTGCAACGTTATACTTTTTCATTATATTCTATCTCCTTTAAATTAATCAAAAATTCTCGCTACGAAATCATATTCACACGCGCATTTTTCTAAACCTTTAGTGATTTTGCCTACGCCCTTTTCAACAACGTAATAATCTGCGTCTTTAGTGAAGTTAGAAACGCTGAATGAATTGTTATTTTCAAAATAATATTTTTCGCTTTTTGACAAAATTCTTTGAATATCAGCGACCATAGCGGTAGCAGTTGGGAATTTACCCGCGCCTTTACCGTAAAAACCAAGTAAATCGTTAGTGCTTGCTTGATAGTATACTGCGTTAAACTCATAACTTACACCTGAAAGAGGGTTTTTATTAGTTACAAGTACAGGCTCTACTGCAATTTTAACGTTGCCGTTATCAAGTCTACTTTCTGCAACGAATTTTAAAACGTAGCCTTGTTTTTTAATTCCGTCTAAAATTTCTTTAGTAACTTTAGTAATACCGTAATGGTAAATAGACGAATATGGAACGTAACCGCCGTATGCAATGCTTGATAATATGCAAATTTTTCTAAGCATATCTAAACCTTCAAGGTCTGCAGTAGCATCTGCTTCGGCAAAGCCAAGTTCTTTTGCTTTAAGAAGGGCTTCGTCAAGCGAAATTCCCTCGTTATTCATTCTTGTTAAAATGTAGTTTGTAGTACCGTTAATAATACCATACACCCTACTAATGCTATTGATTTTAACGCTATCAATAAGTGAGCAAATTAAAGGTATACCACCGCCAACAGAGGCTTCACACATAAAGTATACGTCGTTTTCTTTTGCTAAAGTATAAAATTCTTCTAAATGCTTACTTACTACTTCCTTGTTTGAAGTTACAACGTTTTTCTTGTTTAAAAGTGCCATTTTAATGCACTTGTAAGGAAATTCATCTCCACCCATTGCCTCAACAACGGTATCAATCATAGGATTTGCGCAAACGTCTTCAATAGTATCTGCAAATCTTTCTTTAAGAATATCTTTTTTTACTGGCAAATCAAAAACTTTTAAAACTTTAACGTCTTTATCCTTAATATTGTCTATTAAGTTAAGAACACCGCTTCCAATGTTTCCGCAACCAAGTATTCCTACGTTCATAAAAATTTCTCCTTTATATTATTCCACCGCTAAAAGTGAAACGTCTTTTATTTTTGGTAATTTTTTAAGGTTTGATATAAGGTCGTATATCGAAACCGTTAAATCTTTAGTATCAAGTGTAACGGTAATGTATGCTAAGTTATGTATAGGCATATCTTGGTTGATTGTTAAGATATTACCTTGCAAACTTGCTATAGTGTTTAGTATCGTTGAAAGAACACCCTTTTCGTTTTCTGCACGAAGGGAAATTATAGCCTTTCTACCGTAAGTTGAAGAGAGTTCAAATACTTTATCTTTATACTTATAGTAAGTAGAGCGACTGATATTTAAAATTTTACATACGTCGCTAATATTTTTACCTTCTTGGTCAACGAGTTTAACCGCCTCAACTACTTGTTCGTAATATGGCGGTAATACCGTTTTATCTACAAGCAAAAATGTATGTTTACTCATAATAATCTATCAAAAGTTATACGCGATAACTTTAGCCCCTGCATCATCACACTTAAGTTCTTTCACTTTCCACTTAACCCCGCCTATCTCTTTAGGAAGTTTATAGTTAAGTCCACCGTCTACACCAACCGCTAAAAGTGAAGGACCAGAACCACTAATTGCTACTGCGTAACCTAAATTTTCTAAAATTGCTTTTAATTCTTCAGCCCCTTTGACGTTAGGTAATCTGTAAGGTTCGTGAAGTTTATCTTCAAACACCGCTTTAATCTTATCTAAATCGCCAGTAATGAAAGCCGATTGTAAAAGGGCTACCCTTGAAAGATTATAAATAACGTCTTCACGCGAGTATTCGGTAGGTAAACTTTCCCTTGACCTTTTTGTATTAGTTTCCAAGTTAGGTATAACTGCAAAAATTTTAAGTTTGCGGTTTGGTTTTATTTTAGAGTATATAACCTTTCCGTCTTCTAAAACGCAAGAAGAAACGAGACCGCCTACACACGCAGGAACAACGTTGTCTGGGTGACCTTCAAGTTCCACCATGATAGATAAAAGTTCTTCTTCGGTAAGCAAGTTTTTAAGCATGTAGTTTGCACCAAGCACACCTGCAACAATGCAAGTAGAACTGCTACCTAATCCTTTAGAAGTTTGAATACCACACTTGTTTAAAGTAATTTTACAAGGCACGTAATCCCTACCCGTTTTTTCAAATACTTTTTTGTAGGCCTTGTACACGAGATTGTTTTCGTTAGAGCCTTTAAAACCTACGAATTCATCAATGCTATTACTTTCAAAAATAAATGAATTGTAAATGTTAAACGCTATGCCCGATGAGTCAAAAGCAGAACCTAAGTTTGCCGAAGAGCAAGGAACTTTAACCTCTACCTTTAAATCTTCGTACTTAACGATTTTAGAAATTTCTTCTTTAGTTTTTAAGATTGTAGGTTTTATTGAGTGTTTAAGTTTAGATATCCCAAACGGAATAGTAGTTTTTGTAAATGATGCAATGTCTTCAATAAGGGCAAATTCGCTTTTGTTTTCGTTTAAGCCAAGTGCTTTAGCAACGGTAAACGGAAATTTATACGGACTTGCTGTTGAAACTATTAAAGTTTGAATATTTTTATCCCCTACCTTTTTATAACAGTCGTAAGCAACAGCTGTGTGTGGGTCGATAAGATAATTTAATTCTTTAAAAGCATCGCCAATAGTTTTTATAGTTTGTGTTTCATCGGTGAAGTTACCGATAAAGTCAGTTAAAAAGGCTTTTTCTTTTTCGTTTAAGGAATACGAGCCCTTTTCTTTTAATTCTTGCATTAAAAGCGCACATCTATCCCCGTCTTTACCAGTAGCAAGGTATACAAGCCTTTCAAGGTTAGAAGAAACTAAAATATCCATTGCAGGAGAGTTCGATTTCTTAAATTCCCTTAATCTGTTGTAAACACCGGTAGTAAAGAAGTCGGTTAAAACGTTGTTTACGTTAGATGCACAAATAAATTTATTAATAGGAAGACCAATTTCTTTAGCAAGGTATGCTGCAAAAATATCGCCGAAGTTACCAGTAGGTACGCAAACGTCAAATTTTTCGCCCCCTTTTAAAGTGCCTTTTTTAACACATTCAGCATAAGCGTAAACGTAGTAGATAACTTGTGGGATAAGTCTACCAATATTAATAGAGTTTGCCGAAGAAAGTATTACACCGTTATTTTTAGGGTATGAAGAAAATACTTCCTTAACAAAAGTTTGGCAATCGTCAAAGTTACCTTTTACAGCATAAGCGTGAGTTCTATCGTTAGTATAGTAAAGCATTTGCTTTTCTTGAATTTCAGAAACACCGCCGTCAGGATATAAAACTACGGTATCAAATGCAGAACTTCTACCAAAACTTGATAAAGCAGCACCACCCGTATCGCCTGAAGTTGCTACTAAGATAAGTGATTTATCAGTAACGCCGTTCTTCTTTTTAGCAATTTCAATTAAGAAAGGTAAAATTGTAAGCGCCATATCCTTAAAGGCAAGCGTTGGGCCGTGGTGCAATTCTAAAAACGAGCATTTGTTAAAAGTTTCCACCTTGCAAAAATGCTCGTTAAAATTAGCACGGTTATATGCTTTAGAAATAGCATAGTCAATTTCACTTTCAGTATAATCGTCTAAAAACAAAGTAAAAACTTGTTTAGCAATTTCAACGTAATTTTTACCTAAACAATTATCAACATTAAGTTTTGGCATAACTTCAGGAATAAATAAACCGCCGTTATCTGCTAAGCCTTTAAGAACTGCTTGGCTTGCCGTAAGTTTTTCTTTTCCCCTTGTACTTATATACATAATTAAACCTCTTTAACCAGATAAATATATCATACATAATAATATATATCAGTTAAAATTACAACTATTTTTAAGGGGTTTTCGTAAAATATTTTGTAGGCGCACAAAAAACGGTAGTTTGCACACCGCACACACACGAATTTTTAAAAATTATTAAATTCTACCCGTTTTTAAAGAAAAAAAGCAAAAAAATAATGACTGCGTGTTTGTACCGCAGCCATTAAGTTATTTTTAACCATTGGCAAATTTAAGCCATCATTCTAATTCAAATGCACCAGTATATAAACTGTAATAATTGCCCTTTTGCTCGATAAGGTCATCGTGCGTACCGCGTTCGATAATTCTACCCTTTTCAAGAACCATAATTACGTCGGAATTCTTAACGGTAGAAAGTCTATGCGCAATAATGAAAACCGTTCTGCCGTGCATAAGCCTATCCGTTCCCTTTTGAACGAGAAGTTCAGTACGGGTATCGATAGAAGAAGTTGCCTCGTCAAGAATCATTGCAGGCGCATCTTTAACCGCCGCCCTTGCTATTGATAAAAGTTGACGTTGCCCTTGCGAGAAGTTTGCACCGTCGCCAGTCAAATAAGTATTATACCCGTCTGGAAGTCTTGTAATAAAGTCGTGTGCATTGGCAAGTTTAGCGGCCTCGATACACTCTTCATCAGTAGCGTCAAGCCTACCGTAACGGATATTATCCATAACAGTTCCGGAGAATAAGTTTACGTCTTGTAAAACTATACCAAGCGAACGGCGTAAATCGGCTTTTTTGATTTTGTTAATGTTTATACCGTCGTATCTAATTTTACCATCTGCAATATCGTAGAACCTATTTATAAGGTTGGTAATGGTAGTTTTACCTGCACCCGTTGCACCAACGAAAGCAATTTTTTGACCAGGCTTAGCGTAAAGGGATATATCGTGAAGTACTATTTGACCTTCAACGTAACCGAAATCAACGTCGTGCATTGTGATATCACCCATAAGCTTGGTATAGGTTACAGTACCATCAGCTTTGTGTGGGTGTTTCCAAGCCCATACGCCCGTTCTTTTATCCGTTTCAGTAAGGTTACCGTTTTCATCTTCGATTGCGTTAACTAAAGTAACGTAGCCATCGTCAACTTCTACTTCTTCGTCTAAAAGTTCAAAAATTCTACCAGCACCCGCTATTGCCATTACAACAGAGTTAATTTGGTTAGAAATTTGACCGGTAGTGTTAGCAAAACGCCTTGCTAAACCAAGGAAAGTTATAACTATATAAAGTTCTAACACGCCTACAAAACTACCCGTTTCAAACAAGTTGGCAAAACTAATGTTTATACCAGTACCGTTTGTTAAGATGTAAATAGCGCCACCGATAGCGGCAATCAATACGTATAATATGTTGCCGATATTGTGAATTATCGGCATAAGCATATTAGAAAAAGCATTTGCCTTGTTAGATACTTCACAAAGATTGCCATTGATTTCATCGAATTTAGCAATGGATTCCTTTTCGTGACAGAAGACTTTAACAACCTTTTGTCCGTTAACCATTTCTTCAACAAAACCTTCCATTTTGCCCATTGCTTTTTGTTGAGCAATAAAGTATTTAGCACTTCTACCACCGATTGTTTTGGTTACGAAAAGTATGCAAATTAAACCTACAACTACTGCTATAAACAACACGAAACTCAAATAAATCATTACAAGCGCCAAGGTTATAACGGTAGTAATCGTTGCCATTAATTGTGGGATACTTTGCGAAATAAGTTGCCTTAACGCATCGGTATCGTTGGTGTACATACTCATAATATCCCCGTGCGCGTGCGTATCAAAATATTTGATAGGAAGTTTTTGCATTCTATCAAACATTTTTACCCTTATATCACGAAGGAATTTTTGCGTTAACACCGCACCTACTTGGTGATAAATAAGCGAACACACCATACCCGTTAAATAAATAACGGCAAGGGTTATTATCGTTTTTATAATCGTAGACCAAGCCTCGTTTACGGTAATAGTTTTTACTATAACCGCATCTTCTAACGCTTCGTAGATAGAACTTAAGAATAAACCGCTTAAACTGCTTGCTAAAGCGCTTATAATTAAGCATACGAATATCGTTAAAATCATAGGCTTATAGCCTAAAAACAACATCTTGACAAGGCGCTTAAATGCACCTTTTTTCATTGGAGGTGGCGCAAAACCTTTAGGGGGAGTTCTTCTCATAGGTGATTTCATTATTCGTTACCCCCTTTGTTTTGATTTTGAGTTGTATAAATCTCTTGATAAATTTCGTTGCCTTGTAAAAGTTCATCGTGCCTGCCCACAGCAACGATTTTACCGCCTTCCATTAATATAATTTTATCCGCTTCTTCAACGGATGCAACCCTTTGCGCTACGATAATTTTAGTAGTGTCAGGAATTTCCTCTTTAAACGCTTTTCTTAAAAGAGCGTCAGTTTTCATATCCACGGCTGAAGTAGAGTCGTCTAAAATGATAACTTTTGGTTTTTTAAGAAGGGCACGCGCTATGCAAAGCCTTTGTCTTTGACCGCCCGAAACGTTAGTACCGCCTTGCTCGATAAAGGTATCGTAACCATCGGCAAACTGCATAATAAAGTCGTGGGCTTGGGCAATTTTACAAGCATTTATAATTTCTTCGTCAGTAGCGTTTTTATCTCCCCAACGCATATTTTCTTTAATAGTGCCAGAGAATAACACGTTCTTTTGTAAAACTACTGCTATGTTGTTCCTTAAAACTTCCATATCGTAGTCTTTTACGTTTTTGCCGCCAACTAAAAGTTCGCCGTCGGTAACGTCGTAAAGGCGTGAAATTAAGTTAACGAGCGTTGTTTTAGAAGAACCAGTTCCACCTAAAACACCAATCGTTTCGCCCGATTTAATTTCTAAGTTGATATCTTTTAACGCGTAGTTTTCACTTTGCTTAGAATATTTAAATGATACGCCTTTAAACTCAATTGAACCGTCCTTAACTTGATAAATAGGGTTTTCTGGGTTTGATAAGTCACTTTTTTCATCGATAACTTCAGAAATACGCCTTGCAGATTCAACCGATAAGGTAAGCATAACGAAAATCATTGAAAGCATTTGAAGGGACATTAATATTTGAAGTGAGTATGTAAGCATACTCGTTAAGCCCATAACCGTTAAAGAACTTGAACCTTTTAAAATTATGCTTGAACCGAAAAACGCTATCATGATAAGCGAAATGTTTAAGCAAAATTGCATAAGCGGTTCGTTAAAGGCTAAAATTCTTTCGGCTTTAGTAAAGTCCTTTTGAAGTTCAGTTGAAACTTTAGCCATTTTTTTCGTTTCGTAATCTTCCCTAACGTACGCTTTAACAACGCGCATACCCCTAACGTTTTCTTGGATAGAGTTATTTAATTTATCGTACTTCTTAAACACCCTTCTAAATATAGGCATTGCCTTTTTGATTATTATAATAATACCAAAACCTAAGATAGGTATAGTAACTGCAAACATTGCAGGAAGGGTTGGACTGATAGCAAAGGACATTATGATTGAGAAAATAAACATAAGCGGACTTCTAACCGCAACACGAATAATCATCATAAACGCCATTTGAACGTTGCTAACGTCGGTAGTAAGCCTCGTCATAAGCGATGAAGTTGAAAACTTATCGATATTAGAGAAAGAATAGTTTTGAATATTATCGTACATATCCTTTCTTAAGTTTTTACCAAAGCCCGTTGATGCTTTAGCGCAGAATTTACCGCCAAACATACCCGCAATAAGGGATACTATAGCGGCAAGAACCATTATAACACCGTAAATTATCATACCCTTACCGTCTGCATTTTCAAGGCAAGTACCAAACCACACGATAACAAGTGGGATAAATACTTCCATTGCAACTTCAAGCACCATAAGTGCAGGTGTTAAAATAGCGTATTTTTTATATTCTCTTAAAGATTTTGCAAGTTTTTTAATCATAATAATCAATCCATTTAAAATAATACTCTATTATTTTAGCAAATTGTTTTTTTATTGTCAACGCGATAGGTTTTAAATTAAAAAAAATCATGTAATTTTCACATGATTTTTTCTTTAGTTTAATTATATATTAAAAACGTTTAGTTTATAACTATTTAAGGTTATAATATTGAGCGCATTGATTAGTTTACGATTAGGCGGATAAAACGCGAAAAAGACGCGCGTTATTGTGTAGGCGCGTACTTGGAAAGTACGAAACGAAACAAAACGCAAAGTATTTTGAAGTGTTTTGCCACCTAAAATCAATTAAGTGAAATATTCTAACCTTTTTTTATTTTATACCACTTGTATACCGCCATGGATATAATAAGAACGTATCCTACAACGCTATAAATATCTGGGATTTGCGATAAGAATATAAAGCCAAGTATTGCGGTAAAAATGACTTGGGTATAGTCAAAAACCGAAACTTCTTTAGTAGGAACTTTACTGTACGCGGCAGTTATGCAAATTTGCGCAAACGAAGCCGATAACCCCGCCAAACACATCATAGCAACTTGGAATAAATCCATTGGCTCGTAAAAAATAATAAAGATTGGTAAAAAGATTACGGTAGTAAAAGCCGAAAACCAAAATACTATTTTAGTACCCTTTTCCCCGTGAAGACCGCAAAGCCTAATTGCAAGGTATGCAATACCTACGGCAAATCCACCAAGTAGACCTACGTACGAATAGGTAGAACTAAACGAAAAGGAAGGTTTTACAACAAAAAGAGCACCCACAAACGAAACGCCCAATACTAAAACATCTATCTTCGTTAATTTTTCTTTTAAAAATATAGCGCAAAGCACCACGCCGAAAAGTGGGGAAAGTTTATTTAAAATAGCGGCGTCTGAAAGGTTAATATTTTCTATTGCTAAAAAGTTGCAAATCATACCAAGCGCACCGAAAACAGAACGCAAAAGGATAAAACCACGCGTTTCCTTTTTAGGTAAAAAACTTTCCTTTTTAACTATCAATATCCCTGCCGTTATAAATAGCGCAACGATGTTTCTAAAAAACATTTTTTGGTATACCGGCATATCCCCCGCAAGTTTGACAAATAATGCCATAAGCGAGAAGAAAAATGCCGCACCTATCGCGCATAATATCGCTTTAATTTTTTGTGATTTTACCATAAATTAGTCTGCAAAATATTTGTAGTAAAGCCAAAGAACAGTATATCTATCCTTTAAGTCTTTAGCATATAAAACGCCGTCAGCAATTTTTTCTTGACTGTAAAGTTCATAGAAAGCCTTGTCGTCAAGTTCAACTTCCATTAAAATGTCTTTAATTTCTTTAGCCGATGGAACTTCTTTTAAAAGTTTAACGATATCGTCCCACTTAGCAACAATATTGTCATAGTCGTTAACTTCATACCAGCCAAGTTTATCTTGAAGTGCAATGATACCGTCTGCTGAAGATTTGTATACCCTTCTAATACCGTTTTCCCATTTTTCTCTATCAAACACGTATTTTTTAGGTTTAGAGTTAATGATTTTTTCACGGAGTTCGCAAGTTAAAATGGTAGAATACGCAACGTCAATACCGTGTGGGAAGTATTCGGTGCCGTCTAAAATACCAACGATTTCAAAGTAGTGTGAGAAGTGGTGTTCGCTACCCGATGCAGGGCGAGAACAACCAGCAAAAGCCATTGCAATACCAACGAGTACAAGTGCTTCCATAAGCGCTTTAACAGATTCTTCATCTTGAGTTAATAATCCTTTAGCAAGAGCGCGAACTTTATCAATACAATCGTAAGTTAAATCGCAAATGAAATCACAGATATATTCACCGTTTATTAAGTTGCTTAACTTCCAATCGTTAAGTGCGGAATATTTACCAATAATATCGCCATAGCCCGCTTTAATCATTTCGATTGGAGAGTTTGCTAAAACCTTGGTGTCGGCAATAATAGCGTAAGGAACTTTAGCGCTAACTGTAATTTTCATACCTTGCATAATCATTGCAGCGCCAGTAGATGCGTAACCGTCCATTGAAGGAGCAGTTGCCACGATAATATACGGGATTTTAGCGTAAAAAGCAACGCATTTGCAAAGGTCTTGAATAACACCTGAACCAATACCGATAATGATATCAACACCTTCAAGGTGTTTTTCAACTTCTGCTATTGCTTGTTCGTTAGGAATAAGTAAAGTTTTACCGCTAAAAATAACTTTATCACTTGGGATTTTAGCATCTTTAATAGCATCTTCACCGCAAGTTGCAAAAGTGTTTTCATCTGCAACGAAAAGTGCTTTTTTGAAGTCTTTACAAAGTTCTTCTAACCTTTTTGTAGCATCTTTTTCTATGTATACTTTTTTAATGTCACAAGAGTGAAATTTTCCACACTTGCAGTCAACACCTTTTAATAAGTTGTTAATATCCATAATTACTCCTTTTCTATTACCGATTTATACGCGTTAAAATATCTAACGCCAAATTCCCTTAAAGATTTTGAATTAAAATGAAGTTCATCATCTTTTAAAGCAAGCCCTTCAGACGAAACTACAGCCGTGTTTTTATGATTTTTTAAAAGACTTGGCAACCTTTTATTAAACTCAATGTTTCTTCCTTGCATATTAAGTCTTTCCGCTAAGTATGGCGACAACTCACCTGCAATAAACGGAATATCTTCTATGCCAATAGCCTTTTTAAGCGCTGTTATAAACCTTTCAAAACGATCTGGGTAGTTATCGTATAATTCCTTAGTAACGCAATCGTTTTCTCCTTGATGCCATAAGATACCTTTTAAGTTGGATTTTTGCATAGCATATTTAACTTGAAAAACAGTATGCTCAAATAAAAACTCATTAGGTTGCCACTCTAAAATAGCACTACCACCGTCTGCGCAAGGAATAAGACCTACTTTGCGGTTAAAAGTTTTAGCATAACTATCTGCAAAACTTGCACCCAAACAAATACCGCTATGAGTATACGCTTTAAAAATTTGCCTGTCAACGTTGATAGGCTCGCTCATAGTAAGCCACCTACCCATTCTAAACATATAGCAGTTAGGGTTTTCTATATCTTCAACTTCACCAAAATCCCCACGCCCTGCCATATTAGATTGACCGATAAGCAAAAATGAATCTAATTCTTTACCAGCGTCGCTAATGCCGTCCATAATTTTAGCCATAATTCACCTTTAAATTATTGTAATTTAACTTGTTAAGTATATCACACAAAAAATGCTAAGTCAATTATAAAAATTGTTTTTTATTGCCTTTTAAGTGGATTTTCCCTTACCGTTTTCCGCCATTGCTTTGGGGATAAACCCGTTTTAAAATAAAAGCGCTTATAAAAATACGGATAATCGTTAAACCCACTATTTTCCGCTATATCCGTTATTGGTAGCGAGGTCGTTTCAAGCAAGTAGGTTGCGCGCTTAATTTTTATATCGTTTATATAAGAAATTGGTGAAATGCCAAACTCTTTATTGAAAATTCTAATAATATAATTTTTGCTGTAATTAAACTGTTTGCAAAGACTATCTAAGGTAACCGTTATAAAATTATTTTCGATATACCCTGAAATTTCTTGCGCAAGCGACGGCTTTTCTTCCTTTTGTTTTAAGGATAACAACAACTTTAAAAACAAATACTCTTGCTCGCTATAAACGGCATTGTTATGCGATGCAAAGTCTAACTTCTGCATGAGTTTAGAAAGTGCGTTATAGTCAAATTTACCTTGATATGAAAGTGCCGTTTCCCCGTCAGTCCACTCCCCGTTAAAGTGTACGTATAAATATTTAGGGCTATCGCTAGGGATTTCGCCACCTTGATAGCAGTTTTTCCTTTGAATATAATATTCGCCCTTTTTAACTTCAATCTGCTTGCCGTTTTCCGAAAAGCGCAAAACACCGCTAAACACCATAACAAGTACGTTGTCTTCACAAAACCTTGTGCAATGGCACTCGTTTTCATCAAAATATCTAAACGATGCTACCCTATAATTAATTTGTTTGTTTAAATCTATACCTAACATATAATTAATTATAGATAACTTGTGTGATATTGTCAATATGTTTAGCATATTTTAACAATTTTCAAAGTCTTTTAGTGTGATATAATAAATACAAAGGAGAAACATTATGCAAAAGTGGAATTTTTACACAACTAAAGAAATTCAGCCTAAAGGTTGGATAAAACGCCAACTTGAAATTCAAGCAAACGGCTTAAGCGGAAACTTAGACAAAATGTGGCGCGACGTTAAAGATAGCGCTTGGATAGGTGGAGATGCAGAAGGTTGGGAACGCGTTCCTTACTGGCTTGACGGGTTTATTCCCGTAGGGGTCACCAAAAATGAGAAAAATCAGTCAAAAATGGCTGATTTTTTTCGTTTTTAACCACTTTATACCCTTGAAACAGGGATACTTTGACCACTTTTGAGATTTTTCAAAAGTTTTATTTTGCGTTTTGTCAAGTTGTTTGTCAAGTTCTACACCTTAAAAAGCAAGAAAAAAACGAGAGTTTTTTAGGCTCTCGTTTTTCATTTTTTAATATTTTAATTTATTGCCTTCTTTTAGTAAGAAGTCATCAGATAAGTCTGTATAAGCATTTCCAAGTTCTCCTAGAGAGTGACCAACAAATAATTTTTGCACTACGTCAGAAATACCACACTCGGTACACCTTGAATAAAATGTTGTTCTTAAATCATATAGGATATGGTTTGGCAATATTGAATTAAATTTTTCACGCAACGTATAAGGCTTATAAAAAGTAAATTCCTGTATATCCTTTATATAAGGTTTAAGCATAGGTGTTATAGGGATACGTTTAGATTCTACTTTACCACCTTTTCTTTTGCTGTTGTTTGCAATAATAAAATCGCCATCACGTTTTGCCGTTTCAAACTCATTAGGTCGCATACCAGTATATAAAGCGATTGCATACATAAGTTGGTATTCTGTGCCTGCTGTTTCTTGAAGCAGTTTTATTTCTTCTTCCTTTGTTAAAGCCTTTCCGTGTTCACGTTGGTGCTTTTTATGAATTACTATATCCATAGGATTTTTTTGTAAAACACTATGGGCTATAGCATTTTTGAAAATAACCGATAATAGTGAAAAAATTTCATCGGCTGTTTTGCCTTTGCCTGAGTTTACAATTTCATCAATTAGTTCTTGACATTCTAGGGAAGTAATTTTCAAAAGTGGTTTTTCTTCAAAGTAGGGTAAAAGGTATTTCTTATATCGGTTTATATCACCCTCATAAGTTTTTGGTGTAACAGTCCGTTTTCGGAACTTCTCAAAATAGAACATAGCAAACATATTAAATGTTTTAGGTGTTCCTTTTGTAGCTTGCACAATTTTTTCGGCTGTTTTAAGTTTTTCAATAAATTTCTCTTTTGCTTTTTCAAGATTAACGTCGGCAGCGTAAACATTATAGCCGTTTCTTCGGTATTTGATTACGTAACCATACGTGTTTTTACTGAATTTAGATTTATACACTCTGGCTGTGCAACCATCGGTTCTAAATTCTTTTCTAAATGTTTTAGGCATCTTTTCAATCTCCTTTTCAGTAAATGCTAAATTTTGTTCGTTTTGTTCTTTTTTCTTTTGTTTCAAGAGGTCAACAAAATCTTTGTTATCCATCATTTGGCTAACAGTTTCTAAAAAAGCGTTAAAATTGTTTACATTATTTTCCATATTTCTCCTTATATAGAGAAAAGAGCATAGTACGACCAAAGTAGGTACGTATTACGCCCAGAAAATGCAACTATTTATAAGCTTGTCATTTTTGCTATACGCTTATTTCTCTGATTAAATTTTTTCTTGATTCCATTGTTGCATAAATTTAATCAAAGGTGTTATTCAATAAAATCTAGTAAAAATCAATAACTTACAGTAGGTTATATAAAACTCTAAAAAACTATAAAAACTTATAATCATTTATAAATCTACCTCCTAATTAAAAATAAATTTCCTTTCCAACTACCGAACATCATAAGCCAACCGACTGTCAAACCAAAGGAAAAAAGATTAGCCGTATATTCATTATTAAATTAAGCAAATCTTTGAGACGACGTTTGACAGGAAAAAGGGCGGCTTATGATACGAACTAGCCACAAAAAAGAAAGGAAGTTTTTTGATAACAGGAATAAAAAAGGTAGATTTATTTTTTAAATATGACAGTAGGTGTCATATTAGGTTTGATAATATTATGTTGCTAGAAGTGTCAGACGGAACAGATTGGCAAGTGTTTATGTGTTTTTCCTTGTCAAGTATATATGACATTTTTTGACAAAATTTTTCTAAAATTATTTTTAACTTTGCTCCCAAGTAGCATTGACTTTAAATGCCAAAGGGAGTATAATTTTAGACGTAAAGCGAACATTTGTTCGTTTTATATGGCAACTGATAGCTAAGCCCTGCTATCAAAACATTATATATAGATGCGATGGTGTTAGACTTTGGTGTTGGGGTTCCCGTCCACATAATGAAGTTTAATAAATTCAAGCCATTAGCTGTTGGGAAAGAAGGAGGGTAATATGTATGAAGCATCAAGAAAATATGCCTGTTTTAGGGTATTGTAGGAATTGTGGCAAAAAGATAATGGGTTATCGAAACAAAGATGGGGTGTTAAAAGTTGAGTGTCCGTTTTGTCATACTAGGTATGTAAGTGTGGAAAAAAGTCGGCGACACATTGTTGAAGACATTTATGCTCCACCAGGGGAAGTGGTTATAAGTTAAAATTTAATAGCAGTATATTAGACTACAAGGCAGAAGGACGTGAGTCGCTCCGTAAGCCCTTGAAAGACCAATACTTGAAATCGTGATAGGCGAGCCAAGAAAATTGTGAAGCCACCGATAGCTAGATTGCTTAATAGCAGTCTGGTTGTTGGTGGCTTTTTTTGTTTCTTAAAAAATTTTCAAAAAAGTTAAAAAAGTTTTTCAAATACGAAATTAGGTTTCGTATTTGACCTTTAGAATACAGGCATAATAAGAAATTTGCTTATTTGTGCCGAAAAAATTTCAAAAAAATTAAAAAACTTTTTCTAATACGAAATTACCTTTCGTATTTGGGTTTTAGAATACAGGCACAACAGCAAAGGAGGTGAGAATATGCAAAGTGCAATAGAGCGCAGACAACGTATTATAGACATATTAAATATGCGTCGTTCTGACAAAATTGACAATTTGGCTTTTGAGTTAAATGTAACCAGAAGAACTATTGAAAATGACATTCAAGTGCTTGCATGTTCTTACCCGATTGACACAAAGAAAGGACACGGTGGTTGCGTTTATGTTCAAGACGGCTTTGATTTATATGAAAGATATTTAACGGCAAAGCAGTTTGAAGTATTGGAAAGGTTAAAGGAAACAGCAACTAGTGAAGATGTAAAGGTGTTGGAAACGATAATGAAAAGTTTTGGTAGAAACGGTGGTGTAAAGAAATGAAAACGTTAGAACGTGTAAGAGAAGATTTAAGAGATATAAGGCATTATTACTCTAAAATTGAAGATTTTGAAAAGATATCGAAAGTAATTGGCAGTCCATTGGCTTTGGCTATGGTTGAATCGTATAACAAAAAGATATTGAATGCACCTATAAGGCTTTATGACCTTTACGTATCGTTATATTTACGAAACAATTCACAATTAGTGGTTGCAGAAGATTGGGGTGTGTCAATAAGTCAAATTGCTCTTTTAAGTAAGCAATTAAACGAATTTTTTGTTGAAGAATTTAAGAAGGAGGGGTAAGACAAATGTTTGGTAATATTCCAGAGTTTTGTGAAGATGCTGTAAACGTTTATCGCACTAAAAAATATATCGTTAAGCAAGATATTTCAATAGAAGTTAACGATAGAGGCGAAACCATTACTTTTAGTAATGATGTGTTCTATGAAAGGACTAAAGCCCGTGATAAGCAATATGAAAACATTTTTGCAGACAGAAAATTTGTCAACGGTAAACGCTTGCCATCAACGAGCTATAGCCGAAGATACATCAAGTAAAAGCGCTTTTAAGCTTTTTATAACAACATAATTCCGTTAGGGTTAAATAAAATCGACATCGTAACTTGTGGACTAACGTTAGATAAAGGTGGCCACCTTCCAGCAGTAAGGTCGCAGGAAACGTAGTGTTTTAGAAATAATTCCCTTTCGGCATTAAAAACAAAATTTAATATTAAAATTCACGCTTAGCTAACGGCAAAACGGGCATTGTGCTATCTGTATTACGGGCAAATATCATTAAAAATTCATATTAAAAGGAGATTAAAAAAATTTATGGCAAAATCAAATACTAATTACAACGAAAGAAAGTGGATTGCACCTAATAAACGTGCAGCAGGTTATGCACAAGAAAGAAAAAAAATGGTGCACGAAAGAGGTCCTAAGAAAAACCAACCACTTGATGACTACAACAAGGGTTTCCGTTCTGGTTATCTTTTAGCACAATCAGACAATGCAGGTATGTATAAGTTTAAGAAAGCACTTGCAGAAGGTAAAACCATTGAACAAGCCAGAGCAATTTCTAAAAAGAAAGGTGCTTAATTTAAGAAAAATAGGAGGATAAAAGAAAATGGCTAAGAAACAAGTAATTATGGTAGAAAGAGAGACGTTTGAAAAGAACGAAAAGACGTATTTTTCGTATTTCATTAAAGGCAATATCAGAGGTAAAGACGTAAAGATTGCGGTAGCACCTCCTGATAAAGGCGGTTATACCGTTTTAGATATCGTTTTCGGTGATGCTATGCAAGCAGAACTTAAAATCACCCCATTTGAAATTAAGGGTGAAAACGGAAACGTTATTTCAGGTAATACTTATGCAGTATTTACTAAGGATGAAAACGGCGAAGTTTACGAATGTTCAGTTAAACCTTATCGTAATTCAGATAAAGCACTTCTTAATATGCTTGCAAGATAAGTAATAAAGGCCGCCCTGTGATAACTACATAGGGCGGTATTTTAAAATATGGAGGCAAAAAATGAATTATAGTTATAAACAAAACAAAAAGGGTAAGGCTATTGCTTGGATTTTGGTATTAGTCTTGCTTATCGCAGCAGCTGGTGCAGTGTTTGTTGCTTTTAATAAAAAGGAAAACAAGCCAACAGTTGAGCCAGAGGCAACTACTAACCTTCAAGAAGGTTTGGTAATGTCTGAAAAGGCTAGTTTTAGGTTTAAGGATTCTCTCGGTCTAACTTTCACTATGGAAATTTCACCAGAAATGTATGAAGAAGTATCTAAGGACGAAAATAAAACTTTTGGTATAGTTATTGGTCCGATAAAATATTTTAGGCAAGTTGATACGGGAGAAGGATTTGACAAAATAGATTGGATTAAAGAGTTTGAAGAAAAAGAGTTGAACGTATCTTGTCTTGAAGGAGATGTCCTTGCAGTTACTGCTGAGGACGGAACTTTAAGTCATTATATACTAAATGGTTCTATTGTAAATGTTCCATATCAAGGGGTAAATACGAGGATTGTAGGTTTTGGCTATCTTAAAACTGTTGATGGGGAAAATGTAAGTTATAAGTATGCAGCTTTACCTGAAGGGGTAAGTTATGAAGATTATGCTTGTGCTTATATGTATGCAGCAGCAGACCTATTAAATGAAATAGAAGTTCTTGATTTATATATGGCTCAATCAGATATTGATATCTTAAAGAGCGTAATAAAC
The DNA here is from genome assembly GCA_045651405.1 of Christensenellaceae bacterium. GTDB lineage: Bacteria > Bacillota > Clostridia > Christensenellales > Borkfalkiaceae > HGM11412. The sequence goes on along the minus strand of JAZRSH010000008.1, from coordinate 26,478 downwards.
CAAGCTGTTGACCTTGCACATGGTTTAGAAGCACCTACAGATGATGGTAGCACGTTTTCAGTAACACTTTCAGAAGTAGCTAAAGACCTAAAAATTGGCGAAGAATTTATTCTTGATGTCGAAATAGCTGAACCAGTTCGTATGTCTATTTGGTGGCAATCTACTGATACATCAGTTGCTGTTGTTAAAGATGGCGTTATAAAGGCAGTTGGGGAAGGCTCTGCAACTATCAACGTATTTGTAGCAGGTGAAAAATATACTTGTGAAATCACAGTTGGTAATGGTATGGAACTTCCTAATTCTGTTGAGTAATAATGCCTATTAGAAGGAGGAATTTATGACAAAAACAAAAAGAAATATTTTATTAACAATGCTGTCGTTTTTGATGGCTATTTGTGCATTGTTTATATCAACAATGCCTTCAACGGTTGCAAAGGCTGATTCTACATATCGAGAATCTTATTTAATTGAAGCAAGAGAAACAGAGTTTGTCTTTGATACCAGTAATTTTGTAGTGGAAGGGGTAATTCAAGATTGGTCGGAAATTATTGAAAAACCGGTTAGATTATATGAAGAATCTTTTCTAGAAATTACTGGATATAATGGGGCTTATTTAATGTCTAGTTTTAATGGTTTTTCATTTATGGTTGATGATTATTCAGAACCTGTAGATGCTCCAGTAGAGATTTATACTTGCTCGGGAGTTGATGAAAAAGGCGAATACGTTGACATTTATTTTACTAGAGATGCTTTATTTTCAATGTTTGGAAGTTCGGAAGAAATGATGGTATATCAATATGAGGCTTATAGCCTTAGAGAAGAATTACCAGAACTTCCAGATGGTCCTGTAGAAGAACCAAGTGATAAACCAAGCGAAGCTCCAGATAATAATGTGCAAGAAATGAATACCGCAGACATTATTTTGTTTGGTGTTTCAGGACTTGTTTTGGTAGTAATTATTGCTTTTGTAATCAGTTTGTTTAAGAAAAAAAATAGGAGGTAATTATGGAAAACAAAAAAACTAAAAAAGGTTTCAAGCAGTCTGTAAAAGACGCTGGAAACAAAGTTAAAACTTATTCAAAAAACTATTGGGGTGACCTACGTCGTTCTTATGATGTGGGTTATTCAAGAGGCTGGGATGATGCTTATGATATTCCTGATAGATTTGGTGCCAAACTTGCATCCGGTATTGGTTATAGGAAAGGCGTAAAAAACAGGAAGAAATCTGATAAGTACATCAAACAATATAACAAGCAGGCTAGACCTGTAAAAATGGAGGGCTAAAACATGAAGAAGAAAAAAATTATAGGAATTATAATTGCAGCTGTTCTAGTTTTGGCAACCTGTCTTACGTTGGTAGCTTGTATTCCTAATAATAAGCAAACTTTACCAGATAATTCGGTTGCGATTGAAGATAATGGCTTTATGACCGAAAATAAAACTTATGCTATGCCTAAAGCGATGTCTTTTTCTCAAAAGGGGTTAGATAGAAGTGCTACAGGTAGTGTTTCAGTAGAGGTTTATGCGGTAGTTTATCCAGAAAATGCACCGAATAGAAATGTTGATTGGGCTGTAGAATGGGCAGACGCATCAAATCCTAATCCAGTAACGGAGTATTTAACGGTTACACCTTATGGAGATGGCAGTGTAAATGCGACTATTACGTGTTATAAACCTTTTGATGGTGAAATCATTATATCAGTAATTACACGTGAAGGTAAGTTTACAGATACTTGTGTTGTGACTTTTATAGGTAAACCAACTTCTTTGACAATTATTGGAGATTATTTGAATGGTGACGAAGGTTCTTTTGGCACTTATATAAAAATAGGCGTTAACAATACGTGTGAGTTATCTGCTATCCCATCTAACGTTTTTGAACAGGTAGGAGCAGATTGCAATTTTACTTATTCAATTAAAGGGTACGGTAGCATCGTAACAAAAGACAATACTGTTAACACTACAACTGATGCCGTTACATGGATTGACGGAACTGAAGAAACTGTAAATCTTAATGATATTACTAAGGTATCACCTTGGTACGACAGTATGTTTGATGTTGAAATGTCTGGTAATGTGATTACTATAAAAGCAAATTGCACACCAGAAAACTATATCACAAGTCAAACACGTGTAAGCAGTTCTAAGATGGAGAACGATAACAAGTTCTTTAAATACACCGATGATAATTGGTATTTTGAACTTACTATAACTGAAACAAATTCAGGTGTTTCTGATAGCATTAAGTTCCGTCCTGTTCAATCGGTAACTGGTGTTTATATGAGTATGGGCGAATATCAATTCTAATTTAGGAGGAAAATATTATGAAAAATGAATTAAATAAACATAAAAATTCTGACAAAGTAAAGTGGTATTTAACTTTAATTGCATTTTTACTTATTGCTGCAACGTTGGCAGGTATGTTGTTAGGTTATTTAACGCCTATATCAAGAGAAGAAGAACCTGTTCAAAACGAGCAACAAGAAACGGCAGATATTGGTGGTTTGGTAGTTAATGAAAGCGTAAACTCTGGGATGTCTTTTAAGAGTGTCAAGTTGATGAAAAATGATTATGAGACCTATGGTATTACAGAGTCGGCAGAATCAGCTTTTATCCTTAATGCAATAATTACACCAGATACTGCTGTTAATCAAGGTGTTGCTTGGGATGCTTTTTGGTTGGGTGCAAATTCAAATTATATGGGTGAAATTGTTTCGGATTATGTATCGTTAACGCCTCAAGGAAATGGAACATCTTTACTTATAGAGTGTTTGGCACCATTTGGAGATACGATTGTTGTCCAAGCTGTTTCCCAAGATAATCCAGATTGTATGGCTTTTTGTGAATTAGATTACGCTCAAAAAGTAACAGATGTTTATCTTGAAATTGGTAGTGTTCCAGTAGTTTTAGATGGTGTAACCGAAGTAACGTATGAAATAAGTCCTTATGCGACAGGTATGGGTGGCAAGTTCAGATGCAATATTGAAACGAGCGATGTTTATACCATATCTCAAAACTTTGTACCTTCTGTAACGTTTAACCAAGATATACTTGATGATAATTGGTTTAGGGTTGATGGTAAATATCCTACAGGCATTCAATTATTATATCGTGGTGCAGTTGATTGGATGAATGAGGAGTATTATTTTGACTATACAAATGATATTTCTAAATGGTTAATTTTCCAAAGAGATGGAGATATTAAATTTTCTGATTTAACAACGGCTCAAGTGACAGGGTATTTTTCAAATATTACTGCACCTACGTTGGCTGTTTTAACTCTTACTGTTGCAGGTACGTATGACGCATACACTTATACTTCAAAGATTAACTGTGTAGGGTTTACTAATAGCACTCCAGTTAATGGATTAGAGTTTGATAAAAATCATTATGTATTTTAATTTAGGAGGAAAAATTTATGTATAACGAATTAAATAAACACAAAAATTCAGACAAATTAAAATGGTGGCTTACTCTCATAGCTTTTTTGCTTATGGGTGTAACGATTGGGGGTATGCTTCTAGGCTATATTAAACCAATGGAGCAACCTGTTAAAGAACCAGTTCAACAAGAGCAAGAAGCTAGTGCAGAAAATGGTGGTTTTAATACAGAGTTTGTTAACACAAATGGTATTAAACTTTTTTCAGCAACGCCTATGAAATATTCAAAAACGACGGGAACAGCAACTAAGCAAATTTATGCAACAGTTCAACCTGCTACTGCGTCTAACAAAGATGTTTCATGGACTATTGATTGGGAAGTTGAAAAGGATGAACTAGTTACTAATTATGTAACTGTTGAGCCTACGGCAAGCAATCCTTTAATAGCAGACGTTACTTGTTATGCTCCGTTTGACGGCAATATTATTATCACCGTTACTACGTTGGAGGGAAATTACTCAGCACAATGTAGAGTTGCTTTTGTAGGTCAACCAAGTGAAATTTTGATTGACACAATTGTGGCAAATGATGGTGAAAAGTATAATTTGGGTCTTAATGGCACATTCACTCTTAATGTTGAAGCAACAAATCCTTTTGGTGAGTTAGGCGATGATTATAAGACACTTGAAGTGACTTTATGGTGCACAGGTAGTGTAACGAAAGGTACATATACCTATGACTATTGGGAACAAACTTGGTCTTGGGAAAATGAAGAAACTGTTGCACTTACCACGTTGTTAGATAATTTTGTAGTTATGGAATATAACGATGGCGTTGTAACACTTTCAACAGGTAATAAAGAAATAGCTGAATACTATGAAAAATATACCAACATTGACGGTGGTAGAACGAGATATTATTCTAACAAGATTAAGGAAGTTGGTGAGGATTGCAAGATTGGTTTAACGATAAAAGAACCTAATTCAGGAGTTCTTAAGATTATTTATCTTAATCTTGACAAAACGGCAGTATCTTCTGTAAATGTTACACCAGAAGTTTTGTTTTAGGAGGTAAATTATGGCAAAGAAACAAGGTAGAACTACTAATATAATCAGTTACATTTTGTTTGCGTTAATAATTATAGGTTTAATAGGTTTCCTTGCTAAATATACTGGAGGTTTTACAAGTGGATTCAAGACGTTTTCCGTTGAGTGTGAAGGAAAGGAAATTTCTACAAGTGCAAGTGGGTTTGAAACAACGGTGAATAAGCCATTGGTAGTGAACGTTAAATATAATTTTGATAGTTCGGCAAGTGGATATTCTATAAAGGTTGTTCCTAATGCTTTAGCCGGAAAAGACTTTGATTTTGTATTAGATGGAGAATATTATTCTTTCCAAGCTGAAAAAGATTTAACGGATGGTTTTAATGTTGAGTATGAGGAAAATTCATTTAAGATAAGCCCTAAAGGAAATCTTACTGAAATTATTCAAGCAAATTATCCTCATAAGGTTGTAGAAGATTGTATTCAGTATGGATACAAGGATATGTTTACACTAGTAATCACTTCGTATAATGGAGCAGAAAGTGTTTTTCTTAACTTTACTGTTCCAGAAAAGGTAACAGGAATAGAGCTTAGTCAGGAGGTGATAGTATTTTGATATATGCGGGGAGAAAAAATAAATTTCTCTTTTGCATAATAGCTATGCTGTTAGTGGTTTGCACTCTTTTTTCGGGGGTGCAACCTGCTAAGGCTTTTGCTTACGAGAGAGAAATTAACTTTGACAATACAGATGTTTTAGAAGATTTAACTTCTTCAACGGTTAATGGAAAACCTTTTGATATCAAAAACTATCCGTTTGATGAAAGCAGGGATGCACAGATTATAAGCTTTGTAGAATATTGCTATTCGTATAGAGGGAATATGCGAGATAACTATGGTTTGTATCTATACATTTATAACCCAAAAGGCTTAAATTTTTCTACTAGCGATAAAGACAATAAAGTTCAAATGGCAGTTTCATATAACAGTGAAGGTCGCCCAGATAACTTTGAAAAGTTTGCATTACAGTTTTGTAGCAAGGTAGAGAGTGGGAACTATAAGAACTTGTTTTATAAGTTTAAGGTAATAGACCACAAGGTTGACGGAAAGTATTTTGTTGACCGAGTAAATAGTATAGAAAGGCGATACGATATTTCGGGTATTGAATTAGTGACGCATGGCAGCAATATTCCTAAAGAATATGGTGTAGGTGGAACTTATTTATTTACAGGCTATGTTAAAGGCTATGGACCTGATGAAAATGCAGAGAGTAATCTTAGTGTTAAGATAAACCAACTAGAAACAGTTACGCTTGATGTACATAGCACGTATTACCGAACAGGCGAATACAAAAGAAACCATAGACACGATTTAACTAGCGTTTACTTTGCTGTTCCTAATAGATTTTTTGAAGATTATGGAAAGTTGCAACGTATAAAAGCCGAGTGGTATGAGTATGTGACAACGCCTATTTGTGTAACGAGCAATGATACGGTTTATAACTTGTTATATCCATATTTAGGTAAGTTTACAAACGAAGTTTCCGACCATTCTTTACAACTTTATACGGGTTATCAAGAAATGGTAGGTGGAAGCGGTCACTATGATAAATATGATTGGGCGTATAACTGTGATTATACTTCTGCGATAAACGAATCTTGTAAACGTATTTCTTATTTGTTCTCAACAAATGGTGCAAATATAGGCAATTATGTTTTATCAGATGACCGAATACAAACGTACATAGAGAGTTATGATAAATCGTTTAGAGATGGATATTTAGACATTCCGGGAAAAACGAATATAAGTCATGATTTGTTTGAAAAAGGTTTATCGGCAGATAGACAAGCAGTAAGTTATGTTGGTGATGATATCCACCATAAATTAGTGGACTTTGATGCTGACGATACTTTCGATATGCTTAACTATGACGAAACACACGATGGCTGGTATAAGTTCTTCGCTGGTTTATTTGGGCTAGGTCCAAATGATGTTAGTGCAAGCTTTAAAGGTGTATCACCTATAAAAATCGTTACTGAAGAAGATATGGCAAGAGATAATTTAGCATCAACTCTTTTAATAGATGGTTCAGAAGAAGCTTTACAAGAATTTAGAGATTTTTACACCGAGTCAAAAGAACAAGATAAAACAGTTGTTTTATTTAGGTTTGCTCAGACTGATTATATGAATTTACCTGTAATTGCTTATGACAGTTATAGGGGTAAAAACTTAAGTGGTCAGTATGGTAAAGATACTTTTATTATTCAAGAAAGCGTATTTATGAATTTTGACATTATACAACTAACCTTTAATAAAGAAGGTGTTTATACGGTTATACCTGTTGTTAGCGACCCAATAGATATTTATAACGATATAACTATTCCAGACGTAATAGGTTTAGAGTGGTGGCAGATACTTTTAATGTTGATTTTAGCAGTGTTTTTGCTAATACTTTTATGGCCGGTATTACCTTACATTATTAGGTTTGTATGGTGGCTAATTTTATTGCCGTTTAAGCTTATAGGTTTGATTATCAAGGCTATAAAAGCAGGCAGAGAGAAACGGAAATTAAGAGAGATAAAGAAGATAGAAAAAGAGGTAAATAAACGACAAAAAGAAGAAATAAAACGACAAAAGGAGATTAAAAAGTGAAAACGATAAAGAGAATTTTAGCAATAGTTCTTCTTATCGTGGTGGTAATTTTAGTTGGCTATCTAATATTTACAGGTAGTCAACTAAACACTACCGATACAGGAGGAGCTTATGCGCAAATTAAGGGTATGTAACATACTCTTAACGGCGTTTATATCTATAGGTTTTATATTGCTTGGAATATTTGTTTTTAGCACCTCATACTTGCGTTTGTGGGAGAGCTTAAAAGATTTGTGGTTATCTATACGCTTTTATTTTGGCTGTATTTTTAACCCATTTAACAACGTTGTTCCAACAGTTAATAATTATTCGGAGGTGTTAGAGTGGAACTTAATTCTCGCAGAAGATTGGGAGGGTTTTAAGGTTCAAGTAGGAAATTATTTTTCATTGCTATTTAATGGAGATAATTTCAAGGCTTACTTTGTTTTAGTAGGCGATATATTAGTTGGCATAATGATGTTCTTAACCATAGCCATACCAATAATCGTGGCTGTGATTATGATAATGAAAAGGCTATATAAAAATGGCAATAATAACCATAATGTAGATACGATTCCGTTAAAAGTTTTTAAGTGGTTAATGAAATATACTTATCAACCTATAAGTAGGTTTATAAGGCAGTTTATAGGCTTTATTATGACATATAGGTGGATATGGATTTGCTGGTTAGTATTATGGATAATACAGCTTAATTTAGCAACGATAGTAGTAGCGTTTTTTGCATACTATTTGTTCTTTGCAATGACTTTCAGCGTTGAAACTTTATATATTCAATTCTGCAAGTTATTTATAGACTTACAAGTGTTTTTTACAAGCTTTCCACTATGGGGAATAGTAATAATAGCACTAATTATATTCGGTAGATTTAGGCGTAAAGTTGCACTGAGAAAACTTCGCCATTTTGAAGGTAGAAATTGTGGGTTTATAAGGGAATTGCCAATAGTATCAATGACGTGTGGAAGTATGGGTAAAAAGAAAACTACAATGATAACGGATATGGCTTTAAGTCAGGAAGTAATGTTTAGGCAAAAAGCATTTGAGCTTTTGCAGAAAAACGATATGAAGTTTCCTAACTTTCCGTGGATAAGTTTTGAAATGGATTTAAGGAATTGTATGGAATATGGAACGGTATATAATTTGGCAACCATAAAGGAATGGGTTGCAAAGAAACGAGAACGATTTAGAAAGAACGGAGATGAAAAGAAAAGGTTGTATGGATATGACTGTAGAAGGTATGGCACATTGTATAACGATGGGTTAAGAGTGTGGGAATTATTTGATGTTTTATCTACATACGCCCAGTTGTATTTTATTTATATTGTTGAAAGTAGTTTGATTATTTCTAACTACTCTATAAGGGAAGATAATTTGTTGCTAGATGAAGGCAATTTTCCTATGTGGGCTATGGACTTTTTTCCTGATGGAACGGTGCAAGGTGGTAGGCATTCACATATCCTTGACTTTGACGTTTTAAGACTTGGGAGAAAGGTTATAGAGAATAACCCTAATATCGGTAGTTTTGAGTTCGGTGTAGTGGTTATTTCAGAGGTAGGAAAAGAACGTGGCAACAATCTAGAACTTCGTGACGTTAAGAAGAATAACGACGAAACTAACCAAAAGAACGACCTGTTTAATAGCTGGTTAAAGATGTGTAGGCATAGTGCGACAGTTGACAATTACCCATTTGTAAAGGTGTTTACTGATGAGCAACGCCCTGAAAGTTGGGGTGCTGATGCAAGAGATTTGTCTGAGGTTATAACTATTATTGCTTCGGGTAGTCAAAAAATTGCACTACCGTTTTACATTTTTGAAGAAATGATAACCGATTGGGTTGTTGGTGGTGTGGTTAGTATGTATTACGATTTCCGTTATAGGCGAGGAGATAACACACTACTAATGTATTGGCTAAAGGGAATTGCCTCTTGGCTTTTTAAGCGTAACTTAAAAATGTATAACCAGTATGGATATAGCGTTGCGTTTTTAGAGAAAGAGAAAGGAACTTTAGACGGTAGAACTGAACGAAAAAAGTATTTTATTATGAACAAAAAGATTTATAGTAAAAGGTTTTCAACCGATTGCTTTAGTGATTATTTTAACGACATGGCAAGGAAAACTAGTGTGGGTATAAACGATTACATAGAGTATGAAACGGAGAGAGCAACTATAGAAGAATTGAAACAGCAGAATAGTTATTTTATTAACGCTTTATATAAAGATACAGACTCTGACGAAGCTGCTTAAGTCAAATCTTAAAGTTTGTATAAAAGGAGGTTTTATGGCTTACGGAGAAGCAAAAGTATATTTTGATGGTAGCCACTATGTTGCGATTCCACATACAGAACGTCCCCAAAAGCCAAGAGCATTTAAGCAAGAAAAGGAAATATTTGTTAACGATAAAAATGAGATGATGGCTGAGTATGACGAAGAAAAATCTACTATAACTTTATCAAATGGAAAAGTGTTAGAAGAAGTAGAATTTGTTGGAAACGAACTTAAGCCAGTTATAAAAAAGATAAAACGTGAGGGTAAAAAGACAACAAAAAAGAAACTTTTTGAAGAAGCTTATGCAGAAACTGTTGGAAAAGCTAAAAAAGAACGCAAAAAGATAATAGTAGAAAGATTGAAAGGTTGTTTCAAGACAATAGAAGATGCAAAAGAATATGTTGAGTCTAATTTAGAAAGGAAGCATAGGAATTTAGTATGTAGAAGAATAAGACTTAATAGAAAAGCGAATTTACAGGAGTTTAATTACTTCTGTACTTTCACATACGATGATAAATTGCACACGGAAGATAGTTTTAAGAAAAGCTTAAAATATACATTTTGGAATTTTACTAAAAGAAAAGGTTGGAAATATATAGGGGTGTGGGAACGTTCACCAGAAAATAAGCGTTTACATTTTCACGGGGTGTTTTATATTCCTGATGGAACGATGCCGGGAGATTTGGAAAAGCATAGGGATTATAACGTTAATACAAAACGGATGCAAGAAACGATGCAAAACACTTTTTTTAACAAAAAGTTTGGGAGAAGTGATTTTGAAACTATTGATAGCAAGGATAGGATGGGAGAGGCTTTGAATTATTTGTTAAAGTATATAGAAAAGACAGGTGAAAAAATAGTATATTCACGTGGGTTACCACAGTTTTTTATTTCAGATATTATGGATGAAGATATAGCGTGTTTTATGGGTGAAGATGAATATAAGGTGGTGTTGTTCGACGACTTCCAATGTATAGACGAAGGAACCCTAATGGGAACTGTAAGTAAAGAAGTAATTCAAACAATGAGAAAAGCAAATTAACGCGCGACGTTATGTGGGTGTTCGGCGCCAACGGTTCAGTGCGCCAACCCCACTCGTCGGCGTAATGCTTTCCATTTTGATTTTTTCTTTTCAGTTTTTGGGTTAGGCGTGTGCTTGTCTGGCGGAGCGAAGCGACGCCACTTGTATCAAGACAAGCACACGTCTAACAGTCATTTGCTTTTTTTAGCTTAAATTTATATGACTGATTAAAGGGTTTGTTTTTATGCAAAAGATTATAAAAAATTTTTGAAACTTTTTGAAGAAATCTTTTTAATATGACAAAAGGTGTCATATATATGGTGTTAAAATCTGGGTGTAAGATAAAACGAAAGGAGATTAAAAGATGAACACTAAAGTTATTTGCAAAGAATTGAAAAGAGGAACGTTATCGTTTTATGCGATAGTTAAAGGCAAGGAATATTTTTTATTTCAACAAGAGTTTAAGAAAACAGTTTACGATTATTTTATGAACGGGGTTAACGTTAGTTTAACTGGAGATTATTCTATAGCACATAGTCATACGGTTAGAAAAATGTTAGATAAGTTGCCTTCATATTTGCATTATATTGAAAAAGAATATGATATAGAAGTTTACGAAAAAACAAAGCAAGCAAAAAACGTTAAGAAAAGTAAACCCTATAAGCGTCAGGCTTTCAGATGGCAAAATTACGCTTGGGCGATGTAAATAAAGGAGATAAAAACATGAAAAAACTTATTAAAGATTGTGGCGGAATAAAACCATATAATCCAGTTAAACCACCTAAAACAAGTAAGAAAAAGAAAGTTGTTGAAAAAAAGATGTCAAAGAAAGAAATTATGAAAAAGTTGGAGAATCCAAACCTTTCAAATGTTGAAAGAAATGAGCTTATGGAGAAGCTATATGAAGGTATAGAATTTAAGGAATAATGGAGGAAAATAGAAAATGATTATTAAAAGAGAATTTGTTCCGTTTTGGAAATTAAAGTTAGATGATAAAGAAGCAGGGGAGATATTTGATAGGGCATTTAATGAGTCTTTTCCTGACAATGAAGATTATGTCGAAAGAAAATGTGAGCTTTATCGTATGTTCTTAAATTTAAGTTTGTATCAAAGAGAAATGTCCTGGGCGTTTCGAAGAATAGGCGACATAATAGAAGGTTTTGATAAGCTTGATAGAGAAAGACCTTATGACAACGGTTTTGATTTTAGTGATGTGAATAAAATAGATATTGCTTGGAAGGATGAAGATTCTTTGAAATTACATTTAATTAATAGGTTTGAAGATACAGAACTTATTGTTAAAATAGTTGAGCTAAAAACAGACAAGAGGGGAGAATAAAATTATGTATATGCCAGCATTTGAAAAACTTGATAAAGCAGATAAAGAAGGTGTTTTGAAGATTATTCGTAGCACTAAGCAAAAATTGGGTTGGCTGCGAAAGAAAATGGAGCATCCAGATTATAATAATTGTGAGACAATGGTTAGCCCTAGCGATTTAGTTGTTTATAAATGCGAAAGAGATTTTCTTAATTTGGCGATAACTAAGTATATTAAACTTGGTGGAGAATACAAAGAACCAAAAATAAGTATTAGAGATACAAAGTTTAACGATAGGTTGGAAGATATTTCAGAGATTACTTTTTATAATGGAGGGTTCTTTTCTACTGATGTTAAAATTGTAGTTGACTTATTAGGAGATAAACCAAGGTTTTCTTCGGGTACGTTTAACGGTCTTAACGAAAAAGAAACGGATATAGAAAAAGAAGACTTTTTATATCGCTTAGGTGAATTACATATGGGTGAGTGGCGTTGTCATTATTCGCCAGAAAGATTCGGGATAGTTGTTTGCGATGGTGAAGAATGGGTTCTTAAAATTGAGTATAAAGATGGTAAAAAGAAAACTTTTAGTGGTATGAATGCTTATCCTTACAACTTCGATGCTTTATTAGAATTATTGTGTTTGTAGCGTTTTTCAACTATTGGTTGAAAAACAGGTTAATAAATCGGTCATTGACGATTATGTTATAAAAAAGGTATAATATAGACACAAAGCTTTGGAGGAAAAATATGGAAATTAAATTTGGTGAACACCTTAGAAGGATTAGAAAGGTTTCTAAAACGACACAGCAAGAGTTAGCAGATTGTTTGAATATATCTGTTCAATCTGTTTCAAAATGGGAAAAAGGGACGGCATTACCCTCTATAGAGTTTTTGCCTAAAATAGCAGAGTTTTATCATTGCACGATAAACACGTTTTTTTCAGAGTATGAATTGCAAATTTTTGAGCAGTTTTCTCCGATAGAAGAAGCAGATTTGTTAAAATTGTATGAAGCAATGTTAACGAAAGTTGGCTTGATAAAGGATGAAACAGAAAAAACGATTGAAGAACATGAAGTAGAAGAAATTCCTATTGAGTCAATGTTTTTACCTGCTTTGTATGAATATCTTAAATCTAATGATAAGTTTTCTATGGCGGGCGTTCAAAAAGCATTAAGTATAGGATACTCTTTAGCAGGGAGAATATATGATGCTTTAGAAAAAATGGGGATTGTTTTTAGAAGTATTGATGGGCAAGTAATAATCAAAGAAAAGATTGACCTATTGCTTCCATATATAGATGAGCGAATCATTCCATATTTAGGGAAGGTTGAAGCGTAAATAGTTGTTTTTATAAAAATATTAATGACGGTAGATGATTCTGCCGTCATTGGCTTTATAAAAAACATTAGTAAATTTAGTTACAACTACATTATCTCTTGAAAAAATTTTTTATATATGTTAATATATAAATATATTTATTTATTTTGAGGTGTAGTATGGTTAGCTATAAGAAGCTATGGAAATTACTTATCGACAAAGATATGACTAAAAAAGACCTTGCTAATAAGGCAGGATTAAGCACTTATACAATGACAAAGATGCATAAGGGCGACGTGGTGAAGTCAGATACTTTAGCAAAAATATGTAAAGCACTAGACTGTTCATTTGATGACATTATGGAAATTGTTAAGGAGGACAAATAAGATGGCGAACAAATTAGAATTAACTTGGTATGGTAAAGAAAATGAAATTAAAGTTGAACCTCGCATTTTAATTGAAAATCCTGAATTAAGCAGTAAAAAGGCTGATATTAAAGGACAAGCCACTCTTTTTGATTTAGAAAAAAAAGAGATTTTTGATAATATGCTTATTCATGGTGATAATCTCCTTGCTCTTAAAGCATTAGAAAAAGAATATGCTGGCAAAATTAAATGTATTTATATTGACCCACCTTATAATACAGGTGCAGCATTTGAGTATTATGATGACAATGTTGAACATTCAACTTGGCTTAATTTAATGCATGCGCGTTTACAAATATTAAGAAATTTACTATGTGATGATGGAACTATTTTTATACAAATAGATGATAACGAACAAGCATATTTGAAAGTTTTATGTGATGAGATTTTTGGCAGAAGCAACTTTGTTAATATGTTGAGCGTAAAAGCAAAAGCTAGTTCTGGTGCTAGTGGAGGAGGAGAAGATAAAAGATTAAAAAAGAATATTGAATATATTTTAATATATTCTAAGTCTGATAAGTTTGATAGTTTTAAGACAGTTTATAAAAAGACCTTATTAAAGAAATATATAGAGGAAAGAAAAGAGTTAGGTAAGAATTTTGCTTATACAAGTGTTTTAACTAATCCCGGGGTAGAAACTTTCTATAAAACAGTTCAAGCAGGAAATGGTGAGCCTATTGATATTTATAAAGTTTCTGATTATGAGATTAAATCTGTTTCTCAAATAATGAAGGAAGAGAAAATAACTCAAGAGGAGGTTTATAACAAGTATATAGATAAGATATTCACATTAGAAAATGCCCAAACTTCGATACGAGGTCGTGTTGCTGAAGTTACAACTGAAGATGATGGATATTTTTTAGCTAAATATATCCCAGTGTCTGGAAGAAATAAGGGGCAAAATTATTCTGTTGGTTTTATTGGCAAAACAAAAAGGCTGATGAGTTTTTTAAGTAATTTAGTTGTTAAAGAAAATGGACAATTATACAAGAGAGATAAAGTTGGAACCTTATGGGATGATTTGTCTTGGAGTGCTGTTTCTCTTGAAGGAAGTGTTCCTTTTCCAAGTGGGAAAAAACCCGAGGCATTATTAGAAAGAATAATTTATATGGCTTCGGATGAGGGAGATTATATTTTAGATTCTTTTTTAGGTTCTGGTTCCACAATAGCTACTGCACATAAAATGAAAAGAAGGTGGATAGGTATTGAGATGGGAGAACATGCTTATACTCATTGTAAGGTGAGGATGGATAACATTATAAGCGGAGTAGATAATACTGGGATTAGTAGGCAATGTAATTGGAATGGTGGTGGTGGCTATAAGTTTTACGAACTTGCACCTACCCTTATAAAAGAAGATGCTTTCGGTCAAGAGATTATCAATCCAGAGTATAATGCTGAAATGTTGGCATCTGCTGTAGCAAAGCACGAAGGTTATACATATCAACCTAACGAAACGTTGTTTTGGAAACAGTCGCATAACGGTAAGTCTTTCTTGTTTGTAACGACTAATCACGTTAATTCGCAAATGATTGAAACCATTAAAGCTGATTTGCAAGAAGATGAGTTTGTTTTAATTGTATGTAAATCTTTTGAAAGCGGTTGCAACTATGAAAAAAATATTGTAATTAAAAAGATACCACAATCGTTATTAAAAAATTGTGAGTTTGGTAGAGATGATTATAGTTTGAATATAATTTGCCCACCTGAATATGAGGAGGATTGCGATGAGTAATATAAATAGAGTTTTATTCCCTGAATATTCGGTTGACTATCTTGCTAACGTAATGCATCTTAGAAAACCACAAAAGCAAAGTGTTAAAATTTTAGAGTCAATCCTTGATGAAATACAACTTTCAAAAAAGATTGATTTATCAAATGCAAACGATACTATTAAAGATGTTTATCCTATTTTTAATGACTTTGAACATAGTTTTATGTCATTAACTTTTGCTTTGGCAACTGGTGTTGGGAAAACAAAGTTAATGGGTGCTTTTATTGCTTATTTATATACTCAAAAGAATATAAGAAATTTCTTTGTTGTTGCCCCTAACCTTACTATTTATAAGAAATTAAAAAACGATTTAGGTAACAACTCGGCTGATAATGAAAAGTATGTGTTTAGAGGTATAAATTGTTTTACCACTAATGCTCCTAACGTTTGGGTTGACGACGATTATAGAAATAGACCGGCAAAAGCGCTTTTTGATAACGATTCTATAAATATATACATACTTAATATATCAAAATTCAACTCTGACGAAAGAAATATTAAAGATATAAATGAGTATATAGGAAAAAGTTTCTTTGATTACCTAAAGGGGTTAGACGATTTAGTTCTTATTATGGATGAATCTCACCATTATAGAGCAACTAAAAGTGCTGAAGCAATTAATGAACTAGAGCCCGTTTTAGGTTTAGAATTAACGGCTACGCCGCAAGTTGAAAAAAATGGGAAAACTGTTTTATTTAATAACGTTGTTTATGAATACCCGTTGAAGAAAGCAATAAAAGATGGTTATACAAGAACTCCTTATGCTCTCACTCGTGAAAATATTAAAGCATATAATTTTACCGAAGAAGAACTTGATATGACTATGATTAGTGATGGCATTTTGCATCACGAAAATATGAAAGAAGAATTGCGTAAATTTCATATCAATACAGGTAAAAAGCTTGTAAAACCTTTTATGCTTATTGTCTGCAAAAACACGGAACACGCTGAAGGGATATTGTCTTATATTAAATCCGATGCTTTTAGGAACGGCAAATATAAAGATAAAGTTGTATTAGTTCATAGCAATCAAAAAGGTGCTGAAAAGGAAGAAAACATCAATTTACTTCTTGAAGTTGAAAAGGCAGAAAACCCTATTGAAATAGTAATACACGTCAATATTCTTAAAGAAGGTTGGGACGTTAATAACCTTTATACTATTGTTCCTTTAAGAACTGCTACAAGTAAAACTTTGCGTGAACAAACTGTTGGCCGTGGTTTAAGACTACCTTTTGGTGAAAGAACCGGCAATAAATTAATTGACTCAGTTACTATTACAGCCCACGATAAATTTGATGAAATTATTGAAGAAGCACAAAAAGGCGATTCTATCTTTAATGCAGAAGGCGTTATTTATGCTGAGTATCAAAGGAAAAAACAAGTTGTTGTAGTTCAAAGTTCTTTTATAGATACTGATGTTCAAAGGCAAGAAATAATGACGCAAGCAGGTTTAGACATAAATAATGAGGAACATCAGGAAACATATCGTAAAGCTGTAGAGATTGTAACTAAAACTACGGCAACTGAGATTAAGAAAAATCCTACTAAGAAAGTTGAAAAAACGGTTGTTGTTGAAAAGGTATTAGAGGATATTGCGAAAAGATATAATGACAATACTGACTTGCAAAAAATTATTGATGCTATGTTTGGTGTAAATAAAGATATAGTTGATAAAATTCAATCAACTGAAATGTATTTGCCTAAACTAAGAACAGAGTCTTTAGGTTCAGAAAGTTATATCATAGAAGATTTTGATTTAGATATGACGACTTTGAAATTTGTTCCTATTGAAAATGCTGTTATTTTAAAGTCATTGTTAAACTCTTTTGATGATGCACTTATAATTAAAAATGGCGTTATTGATTTTAGTTCCATTAAGCCAGAAAAGTATTTGGTAAGTAGGATTAGAGAAATTGGCGAAATAGACTATGAAAAATGTCCTGAGTTGATTCAAAAGATTGTTATGCAGTTTTTAGCTTATTATAGAAGTAAATATACTGAAGAACAAGTTAGAAATATTTGCTATACAAACAAAATAGATATTGTAAACAAAATTAAAGAACAACTTATAAAGCATTTAGCAGTTAAGTATGATGGCTTAATTGAAGAAGCTTATGGAATAGAAACGCTTATTAGAAACTATGCTGTTGATTATTCTCATGGTATTAAAAACATAAATGAAAAACCAGAGGGCAGTATCGCTGGTATTGCATACGAAGGTGCTAAAAAATCTGTTACGAATATGTTTAAGTTTGATAGCGATTCTGAAAGAAAGTTTGCAATAGTTTGTGAAAATTCGCCTGAGGTTATTCAATGGTTACGCCCTGCGCCACATCAATTTAACATTACTTATAATAGAGGTCATAGATATGAACCTGACTTTGTTGTGGAAACTGAAGATACTTATTATCTTGTTGAAGTTAAAGGTGCTGATAGATTAAATGACGTTACAGTTCTTGCTAAAAAAGAACGTGCTTTACAATATTGCAAAATAGCGACTGAATATAATCAAGCACACGGACATAAAGGATTTAAGTATTTGTTTATACCACATAATGAAATTGCAATGAATACAGGGTTTAATTCTTTAATGCAAAGATTTGTCGAGAATTAAAGAAACTTTTAAAAGTTTTTTCAATGCTTTTTTATTGGAGGCTTGTTATGAGAAAAATTATTTTCACACTTTTATGTGCTTGTTGTTTTATATCTTTAATATTTGGTTTAACTGGATGCAATGATATTCATGCGCATAATTATGTTGAAGAAATTATTTCACCAACTTGCACGGAACAAGGATATACTACATATACTTGTTCTTGTGGGGAAGGTTATACGGATGACTATATAAATCCGATTGGACATGTTTTTAGTGAATATGTCTATAATAATGATGCTACTTGTTTTTGTAATGGAACTGAAACAGCTATTTGTAGTAGAGAAAATTGTGGAAAATCAGACACAAAGGAAAAAGAAAATACAGCATTAGAACATTCTTTGGGAGAAGTAGTTTACGTTTGGAATGGAGATGAATGTACCGCAAAAAGAGTTTGTACTAGGAATTGTTTTTATGAAGAAAGTGAAACTGTAAATGCAGAATATGTAAAAGATACAGATGCAACTTGTGAAATTAATGAAAAAGGTCATTATGTGGCTACCTTTATAACAAACGCTCTTTTTGAAAAACAAATAACAGATAATAATTCTGTAGAAAAAGAGGATTCAAAATTAGGACATAATTTTGTTAATTATATTTATAATGATGATGCGAATTGTGTTAATAATGGAACAGAAACATCTATTTGTAGTAGAGAAAATTGTGGAAAATATGATACAAAAGAAAAAGAAAATACAGCTTTAAGTCATAACTTTGGAAATATTTCTTATGTTTGGAATGGCGATGAATGTACTGCAACGAGAGTATGTAGCAGAGATTCTTCTCATACAGAAACCATTACTGTTGTTGGTGAATACGTAAAAGACACAGATGCAACTTGCACTGTTAATGAAAAAGGACATTTTGTTGCAAGTTTTACTAATACAATTTATTCACAGCAAGAAACAGCAAAAAATTCTGCAGAAAAAAAAGATTCGGCTAAAGGACATACTGATGGTGAATGGATTGTAGATAAAGAAGCTTTATGTTCTTCAACAGGCAGTAAACATCTAATATGTTCTGTATGTAAGGTTACAATTAAAAATGAAACCACTCCAGAACTAGGGCACGATACTATAAAATATAATGCAAAAAATCCTACTTGCATCGATATAGGTTGGAATGCTTACGAAATATGTTCAAGGTGTTCGTATTCCACATATAAAGAATTATCTGCTAAAGGGCATACTAATGGCGAATGGATTATAGATAAAGCAGCTACATGTATAATTGCAGGAAGTAAGCATCAAAGTTGTTCTGTGTGTAAAGTTACAATTAAAAATGAAACAATTCCAGAATTAGGACACGATACTATAAAATATAATGCAAAAGCGCCTACTTGCACCGATTTAGGTTGGAATGCTTATGAAACATGTTCAAGATGTTCGTATTCTACTTATAAAGAATTATCTGCTAAAGGACATTCTGATGGAGAGTGGATAATTGATAATGCTGCAACTTGTACTACTACAGGTAGTAAACATCAGATTTGTGCTAATTGTTCAATAACGTTAAAGAATGAGATTATTTCACCTACTGGACATTCTGAAAGTGTATGGGTAGTAGATAAACAGTCGACTTGTAAAAAAGTTGGTTCAAAGCATAAAGAGTGCCCTGCTTGCCACTTTATCTTTGAAACAGAATCTATTCCAGCCTTACAACATAGTTATACGAATAATATTTGTACTCTTTGTAATCAACATATACCAAGTTCGGGATTAATTTTTGAGTTGAATGAAGCTAAGACTTATTACATAGTGAAAAGTGTTGGTTCGTGCACTGATAGCCATATTATTATTCCAGATTACTATGAAGGATTACCTGTTAGAGAAATTGCTGACAATGCTTTTAATAATTGCACTACTCTTATATATATAACAGTTGGAGATGAACTTTCTCATATCTCTTCAACTGCATTTTTGGGCTGTTCAAAATTAAAGAAAACATCTTATGACAATGCTACATATATTGGCAACGAGAGTAATCCGTATTTAATATTATTTGCTTCTAAGGCAGATTGGATTGGTTCTTGTACTATTCATTCAGATACTAAGATAATTTGTCAACTTGCTTTTTATGATAATTATAATTTAACTACAATTACAATGTCTAATAATGTAACCTCCATTGGTAGAGAATGTTTTAAGGATTGTCAAAAATTATCAAAGATTAATCTTTCATCCAAATTAAGATTTATTGAAATGTATGCTTTCCAAAATTGTTATAAATTAACTAATATAACAATTCCATCTACTATACAGTTTATAGGAAACAATTCATTTTTCTCTTGTAATACACTTAAAAGAGTAGAGATTCAAGACACCAACATTAAATTGGATTATAAATGTATTATTGGCTCTGGGGCATTTAATAATTGTCCTGCTCTTGAAAGTGTCATATTAGGTAATAATATCGGCGAAATTGAAAGTGGTGCTTTTTATTATTGTGAAAATTTAACCAGCCTTTCTATTCCTCAATCTGTTGAGAAAATGAGTATTGAAGCCATAACATCTTGCAATTCTTTCAGAAGTATTTATATTGAAAGTATTGCCGATTGGTGTAATATAGATTTTTATGGAAATTACGATTCGTGGAGTCGAGTTTCTTACGATATATATCTGAATGGTTCATTATTAAGAGAAGTTGAAATTCCTTATGGTGTTAAAACTGTTAAATATGCGGCATTTCTTTCATGCACTAGCATTACTAAGGTTGTTTTGCCTGATACGGTTCAAACTATAGAAAATATGGCTTTTTATAATTGTTATAAGCTTACCGATTTAGTTGTTTCAAAAAATCTTCAGTCTATAGGAATGAATGCTTTATATGGCTGTAAAATAGAAAATTTAGTATTGCCTGAAGGGATAAAATCTATAAATTATGGTACATTTGAAGGCTTATCTTATTTGAAAAATATTACATTACCAAATTCTCTTATTGAAATTGGGGGTAGAGCTTTTGCAGGTTGTTCATCTTTAGTTACAGTTGATATTCCTTCTTCTGTTCAATATATTGGTTATGCTGCATTCTCGGGGTGTACTTCATTAGAAAACATTAAACTTAAAGAAGGTCTTTCTCGTATTGGTTCAGAAGCGTTTAAGGGCTGTTCAAGCTTAAAAACTGTATCAATACCTAAGTCTGTTACTTGTATTGAAGATAGCGCTTTTGAAAATTGTTCAAATCTTACAAGTATTTTATTATATGATACGTTACAAAGTATTGGTCAAAATGCTTTTAAGAATTGTAATAAATTAAATACTTCTACTTATAAAAATGGTTTATACTTAGGTGTTACAGGAAATCCTTATTATTTCTTCTTATGCCCGACATCTTTAAGCCTTACGTCTTTTGAGTTTAATAGCCAAACCAAGGTTATTTGTGAATATGCGTTTTATTATTGCAATAAATTAACGAGTATTACTATCCCTGACAATGTTATTAGATTAAATGATTACGCCTTTGCAGAATGTCAAAAATTAAGAACCGTAAAAATAGGTAATGGTTTGCATAGAATTGGTGATGGCGCATTTAGAGATTGTCCTGAATTGTATAGCGTAACGATAGGCAATAATGTTAATACCATTGGTTTACAGGCTTTTATGGACTGTTCAAGTTTATCTAGTGTCACATTTGGAACAAATGTAACATATATTGAGGCAAATGCATTTAATGGTTGCAATTTTTCGTCTATTGTAATTCCAGATTCTGTTGTTTCGATTGGTGCAGGTGCATGGGCGGATAATTATCCTTTAACTATGGTAATTATTGGTGACAATGTTGAATTTATAGGCGCTAATGCGTTCAGGATTATAAGTAAAAATGTAAGTACGGGAACAGTTTCATTCCCTGCTGGTAGCTGGTATATATCTACGCAAGAAAACGCAACAACTGGTCAAACGATATCAACTAGTGATATATTCAATAATGGATATTATTTAAGAGATATATATAGTTCATATAATTGGCATAGAAAATAAAATATTTATATAAAAGCTAAAATAGACTGATATTCAAGAACGTGGACAGCTGCCTATAAAATATTATAAAAATTTAAAATTAAAACAGGGAAGTTTGATATATAGTTGAGAATCTGTTGCCTGTTTAGGAAAAAGTTTGAAAGAAAATTAAAAATGGAAGCAAAGGATTTAGAAAAATATATAAATAAGGATGTTAAAATTATTTGTTCCAACAATAAGGTTATATATTTTGGAACGGTAGCTTATATTTTTTACAAAGGTGAATTACATCCTAATAAAGAATTTTTAACTATTAAAAGAAATTATAGTGCGTTAAATCTTAAAGACTTTGATATTAGTTGTATTAAATCAATAGAAGAATTTGAAAGACCTAAAAAAGAACCAAAGCTAAAAATTATTTATGGTCCAAAGAATCCTATGACTTTAAGGTTTTCTTGTAATGGGAATATATTGTCATTAAAAATTAAAGGGTATCGCAATTCTTCTAGGTTGGATGAGTTTAATTGGGCTGTAATGTATCTAGATATATATGATAAAGATGTAAAGGTTTTTGGATATATACAAGATATAGAATGTGATGAAATGTTACAATTTTATGATTGGGCTCATAAGTTGTTAAACGGTGAATTAGCACAATATGAAAAATTAGAAAATCTTGATGAGGATTATTATATAGAGTTTTTTCCATGTGAAAATAAGATTCTTTGGACCTTTGAATATGATGGAGAATGTTGTCCGTTAGAGGAAAAACAGATTATTACTTTTAATTTAAAAGAAATAAAATTATTACATTGTTATTTGGCTTATATTACACGCAATGAATATGATAAAGACTTATTTCAAAAGTTAATCGAAGAAGGTGTATTATATGAGTAAAGAATATGAAATTGGCGAATTTGTCTTAAATTATCTTAAGAGCATAGGTTTAGATACGATAACAAGCCTTGAAGCTATAAGTGATGAAAACCTTTCTAAAAGTTATGATTTAATTAAAAACAACCCAAATATTACAAAACATGAATTTGTAGAGCAAATGGGTATAGAGTATGATGAAGAAGGGTTAGAATTAGAAGATTTTTTAAGAAAATTACATATGCACTCTTATCAAATAGAAGAAGCTTTAGATGAAGATAATTATGATAAAACGTTGCATATTTATAAAACTCAGCCAAATATATCTAGAGAAGAATTTTTGAAAATAATGCTGTTTACTAATAAATATAAAGATGATTTTCAATAATAGCATAACTTATTTGACTTTATAGCCATAGGGCCTAGGGCGTTAGGTTCATAGCCTAAAAAAGTTGGTGCAAATCCAAATGCCACTATAAAGCAAATATTTTATGAGCAATCTGTCTTCACTTCGTCGTTAGGGGCGTCATTAGACAGGTTGCTTTTTTAATTAAAATGCCGTGCTAACTTAAAGCACGGCTTAAATTTTTTTAATATGACTAAAACAGTTAAGTATGTTGATTTATAATGTTTTCGACAAATATCGACAAAAGTAGTTAAATTTAGACATAATAAGTAATTGAATAGGTGATTAAAACGTTTTATTCACCTATCCGAAAGTGATATAATATAGTTGTTAGTTTTTATAGTCACTTCGACCTAAAAGATAGTCGGGAGTAACATTAAAATAGTCGCAAAGTAATTCTATAATTTCAAGTTCAGGTATAAAGTTTTTGCTAAACCATTTTGAAATACTACTTTTATCAAAAAGGCAATCAGCAGCAACTTTGTAATGTGTAACTTCTTTTTCGGAACATAGACTTTCAAAGCGCTCGTGGAAAGATATGTTTGAAGAAGATTTTTCAAATTCTTCTTCATCTGTTTTTCCTAAAAGATAGTTTATGGATATATCAAAGAAGTCGGCAATCTTAATTAGAGTCTTTACACTTGGTATAATGCCATAAGCTAAGGCGTTTGAGAGTGTGCTTTGACTAATTGGAATAAGCTTTACTAATTCTGTTTTTTTGTAGTCCGATTCGTTGATAATATCGTAAAATCTTTTTTGGAAGATTGTGGATAAAGACAACGTGGTTAGCTCCTAATTTTATTTAGGTGACTAATAGTATAAGACACCTATACATATAGTATAGGTGTTAAAAAATCAAATTTAGGTGACTTGTAAGACAATTCACGCAATAAAGGAGTTTATATGAAAATTTTAACTAAACAATGGAGAGAACAATACGAACAAACTAGAGCTATAAATTGGCTTAAGGTAGTTGACACACAAAAGTTAAGTTACGAAGAAATACAGAAGAAAAGTAGAAACGCTTTTAATGATAGGATATATGAAGATAGGGAATTAGCAAAGTTAGCCTTTAATACTGATTTAGCAGATAGGTTATATAAAGCACAGGTTGAAAGAGATAGAAAAGCATTATTAGCATTGCCTAAAGAAGTATATTCTAAAATTAAGGATATTAAATTATTAGTTTTAGGGTTCGCTTGTAGGGAAGATAAAGAAATGTTAATGGCTTATGCTGATGAACTTCATAAGAAACTTGAAAAAGATGCAGAAACGGCAAATAGACTTACGGAAGAAGCAATAGATTGCCTTCCACAAGATTTTGAATTTGATTTTGCATTGGGTGAATTGGCTTATGAAGAATATACCGAAGGTAATAATTATTATATAAATGCTGGTGGCTGTCTTTTTTGTGTAGAGAACTATGAGATTGTCGAAAGAGAAGATTTTAAGATAAACGATTGGGAAGAAGAAAATCCTTTATCATTATGGACTAGTTTAGATGCAGTTGAAGTTCATTACATTAACGATAATTGTTTTGAACTACATATGTTATTTGCAGATGGTGACGAATTAGAAAATCAAGTTTTCTGGAATTTTACATTGAGAGGAACAAATATTAAAAATGTGTGTGGTATGTGCGAATAATAAAAAAGCCGTGAATTTTATCACGGCTTTTAGCATATCTTGATTTTACTCGACTTTTTTAATTTTATTTATTATAATATAAAAAGAGGTGTTTATGAAATATTTAATTGTTGTAGATATGCAAGTTGACTTTATAAACGGTAGTCTTGGAAGCGATTTGGCAACGGCTATTGTTCCTAATGTGGTGAAAAAAGTTAAGAATTACAATGGTAAAGTGATTTTTACTAGGGATACGCATTTTAAGGAATATTTACAAACGCAAGAAGGAAGAAATCTCCCTGTTGAGCATTGTATTAAAGATACAAATGGTTGGGAAATTTGTGAAGAATTAAAACCTTACGTAAAGAAGGTTGTAGATAAAATTACGTTTGGTAGTATTGATTTGCCAGAGGTTATTAAAGGCTATGGAGAAGAAATTGAAGAAATAGAACTTTGTGGTTTATGCACGGATATTTGCGTTATATCTAATGCTATGTTATTAAAAGCAAGTTTTCCCGAAGTAAAAATATCAGTTGATGCTTCTTGTTGTGCAGGCGTAACGCTTGAAAGTCATAACAATGCGCTTAACGCAATGAAGGTTGTTCAAATTGAAATTAGATAATAACTTTTCTCATAAAAAAAGCCGAGCTGTAAAGCCCGGCTTTAATATTATTATATTATACTATTGTATATGTTTTATCTCCAACGGTTATTTGTTTTCCGTTTTTGATAGGTCTTTCTTTAGCTTCTGCACGTAGTATCATTTTGTTGGTTTTTTCTGTAACTTTTGGAATGTTCCCATCTTCAAAGAAGTTTTCATTACCAACGGCTATTATTGAAAAGCCTTTATCTACAAGGCAAGAGCTAAATTGCCATAGTTCGTTAAATGCTCCGTAAGAGTCTATTATAATTGAGTAATCTTGTTCTTTGTTGTAAGCTGTAATTCTGAAGTAGTTTTCCATAGTTTAATCTCCTTTTATTCATCCCAGCCTTTTTCTTTGAAGATAGGTTGTATTTCTTCATAATCGGCTATAGGGTTGTCCGTTATTGTGATTTTATCGTAAGCCCAAGTTCCTACAAGTTCGGTGGTAGAATTATCTGTAGGGTAGCGATAATCACCACCACCTAAACCGTTTCCAATACAAGTTAATAGTGGTAGTGGGTGTAAGCACCAACCATCTTTCATAAGACTGTTTTTATAGTATAAAGAGCAGTCTATGTATTGTTTCTTCGTGTGGTTTACAATATATATATCGTTAAGGGTAAATTCTGTTGAAAATAATACATCAGTTTTGGAATCATCGCCCCAACAACGTTGGTGTAGTTTTTGAATTTTGTTATAAGTTAAGCCATTAAACGTTTCACCTTCGTTGATGAAGTCACAAGCGTAGTCGCCCATCCAAATAATTTGAACAGGATTCTTAGCTAGATAGATTTTTTCTACGATAGCATTAACCATAGGGTTGTACCACCATGAGTGTTCGGTAAGCTTTGCCATAGTGTATTCTTTTTTGCCGTTTACTATTAAATCTCTGTTATAAACGACGGTGTTTTTATTTTCTTCTTTCATTAAAATGTAATAATATTGTCCCATAATTTTTAATCTCCTTTTATGCTGCAATTTGTTTTAGTTGTTTGTTTGCAAACGGTAGCCATTGTTTTTCTAAAAATCTTTTAACGCTATCGTTTGGTGATGAGTTATGCTCTCCGTGACTTTGTAATATTTTTTTCTTTTCTGGAGAGTATTCAATAGTTATATAAGGCGTATTTGG
>JAZRSH010000007.1:0-45061 GCA_045651405.1 Christensenellaceae bacterium | reverse complement strand
ATACTTTAACAAAAGTGCAATCCAATTCAATATGTGATACTTTTTGTCTGATAAGTCTAAAACATTAAGACCATTTAAATCTAACAAATATTCATTAGCATAACCGTCATTATTATCAGGGCAAGCCCATTCGTTAGCAAGCTCTATTTCTTTCGTACAATAAAAACCAAAGCCATAGTCATTTGTTTCTTTACCGCCTTTAAGCGTTGGTTTTTCAATAATTTGTTTAGAACCGTGATATAAAGTAATCTTCTTTTCCATAGCAATATCTCCTTTTGCAACAATATTATATCACTTTACTGATACATTGTCAATATCATTATGACCATTTTTTTAAAAAATATCAGTATAGCGATACTTTTTGTTATATTTTATGTTGTAACACTCTCAAAGTTTATTATATAAAATTTATAGGCAAAAAATAAATTTAATATCACACAAAAAGTCAGGACTTATAATTTTATTTCGTTTATAATATAATTGCGGAGGATAAAAGATGGATTGGATTCATAGAATAGAAAACGCAATTGATTATGTCGAAGAAAACATTACTGAAAAAATTAATTATGAGGAAGTGGCAAAAAGAGCCTATTCTTCAAGTTTTCATTTTCAAAAAGTGTTTAGTATAATGTCGGGGTTAACCCTTGGCGAATATATTCGTAGGAGAAAACTAACACTTGCGGGAAGCGACTTATTAACTAAAAAGATGAAAGTAATTGATGTTGCTTTTAAATATGGCTACGAAACATCCGAAAGCTTTTCCCGCGCATTTTATAAATTTCACGCTATAATGCCATCTCAAGTGAAAAACGGTTGTTACTTAAAATCCTTTTCTCGTCTTTCCGTCAAACCTGATTTTATTGGAGGAAGTGAAATGACATATAAAATTGAAGAGAAATCTGAAATTATTTTAGTTGGATACAAAAAAAGATTTACGGGTGTTCCCTACGGTGAAGAGCGCGTAAAACAAGAAAAAGCGTTTTTAACGTTCACACGTGCTAAACAATGGCTCTTAATTGGTGCGTCTTGTGATTATTCTACCGATTATATGGTTGTAACAAACATTGATGACGACGGTTATGATTTCTACATTGCGTATGAATTAGACGAATGGACGAGGAAAGAACTTTTTAATACTAAAGTGACAGGCGTTGATTTTATGGATAAAATGGATTTTGAAATAATTGTTATTCCTAAACAAACATACGTCGTTTTTGAGACGGAAAAGAAAAAACGCCCAATCGCTGATTATGCAGGGATACGAAAGAAGATTATTACCGAGTGGTTACCATCAACAAATTATGTCTTTACAAATAAGCCTGAAGTTGTTGCTATGCATTGGAGACCAAATGGCGAATGGGAAAAAGAACGATACATTGAAATTCGTCTACCGATTGAAAAAGAAAATAATTAATAAAAAATAGACTGCTTTTCTGCAGTCTATTTAAAGTTGGCATCGCTAGCCGCGGACGGCAATCCCCTCGCAAACAAAGTTTGCCTTCCCCTTATCAAGGGGCAGAAACCCACCGGTCATCAAGATTCCCAGGTGGGTTAAATGGCATAAAAAAGAGTAGGTGCTGTGACCTACTCTTTTTTATGGCAGTCCCACCGGGAATGTCCTCCGCTTTGCTACGGACGCTAACGCACGAACCGTTCGATTCATAACGGTGGGCAACAAAAAACACTCGGCTACCGATTGTGTAGCCGAGTGTTTTTTGGCAGTCCCACCGGGAATCGAACCCAGAACTAGCCCTTAGGAGGGGCTTGTTATATCCATTTAACTATGGAACCATATAAGTATTAAGTTTTTGTTACAGTTTGTTGTTATAAGTTGCAAAGTTGAAAATGGAGATAACAAGCATTGTTGAGCCGAGTGGGTGCATACCCACGAACGCCTTGGGCGATAGCCCAAATATCCATTTAACTATGGAACCAAATAAATATTAAGTTTTTGTTACAGTTTGTTGTTATAAGTTACAAAGTTGAAAATGGAGATAACAAGCATTGTTGAGCCGAGCGGGTTTATCCCGCGAACGCCTTGGGTGATAGCCCAAATATCCATTTAACTATGGAACCAAATAAGTATTTAGTTTTGCTTAACGCTTATCATTTAAACATACCGCAGAAACAATTAGCAAAGTAAACCCAAACGATTTACTTTGCTATTGTATCACAGTTTTTTAAAAATCGCAATTAAAAAATTACAATAAACCAAACTTGTAGGTAGTTTTTGCAAAATATTTTTCGTTAGCCTTTAATATAACGGATGGGAAATTTGGATTATTAAGGGCGCCTGGATAACTTTGTGTTTCTAAACAAAAGGCACTACGTTTAGGGTATACGCTACCACTTTTGCCCTTAAGCCCTTCTAAAAAGTTGCCCGAATATAATTGCACGCCAATTCTATCGGTATAAACGTCAAGTGTAACGCCACTACCCTCATTGTAAGCCGAAATAACTTTTTTGTACTCTCCGTTATTATTCAAGCAAAAGTTAACGTCGTAACCGCCCATGATTTTGAGTTGGGCATTGTCACTCTCGATATCCCTATCGATTTTCTTAAACTCTCTAAAATCAAAAGGGGTACCTTCAACAGACATAATCTCGCCCGTTGCAACCAAGTCGCCATCAAGCGGAGTATACTTATCGGCATCAATCTTTAAGAAAGTGTCAAGTGCGATTTTTTCGCCTTCGCCAGACAAATTAAAATAAGAGTGGTTAGTGATATTGCAAACGGTATTTTCATCGCATTTAGCGGTGTATTCGATATCCAAACTTGTACCATTAAGAGTGTATTTTACGTACAAGAACATATTGCCTAAAAACCCTTCGTCACCATTAGGAGAGAAAAGGCATAACTCTATAGAGTTATTGTTTTCATCAACGCTTGTAACGTCAAAGATTTTAGCGTTAAAACCTTTGATACCGCCATGCAAGTTATTACAGCCCCTATCGTTGATATTAAGGGTTATTTTTTTGCCGAAAATTTGAAAATCCGTACCCTTTACGCGGTTGCTATTTCTACCGATAACCGCACCTAAATAACCACCGTTATTTACGTATTCTTCCAAAGTATCGTAGCCTAAAACAACGTCGATTAGTCCTTTTTTAGAAGGGACTTTTAAAGTTCTAACCGTTGCGCCGTAAGTTAAAATAGAGGTACTTGCTACGCCGTTATCAATAAAATATTCATAAACAGTTTCGCCATTATTAAGTTTGCCAAATATATTTTTCGTAATCATAGTTAAATCCTAACATTTATAACAAAATTAGTCAAGAAAAATCACTAAACGAATATATTGTATTATGAGTTTTAAAGATAATATTTTTACCGCAATAGGAATTTCCGACTTAGCGCCGTTAGATTTTAGGCTGACGCTTATAGGTAAAAGCGGATTGTATATTGAAGGTATTAAAAATTTAATTGACGTTTCGCCTTGCGCTATCGAAGTTGATGCCAAGCACAAAATTATATCAATTAAAGGCAATAATTTGAGTGTAACCTCGCTTAATTGTGGGGATATTTCAATTTCGGGAGAAATTATTATAATTCAATTAAAGGACAAACAATAATGAAAAAGGGACTTTTAAGAGTAAAATATCAAATAAGTGGTACCAATCTGCGATTTTTACCCTCATTTTTAAACGGAAGAGGAATTTCCGTTTATGGGTACAAAGAGATTTCTTCTTCATGCGCGCACGCGATTATAGATTTTAGTGATAGTAATAAATTTTTTGCTATTTGTAAAAATATGTGTTATAATAAAAAAATAATAGGGGTTTATGGCATTTTAGCACCCTTTGCTATTTTGTTTAAACACTTGGGTTTGGTTTTAGGCGTTATCGCTTTTACCCTACTTACCTACTTTTTAAACGGAGTACTACTTGATATCGACTGCGTTGGTACGGGTGCCTGTTTTGAAGCGCAAACCAAAGCGGTTATAAGTGACTTTGGCGTTAAAAAATACTCGCTGTTTAAAAATATTGATTTTGACGGGTTAGAAACTGAAATTTTAAAAACAAACCCTAAACTGTCTTTCGTGTCTGTAAAAAAGCAAGGCAATCGCCTTATTGTTGATTCCGTTTTATCGGATAAAAATCCTGACGTTTTAGGGGAAAACAGCAAAGACTTAGTTAGCGGTTACAAAGGCATTGTTGAAAGCATAAAAGTGTTAAGGGGCACGGCGCTGGTTAACGTTGGCGACAGTGTTGAGCCAAACACAATTTTAGTTGGCAGTTATCTTTTGGGTAAAGAAGATAAAACCTACCCTACCTACGTTTTGGCAACGGTTACTATTATATCTACCGAAAGTAGATTTATTAAGGTTGACGGCGAAATAACGGAGGATTTACTAAAGTCGGCTGAAAAGGTAGCCGAGTTTGAACAGGACTCTGAAGTAATTTATGCTAAAGCCGAAAAAACGGACGCTGGAATTATTATTAATTTAAAATTACGACATACTGTTAGTGCAGTTTATTAACTGTTAGGAGGAAAATTTGGAAAATATTACTACAGAAGTAAAATTTAACGACTCTCGTAGTTTAGCCGAACTTTTAGGCATTTTTGATGAAAACTTAGAAGTTATAATGCGTGAAACTAACGCAACCGTTTACGTTGATGAAAACGCGCTTAAAATTTACGGCGAAAAAGACGACGTTATCCTTGCCGAAAAGGTTATAACAAAACTACTTGATATTATCCGCGCCGGTGAAAAACTTGACAAGTCGAGAATTATATACTGCATTGACTTAGCGCGCACCGGTAAAGCCGACGATATTGAAAAGGTAGTTAGCGGTGTTATTGCCGTATCTTCAAAAGGAAGACAAATCAAATGCAAAACGGTTGGTCAAAAGGTATATGCAGATGCAATTAAAAATAACACCATAGTATTTGGCGTTGGTCCTGCAGGTACGGGTAAAACCTTTTTAGCAGTTGCCCTTGCCGTTAACGCATACAAGAATAAACTTGTTGAAAAAATTATCCTTACCCGCCCTGCCGTTGAAGCGGGAGAAAAGTTAGGATTTTTACCAGGCGATTTACAAAACAAGGTCGACCCTTATTTAAGGCCGTTATTCGATGCTTTACAAGAAATGTTCGGTTTAGAAAATTACCAACGACTTTTAGAAAAAGGTGTTATTGAAATTGCACCGCTTGCCTATATGCGTGGCAGAACGCTTAACGATAGTTTTATTATCCTTGACGAAGCGCAAAACACCACTAAGGAACAAATGAAAATGTTTTTGACAAGAATGGGCGAAGGTAGTAAAATGGTAATTACGGGCGACGTTACTCAAATAGACTTGCCTGAAGGCAAACAAAGTGGGCTTAAACACGCCGTAAAGATATTAAAAGGTATTCCTGACATTGAAATAGTTAACCTTTCACATAAAGACGTAGTACGCCACCCGCTTATTACTGAAATTATCAAAGCGTACACCAAACACGAAGAAAATAAAAAAGGCGATAGCACTAAATAAGGGGTTACCGCCTAAGAAGGACAAAAATGAAAAATAAAAATAAGATAAAGTGGAAATTAAAAGATTACGTTAGAACGATTTTCTTATACGCAGGACAAGCGATATTTACTTCTTTTTTATTTATCCTTGCGCTTGTTATAAACACTAACGGACTTAAAGGACTTAACGCATTTTTAAGTGTTCCTGATAACATTATGGAATGCATTTATACTATTATTGCAATAGGTCTTTTAATGTGCGTTACTTATATGTATCTATTCTACGAAGAAAGGGATTTCTTATATCAAACTTCTAAAAACCTTATGTTGTTTGCTATAATTACCGTTTCGCTTGTATCTTGCTTTTTTATAGGTAAGGTGAATTTATACTTGCGTCCGTTTTCGATATGCGCACTTTTTGCACTTTTACTAATAGGAAAGCGCCCTGCACTTTTTATTAACTGTATATTCTGCTTTTTAATGTTCTTGTGCGACTTGTTTATCGCTGCCGAACATAATGATATCCGCCACCTTTACGGCGCACTTGTTATCAACTTTATCTCGGGTATTTTTGCTATCTTTATCGTAGATGGCGAAGGCTCAAGACTTAAAGTTTTATCTTCAAGTTTGTTTATATCAATACCGGTAGTTATAAGTGCTATTTGCTTAGAATATTCTAACACCCTTCCAGAACTTGGACTTATTGCTATATTCTCACTTGCAAGCGGTTTTATTTCAATAGCAATTCTTATGATATTACTTCCGTTTTTTGAAGGAATATACGGCGCGCTTACTAACTTCCGCTTAGCCGAACTTACCGACCACAAAGCAAAACTTGTTAAAAAACTTATTGAACACGCACCTGGCACCTTCAACCACACTAACATCGTGGCGTCACTTGCCGAAGCGTGCAGTAACGCGATAGGCGAAAACCCACTTCTTGCAAGGGCATGCGCTTACTATCACGATATTGGTAAAATGAAAAAACCTGATTTCTTTACCGAAAACCAATCGGGAAGAAACCCACACGACGAATTATCCCCTGAACTTTCTACGGATATCATTAGGGCACACACTAAAGACGGTGCAAACCTTATTAAAAGTTTACGCTTACCGCAAGTTTTAGCCGATGCGGCGGAACAACACCACGGCACTATGCCAATTAGATACTTCTATGCTAAAGCGCTTAAGTTTACCGACGGTGAACTTGATATTGAAGACTTTAGTTACTACGGCCCTAAGCCTCAGACGAAAATTAACGCAATCATTATGATTTGCGATGCTTGCGAAGCAAAAGTACGTACCGTATCTAACCGCACGCACGAAAACGTAGACAAAGCCGTAAAAGAAATCATTGAAGAAAGAATGGATTTAGACCAATTTACCGAATGTGATATTACTTTTAGGGAACTTGATATTATCCGTAACACTATAACTAACACTTTAGCGGGTGTTTATCACGAAAGGGTTAAATATCCTAAACTTAAAAAAGGTAATGGCAATAATGGCTAATTTAACTATTTTTTGCGACAACGAAAATATAGACCTTTCTTCCCTTGCTAAAGCCGTACATAAAACTTTAAAACAAAAACATAATTTATCTGCGGAAGTAGTTTTCGTTTCACCAAGCGAAATTCAAGCACTTAACAGTTCTACACGCGGAATAGATAGGGTAACTGACGTTCTTTCATACCCTACCCTTGATGGAATTAGGGGTAAAGTGATTAGCCCTAAGGATTTTCCACTTGAACTTGACGATGACGGCAATATTTTTATAGGTTCGATAGCCGTTTGTGAAGAACGCGCTAAAGAACAGGCTTTAGAATACGGGCACTCTATCACGCGTGAAATTACCTACCTTATTTGCCACGGTCTTTTACATTTACATGG
Organism: Christensenellaceae bacterium; assembly: GCA_045651405.1. GTDB lineage: Bacteria > Bacillota > Clostridia > Christensenellales > Borkfalkiaceae > HGM11412. The sequence goes on along the minus strand of JAZRSH010000007.1, from coordinate 37,715 downwards.
TTACGACCACGAAATTGATAGTGACAAAAAGGAAATGCGCGCTTTAGAAGAAGAAATAATGACAACTATAAAAATTACACGAGAATAATTAAATTACGATAAATGAAAGGAGAAAATTTAGGTTTTTTTGCCTAAAATAATAAAGATGAAGAGCGGAACAGTTGCAGTAGTTGGTAGAGCCAACGCGGGTAAATCAACTTTAATAAACGTAATGGTTGGCGAAAAGGTGGCAATCGTTAGCCCAAAGCCACAAACTACAAGGGATAGAATTTTAGGCGTTTTAACAACTAAAGATTATCAAATAGTTTTTGAGGATACACCTGGTTTTTACAAATCTAAAACGGAACTCAATAGAAAAATGCAACGTGCAGCAAGGCGCACTATTAACGACGTTGACCTTGTTTTATTCGTTTTAGACGGCCACGAAGGGGTAAAGGACGAAGATATCGAACTTTTAAAATCGGTTATAGACCAAGGTGTTAAAACGGTTGTTGCTTTTTCTAAAATTGATATTATGCCTAAGGAAAATATCCCTGAAGGCTTAGTTAAAATTGCCGAAGTTGAAGGCATTGAAGATATTATCCCAATCTCTTCAAGAAAAAATCGCAATATTAAAGAACTTTTAAACATCATTTTATCCCACCTTCCTGAAGGCAACCCTATTTTTAAAGAAGATATCGTTTCGGATAAGTCTGAAAAGTTTATGATTAGCGAGATTATGCGTGAGAAAATCTTACTTGAGTTTGATAAGGAAATCCCACACGGCATCGCTATAGTTATTAACGAATTTTACAAAAAACCAAGTGGAACTTACGAAGTTAACCTTGATATTATTTGCGAAAAGCAAAACCACAAAACGATACTTATCGGCAAGCAAGGTAGCGCAATTAAAAGGGTTAGCACTTACGCAAGGGAATCAATGGAAAAATTCCTTGGTGCAAAAGTATTTTTAACAACGTACGTTAAAGTTAAAGAAAATTGGCGTGATAAAGACAATTTATTATCTGAATACGGATATGGGGATTTAGGTGAAAAATTATGAGAATGCGCAGAAAAAAGAATTTAGGCACTCGTTTTGAACGCAATGACTTAGTAGTTTTACAAAAATCTACCGACATTTACCGCTTGCCAGAAAACGAAAGATACGACGTTCAAGACCTTAAAGCCTTATTTTCTAACGATAACCCCGTAGAACTTGAAATTGGTTGTGGCAAAGGTACCTTTATAACGACTAAAGCCGAACGCAACCCAGATATCAACTATATCGGTGTAGAAATTATTGATAACGTAATAATTTCTGCTGCAGAAACGGCTAAACAAAAAAACTTGCCAAACGTTAAATTTTTTAACTGCGGTGCAGAAATTTTACAGTATTTATTACCAAAGAATTCTATTTCTAATATTTACCTTAACTTTTCTTGCCCGTACCCTAAAAAACAATACGAAAACCATAGGCTTACCTACAAATACTTTTTAGAAATTTACAAGTTTTTACTTAAAGAAGGTGGATTGATTTATCAAAAGACGGATAACGACGGATTTTTTGAGTTTTCTAAACAATCGTTTGTGGATAACGGTTTTGAAATTTTTAACGTTACCGATAATTTATATTCAAACTTACCACTTGACAATATCGCAACCGAATACGAAACTAAATTTGCCGAAATGGGCAAAAATATACATAGTTTAACTGCAAGGATTAAATAATTATGAGAATTTTTAAAGTTGATTTATACGACTATTTTAAAAGAGAAAAACCATCAAACTACAACGGTGGCATTTTAACTTGCTACGTTCAAGACTCACCCTTCCCTGAAGAAGTTTTATACCCTGCTATGCTTGTTATACCGGGCGGGGCTTACCACCATATCGGCGCAAGGGAAAGTGAACCTATCGCTTTAGAGTTTATATCTTACAACTACAACGCGTTTGTTTTAAGTTATTCAGTTGAAACGGTTAAATTCCCTGTTGCCCTTCAAGAATGTGCAATGGCTATGGTTTATATCCGTGAAAACTACAAAGATTTAAAAACTAAACAAGATAAAATCGGCTGTATAGGTTTTTCGGCAGGCGGTCACTTAGTAGGCACACTTTCTTCACTTTTTGATAGCGAAGAATTAAACTTCTTAGGGGATAAAAAACAACTTGTTAAGCCTAACGCTACAATTTACGGCTACCCTGTTGTTACTTACTTTGGCAACACACACACTTATTCGTTTGATATGCTTTGCGGTGACAACGAAGAATTAAAGGGTAAATTATCCCTTGAAAACTTAATACACGAAAACTGCCCACCTTGCTTTATCGTTTCTACGGCTGGCGACAACTGCGTGCCTTGTAGAAATAGTTTAGTTTTAGCAAGCGCTTACGAAAAGGCAAACGCAAGTTACAACGTACATATTTTTGCTGGTGGCGTACACGGTTTATCTCTTGGCACGGAAGAACTTTTTATCAATAACGAAGTAGACCATAACTATTATAACCAAGGTATGTCTAGCGACTATCACAAATGGTTTAAAATGGCAATCACTTGGCTTAGTGATATTGGCGTAAAATAAAACCGCAAGTATGGCGGAACTGGCAGACGCGCTAGATTCAGATTCTAGTGGGAAACCTTGCAGGTTCAAATCCTGTTACTTGCACCAAAAAAAGAACGATTTAATAATCGTTCTTTTTTTAAAGGTATTGACATTAGCGTTAAATTTTAGTATAAAATATATATAAACTTTTAGGGAGAATTATATGGAACTTTGGACTTTATGTAAAGATAAAACTAAATGGAAAACTTATTTCGATTTGCGTAAATGGGATAGCATGGGCAACGTCGTTGACGAAATTGATAAAGAAAAGGATAGTTTTATAACTCTTAAAGAATATCCCGATGATTTTTTAGATAAAATATCTAACGTTTTTAACGAATACGTACTTCAAGTTGACGAACACGAAAGTTATGAAAACGACGATAACGACACAAGTGGCGAATACGAACGAAAGTACGAAACTAAAATGTCGCCAAAAAATAAAATCGTTATAAGTAACGGCGTTCCCGTTGGATTTATGGTAGAATCTAAAAAATACGGCGGTGGCATGAACAACCAAACGAAAATTAGCGGTACTATTTTGTACTTTGACGGCGAAGATATTGAAGACAACTCTTACACGGTGTACGACCAAAACGGACGTTGGAGAACAAGGCGTACCTACACCATTGTTAAAAGCAAATAACGACTAATTAAAGGAATTTTTATGCTACTTAATTTAACTGATAAAACAACGGTTGCTTACGATAAAATTAATAATACGGTTACAGATTTAAAAAGCAATTTTTTAAATCTTTGCGGGGAAATAAATAGGTTTTTTAATATTAATTTCGGCGTTTTGTTAACAGAAAAAGCGCCTATTTTAAGGGATGAAAATTTCAACAAGATATTCCCTATTCTTAGTGGTGCAACGGACGTTCAATTACAACAGTTGCTTGAGGTTTTTTGCAAAATAAGAAACCTTAACGCGCATTTGTTTTTATCTTTCCCTATTACTATACCAAACGAGCTTAACGAGTTTTTAAGCACGCTACCCACCCCTGAATTCCCTATTGCCGACGACGGTAAACTTACCGTTTTTGGTATGATTTATATACTTTCTTTGCTTTCGCAAAAATATCAATTAACACCGTTCTTATTTGAAGTTTTAAGAAACAAATACTTTTATAAAATCGTAAAACAAGAAAAAGTTGATATTCTAACGAGACTACAAAATTACTTTTACTCACTTTGCGGTAAAGGTAAACCAACGTATAACACGGGCGACGGTTTTGATAGCCTTGATGTTCAAAACTTTAATAATACTATCAAGCAATATTTAACTAAAGTGTTTTTCGGTATAGAAAAATGCACCCTTAAATGGACTTTATCCGGTAAATCCGAACCGCCTTTTAACTATTTGTTATATAAAAACTCTCCGTTTAAAGAAAACAACAAGTTAAGCAAAAAACTTTTAAGTTTAAGGAAAAACTGGATTGACGGCGTGGCGCTTTTTGACGAAATTAACGATAACGGCTTTATCTACACCGTTACTTTAAACAGCGTTATATCAGTTTTAACGGAACTAAAAAGCATTTTATCAAATAGAAAAGATTACGAACTTGTGGTTGACTCCCTTAAAGAGTTTGGCGAAAAACTTTACGCCTTTTACACCCTTAGATTAGTAGAAATTTCTTATAAAATTCTTGATAATACTCTTTTTATGGAAGATAAAATTGAAGATAGGTTGCAAACTTCTATCAAGGCGGTTGAAAGAATAAAGCAATCCCCTTCACAGTTTTTTGAACTTGCCGAAAAATTAGTGGGGACTTCCCCCGTTACTTACACTATAAACGCGGGTAGGTTTGGGGATAAATTGCCAAGGGTTTTTGAGACGGATAACTTAAAAATATTAAAAATTACCTCCGCTAACCCTATAAAAATAGGCGAATACCAAACAAATTTGACGGAAATACTTGTAGCACTTGTTAATGTAGATAGCCAAAACTTAAACTTTATAAACGGCGTATCGCCTTACGAACTTAAAGGTGAAAAAACGGATAGTTTTTCTTCTAAAATAAGTATTTACAGCATAAAATTAGACTAAAAAAACGGCTCAATCGAGCCGTTTTTAAATTATTTAAGTTTAATTACCGCATACGCTGGGCGAGCGAGTGTTGCAACTTTTAACATGCCGTTTTCAACAGTTGCTAAAACGCCGTCATCACTACTTGCAAGAATTTCAAAGCCTGTGAAACCTTCAGGCATTTCCCAAGCGATTTCTCCAATAGAGAGCGGTTCAAAAAGACAAATTGCATAAGCGTTGCCGTTTTGCGCTTTTACCATAAAGCCCGTTTCTTTAAAGCCGTTTGGCTTACCGCCCATTGGGGTAATAAATGCGTTTGCAAAGTCTTCCCTAATATTTTTATAAACGGAAATAATCTTTTGAAGTTTTTGAATAGACTCTGCAGAAAGTCCAGATAATTCCATCCACATAAGTGGGTTAGCAACCATTACCGATGCGAATAAATAATCGATAGGATATAACGCAGGACGTAAAATATTGCCTTTGTATTTTTCTTCAAACAATTCGTTGTTTGTAACTTCAAATTGGAATCTGTTTGTTGGGAATATTTTTGATAAATTCCAAAGTGCCCTTAAAGTTGTGTGTGGGTAGTAAGTTGTAGATTTTAAATATCTGTTTTCAACGAAAAGCGTAGAAGCTTCAGGGTGGATATAGTAACCAAAACGACGGTTGTTTGTAATATCCATATTAAGTTTGATTTTGCCGTTTGATTCTTTTTTAACCTTTTTAACGAAGTTGTAAATGTTGTTTTCGCAAAGTGGGTCAAGAATTGCTAAACTGTCAATTTTGAAGTATTCGGCATTAAATTCTTTATGAAGTTTAATAAGAATGTCTGCATCTCTTTCCCAGTTAGCATAGTGGTTTGGTTGGTCCATTGCAAACCAAATGCCAAGTTTAACACCCTTTTGTTTAGCGTAGTCAGAAACAACTTTAAGTCCGCTTGGGAATTTTTCTTTATCTACAGCCCAGAAGTTATTATCATCGTTATAGAAATCGCCCCAAGTATTTTTGTTGTTAGCAAAAGCGGTATTCATCGTTTTACCAGTTTGCCAACCGTCGTCAATTTGAACAACGTCAACACCAAGAATAGCCGCAGCATCAATTTCTTTAAGAATAAATTCTTCACAAATACGAGAGTCTTGATTACCGTCACCCCAAGTATTAGAAATTGTGTATAACGGAACGTTATAATATTCTTGTAAAAAGTCTTTACGGTAGTTTTCGTAAATATTGTCTTTAGTGCCAACGGTAATAGTTGTTCCGCCTAAACTAATATAATCGTCATAAACACCGTCCGCAGGAGGATTGTTACCCCTAATACCGATATATTCGCGACCTGTGAATACTAAAACGTCATCGTAACCTTTATCTTTAACGTAACAGTCACGGGTAATCATAAATGCAAGCCCGTCTACGTTACATTCAAATACGCCTGCGTTAAGTTGATAGTTACCTGCGCTACTTGGGAAAGTTAAAAATTCTTTTTCAGTACAAATATCGCAGTTATAGTCGGTATCTTCCCTTAAATCAATAGCGGTAAGGGTAAGGTGTTTATCTTCTAAAGTAAAACAGTCAATCGCGTTGTATTGAGGGTCGAAAATGCCTTCTTCTTTATAAAGCGTTTCGTATTGGCTTGAAATATTCATACGCCATTTTTCTTCGTGCTTAGGCGTTTTGTATTCCCCTTTAAAGTAAAGGTTGTACCTAATTGAAGAAGTGTTTGGCTTAATAGTATAAACAAGTTTATATTCCTTGTTTTCGCTTTTGATTATAAGTTCGGCTTGTAAACCTTCGGTAGAAAAACCGATTTCAGGCTTAACGCAAGACGAAAATTCATATTCGGCTTTTCTATAGTCAAACTCGTTAGCGTTTATAAGCAAAATTTTAAAAGGTGTTGTGTAAGTTTTACCGTTTACCTTGTCTGTAACTTCTTTATTGATAGGAAAGTTATTGTAAATTTGAATTACCCTTTCAATTTTAGAGTTACCTATCTTTAAAAATTCGCCGTCAAACTCAGCATAGCAACCGTTATGATACATAAATTTTCTCCTTTACTCAAATAATTTTGTTGATAAATATCTATCGCCCAAGTCAGGGAATAGCATTACTATATTTTTGCCTTGATTTTCTTTGCGCTTAGCAACTTCAAGCCCTGCGTATAACACCGCTGAAGAACTAATGCCTATTAAAACGCCTTCGGTTTTAGCAAATTCCCTACCAACGCAGTACGCGTCTTCTTCTTTTACGGGGATAACTTCGTTTAAAACCTTTGTGTCTAAAATTTTAGGGATAAATCCCGCACCAATGCCTTGAATACCGTGTTTGCCCGCCACCCCTTTAGTTAAAAACGGAGAGTCAAACGGCTCGACACCGATAATTTGAACGTTTGGATTTTTCTCTTTTAAATACTTGCCTACACCCGTTATAGTACCACCCGTGCCAACACCCGCAATAAAGATATCAACCTTGCCGTCAAGGGCGCTGTAAATTTCAGGCGCGGTGGTTTTGTAGTGAATTTCAGGGTTTGCGGGGTTTTCAAACTGACCTGCTATAAAAGAGTTTGGTATTGATTTGTGAAGTTCTTCGGCTTTTTCGATAGCCCCTTTCATACCCAAACTGCCGTCCGTTAAAACAAGCTGAGCACCGTAGGCTTTTAAAAGTTTAATGCGCTCAATCGACATACTGTCTGGCATAACGATTATAACCTTATAACCTTTAGCAGATGCAACTGCCGTTAAGCCTATACCTGTGTTGCCGGAAGTTGGCTCGATAATCGTAGTATCTTTATTTAAAACACCAGATTGTTCCGCCGACAAAAGCATTGATAAGCCAACGCGGTCTTTAGAAGAGCCTGCAGGGTTAAAACCTTCAAGCTTGCCGTACAAGTTGGCGGTTATGCCGTAAAGGGCTTGCGTGTTATTCAATTTTAAAAGTGGCGTGTTGCCGATGAGTTCGCAAATAGAGTTATAAATCATATAGTTCATATAAATTATTATATAATAATATATAATAAAAATCAATAGCAAAATTGTAAAAATTTAGATAAATCAATAAATTTTGCTTATTTATATCCGCCCATCTTGACAAGACGTACTTTTTGGTTTAGAATATTAGTGTAAGGAGATTAATATGAAAGTTATATTATTAAAAGACGTTAAAGGTCTTGGTAAAAAAGGTGAAATTAAAGAGGTTAGCGACGGTTTTGCAAGAAACTGCCTTTTCAAAAAAGGCGAGGCAGAAGAGGCAACTTCTGTTAAAATAAACAGTTTAAATATCAAAAAGTCGGCGGAAGATTTCCACAAGCGTGAAGAAATTAAAGCGTTACAAGCGGAAGCGGAAGATTTAAAGGGTAAAACTGTTTCGCTTAAAATTAAAACGGGCGAAAACGGTAGAATTTTCGGTTCGGTAACTTCTAAAGAAATTGCCGATGCCGTTAAAGAATCGTTTGGCTACGATATCGATAAAAAGAAAATTATCTTAAAAAACCCTATTAAAAACGTAGGTCAATTTACTGTAGAAATTAAACTTTACACAGATATTTCTACAAAAATTACCGTTGACGTAAAGCCTGAATAACAAAAAACCCGTTGCTTTTTGCAACGGGTTTTTATTATCTCATTTTTTCTGCTTGGTGTTTGCGGTAATTGAGTGGGGACATGCCCGTTTTTTGCTTAAAGATTAAACCAAAATAGTTTTGCGAGCAGAAACCGCATAAATCCGAAATTTCAGTCATGCTCTTTTTTGTTTCACTTAAGTAGTATTTGGCTTTATTCAAGCGGATATTAAGTAAAAAATCGGCAATTGTGCAATTAATTGCTTGATTAAACTGCTTGCAAAGTGTTGTTTTTGATAAAAAGAAGTTTTTTTCTAAAATTTCTAAACTGATTTTCTTATCGTAATTATCGTTTAAATAGTTGATGATTTTAAGTACGATTGGCGGTGCGTTTTGTAATAATTCCGCACTACTTTCAACTTTGTTTTCTTCGGCAAGGTTAGAAATTAAGTAGATAAAGTAGGAAAATAAGGCTTTTTTAACGTTGTCTTTATAATTAAGCACGTTTTCAGCATCTATCATTTGCGATATAAGTTTTTTGATTTCTTGCATCTTCCCTTCAGGGATTTTTATCGCTATACCTTTTGCTAAACTATCAAGCGTCTTTTTTTGAAAAGAATCTAAATAATCACTTGAAACGTTAACGTTAAACCTTTCAAACGGGCTACCTTCTGTTTTGTGCATAACGAAAGGTGGTATAACCACTAAAGTGCCCGCCCCCAACGTGTACAAAGAGTTAGATAGAAAAAAAGACCTATTCCCCTTTAACAAAAAGTAAATTTCGTAGTGGGAGTGGCTGTGCAAGTTGTACATCGACCAGCTTTTAGTTTTTACCGATTTATCAAATTCAACAAAACTCATAATTCTCCTATTATGTTTACGATTTATGTAATTTAATAAAATTATATGCTTTTTTATATAGAAAGTCAAGAATAAAAATTATATAATAGCATTATAAAATTAAAGGTGGTAATTACTATGATTAAAATAGTTCAATTTGGTGAAGGCAATTTTTTAAGGACTTTTGTTGATTATTATTTTGATAACTTAAACGCTAAGGGTTACGATTATAGCGTATCAATCGTAAAGCCTATCCCGTTTGGGTCTTTAGAAAACTTTAAAAAACAAAACAACAAATACCATATCGTTCTTCGCGGTATGGAAAACGGCAAGGAAGTAGAAAAAGTTTACAAAGTAAACTCTGTTCACGAAGTAGTTGACCCTTTTAACGAAATTGATAAATATTATTCTTTAGCAGTTAACCCTGACCTTAAAATTATCGTTTCTAATACGACAGAGGCAGGCATTTGCTACAATGCTAATGATGATTTTAACGGTTTTGAAAATATCACTTACCCTGCTAAACTTACTAAATTTTTACTTAAAAGGTTCGAGGCTGGGCTTGACGGTGTGTATTTAATGCCCGTTGAACTTATCGACAACAACGCAACAGAACTTCAAAAATGCGTTAACGCATACATTGAACTTTGGAATTTAGGCGAAGACTTTTCTAAGTGGATAAACGAAAAATGCTATTTCTCTAACACTTTAGTAGATAGAATAGTATCTGGTTACCCACGCGATAACGCAACAAAAGAGCATCTTTGGAACTTAATTGGCGAAGAAGATAATTTAATGTCCGTTGGCGAACCTTTCGGGCTTTGGGCTGTTGAAAATAAAGGCAATATTAAAGACTATATCGTAGAAGGCTTTAACGGTATTGACGTTGTTGTTACCGACAATATCACCTACTACAAAAAACGTAAAGTTAGGGTGCTTAACGGTAGCCACACTAACTTAGTTCCTGCAGGTTTATGGCTTGGTAAAACTACAGTTGACGAATGTATGACCGATAGCGTTTTATATAAATTCTTAAACGATACTTTAGAAAATGAAATTATACCGTTTGTTTCTAACGATATTAACGCAACTACTGAATTTGCTAGTAGCGTTAAAGAAAGATTTTTCAATAGGTTTTTAAATCACCAACTTATAAGTATTTCCCTTAACAGTATTTCTAAGTGGCGTGCAAGGGTTCTTCCAAGCTTTAAAGATTACTATGAAAAATACGGTAAAATCCCAAGCAATATAACTATTGGTTTTTCTTACCTTATGGCTATTTACACTTCGATTTTCAAAGGCGATGACGGTAAATTCTATGCTAAACTTCCAAGTGGCGCGGCTCTGTATAAAGACGATATCCCTTACCTTGAATATTTTGCAAATGGCGGTAGCGTTGAAAGTTTTATGAAAGATAGTGCCGTTTGGGGCGAAGATTTAACAAAATATACTGACTTTTTATCAAGTGTAGAAAACAACTTAAAAACTATTAAAAGCGGAAAAAATATTATATGAAAGATTTTGTAATAATCAATAAAAAAGACAACGTTGGCGTAACTTTTACTGGTAAAGGCGAAATCCCCGCAGGGCATAAGATTGCACTTTGCGATATTAAAAAAGGGGATTTTGTTATAAAGTACGGCGAAGTCATCGGCAGGGCTACTTGTGATATAAAGGAAGGCGATTGGGTACACAGCCATAACTTAAAATCACACTTAGATGAAGATTTTGAATACCATTATAACTTTAAAGCACAAGCAAAAAGTGAAAAAAAGGGGTATTTTAAAGGATTTAAGCGCGCAAAAGGCAATGCGGGTATAAGAAACGAAATTTATATTATCCCGACAGTTGGTTGCGTTAATAACGTGTGCAAAATTATAGAAAAAAACTGCCAAAAGTTTGTTGGCGGTTCGCTTGACGGCATTTACGCACTCACCCACCAATTTGGTTGCTCACAACTTGGCGAGGATAACGAAAATATCAAAAAACTGCTATCGGCTATCGCACTTAACCCTAACGCTACTTACGTAGTTTTCGTTGGGCTTGGTTGCGAAAATAACCACCTTCAAGGGGTTATTGATTACCTTAAACCGTTTGATAGGGATAACATTTTTTACTTTAATAGCCAAGAAGTTGAAGATGAAGTTGAATACGCAACGAATTTAATTAAAGATTTAGCCGAAAAGGCTAAAAAATTAGAGCGAGAAGATATCTCCTTAGAAGAACTTTGCATAGGCTTAAAATGTGGTGGTAGCGACGGTTTTTCAGGGCTTACCGCTAACCCGCTTGTAGGTAAAATTAGCGATATGATAGTTGACTTTGGCGGAACAAGTATTTTAACGGAAGTTCCTGAAATGTTTGGAGCAGAGCAACTTTTAATGAATAAATGTGAAAGCTCAGAAGTTTTTGAAAAATACAAAAAAATGATTGTAGATTTTAAAAATTACTACATTACGCAAGGTTTCCCTGTATACGAAAACCCAAGCCCCGGCAACAAAAAAGGCGGTATAACAACTTTAGAAGAGAAATCGCTTGGTTGCGTAGAAAAAGCGGGTAAAACTGCTATCGTTGACGTGCTTGACTACGGCGAATTAGCAGTAAAAAAAGGCGTTAATGCCTTAAATGCACCCGGCAACGACTTGATTGCGGCAACTGCGCTTGCATCATCGGGCTGTCAATTAGTGCTTTTCACAACAGGTAGGGGCACACCATTTTCAACCTTTGTACCTACGGTAAAAATTTCAACGAATAATAACTTAGCAACCTTTAAAGATAACTGGATTGACTTTAACGGTTACGGTATGGACGATGAAGGTCTTTTTGAACTTATAATTAAAATTTGCAATGGCGAATATAAATGTAAGTCGGAAGAAATTCGTGAAATTGCCTTCTATAAAACGGGCGTAACTTTATAAAAATAAAAAAACGACAAGTTTAAACTTGTCGTTTTTATTTATTAAATTTTAATTAAAAAAGTTCTTTATATGCCTTACCAAATTTAAGTGTAGGTTTTTTAGATTCAGGAATAGCAACCTTTTCGCCTGTTTGTGGATTGATACCCATTTTTGCAGGAACGTCTTTAACTTCAAAAGTACCAAAACCGATAAGTTGTACTTTTTCGCCTGCTTTTAAGGCATCGGTAATTGATTCAACAAACGCTTCGTATGCTGCGCCCGCATCTTTTTGAGAAAGACCTGCTTTTTCTGCCATAGCTTTAATTAATTCGCTTTTGTTCATAGTATTATAATCCTCCATATCAATTTATTTTTGATAATTAAATTATAACATAGGTTTTTTGGCTTGTAAATACGTGATTTTTAAAAAAGTATCGGATTTTGGCGAAAATTTTGCAATTTTAAAGGGGTTTATCATAAACCCCTTAATCTAATTCACCTAATCGGTGCATAATTATACCCGTTAAGGCAATACCCGCCGTTTCCGCGCGAAGTATTCTTTTACCTAAAAATAACGTTTGGTAGCCCTTTTCAAAGGCTTGGTCTGCCTCTTCTTTAGAAAAACCGCCTTCACTACCAACAACGATAGAAGTTGAACCGCTTAAACTATTAAAATCAACTTCGTTTTTTTCGGCAAACTCGCAAGCGAAAAGTTTGTTTTGTGATTTTGCTCCAATTTCTAAAGCCTCTAAGAAGGTATCGCAGTAAACAACGGTTGGATAAATTGCCCTTCCGCATTGTTTAGCAGCCTCAACCGAAACTTTATTGAGCCTTGAAAGTTTATTGTCGTTCATATACGATGCGCAGTATTTAGAATTGAAAACGACTATGTTTTTAACGCCAAGTTCCACGGCTTTTTGAACTACAAGTTCCGTTTTATCACCCTTTAAATAACCCGTGATAAGTGTAACTTCCGTTTTAGGCTCTGTCTCGCTTAAGCGCTTGCTAACAACTGTTAACTCTAAGTCCTTTTTATTGATTTTACTTACCTTAGAGATATATTCATAGCCCGAATTATCACAAACGATAATTTCTTCGCCTTCTTTAAGCCTTAAAACGCTTACCGCATGGCGAAATTCTTCGCCGTCAATAATAAGTGGCGACGTTATTTCGCTAACGAAAAATCTTCTTAAATCGCTCATTAGTTTTTACCGTTAATTCTATAAATGCTTGACGGACTATCTACGTCGATACCGTTATTTCTTAAAATTTCGTTTGCTTGTTCAGGATTATCTACCCTTGCAATAACAATGGCTTTGCTTGTAGTGTGTGCAACGCAAGCATACATATATTTAATGTCTATATTATTTTGCGTTAAAACAGTTAACGCGTTAACAACCCCACCCGGCTTATCATCGATAGCAAAGGCAAGAACGTCAGTTACCTTACCTATTACGCCACTTTCAAAAAGAACTTGTTTTGCTTTGTAAGGGTCGCTTACCATCATACGCAATACGCCGTATTCAGCAGTATCGGCAAGTGAAAGGGCTGAAATATCAATGTTGTTATTGTTAAGCACTTCGGTAATTTCTTGAAGTCTACCCGCTTTGTTTTCTATAAAAAATGAAATTTGTTCTACTATCATAATATTCCTCCTTTACGAAAATTAAAGTTTACGGTTATCAATTACACGTTTTGCCTTGCCTTCACTTCTTGGAATAGATTTAGGGTTTACAAGGTGTACGTTAACACCTAAGCCAAGAGTTGAGCGCAATTTTTCTTTGATTTCTTTTTCGATGTTAGTAATGCTTTTTAAATCATCGGCAAAAAGGTCTTCACTCATTTCAACGTCAACGTCAAAAGTATCGTTATTATTAATTCTATCTACCCTAATTAAGTAGTTTGGCGTAATTTTACCATCGCCAAAGTTTAAAAGAACTTCTTCAATTTGTGAAGGGAATACGTTTACACCACGAATAATAAGCATATCGTCACTTCTACCCGTTGGTTTGTTCATTCTAAGGTGAGTTCTACCACATTTACAAGGCTCGTAAATAAGTGAGCAGATATCCCTTGTTCTATATCTAATTAAAGGGAAACCTTCTTTAGTGATTGAGGTAAATACAAGTTCGCCAGTTGAACCTTCAGGTAAAACTTCGCAAGTGTCTGGGTCGATAATTTCTGGGATAAAGTTATCTTCCCAAACGTGCATACCGCATTGGTATTCACATTCACACGAAACACCTGGGCCTAAAATTTCAGAAAGGCCGTAGATATCGTATGCTTTAATTCCTAATTTTTCTTCGATTTCGTGGCGCATGCTTTCAGTCCAAGGTTCTGCGCCAAAAATACCCACTTTAAGTGAAAGTTGGTCTTTTACGCCTGCTTTTTCAATTTCTTCAGCAAGATACATAGCGTAAGAAGGTGTGCAACAAATAGCCGTTGACTTGAAGTCAATCATAGTTTGAATTTGAAGTGCTGTATTGCCTGCAGAAATAGGAATAACGGTTGCACCCGTTTTTTCAATACCTGCGTGTAAACCTAAACCACCCGTAAAGAAACCGTAACCAAAAGCGTCTTGGAAGATATCCTTTTCAGTAATGCCGATAGCGTTTAACATTCTTGCTACGCAGTTTGCCCACATATCAAGGTCGTTTTTAGTATAGCCAACAACAATTCTTTTACCCGTAGTACCACTTGATGCGTGTACCCTAACGATATTTTCCATTGGCTCGGCAAACAAGCCGTAAGGATAGTAATCTCTTAAGTCTTTTTTATATGAGAAAGGAAGTTTATGTAAATCTTCTACACCTTTAATATCTTCAGGTTTTAAGCCCTTTTCGTCCATGCGAAGTTTAAAGCATTCAACCCTTTCATACATTCTTTTTACTTGATTAACTAACCTTTCGCTTTGAAGTTTTTTAAGTTCGCTTCTTGGCATTGTTTCTATATTAACGTCACGAATAGCCATTTTAGTCGTCCCCTTTTAGTTTGTTTATTTTTGTTTTTTTCTACCGCCAATGCTTAAAATTATGCCTAAAGCAATAGATAATGCCGCCGCCATAATTACTTGATATTCCGAAGGCAATAAGAAGGTTATAAAATGTGCAGGAATCCAGAAAAATGGAACGGTTTTTAAAATGGTAAAACTAACAAAGTTAGCCCAATCAACACCGTTAACTGCATTTTTTAAGGATAATTTTTCTTTATTTGCCGACATTTCAAGCATTTTGTCGCTAATTTTATGTACAGCCATAAAAGTAGGGCCGAAAGAGGTATTCATAAGTACGCTTGTAAAAAGGGCAAAGAGTGGAGTTATTCCAACGCCTGGAAGTTTGCCGTCTACCATCATGTGACCAGCTGCATACCTATATACCGTCATCATAAAGGTAATCCAAACACCGATTACACCCCAAATAACAAAACGCCAAATAATTTTACAAGGAACTGTAATTTTACCCGTTTTGATAAATGCAGCGATAAGTTCGCCTGCCGTTGCTAAAAGTGCAAACTTAATAAATCCCATAATATAAGGGTGGGCACCAGACAAGCTTTTAAACCATTCACGAGTAGCGGGAATTAAGAGTATAACAACAAACGATAATATCGCTACACAGGTATATAAAATTACAAGCGCATTTTTTAATTTTTGATTTTTCATATAAATTCCCCCAAATTTATCTTGTTAAAAAGTTTAAATTAAACTTTTAAACTGAAAATAGTTGATTAATAATTATAACCAAGGTCGAATGCTTTTAAGTTAAGCTCTAAGAATTTAGGTGGTACTGTTTCTTTAATGATTTTGTACCAAGTTTCTTTATCAATATCAGTACTTTTTGCAAGTACGCCGATTAAAACTACGTTAACGGCTTTAGATGAGCCGAGTGACATTGAAAGACCTAACGCGTCAAGCGAGATAACTTCTGCTTTTTCTTTTAAAATTTCGATAATACCTTCTGGGTATTTACAAGCACCAGTAATAACTGGCATTGGCGAGATTGCGCTATCGTTTAAAATGATTTTACCGCCTTTTTTAAGGTAAGGTAAAGCCCTAATAGCCTCAAGCCTTTCAAATGCTAAAATGATATCAGCCTCGCCTTTATCTATGATTGGCGAATAAACTTTTTCGCCATACTTAACGTAGGTAACAACGCTACCACCACGTTGACTCATACCGTGTACTTCAGAAACTTTTACGTCGTAGCCTTCGCTGATAACCGCATTACCTAAAATACGGCTTGCAAGTAAGGTACCTTGACCGCCTACGCCAACAATCATAATATTTTTAGTCATATTATTCTTCCTCCTTTGAGATGGCGTTAAACGGACAAACGTTTATGCAAAGCCCGCAACCATTACATTGTGTTTCTTGAATTTTTGCTTTGCCGTCTTCAAACACGATTGCAGGGCAACCAAGTTTCATACATTTTTTACAAGAACGGCATTTTTCGCTATCAACCTTACATTTGCCAGTATATTTTACTGTTTTTAAAAGAGCGCAAGGTCTTTGAGCGATGATAACTGATGGTTCGTTAGCAGCAAGTTCTTCTTTAACTGCTTTTTCAAATCCCGCTAAATCAAACGGGTCTTCAACCCTAACCCTATCAACGCCAACTGCTTTACAAAGTGCAAGTAAATCAACTTGTTTAGTAGGTTCTTTTCTAATAGTAAAGCCTGTAGTTGGATTGTCTTGGTGGCCAGTCATACCGGTAATTGAGTTATCTAAAATAATAACGGTATTGTTACCTTTGTTGTAAACGATATCAATAAGACCTGTAATACCAGAGTGGATAAAGGTAGAGTCGCCTATAACTGCAACTAATTTTTTAGAGAAATCTTCTCCCCTTGCCTTAACCATACCGTGTGCAGCGCTAACTGATGCGCCCATACAAATAGTAGTATCAACACTTGAAAGTGGTGCTACCGCGCCAAGGGTATAACAACCGATGTCACCAGATACGGTTACGCCAAGTTTGTTAAGAACGTAGAAAGTTCCCCTGTGTGGACAACCTGCGCACATAACCGGTGGACGAACTGGTAAACCGTCTACTTTTTCAAAACTTTCAACTTCTTCATTTAAAATAACCTTTTTGATAAGGTTTTGACTGTATTCGCCAAGTAAACTAAATAATTCTTTACCCTTACAGTCTATACCGATAGACTTAACGTATTCTTCAATAAAGCCGTCAAGTTCTTCTAAAACGTAAAGGGTGTCAACCGATTTAGCAAAATCTTCGATAAGTTTTTTAGGAAGTGGATATACCATACCTAATTTTAAGTAGTTTACGCTATCGCCAAGCGCTTCTTTAGCGTATTCGTAAACGATACCCGAAGTAATAACACCCACTTTTGAGTTGTTGTTTTCAATTTTGTTGATAGAAATTTCGCTCGAGTAATCTTGAAGTGCAAGTTCGCGTTTTTCAACCTCAACGTGTTTTAAAATAGCGTTTGCAGGCATCATTACGTTTTTGCGAATATTTTTTTCGTAAGGTTTAACTTCAACGATTTCAGAGTCGCAAAGTTCTACCATACTTTGAGAGTGCGATACCCTTGTTGAAAGTCTAATAAATACGGGAACGTCATATTTTTCGCTAAGTTCAAAGGCAAGTTTAGTAAAATCTTTACATTCTTGCGAATCACTTGGTTCAAGCATAGGAATTTTTGATGCTTTTGCATAGTGGCGAGAGTCTTGTTCGTTTTGTGATGAGTGCATGCCTGGGTCGTCTGCAACGCATAATACTAAACCGCCGTTTACACCGATATAACTTACTGTAAACACAGGGTCAGCCATAACGTTTAAACCAACGTGTTTCATACACGTCATAGCCCTACCGCCTGCAATAGACGCACCGATTGCCGTTTCGCAAGCAACCTTTTCGTTTGGAGCCCACTCAACGTAAATATTATCGTATTCTACAACGGATTCCGTGATTTCCGTACTTGGTGTGCCTGGGTAAGATGATACAACCTTAACACCAGCCTCGTACGCACCGCGCGCAACCGCTGCGTTTCCTATCATTAATTTTTTCATAATTACTCCTTATTCTATTTCGTTTTGTTTAGCAACGAGTCCGTCTACGCTGTAAAGTTCACGAAGTTTTGGTTTTTCAATTTTACCAGTAGGATTTCTTGGAACGTCGGCAAAAATAATCTTTCTTGGACGTTTATACCTTGGTAATTCTAAACAGAAATCGTTAAGTTCTTCTTCTGTTAAGGTAGCGTTTTCTTTTACTTGAACGACAGCGCAAGATACTTCGCCAAGTCGCTTGTCAGGAAGACCAATTACCGCTACGTCGCTAACTTTATCGTTTTTGCGGATATAATCTTCAATTTGTACTGGATAAATGTTTTCGCCACCTGAAATGATAACGTCTTTTTTACGGTCAACAAGATAGATAAAACCTTCATCGTCTTCCATTGCCATATCGCCTGTGAAAAGCCAACCGTTTGCTAAAATTTCGTTAGTAGCGTCTTCATCTTTATAGTAGCATTTCATAACGCCATCGCCTTTAACGGCAAGTTCGCCAACCTCGTTTTTGCCAAGAGGATTACGGTGTTCATCAACAATCATAGTTTGCCAGCCAAAGCCCGCTTTACCAATAGCACCTACTTTGTGGATATTTTCAACACCTAAGTGTACGCAACCCGGTCCGATTGATTCGCTTAAGCCGTAGTTTGTATCGTACGAGTGGTTAGGGAAAATATCGCGCCACCTTTTAATCAAACTTGGTGGTACTGGTTGTGCGCCGATGTGCATAAGGCGCCATTTATCAAGGTTGAATTCTTTTAAATCGATATCCCCGCGGTCGATAGCATCTAAAATGTCTTGAGCCCAAGGCACTAAAAGCCAAACGATAGTACAATCTTCTTCAGATACCGCTTTAATAATCCATTTTGGTTCGGTACCTTTTAAAAGTACCGCTTTACCGCCCACCATTAAACTGCCAAACCAATGCATTTTTGCGCCGGTGTGGTAAAGTGGTGGAATACATAAAAACACGTCGTCTTTAGTTTGACCGTGGTGATTTTGTTCAACCTTTGCTGCGTGCATTAAACTTCTGTGGTCGTGTAAAATTGCTTTAGGGAAACCCGTAGTACCCGAAGAGAAGTAGATTGCAGCATTGTCGTCATCAGTAATTTTTACACTTGGAAGTTTTGACGAACAGTAAGTAACTAAATTATCGTAACTTTCTGCAAATACTGGACAACCTTCGCCAACGTGAAGCCAGGTTTTAATATTTTTTACCTTGTGGCAAATACTTTCGATACGGCCAACGAATTCAGGGCCGAAAACCAAATGTTCGGCATCGGCTTTATCCAAGCAGTACGCAATTTCATCTGCCGTGTATCTAAAGTTTAAAGGAACGGCAATACCGCCTGCCTTTAAAATACCAAAGTAAATAGGAAGCCATTCTAAACAGTTCATAAGTAAAATGGCAACCTTTTCGCCCTTTTTAAGCCCCCTTGATAAAAGGAAGTTTGCAAAACGGTTGGATTTTTTTTGGAATTCGCCCCAAGTGATTTCGTGACGATATGCTTCCTTAGACGTAGATTGCATTAAAGCAAATTCACGCCAAGTCATATTCTTATTGTCCTCAAGCTTAGGGTTGATTTCTACCAAACTAACGTCGTTAGGGTAAAAATCGGCGTTTTTAGTTAAAATATCTGTAATAGGCATATTTAATCTCCTTCGTTTACAAAAAATAACCCTCTTGCAACGCAAACGTTGCAAGAGGGCGAATAGTCCGCTGTACCACCTCAATTTATCCTTTTCTCACAAAAAGGACCTTTACAAGTGAAAAACACTTAGGCTATAACGCGCCGAACCGACAACAAAAGTTGTAACTTGCAAAAGTGTATTTCGCATAAACACCGCTATTGCCTTGCACCAAACGGCAACTCTCTAAAACCACGGCGTAAAACTACTTGAATTTTGCTCAATCGTTTTTAATATTAAAATAGTATAAATATTATATAATATTTTTTTTTAGTTAGCAAGTATTTTTAAAGGGCATTTATAAAAAATGCCCCTTTTTAACTAATTCTCACTTTAAATAGTTGATAAGATTTTCTAAAACTGGTTCGAATTTAGCACCGTACCAATGGTCTTTATCATCTTTTGTTGCGTTTATGCAATCAACTGTGTAATCGGCAGCGATTTTTGCAGCATCATAAGCCGATTTACCCCTAACGAAAGCACCAACGAAAGCCGATGCGTAAATATCGCCGGTACCGTGGCAACTGTTAGGTAATTTTACGTGTTCGTAGTAACTATATTCGTTATTTTCGTAAACAACTACACCCGTTTTGCCTTCCGCAAAAGAAATGCCAGTTAAAATGATATTTTTGCAACCGATATCTTTAAGGGTTTTTATAAGTAAATCGATATACGCTTTGTCGTAAACTTCTTTGTATTCAATACCCGTTAAGAAACAAGCCTCAGTTATATTTGGGATAATATAGTCTGCATTTTTAGAAAGTTTAATCATTGCTTTAACGTATTCATCGTCAAAACCTGGGTATAACTTGCCGTTGTCTGCCATAGCAGGGTCAACGAAGAAGGTTCCACCGTTATCTAACGTACCGTTTACGATATCTAAAACGTAATCAATTTGTTTAGAAGAACCAAGGTAGCCAGTATAGATTGCTTTGAATTTAATATTTTCGTTTACCCAATGATTTTTAATAGCAGGCATATCATCTGCTAAATCCCTAAAGGTAAAACCTTTAAAACCTGCAGTATGCGTTGATAAAACCGCAGAAGGTAAAATAGCCGTTTCAAGTCCGCAAGCCGATAAAATAGGAAGGGCTACGGTAAGCGAGCATTGACCTACACAAGATATATCTTGTATTGTTAAAATCCTTTTGTAATCCATAATAATTACCTCTTTTCATATATTTTAATTATTATACTACTATGAAGTAGGCTTGTAAAGTATTTTTTATTTGTAAATTTTGATTTTTTTGTGAAAAATTTTTGCATTAACCACACAAATTCGACAAAATAATTACTTATTTATTGACATTACGCGTTTGTTATTATATAATAACTTTATCACGATAAAGTAAAGTTTAGTAAACTTTAAATACAATTTAACTTTCGTGATTTTTTAGGAGGCTTTTTATGGTCGGTCAGTTTTGGGCTTTTGTCCCTGCAATTGTAGCCATAGTACTTGCGTTAGTAACAAAACAAGTATACGTTTCGTTATTCGTTGGTATTTTCGTTGGCTCTATGTTCTACGTTGGCGGTAACCCTATTGAGGCGTTATCAACACTTTTCACAGTTATGAGTGAAGAACTTGGTGGCAATGCTGCTATTTTAGTATTCTTAGTAATACTTGGCATATTTGTTATCTTGATGCAAAAATCAGGCGGTGCTAAAGCATACGGCGAATGGGCACAAACTAAAATTAAATCTAAAAAAGGCGCTGTAGCTGCTACTGCTGCTTTAGGTTGTTTAATTTTCGTTGACGACTACTTTAACTGTTTAACAGTTGGTTCAGTAATGCGCCCTGTTACAGACAACTTTAAAGTATCCCACTCTAAACTTGCGTGGATTATCGACTCTACTGCTGCACCAGTTTGTATCATTGCACCTATCTCTTCTTGGGCTGCTGCAGTTTCAAGCGAAGCTGAAGGTTTAGGCGTAAACGGTTTAGTAATGTTTATTCAAACTATTCCTTTTAACATTTACGCACTTTTAACACTTGTAATGGTTTTCGTATTCTGTTTCTTCAAACTTGATTTTGGCAAAATGAAAAGGAACGAAAAAATTGCTGAAACAACTAACGACCTTAATGCAGGCGAAAAAGACGTATCTAATGAGGATATGAAACTTACATCTAACCCTAAAGGTAAAGTTCGCCACCTTGCAATTCCTGTAGTTGTTTTAATCGTTTGCTGTATATTTGGTATGCTTTACACAGGCGGTATTTTTGATGGTGCAGGTATTCTTGATGCCTTTGCTAATTGTGATGCTGGTCCATCACTTGCTATAGGTTCTACTATTGCACTTGTAATCGTAGGCATTTATTATATGATTGCAAGAGTTGTTTCTTTCACGGAAATTACTGATAGCTTTACACAAGGCTTTAAAGCAATGGTTCCTGCTATCTTAATTTTAACCTTTGCTTGGACACTTTCAAGTATTATGGGTCCTCGTTACGACGCAACTTCAGGTGAAGTTTCTTACCTTGGTGCTGGTAAATTCGTTCACGAAAACGTAAGCAATATCCCTACAGCTATTAAATCATTATACCCTGCAATCTTCTTCTTACTTGCTTGCGGTATTGCATTCTCTACTGGTACTTCTTGGGGTACGTTTGGTATTTTAGTTCCTATCGCAATTTCACTTGCTGGCGGAACTGATACACTTTCTATCGTTACTATTTCTGCTTGTCTTGGCGGTGCAGTAGTAGGTGACCACATTTCACCTATTTCTGATACTACTATCCTTTCTTCGGCAGGCGCATCGTGTAACCACGTTGACCACGTTAAAACGCAAATTCCTTACGCTTTAACGATTGCTGGTATTACTCTTATTGCCTACGTTGTTGCTGGCTTTACTGCTACGCTTGGTGGTATTATTACAGCTATCGTCGCTTGGACTGTTGCCCTTGCAATATTTGCAGGCATCGTAATATTCTTTAAGATTAAACAAAAACGCGAAGATGCAGTTGCAGATGTAGAATAATTTATGATAAAATTAAAAGGTTGGCTAAACGTCAACCTTTTTTATTTATAGCGATTTTAAAAACTTGTTGTAATTTTAGTTTTCTTGTGATACAATATAGTCAAATTTTAGTAGGAGAAATTATGGACGATAAAACTTTTTACACCGAAGAAGGTGCTAAAACGGTAGGCAAAGCACTAAACACTGATAAAAAACAAGTTTTACTTATAGGCGATTCTATAAGGGTTGGCTACTGCGATTACGTTAAGGAATATTTAAGCGACGTTGCCGACGTTTACTACCCCGCAGAAAACTGTAGAAATACGCAATATATAATAACCTCTCTTCGCTTATGGCTTAATATTTGCGACCCAACAAAAGTTGACGTTATCCACTTTAACGCAGGGCATTGGGACGCAGCGCATTGGTCGGAAATTGGCGATAGTTTAACAACACTTGAAGAATACGGCAAAAACCTTTGGAAGATTATTTCTATTATGCGTTTGTTGTACCCTAAAGCAAAAATTATTTTCGCAACCACTACGCCTATGAACCCTAATTTAATTGCACCTATCAACCCACGTTCAACCGAAGAAATTATTGAGTATAACAAAGTTGCTAAAAGGGTTTGCGAAGAAAATAACGTTGCTTTAAACGACCTTTTTGCATTGTGCGAAAATTGGGGCGCAGATATGTTTAAAGACTATACACACTTTACAGACAGCGCAAACCAACAATTAGCAAATCAAGTTAGTGAAGAAATTAAAAAATTATTTTAACAAATAATTTTTAGCGATATTCGCCTTTCGGCGAACGAAATGTGCTACCGCACGCGATATTCTTTGCAAAGCAAAGAGCGTAGCCGAGCAACTTTAGTTGCGAACGCCAATCGCTCTAGCGATTATATTCATAAACTTTGTTTATGAGTTGTGGATAAAATCAATATCAAAAAGGAACTGCTTAGCAGTTCCTTTCATTTTTATTTGGTTTTTTGCACTTTGTCAAATACCCTTACAAAGTCAGCGATAAAAGCATCATCTATATACTTATCTTTAATAACAAAAGGCGGTTCTTGTGAGATTTCTCCAGTACCAAGTTTTTTAAACACACCTTGCTTTACACTACGATAGCCTTGAACTTCGGTAGTGAGTAAAATAAATTCAGGCACGTGAGAAACGTGTTTGTTACAGCGCGAAACTTCCTTGCCGTCACAATAAAACACATAGCCGTCGGGTTGCCAGTCCATACCAAAGTAATGCCATTCTTGCTCTTTATTTTCAAGTTCATAGTTTACCCTGCCGTCTTCTTTAAATTGTCTGCCGTAGCCACCCATAATGTTACCCGTAGTGCATTTACCTTCTTGAAAACATTCCATAATATCGTTTTCAATCCCACACCATTCAGGCTCGTACCTACCGCCGACAGTTGGCGATTGCACCCAAAACGCCGACCACATAAGTTGTGGGTCTTTTTGGAACTTGCAACGGCACTCGTAATAGCCGTAGCGGTGTACGAATTTAGGCTTTTCAAACTCTTTAAAAGGCCAAAAACCGTCTTGTCCCCAAGGGTTAGCGTGATTTGACGTTAATAAGTCGAAAGAATTACTACCCGTTTGTAATTGCGGTGAAACGTAGCATCCGTCCTTTTCGGTGCGGTGAAGTTCAACACAACTATCCTTTACCACTATGCCTTGGTCGGTATATCCGTCAAAACGCTCGCCCCAAAAGTTAAGGCGAAAATTCCATTTAGTACAATCTAATTCCGTGCCGTCAAATTCATCAGACCATACGAGTTCCCAATCTCCGTCGGGAAGGTAACTTGGCTCGTGATTTTTTACTTCAAACTTTTTCATAATTACTCCTTATTTGATAAGTTTACGAATAATACTTCCTATTAATAAACCAATCGCAGATACAACAAAATACCAAACAGAATGGATTAAAGCCGAGTCATTATAATAAATAAATATTGATGGTATAAACAAAATAGCAATAATTATTGGATATAAATATTTTATTTTTTCTTTTGATATACTACCGATAGCACAAGAAAGCAATGCAGTTGATAATAACATTAAAATTACCAACCCCATTATATCCGTTGGCCCTGCAAATAATGGCAAAATGTAAAATACTAATAATTGAAGTGATAAAATAATTATTTCTTTGAAATATTTTTTCATATTTTTATCCCCGATTGCTTTTATATTGCTTGCTATTTTTATCAATAACTTAATTATATCACTTTGCTTTTTATATTGCAAGCAATAAAAAAATCCCGCCAACTATATCGGGATTTTAATTTAGTTTAATAATGTGCTTGACTAAAATGAAAAAACATAATTTTTCAATAGTTTAGCGAGTTAGAGTAATACACGGTTTAATAAAGTGCGAGATTAAAAGCGTAGAAGCGAGTTAGACAAGGCACAAAAAAAAGGCAGGACGCAACTAACCTTTTTGGTTGTTGTGGTCTGCCTTTTTTGAAGTAACGCCGTATAACGACGCTTATCCGCTTTTAATCTGAGAAGTTTTTAAAGTAGTTTTGTACCAAAATAATTGGTGTACCCTTATCACCGCTACCGCTTGTTAAGTCTGCTAAACTACCTAAAAGGTCGGTAATTTGACGAGGAGTTGTACCTTGGCTCTTCATACTGTTAATCATATCAGCTTCTTTGTTTTTGATAATTTCCTTGATAGCTTTTTCTGCTTCTTCGCCTGAAAGGTTAGCAAGTTCGTTATCAGCAACGTATTTGAATTTGATTTCGTTAGGTCTACCCTTTAAGCCAGAAGTAAATGCAGGTGAACATACAGGGTCAGCAAGTTCCCAAATACCGCCAACAGGGTCTTTAAACGCACCGTCACCATAAACCATACATTCGATAGTTTTGCCTGTACGGTCTTTGAATTCTTTTTGAAGTGCATCAACGAAAGCTTGGCAATCCCTTGGGAAAAGTTTAATACTGTCTTCAGTAGAAAGGTTGCTACCAAGTACGCCAAATTGTTCGTTGTAACCGCTACCGTCAACTGATTTGTTTAAGATATCGTGTAAGCAAACTACTTTTTCAGCACCGCCTTTAAGTAATGCTTTTTGAGTTCTAAATCTTGTGTGAATATCCGCAGCGATAACGTATTTAGTGTGTTTTAAAATTTCGCAAGGATTGTTAGCGAGAATTACTTCACAGTTACCGATTTTTTCATAGAATTCGATATAGTCAACACCGGTAAATTCGTGTCTTACGTCGCCAAATAATGCTTTGAATTCTTTAGCGGTGAAAACGTCTGTATAAGGGTTAACGTTTTTATCCATAAGTTGTTCGTGCGTAACGAAACTGTTACCCATTTCATCACTTGGGTATGGAAGTTGGATAATAAGTTTTTTAACGCCTTTAGCAATACCCCTTAAAATCATTGAGAAACGGTTTCTTGAAAAAATTGGGAAGATAAGACCTACTGTGTTATCGCCAAATTTTTCGCTAACGTCTTTTGCGATTTGGTCAGTAGTTGCGAAGTTGCCTTGTACACGCGCTAAGATAGATTCAGTAATAGCAACAACGTCTTTATCTTGAAGTGGGAAATCGTGTTCTTTAGATGCGTTGATAACGCAATCAGCAGTAATTTTAACAAGGTCGTCGCCTTGTCTGATAATTGGGGCACGTACACCCCTTGAAATAGTTCCTTGATAATCCATAGTAAGAAAACTCCTTTTCAGTTTACATATATATTATAAAACAATCCTACCAATTTGACAATTGTTTAAAAGCATTTTTGTTGCATTTTTAATATAACTATTTTTAATGTTTGTAATAATTATTACAAATAGGTTTTTAAGGTTGAATTTTTTTATAAGTAGTGGTAAAATATTATTATCGCATATTGGGGGTTCTTAAAATGCCACTACTTATAGTTATTTTATCTTTAATAGTTTTATATTTTGGCTTTGGGTTTGTCGTGTTTTTAGTGGCTTTCCATAGAAAAAAAGATTTAAACTGGCTATCAGAAAAAGCACTTAGCAAAACGCCTTGGAAACAATTAGCTAAAGATATACCTCTTTATTATAAGTGGCTTGAAGATAATAACGCCCAAGACGTTTCTTTAACAACTTTTGACGGTTTAAAACTCAAAGGCAAATTCGTTAAGTGCGAAAACGCCAGGGGTACTATTATTTTAATGCACGGCTTTAAGGGAAACTTTGCAAGCGATTACGGAATAGTTTTTCAAGCATATAGGGATTTTGGTTTAAACATATTAGCTTTTAGGCAAAGGTCGCACGGCGAATCTGAAGGCAAATATATTACCTTTGGCGCTAAAGAACATAAAGACTTAATTGAAATTATAAAATTCCACAACGAAAACTACGGCGAAATTCCAGTTTTTATAAGCGGGCTTTCTATGGGGGCAAGCACGGTGCTATACGCATCGAATAAAGATTTACCTAAAAACGTAAAAGCGTTATCCGCCGACTGCGGTTTTACTTCCCCTTACGAAATAGTTTTAAAAGTAGTAAACGACACTTTACACTTCAACGCCAAATTTATAATGCCTGCCGTAAATTTATGGTGTAAACTTATTGCCGGCTTTGATATGAAGGAATTTAACAGCGTTGAAATTTTAAAAACTGCTAAACGACCTATACTTTTTATTCACGGTACCAACGATGATTTAGTTCCAGTTGAAATGACTAAACGCAGTTACGAGTCTTGCACCAGCGAAAAGGAAATAGTGCTTGTAGAGGGTGCAGGACACGGAATGAGTTATATTTTAGAGCCTGAAAGGGTCAGGAACGCTTTTACTAATTTTTACGAAAAACATTTAAACGACTAATATGAAAAAACTACTTTTAATTTTACTTTCTTTTATCTTAATATTTTTAAACGTTGGTTGCGATAAAGACGATAGCGTTATTTACGTTTACACGCCTGACGGTGCGCCCGCAATTTCTTTAACCCCTGCAATGAATAAAGGTTTTGACGGTGTTAATTTTAACGTAGTTGACGGGCAAACCATAGCCTCTTTCGTAACGGGCGAAAATTTAAAAGCCGACGTTTGCGTTCTCCCTATCAATATGGCAAGTAATTTGCTTGGGGACGGCAAAAACTATAAACTTTTAGGTACGGTTACGCACGGAAATTTTTACTTGCTTTCTAAAAGCAACGTCACTATAACTAAAGATAATTTAACAGATTTAATAGGTTTAAAAATCGGTGTTTTACAACTTAAAAATATACCTGGCCTTACCTTTAAAAGCGTTTTACTTGAAAATGAAATTCCTTACGCTGAAATAACAAGCCCTGACGATGCCGAAAATAACCAAGTAAACTTAATTGGTATTTCGGGTGCAGAGATTGGAAGAGAGGAATTCGATGCTTTTTTAGTACCGTCGCCACAAGCCGATTTAAAAGCAAAAGCATTAAACCTTAACTTCATTGGCAGTTTGCAAGAATTGTACGGCGAAAATGGTTTTCCGCAAGCCGTGGTCGTTGCTAAAAATTCTTTAATTAAAGAAAACCCTAATTTTATTAGTGAGTTTAAAACAACACTTTTAGACGGCGATAATTTTGTTTGTGAAAGCAATATAGAAAAGGTTTGCAATCTTATTTTAAACAACTTGCAAGGCGGTTTAACACCTACTTTTACCGCTAAAAATTTAACGATTAAAATGATAGAAAATTCTTCTATTAAGTTTGTTGAAACTAAGTACTGCAAAGAGGAAATTATAAATTTTATTTCAAGAATTCAAAAGGTGGACGGCAATGCCGTTAAAACCTTTAACGATAACTTTTTTTATCAAAATTAATTATGAAAAAAACCTTATTAACTCAAATTTTATACGCAGTTATCGGTGTGGCGTTAGTGTTTAGTTTATGGCTGCTTTGTTACTTGTTAGTTAGAAACGAATACCTTATGCCAACACCTTTTAACGTGCTTAAAAAAGCAGGGATTTTGCTTTTTGATACAACCTTTTATTCTTCCCTTTTATCAACGATTTTAAGGGTTGTTATCTCGGTAGTAATATCATTAACCATCTCTATCGTTTTAGCCCTTTTATGCGTATATTTTAAGGCTTTAAGCGGTGTTTTAGCACCAATTATGGCTTGCTTGCGCTCACTACCTACCCTTGCGGTGTTGCTTTTGATTTTAACCTTTACTAAACGGAATTTTGCACCAGTTGTAGTTGCGGTTATTTCGCTTATACCACTTTCGTTTAGCAAGATTTACGGGGATTTATCTAACGTAGATAAAAAGGTTAAACCTATATTTAAGGTGTTTGAAGTGCCACAAAAAAAGCAAGTCGGCGTTTATTTAAGGGGTGTTATCCCTACCGCCATAAAAGAGTTTTTTAACCTTAATTCCTTTGCTTTAAAACTTATAGTTTCGGGGGAAATTCTTGCCAACGTTTATAAATCGATTGGCGGAAATATCGAGCAAGCGTCAATTTATAGCGATACTGTTTTACTTACCGCACTTACTTTATGCGTTTGCGTTTTGGGTATAGTTTTAGAAGTAATAGGCAGTATAATTTCATCGAAAACGGAGGCTAAATATTTATGAAAATAGAGAATTTAACCTTTGGTTACAATGATAATTTAATATTTAAAGATTTTAATTTAGAAGTTGAAAGTGGTAAAATTACCGCTATTTTAGGTAAGTCTGGGATTGGCAAAACCACCCTTCTTAACTTAATTTCAGGGGTAATTCCATCAAAACATAAAATAGCCGTACCTACGGCAGTTGCTTTTCAAGAAGATAGGCTTATACCTTACTTAACGGTTAAGGAAAACTTAACGCTGGTAGGAATTAGCGAAAGCGATATTAAAAACGCACTTTCTGAGTTTGAAATGGCTGGCAAACTAAACGCTTATCCAAGCACCCTTTCGGGTGGAGAAAAGGGACGCGTTAACGTGTTAAGGGCATTTTTATCAAAAAAAGAATTGGTGCTTTTAGACGAGCCTTTTTCTTCGCTTGATATAAGTTTAAAACTTAAACTTATTAAAATGACGGCAAGTTTGCAAGCAAAAAATAAGGCTACGGTAATATTCGTAACCCACGATATTGAAGAGGCTTTAACCCTTGCTAATAGGATTATAGTTTTAGGAAATAACAAAATTAACCTTGATTTAACGGTTGATGGCGAGCCGATAAATAGAAAATACGGCGAAAAAGAACAAGAAAGACAAAAGATAATAGACAGTTTTATTTAATTCCTTTGATTTTTATAAGGATTTTTGATAAAATAATAACAAGAGAAATAATATTTAGTCAATGTAGCAAAAAACAAATAGTTAACAAAGCATTGCGCCGTATTTTTGCCGACAAAAACTATTTAGAGATTGCGGAATTGACAAAGGAAACAAAATGGCAGGACAATTAAGGGAACTTCCTACTTCGGTTAAAAAGTTAAGGCACGAAGTATTTAAAGAAGTAGCTAAAGTAGCATACGAATTAGATTTTGATAAGACAAACGACGGTATTGAAGCAATACCATATAAAATCACGCCTACTGAAACACCAAGATTTTGGGAAAGTATTTATCGTGAACGCGCAATTGCCGCTGAAAGGGTACGTCTTGCAATGGGTATGAGTTTGCGCCCGTCTGATAAACCGGTTCACATTACCGAAGGTTTAGACCAAAGCAATATCAGCGATAAATACTACGAACCACCGCTTATGCAAGTAATTCCGTCAGCGTGCGATAAATGTCAAGATAACGTTTACGAAATTTCTAACCAATGTAGAAACTGCGTTGCTAAAGCCTGCGTTGTTGCTTGCCCTAAAAACGCAATTTCAGTTGTAAACGGCAAAACGGTTATCGACAAGGAAAAATGTATCAGTTGCGGAAAGTGTAAAAAAGCCTGCCCTTACGATGCCATTGCGCATAAGGTTAGACCTTGCTCGGCTGCGTGCGGTATTAAAGCAATAACTACCGATGAACTTGGCAGAGCAAAAATTGATAACGATAAATGCGTTGGTTGTGGTCAATGTATGGCAAGTTGTCCGTTTGCGGCAATAGCCGATAAATCACAAATCTTCCAAATGATACAAGCTATTAAAAAAGGCGACTATTTAGTAGCCGAAGTTGCACCTGCTATTATTGGTCAGTTTGGCGAAGGTATAACCCTTGCAATGATTAAACGCGCACTACTCGATATTGGTTTTAAAGAAGTACACGAAGTTGCAAGCGGTGCTGACGTTGCTGCATCTACCGAAGCGCATAACTACGTAGAAGAAGTAGTTTCAGGCAAACTTCCGTTTTTATTAACGTCGTGCTGTCCAAGTTGGGCAATGCTTGCTAAAAAACAATTCCCTACCCTTATCGACCAAGTATCGCAAGCATTAACACCAATGGTAGCAACGGCAAGAAAAATTAAACAACAAACTCCTAACGCAAGGGTTGTTTTCGTTGGACCTTGCGCGGCTAAAAAATTAGAGGCATCAAGAGAATCTGTTAGAAGTGACGTTGATTTCGTTATCACGTTTGAAGAATTATCAGGTATTTTCGATGCTAAAGAAATAGATTTTACAAAATACGTAAACGAAAAATCACTTCACGAGGCAACGGGTGCGGGTCGTGGCTACGCAGTTGCAGGTGGTGTTGCAAGTGCCATTGAAAAATGCGTACACGCATATTACCCTAACGTTGAAGTTAAAATTGAACACGCTGAAGGTTTAGAAGAGTGCAAAAAAATGTTACTTCTTGCTAAGGCGGGCAAAAAGAACGGTTGCTTGATTGAAGGTATGGGTTGCCCTGGCGGTTGCGTTGCAGGTGCGGGTACTAATATCTCGATAATAAAAGCACAAGCGGAAGTTAAAAAGGTTGTTGACACCTCGTCTAAACCAATTCCGCCTAAAAACCTTTACGAAATCGAATTACCTTAATTACTATGGATAAAAATTTACAAAACTTTTTAAGTAGTCAAGAAAGTGAACTTTTTGACCTTCTAAAAAATATAACGCTTATTCCCGCACCCTCTTACAAAGAAAGAAATCGTGCGGAATATATTAAAAACTACCTTGAAAATAACGGTGCTAAAGGCGTTTATATCGATGACGTTAACAACGTAATTTACCCTGTTAATATAGAAAACAGCAATGATATTACCTTGTTTTTAACGCACATTGACACGGTTTTCCCTGATGAAACGCCAATGCCGTATATTGATGACGGCGAATATATCCACTCGCCCGGGGTTATTGACAACGTTGTTTGCGTTGCGCAAATGCTTACCGTTTGCAAGTATATAGCAAACAATTTAAGCGATGATTATAAAAATCTTCTTTTTGTGTTTAACTCTTGCGAAGAAGGTCTTGGCAACTTAAGAGGCACAAGGGCTATATTTGAAAGTTTTAAAAACCGCATTTCACTTGCTTATTCTTTTGATAGCGGTTACGACAAACTCGTTTATAAAGCAGTTGGCTCGGTAAGACTTAAGGTTACCGTTAAAACTGAAGGTGGGCACTCTTTCAATGCGTTTGGCAATAAAAACGCAATAGCGGTGGCAAGCAAACTGATAAGCAGTTTATACGAAATTATCCCGCCAGTTTTACCCGATAGCAAAACGACTTATAACGTTGGCACAATAAACGGCGGAACTTCGGTTAACACCATTGCACAACAAGTAGAGTTTTTATGTGAATATCGTTCGGATAATGCTGACGGTATGGAAATAATGCGCCAAAACTTTGACAAGGCTATTGAAGTTGCTAAGAAGGAAGAGGGTGTTGAAATCATAGTTGA
Source organism: Christensenellaceae bacterium (assembly GCA_045651405.1). Taxonomy (GTDB): domain Bacteria; phylum Bacillota; class Clostridia; order Christensenellales; family Borkfalkiaceae; genus HGM11412. Next base: position 5,419 of record JAZRSH010000007.1, on the reverse strand, counting down.
AATTGTTGGCGAAAGGCCATGCGGTAAAAACGTTGATAAAAACGCTATGCAAAAGATTATTGATAGAGGGAAAGAAATTTGCAAAAAACATTCGGGTATTGATTGTAAGTTGGATTCTGGCTCTACCGACTGTAATATTCCACTTTCGCTTGGCATACCGTCCATTTGCGTAGGTACCTATTTAGGAAGCGGAACACACACCCGTGAAGAAAAACTTTTAAAATCAAGCACAATGAAAGGTTTAAACATTGTAGCGGAAGTAATAACGAAAAAGCAGGTATAAACTTGCTTTTTTACATCTCTTGGTTGAGTGATATGCAAGTTATCACTTGCACGCTATCACTTCGCTTTCGCTTGTGACGATATGCGCTTACGCGCACGATATCATTTTTATAAATAAAAATGGTTGAGGATTTTATCTATATATGATACGATGATAATATGAAAAACACTATTTTAAGAGACAATGCAAAAAAATTTGCTATAAACGTTATCAATTTAACTAAAGAAATTCGCAATAATACCAATTCTTTTGTTTTAACTAATCAATTATTAAAATCTTCTACAAGCATAGGCGCAAATATACACGAAGCGTATTATGCTCAAGGAACATTAGATTTTATATCTAAATTAGAGATAGCATTAAAAGAGTGTTATGAAAGTGAATACTGGCTTGAATTATTGTTTGAAACAAACTATATAAGCGAAAACGATTATAAAAACTTAAGCAATGATTGCGGTAGAATAAGAAAAATGCTTATTTCTTCTTGCAAAACTGCAAAAGGCAAACTCTAAACACAAAGGAAGTGGTACTACAAATCACTTCCTTTTATTATATGATAAATAAATTCCTAAACCATATTAGCAATGTTGCTAATATGATATCGTGCAAGATTTATCTTGCATATCGTTCGGCTATTAGCCGAATATCGACTAATGCTTTGCATTAGATATAATAAAAACCACCAATGCAACGCATTGGTGGTTTAATAACATACTTATTTAAAAGTGGATAAACACTATTGCGATGCTTATACGCTTTTATTCTTCAAAAGAGAAATCATCAGGCAACGTAGGATATGGCACGCCATAGAATACGTCTACCTTTGATGAGTTGAAATCAGAGTTCCAACCACCTGGCATTTTTGGAGATGCCACGTAAAGTTGAAGGTCGTTAGTTTCACGAGTAATAAAGCAACCGCTGAAACAATAACCGCCAACGTTAACACAAGTTGCAGGAAGGTATAATTCCTTTAATGGTTTACATTCTCTAAACGCACCCGAACCAAGAGTTGTAAGTTTACTATTGTTACCAAAACTAAACTTAGCTAAGCTTCGGCATTGATAGAAACATTCACCGCCTACTTCTTCAAGTTTACTGTTGTGGCCGATAAATACCGATTGAAGAACCCTACATTCATAGAATACTTTTTGTCCAAGCACCCTAAGGTTGTTGTTATTTTCAAACGATACATTTCTAAGTGATTTACATTCATAGAAACCTTGAAGGTCAATAACTTCAACACTTCTTGGGAAACGTAATTTTGTAATGTTAAAGCAATGTGCAAACGCATTGTTTTCAATAGTTTTTAAATTGCTTGTACCTGTATAGTTGATTGCTTCAAGTGATGAATAAGCAAATGCAAATGGCTGAATTATTTCAACTGATTCAGGTATAGTTAAAGTTATAATGTCTTGACAGTTAACAAACGCACATTGTTTAATAGTTTTAATTCCGCTTGGAATTTGAAGATAATGTATAATTTCGCCATTAATTCTTACAGAGCCACTAAAATTAAGCGGGTTAGCCGTATCGCTACCAAAATCAATACCAAGGTAAGCAGTTAAAGTGTTTTCATAGTTAAATTCTGTAATGGCATTACAGTTAGCAAATGCCATTGTAGAAATTTCTTTAAGCTTAGTACCGCTTTGGAAAGTTACCCTTTTAAGTGAAGTACAGTCAGCGAAGGCACCTTTACCGATATAATTAATTTCTTTAGGGAAAACTATTTCAGTAAGGGCTGTATTACCTGCAAATACGTCTTTATAAATACCAGTAACGTCTTCAGGTAAAACAACGTTAGCAGGGTCGCCTTTGTATTTTAAAACGTATTTATTGCCTGGGAATTTAAAAGTTTCATAGTCGCCTTCGGTAGCATAAATACCTGGTTCACCGCTTTTTGATGAATAGATATTACAAGCATAGTTAGCAACTGAACCGTGCATCGTATCACCTTTTTTAATTTCAATATCCGAGTCGTTACAAACGTTTAATAACATTTCACAACCGGCAAATGAGTTTTGACCGATAGATTTTAACGTTTCAGGAAGTGTTACAGAAACTAAGCTTGTACAGTTTTGGAAGGTGTAAAGGTTAAGTTTTTCCATACCGTTAACCATTTTTAAACTTGTAATTTCGGTATTGCCTTTAAATGCGGCTTGCTTAACTTCTTTAACAAGGTAACCTTGGTAGTGTGATGCAATAACAATGTCAGTATCAGTAGCAGTACCAATACCAGTACAAATAGCATATTTAGTATTTTTTATTGCGTTAGTTTTAATTTCATACGCAAGGCCAGCTGTTCCTTCAACCTTTACGATAACTGGGCCTGTTGGTGTATCTGCACCGCCATTATCCCCAGCACCGCCGTTATCACCGCTATCGCCACAAGCAATAACACCAACACCAAGAGAAAGTACTAATGTAAAAGTAAGTAATAATAATATAATTTTCTTCATAATTTTATCCTAATTAATTCAATATTCCCCATTATTTAGTATATAGAAATTTTACCATAAATACACGTTTTAGTCAAGAATTATAAATAATTTAAAATGGGATAATAAGAAAAAAATACCAAGGCACAAAGCCTTGGTATTCTTTTTGTTTTGTTGTTAACACTTTTCTTTTAAAAGTGTAGAAACAAGTTATACGCTTTTAAATTATGCATTTAACGTATTCCAAGTAGGGATACCATCAACCATTGACCAGTACTTTTCATCGAACGTTGAGTAATCATGACCTGCTGCAGCCATATCTTGTTCGTTAATGTATTGATACATTGTTGAAACGATATCGATTGCCATTACTGTATCTTTAATAATATCATTTGAATTATTCCAAGTATAATCAGTACCACCCATAGTGTAAGTTCTTGTTAATAAATGTTGCATAAGCGCAAACTTAGCAGAGTCAGTTAATTCCCACTTGTTAGTTTCTTCATTAAGAGTTACAGTATTATTAGCAAGTAAGAAGTGTGACCAAGTTGTGCTTGTTGCGTGGAAACCAAACGCTAATGGCATATCTGAGATTACATAGAAATCTTTGTAGTTAGCATTCATACCTTTGTCACCAACCAAATCTTTCTTATGATAGTATTGAGTAAAGAAGATACCAGCTCTCTTAACGGTAATACCTTCTTTTTCTTTCTCACTCATAGTATGTTTAACTACTACGTTATAAGCATAAGTATAGAAGTTATTTTGTGCTAAGATACCAGCTTCACGACCACTTTGAGCGTAATCAAGGTCTACAATAGTACCTTCTACGTAGATGTTTTGAATAAGTGGAACGTCTTTAGTGCCATCGCCGTTAACGTCAAGGTTTGTTAACGCGTGTGTAAGAACAACTGGATAGTAACCATTGATTGAACAATCTTTAAAGCCTAAGTTTTTAACTACACCACCTTTAATGAAAGTGAATAAACCACGTGATGGGATACCAACGTTAGAAATTGTGTAACCGTTACCATCAAACACACCTGTTAAACCAGTATCTTTAGATGCTGTAGAACCTAATGAACCAGCTAACATATAGTCAGCACCGTCTACACCTAAACCAGCACCAGAGATGTTCTTAGTCATAAGATACATACCATCATATACATCATAAAGAAGAGTTCCATCTTCTAAAGTTTCTTTTTGTCTTGTTAACCAGTCAAGGTCAGCAAGGTCATCAAAAAGTTTAGTATAAGCGTAAACGTTAGCAAGGTTATAAACTTTACTACCTACTTTAAGTGAAATAGCTTGAGCTGTATCAACTGTTCTGTTACGAAGTGAACCAGAGATGATAACTTCAAGTTCTAATTCTTGAACTTCTTCGCCATTTACAACGTAGCCATCGATATCTTCAAGAGAATCTATTTCTACGCCTGCAGTATTAAGTGAAGGTAAGTCAAGCGCTTTATCTAAAGCAGAGTATAATATCTTACCGTCTAAATCAATAACGTTAGAGTAGTTAATAGTTACCCATCTTTCAATAACCATACCGTCTACAACAGCAGTGAGTTTAACTTCATAGTAACCAATACTGCTTGGTTCGTTTGTAAGTTTAACTACGTTGCCTACTGCAGTAATACCTTCTGGGGCAGTAATTGTAGATTCTACAACGTTGCCACCTTTATCTAAGATATTAAGTGTAAGTTCAGTTTTGCTGTCTTTAACTAAAATTTCGCCGTCAACTACGTTATCGCCTTGTTTTACTTGAGAAGTGAAACCTTGTTTATAAGTTTCTTTCCAGTAAGGAACACCGTCTTTAACGTACCAGTAAGCACTATCAAACGTTGCAAGGCTTGCAAGATTTCTTTCTGAAGTATCTGCTGCAAGTGCTGCGTAATCATCATAAGCACGTAAACCAACGATTACGTGGTCAACTGTTAATTCTTTACCGCATCTTGCTAATACTTCTGAAACTTGTGAGTCTAAAATCGCGCCTACTGCAGTTACTTTGTTTCCTGTTAAAGTATAATCAACTTGGTTTTCAGCAAAGCCTGGCATTTTAGCTAATTGTAATGCAGGTGCTGGTGAAATTAAGTAGCTGTTTTTATATTGTTGAGTGTTGCTTGCATTTGAAGAACCGCTTGCACCAAACATTAAGAATTGGTTGCCTTTATCAATCATTGATTGTGGTGTAGTAGCTACGTCTAAGTATTCAATAACAACGTTTTCAATAGCTACGTTTCCTGGCATTGTACCTTGTGATAATACACCTAAGTGACCGTTAGCGTAATAGTAATCGATATCACTAATAGAAATGTATACGTTTTGGAATAAACCTTCCATATTATTAAATTCGTTTTCGTAACCTTTACCCCTTAAGTAGTTCTTAACAAATAACGTTAAGTAGTAACCAGTAAGTTTAGTGTTAGTGAATGCGATGTTTTTAACAACTGGTGCAGTAGCACTTGCAAATAAACCACAAGATTTAGCAGTTAAACCATCAATTGCATAGCCTTGACCGTCAAGAACACCTCTGAAACCAATATCGGTATTATAACCGTTACCAGGGTAAACTTGAGAAGTTCCGTCTGCTTTTTTGTTTTGGAATACGTGTTCATTAAGGTCTAAGTCAGTTGCATCAATATTTTTAGTTAAAATGAAGTAACCGTCAATTTCGTTGCGTTCCCTTACATCGTCCATA
>JAZRSH010000006.1:0-9363 GCA_045651405.1 Christensenellaceae bacterium | reverse complement strand
TGATGCTCGGCACGGTATTCTGCAACTGCTGTGATTTCTCTGAAGAACTTATGGATAGGGTTGATAGATGGACTGCACCGCTTTACATTTTATTCTTTATCATTTCAGGTGCGGAACTTGACTTTAACGTATTCTCGCAAGTAATGATTATTTTAGTAGGCGTTATCTTTATCGTCGTTCGCTCGGCTGGTAAATATACCGGTGCAATGTTAAGTGCTAAAATGACTAACTGTAGCCCTAATATCGTTAAATATTTAGGTATTACCTTACTTCCTCAAGCGGGTGTTGCTATCGGTATGGCAACTAAGGCGCTTGCTATTGGCGAAGTGGGTGTTATCATTCAATCGGTTACACTTTTTGCCGTACTTATTTACGAAATGGTCGGCCCATACCTTACTAAAGTTGCCCTTATTAAATCAGGCGATATTATTCCAGAACACAAACGCAGTTCAAGGGGCGTAATTCACAAACATTAAGGGTTGGCTCTGACACAAAATCCTACTGATTTTTGGCGGAAAAATACTGCAAAATACTGTGCGTTTTCCTCAGTTACAGACCGCAACGGGTATGCGCCTTCGTAAAACGCTTGTCTTTTTTGTATTTTCCTCCCCAAAGCAATATAAATCTAATCAGTAACCTTTTGTTTCATCGCCAATAACGTCACAAAATCCTACTGATTTTTGGCGGAAAAATACTAAGGAAAAAAAATACTATTTTGTCGAAATTCAAAATGCACACAAATTGTGTGCATTTTATTTTTTAAAAAATCTTGAAAGCCGTTAATTTATGTGTTAAAATATTAGTTGTAGATACATTTAACAAGAAGAAAACGCAAGTATTATAAATAATTATAAATTTAGGACGTTTAAATGATAACCGCAATTTCAAACAGCAAAATTATAGCGAAGATAAAAAGTTTTTTAGACTCTAAATATTTTCCTATATTTATATTTTTATTAACCCTTACGGTGCATATTTTAGCACTTGATTTGTTAGGGTGGGCGTTGCTTGTTTTATTTGTTTTGCTTATCAACTTGTTTTCTGATGACTTAAGGCCAATATTACCTCTATCAACCTTTATGCCGTTTGTTGTTTCTTCTAAAAACACGCCGGGATATGCCGAAGAGGGTTGGGTAGGTTATTACGACAATAACGGCATTATAATAGCGCTTTTTGTATTGGGTGTTATTGCGGTGCTTTCTTTTGTTTTGCGCCTTATAATCTACAAAAATAGGCTTAGAAGTATAAAAGAAAGTAAACTTATACTTGGGTTTATTTTACTTTTACCTTGTTATTTACTTGCGGGGCTTTTTTCTAAGCATTATGAAATCAACAATCTTATTCTTGCGTTGATTATGTGTGCGTGCCACACTTTATTTTACGTTTTTATCTTTCTTTCCTCACGAGAAAGGGAAGACAATTTTAAGTATTTATCAAACGTAATGGTGCTTGGCGGTTTATTAATTGCTATAGAAATTGCCTTAGTATACCTTACTAAATACCAAGCGGGAACCCCTTTGTCTGGCGCTTGGAAAAACGAGATAATTATCGGTTCTATACCAAGCAATCCCGCAGGGGGATTTATAGCGGTAACTTTACCGTACTTTTTCTATTTAGCCTACAAAAACAAATACGGGTATTTATACTTCCTTTTAGCAACAATTTGCTTTGCGGCTGTATTTTTTACTTTGTCAAGGGGTGCGCTTTTAATAAGTATTCCGATATTCGTATTGGGTAGCGTGTTTGCATGTGTATTTTCTAAAAACAAAAAATCACTTATAATTACGGCGGGCTTATCAGCTGTTGTAGTTGGGGTTGTTTTGATTGTAATGAATGAGTTAGGTGCTTTTGAAAAGGTTTTTGATTTCTATATAGAAAACAACCTAAACGACCACGGTAGGTTTGATATTTGGAAGGAACACCTTGAACTTTTTGTAGAAAATCCTATTTTTGGCAGTAGTTTTAGTGCAAATATGATTTTAAAGGAAAAAGAGTGGATTTTTATATCCTTAGCCCACAATACTTTAGTTCAAATTTTAGCAAGTGCAGGGGTGGTTGGTTTTATCCTTTACTCTTTCCATAGATATCAAACGGCTAAACTTTTTTTAACCAACATCAATTTAGAAAAAGTTATAATTTGTGTATCCGTGCTTGTATCAATAGGCATGGGGCTTGTTGACCCAACTTATTTTTATCCGCAATTTGCGTTGCTTTATTCTTTTACTTTATGTTTTGCGGAAAATCAAAAAACAGGTACTAAACTTAAATGTTTAATAAAAAAAGGTGAATAGTTATGAAAAAACCAAAAGTAGTTTTTGCTTTTACTGAAGCGGGACTTGGACATATAATGCCACTTAAAAGCATCGCTGATGCTTTTAAAAGAAAATACGGGGATAAAGTTGAGTGTGTTGATTCTAACTTTTTTACCGAAACGGATAGTAAAAATCTTAACGATTTTGCTAAACTTTTAACCTCTGAAGTCGTTAAACATAATAAAAGGAATTGGTACGGCTACGCAACTACCGTTTTAAGCGATATTGTGGGGGTTAAAGTAAGTAGTGATTTCGTTATGAAGTATAGAATCCCAGGTGCCTTTAATGACGGTGTAAAGCACGTTGACGACCTTAATTGCGATTTAATAGTTTCTACACATTGGGCTACTAACTATTACGCTATCCACAGCGAAAGCAAACCGCTTACTTTTATGTACTCTCCCGATGCTCTTTTAAACGCACCGTTTAGGTACAAATGTGATGTTATGAGTTGTTCTATGCAAAACGGCTACGATTTGGCAATGAAAAAGTACCCTAAGCGTTACAATCAAGATAATTTAAAGTTGGTGCCTTTTGCTATTAGGCAAGAAGCCTATGACGTTCCTTTAGATAAAAACGAAAACCGTAAAATTTTAGGTTTAAGCGAAGATGAATTTGTTGTTACCCTTGCCGAAGGTGGTTACGGTATTGGCAGAATGGAAAAAATCTGCACTATCGCATACGAAAGGGATTTACCGTTTACTATGTTCGCCCTTTGTGGTAAAAACGGGGAACTTTACGAAAGGCTATCAAAACTTACTAAAAAAGGAAAAACTAATATTATTCCCCTTAAATTTACCCCAAATATCTTCAATTATCTATGCGCAAGTGACGTATTTTGCGGTAAAAGTGGCGCAAGTATGGTTGCAGAACCTTGTTTCTTTGGCGTACCGCATATCATTACTCAAAATGCAACTAATATTGAAGAGCACAATGCCGATTATTACGTTAACTACGTTAAGAGTGCAATGCGTATCTTTGAACCTAAAAAGGTAGTTGATAAACTTACCCAGTTTGAACAAAATCGCGACCTTTTAACGCCTTATATTGAAAACGCAAAAGCCCACCACGAACACTACGGTGGCGAAAAAATAGCCGACCATATCTACGCACTACTTAAAACAAGGTTTAAAGATTTAGATTAAACAATTTAATAAAGTATAAATCTCCTTATAATGCTGATACTAATGTCAGAAAATAAGGAGATTTTTTATGAAAGCGACGGGTATGGTAAGGCGTGTTGATGACCTTGGTAGAATAGTTATTCCTAAAGAGATAAGAAAAACTTTAAAAATTAAAGAGGGCGAACCCCTTGAAATTTACGTAGAAAAGGATAATTTGCTGTTAAGAAAATACTCAAAAGTAGGTAGTTTACCTGAAATTGCCGAAAATATTGCAAACGCCCTACACGAGATTACAGAAAAATCCGTTATTATAACCGATTTAGAATGTGTGATAGCCTCAAGTGGTAAATTAAAAAGTTTAACGGGCGAGAAAATTACCGATGACTGCTATAAAATAATTATAGATAAAAAATCTTTTGCATTGAGCGTTGAAGAGGGGGTAAATATTTATAAACTTACGCAAGGCGAAGAGAGGGAATTTAAAAATCAAATTATACTTCCAATTCTTTCAAAAGACGGTAGTGGTATGGGGTTAATCGCACTATACGGCGGTGAATCAAGCGGGCAAATAAGCGCAAACGTCATTTCATTGGTTAGGCTTGCTTGTAGCGTTTTAAGTTGCGGGGAATAATTATGATGAAACTAAAAAGTAAGGCAAACGGACTTATAAAAGGTGCGTTTATCGTCACGCTTGGCGGTCTTATTACTAAGTTTTTAGGTGCGGTATATAGAATACCTTTAACAAATTTATTAGGTGCAAGGGGGATAGGCATTTATCAAATGGTCTTTCCCCTTTATTCGCTTTTGTTAACGGTGTCGTCAACGGGTGTTCCGTCAGGTATTTCTAAGATAATTGCAGGTGGCGAAAATCCTGAAAGTGTGCTTAAAAGTTCCCTATTAATATTTGCGCCAATAGGCTTTTTAAGTAGTATTTTTATGGGAATTTTTAGTAAAAATTTAGCAATTTTGCAAGGGGATATAAGTGCAAAATGGGCGTATTTTTTAATATCTCCGTCTGTTTTTTTGGTTAGTATAATATGCTGTTTTAGGGGGTATTTTCAAGGTTTTTTGAATATGAAACCTACTGCAATTTCACAAGTTTTAGAGCAGTTTTTTAAGCTTGTAATCGGGCTTGTTTTAGTGGTTATTTTTAATAAAAAAATCGTACTTTCCGCATCGCTTGCAGCCCTTGCGGTAACCCTTTCTGAACTTTTTACTTGCCTTTATTTTATAGTTTATAAAAGGGTAAAATACGGTGGTTTTTACCCTTTTAAAAATGCAAAATTTATTGGTTTTAGCCTGTTTAAAAAGGTTTTTCCCGTGATGATTTCAACTTTAATTTTGCCACTTTATAAGGCTATAGAGGGGTTTTTTATTATAAATCTATTAAACGTATACCTTGAAAACGCAACCGAACTATACGGGCTTTATTCAGGTGCGGTAGAGTCGCTTATAAGTTTGCCTGTTTCACTTTGCTACGGCATTTCAATAACTTCAATTCCTATAATTTCCGCGTTAAAATCAAAGGGGGAAAATTACAAGGAAAAATCCCGCGAATCAATTGCTTTAACCTTTGTAATTTCCTTGGTTTTAGGCGTTGGGTTTTACCTGTTTTCGCCACTTGCCGTAAAGGTGTTGTATTCTAAACTTTCTACAGCAAATCAAGCCCTTATTGTAAAGATGTTAAAAGTCTCTTCATTAAGCGTAGTTTTACTTCCGTTAATGCAAACGCTAAACGGCGTTTTGATTGGTGTTGGTAAGCCGTATGCTTGCGGAATTTCTATGTTTGTTGCTTGTTCAACTAAACTCTTGTTAAGCATAGCCTTGTTAAAAAATCCCGCAATAAACGTTTTTGGCGTTTTAGTAACGGATATTATTTGTTATTCGCTTGCTTGTTTAATTAATTTAGTATATATTAGTATGGACGGGGTACGCGTTAAACGGGGTATCTTAAGGAGGCAGTATGAATAAAATCCTTTTGGTTGGTTTAGGTTGTGATGAAGGGGATATTACCTTAAACGGCTTAAACGCGATAAAAAGTGCAAAACGTGTTGTGGCAAGAACTGGCGATGCCATATCTTTTAAAACTTTAAAGAATTTAAACGTAAACGCTATAACGCTTGACGATATTTATAAAAAAAGCCGTAATTTTGACACTTTGAATAAAAACTTGGCAAAACGCGTAATAGAACTTGCAAAAGATAGCGACGTTTTATATGCGGTAGACGGCTCGGTTACCGAAGATGCGTCTTGTAAGGAAATTATTAAAAAGTACAAAAACGTAGAAGTTTACGCAGGCGTATCGGCTACTTCTAAATGTTTAGAGCGATTAAAAATTGCCGAAACAAGTATTAAAGGCGTTTCCGCGTACGATTTTATAAACGGGTTAAAAATATCTTTCCCTGCGGTAATCTATGCTATTGACAATAGGCAAGTTGCGGGCGAAATCAAATTAATGCTTAGCAATATCGTTGGCGAAGAGCGTGATATTTTTATCAGCAATACTAAATTCAACAAAAAAATTAAAGTTTACGAACTTGATAGAATAGAAGGCTACGATTATTCTACTTCTATCTACGTTGAGGATAAGGACTTTTTACATAAACAAAGGTTTGAATTTAGCGATTTAATTGATATAGTTAAAGCCTTAAGGGGAGAAAACGGTTGTCCTTGGGACAGAGTTCAAACCCCTAAAACTATCGAGAAAAACTTAATTGAAGAAACTTACGAATTAATCGACGCAATCGAAAGTGACGATGACGATATGATTATTGAAGAAATTGGCGACGTAATGTTACAATCCGCCTTCTACGTAATTTTTGGCGAAGAGTACGGCAGGTACACTTATTACGACGTGTTAAGCGGAATTTGTTCAAAACTTATATCTCGCCACACCCACGTTTTTGGAACGGATACTGCTCACGACGAGTCTTCCGCTCTTGACAACTGGAATAAAAACAAAGCCATAGAAAAGGGTTACGCTAACGGTACGGAATACCTTGAAAGCGTGCCTAAAAACTTCCCTGCGGTAATGCGTGCGCAAAAAGTAGGCTCTCGTGCAGGAAAACAAGGTTTTGATTTTAACGATTATACCGAAGTTATTTTAAAGGTTTACGAAGAGATTGAAGAAATCAAACAAGCGGTAAAAACAGGCGATAGCGAAGAAATTAAAAAGGAATGCGGTGATTTATTGTTTAGCGTGGTCAACTTGGTAAGAAAACTTGACGTTGACGGTGAAACTGCGCTTAATATCTCTACCGAAAAGTTTATAAAAAGGTTTTCAAGCCTTGAAAATGCCCTTCAAAGCAAGGGTTTAAAAATGCAAGATTTAACCCAAGAAGAACTTGATAAAATTTACGACGAACTCAAACGCGTGGAGAAGTTTTAATGGATATAAAAAGTATACAAATTGGAAAGGTTAAAACGCCAAACAACGTGTTTTTAGCACCGCTTGCGGGGTATTCTGACGCCGCAATGCGGGTTATTTGCGGTGAACTTGGGGCGGGCGTTTGCTTTACCGAAATGGTTAGCGCAAAGGGTTTAAAATACTCTTCTAATAAAACTGAAGACTTGCTTTTTACCTATCCTGAAGAAAAAATTAAAGCCGTGCAAATTTTTGGTAGCGACCCTGAAGTTATGGGTTGGGTTGCAAGCAGTAAATACCTTGAAAAGTTCGATATTATCGATATAAATATGGGCTGTCCCGTACCTAAAATTTATAACAACGGCGAAGGTAGTGCGCTACTTAAAAATCCTATTTTAGCATCTAAAATTATAAGTAGTGTTAAAAAGAGTGGCAAAGCCGTTACCGTTAAGTTTAGAATAGGTTTAACAAACGGAAATTTCGTTACTGAAAGTTTTGCTAAAATGTGCGAAGATAGCGGTGCGGATTTAATAACTATTCACGGTAGGGTAAGGGAGGCAATTTACTCTGGCGAAGTCAACTGTGAGGAAATTCAAAAGGCCAAGGCAAAAGTTAAAATTCCAGTTATTGCAAACGGTGGAATTTTTACTAAAGAAGATGCTGATTACATAGTTAAAAACACGGGTGCAGACGGCGTTATGATAGCAAGGGGTGCAATGAATAACCCTATGCTTTTTAGTGAAATTTTGGGCGAAGAGCCAAAGACTTCTTTTAAAGATTTAATAGAAAAGCATTTAACCCTTTTAGTTGATAGATTCGGTAGCGAAAGGTCGGCTATAATTTTTAGAAAACAAATGGCGTTTTACCTAAAGGGTATAAGGGATTCTAAGCGCCTTAAAGAAAAGGTTTTTTCCGCAACCGACAGCAAGGAAATATTCGAAGTTATCAAAAGTATAAACGATTAACTTTTTTAACTCGCCACAACTATAATAGTAAAGGCGGGTGAGTTATGTTTAAATTGTACTGTAATAAAAGCGATAAGGTGTTTAACGTTAAAAATAGCGAATATCAAAGTGAAAAATTAGCCGTTTTCGGTTTTAACGGAATTGATAAAATTAGTTATAAAAACGAACTAAATTGCACCGAAAATAAACTTTCTAACTTTGCCAAACTTTCAAAGGAAAGCGGTAAAGTTTTAATTTCCGGAACGATTACTGATAATTACGGCGTTTTAAGGCGGTCTGCTGTAATAGCGGATAAAGGTAAACTTTTAGGTATTTCCGACATGCGCTTATCGGTGAACGATAACGGCTACACTTGTGGCGGGGCGCAAAGGGTGTACCAAACGCAAGTGGGTAGAATAGGTTTGCTTATCGGCGATGATATTCTTGATATAGACGGAATTAAAGCAATGTCGCTATGCGATGCCGATTTTATTATTGCAATTTCAAGTGGTGAAGAAAAACCACAGTATAATTTTTTAATAAGAAGTTACTCTTATTTATTCGGCGTGCCTATAGTTTTAATCAACTCAACAAGCGTGATAGCAAGCGACTTGTCTGGTGAAATTTGTGGTAAAAGTTTAGAAAATTACACGAAAATAACCCTTCCTATAAAGAAATCTTATAGAATTGTTTTAACTAAACAACGGGGTAGTTAAGGAGAAATAATGAAGTTAAATATAGTTTTAGTTGAGCCGGAAATTCCGCAAAATACCGGTAATATTTCACGCACTTGCGCTGCTACTAACAGTTCGCTTTTTTTAGTAAGACCACTCGGCTTTGAAATAACTGATAAGCATTTAAAAAGGGCAGGGCTTGATTATTGGCAATATTTAGACTTGCATTACCTTGATTCTTTAGACGAACTTTTTGAAAAATATTTCAAGGGGGATAACTTTCACTTTATGTCTACAAAGGGCAATAAGTTGTATAGCGAGGCTACCTTTAAAGACGGCGATTTTTTAATTTTTGGCAAGGAATCTCACGGGCTTCCCGAACCACTTTTAGAAAAATATTACAAGCATACTTTGCGCATTCCTATGTGGGGAGATTTAAGAAGTTTAAACCTTTCAAATTCCGTAGCAATTACCTTGTACGAGGCTTTGCGCCAAAACGGTTTTCCTGATTTAAATGCGGAAGGTCATTTAACGGGAAGAAAAGATTAAAATTAGCAATTTTATTTTACGAGTTAAACGATTTTAGTTTAACTCTTTTTTTATGGTGTTTTTACAATTTTAGCTGGTAAAAATCCTTTATTTAGGGGGTAAAAAAAGGCTGGATACAATATAATGTAATCGCGCGGAAGGGGGAATATTTAGTTGACTTTTATAATTAATAGTAGTATAATCTTGCTTAACTATTATATTTTAATATAATTATAATTAATTGTTTTTGATAAAAGTGGCATTAAGGAGAAAATGTTATGAAAAAATATTTAACCCCATCAATTGAGTTAATTACTTTTAGCCCAGTTGATATATTAACAGCTTCTGAAAGCGTTGACTTCAAAACTCAATGGCTTGAAAGCTTAGGGTTATAAGGAGGGCTATTATGAGAAAATT
>JAZRSH010000005.1:0-37619 GCA_045651405.1 Christensenellaceae bacterium | reverse complement strand
CTGTCGGTAGTAACCTTGTCAGCCTCGTGGCGAGTTATATTCTCTACAGAATGATTCTCATACAGTGCCTTTGCCCCCTCAATAATTGTAGGTGTGGGAGCGTAGGGGCTGATAATCCAGTTAGGGTTAACCGTCGGTTCTTCGTGGAAACGCTTCAGCACTTCAGAAACCAAGTTTGCAAGACCTGATGCACCGGTCACCAAAGGGTTAACCACTCTATCGTCATAAACCGACATTTTAATCTCGGTGGACGAGCTACGATAATTCGTAGCAACAAGAATTGGCACAACAAGGTTGTCCTGGCTGAATTTATGGAAGTTTTTGAGGTCAAGCGCATAGTCGAGCACCTGGTCAACATCCGCCTCTAATATCTTGGATTCTCCGACCTTAAACTCGATGCAGAAAATGATACCCTCGAGGAGAAGCACCACGTCAACTCTCTTACCGAGACGAGGAATGTCATATTCAAAAATGATTTTGCCCTCTTTGTCTGCGTAATTAGAAAGGAGCCCCTTCATTACAGAAATTTCGCCTTTCCACGCTTCACGGGTGGTTGTAGGAGCATCACCGTGATACTTATCGCAAAGAGTTCCAAATATTAAATTGTCATCAAGGCTAAGAAATCTCTTAATGCTACTGCTATATAAACAACGACTCATGATAAAGTCTCCTGTTATTTATTGGCGGGAACGATTTCCACAATATCATCCATTGTACATTCAAGTGCGGTACAAATTTTAACAAGTACATCACTCGATACGGTTGCACCGTCTTTTTTCATTTTTGCAAGTGTTACCATACTAACTCCTGCTTTGGCCGCAAGGTCTTTGCTCTTCATCTCACGATCAATTAGCATTTTGAATAGCTTCTTATAACTAGCAGCCATTTTCCACCTCATAAAAATAGATATTTTTATATATTTATCATTGTACCACTTTTCTCGACAAAAATCAAGATATTCCCCAAAACAAATCTAAGTATGTTTAATTTTATTTTGTTTTCCTTATCATTTAAAACTGCAAGTTCAGGCTGTTACGCAATCACTCAAGCTTTGTTACGCAGGCTGCCACGCAGAGCTATCCAATAAAGCAAAAGCGCACCATCAGAATCGTCTAGATTCTGTGGCACGCTCTGATTAAAAGCTATGCGATAAAGCTAAAAATAAGGATTCTGGGTGTGGCGCAGTTGGTAGCGCGCTACCTTGGGGTGGTAGAGCCCGCAAGTTCAGTAATTTACAGAACTAACCACTAATTGAACTATCAATTTATCGCAAACTCTTTAGCTGTTTATTTTTATGATAAAATTATTAAAACGTAGCCATATAGGTCGGTTATTAAGCATTTGGGATAAAAAATTAATAGTAAATATTTGTTTAATTAAGTGTAAAAAACTAAAAATTAAGAAAAATTTATAAATTTTTCAAAATGGGCTTGAAAATGGCTTACAAAAAAATTCAAACGCGTTATAATGTGTTTATCATTATCAAAAATGATGTGTCCAACTTCAAAAAATTAATAATCAAAATTAACGCTTCTGGTGGCGGTACTGGTAGAACTCTTCACCCAGATAACATGGCTGCAGGTCCTGCTTCTTACGGTATGACTGATACTATGGGTCGTATGCACGGTGACGCTCAATTCGCGGGTTCTTCTTCAGTTCCTGCTCACGTTGAAATGATGGGCCTTATCGGTATGGGTAACAACCCAATGGTAGGCGCTTCAGTTGCAGTTGCAGTTGCTGTAGAAAAAGCAATGAAATAATCGAAAATTAACCTATAGGCTAATTAAAAGGCTTTTAGCGAGTTCGCTAAAAGCCTTTATTTTTTATTGATTTTATTAAACTAATTTTTATATATTAATTTCCCCAAATAAAAACATTAAAAAACCATATTTATTATACTTTCCATTTAATTTATCTCTCTACACGTTTTAAGTTGTGTAAACCCCAACCTTTTGCTTTGCAAATAGAATAGTCTATAGCGTATTGTACTGCGTAAATCATAATTGCTACTAATAAGATAAAGCCGGCATTTAAAAGTATCCAAAGATATTCTTGGTAGATATAGAAAATTAAAGTAAGGGATGAATAGTGTAAGAACAAATAAACGCCTAAACAAATCTTACCCAAGAAATAAGTTACCCTGCTATAGTAAGTGAATTTTTGCGATACAAAAACTACAATAACCGTTGCGGCATAGGTAGCAACAGGTTCACTAAAGTAAAACCCGAATATAAATGCAACTACAGATAAAATCAAGCCTATTTTAAAATACTTTGAGGCAAACTCGTTGATTTTATTATAGAAAGTAGCATAAAAACAACCTATGGCAAACGCAGGAAGTTCACGAGTGTAAAGCCTTGCGGTATCAGTAATAATCGCAGTTAATCTTAAACCTATTGCTATAGCAATCATAATACACATAGCAATAATAAACTTTTTATCAGTTTTTAATTTACTACAAGCAAAATAAACGATAGCAAATACAATATAAAGCGCTATAATTGTTGCAATATACCAACCGTGGCGATTAATACCTTTAAATCCGTTAAAAATATCAAGATTTAAAATGCGCATCCACATATCGCCACTTTCAAAATCACCACGCATAAAAGTAAAATAGGTAATTGCGTTAATAAATACCGCTAATAGCCACATTTTAGGAATATGTTTAAATAGTAAGTGGATTAAAGAAGTGTTTCCTCGTTGTTGATATGCACGAATAATACCGTATGCAGAAAGGAAGAAAAATAGCCCTACGCCTACACCACCGGCATGCTCAAACACTATTATTTCAAGTTTAGTGTTAGCAATGTCAAGCCCTAAGTTATGTAGCAATACGTAGATGCAAAGTACACCCTTTATACAAGTAGTGGATTTTGAATCTAAAATATTTGTATCGCCATCAGCCCTGCGCCTTAAAGCCAACATAGGCACAAGCAGAGTTAATGCTAAAAATATATACATTATAAGCACCTTGTTTTCGTTTTAAAAAATTACCTTTATATTTTAACAAATTTAGCCAATTTTTTCAAGTGTTTTTATTTAGTAAAAAAACCGATTATTAATCATACTAAACTTATACGATTATTGACAATTTTTTATTTTATTTTTAAACACTCACATATTTACCTTGCACAATTATTTAAAATGTGATAAAATTATACAGGATTTTAAAGTACATAAAAAATATTCTATTTTTTACAAACGATAAAGGTTAACAACTAGGAGAACTATGATTATTGAAATGTTTAACTTACCCTACTTTTTGTGGATTATTTTATTGGTAGGCACAACGGTAGGATTATATTTTATATTAAAAAACAAAAAACCTTCAACACAAAAAATAGTACTATTTTCAATTTTGGCATTTGGTCTTATCTTCCATTTCTTGAAAGTTTATTTCCCACCTTATTCTGAAGATGAAGCCAGAATGTTACGCGATTCATGGTTTGTAAATATTTGCGGTGCAAATATCGCACTTTTCCCTATCTTATTCTGGATGAAGAAGAAATCAGTTAAAGACTACATGTTTTACATTGGTGTTTTAAGCGGTTTTATTTCTATTTTATATCCACAAGAAGGATTAGGCAAAGCATTTTATGAACTTGACGTAGTTAGATATTATTACCACCATTGGTCGTTAATATCCATACCCCTTTTAATGGTACTTTTTAAATTACACACACTTTCTTGGAAACGCATTTTTGCGGCACCTATTGGCTTACTATTATTGATGCTTTTCATTATTTTAAACCAATTTTTCCAAGCCGAACTCGGATTTATTCCTATAAGGGGTGCTGTTGGATTTGACCACGTAATACACAAAGATTACTGGGAAGCATTTAAAGAAATCAACTGGAAAAACACCTCGTTTATCTACGGTCCAGACACTACAAGTCCAATAGGCAAAATATTATCAATCTTTTGTCCAAATTTTTTCAAAACTGTTCCTGTTGGTCCATTTACGGGTCAAATAAAATACTGGCCTTGGTTCTGGATGATATTCCCTGCATTTATCATACTAACACCTGTTTCATTTGGCGTTGCTTTGATATTCGACCACAAAAACTTTGTAAAAGATATC
Organism: Christensenellaceae bacterium; assembly: GCA_045651405.1. Lineage (GTDB taxonomy): Bacteria > Bacillota > Clostridia > Christensenellales > Borkfalkiaceae > HGM11412. The sequence continues at coordinate 33,535 of JAZRSH010000005.1, read as the reverse complement.
AAAAACTTTACTTGGAAAGGATTTTTAGCAACACTTTGCTCTCCTATCAAGAAAATTAAACAACACATCGTAGAAAACGATAACACTAACGAATCTACTAACAACTAAAAAAAAGCGTAGCAGTTGCTACGCTTTTTATTATTTAATAAAGTTTTCTAAAGAAGTAAAGTCTAACTTATCGTAATTTTTAATAAACTCGTATAATTTACCAGCAATGATTTTTGCACCGCCTACTGAATTACTTTCAATATTTAAAGGAAGTAATGGGTCGTGAAGTGAAAGTCTAAGTAAGAACCAGCCGTTGCCGCTAACTTCGTTTAAGTTTACCCTTACGCCTTCATAGTTGTTTTCGGCAAGATTGAACCCGTTAGTCGCTTTAGCATACTCGTTAAGGTCGTCAATTACCTTTTGACCGTATTCTTTAAAGTTTTCAAGGTTGATGTTCATTCTAAACTCTACGCTTTCTTTTGGCTCTTCAAGGCTTTCGATAAGAGATTGTAAAGTATAGCCTTCTTTTTTACCGCGCGCAAGTTCTATTAAAAGTTTAGTAACAAGGTATGCACCGTCATCTAAGAAATAGTTTTCTTTTAACGCGCCGTGGCCTGAAGTTTCAATAGCAAGTTGACTGTCTTGACCGTTATTATTAAGGCGGATAGATTCGTTTATAACGTTTCTATAACCCCTTTTAAAGCGGTGGTGAATACCGCCCTTTTCTTCGATGAATTTTGCAAGACCTGTTGAAGTTATAGAGTCGGTAACGATTGTTGTACCTGGGTGTTCACGAAGTAAAATTGCAGAAAGCATCGCAATAATTCTATTACGATTAAGTTCGCTACCATCGGATAAAACTGCACCCGCCCTATCAACGTCCGTATCAAAAATAATACCAAGGTCGGCTTTATTTTGTAAAACGGCATCAGTAATACTTTCCATAGCCTCTTTATTTTCAGGGTTTGGTATATGGTTAGGGAAACTGCCGTCAGGCTCTAAGAAACGGCTACCATCAGTATTAGCACCAAGTGGTTTTAATACTTTATCAACGTAAAAACCGCCTGCACCGTTACCAGCATCTACCACTACTTTAAAACCTTTTAAAGGTTCTTTTTCGCCCGTAGCACTTTGGATTTTATTTACTAAAATATTTGAGTAGGCGTTCATAAATTCCCCTTGTTTAAGGGTTCCTTTAGGTAAATTTGTAGCCTTATCACTTTCTGCGTAGGCTAAAATTTGTTTAATATCTTCCTTTTCTAAACCGCCAAGGCTTGTAAAGAATTTAAAACCGTTTCTGTTAAATGGTAAGTGGCTTGCGGTAATCATAATAGTACCGTCAAACTCATAACCTTCAGTAACTGTAGCCATAAACATTGCAGGGGTACTTGCCATACCAAAATCAGTAATATTTAAACCGCTTTCTACCATAGAAGAGCAAATCCAATTACTTAAAGTTTCGCCCGATAAACGAGAATCTCTACCAACGGCAACGTTTAAGTTTGTTTTATTTTTTTTATCAATAAGCCAAAGGGCAAAACCCCTACCGATATCGCGACAAACTTGTTCGGTTAAGTTAACCGATTGACCCTCAACACCTTCAAGCGCTACGCCACGAATATCGCTACCATTTTGCAATTTTTTGTAATCCATAACAAACTCCTTAATATTTTGTTTATTTAATTTTATCACACTAAAAAGTATAATGCAAGAATATTTATTCACTCAAAAAGCGTTTAGGTATGTGCCTAAACGCTTTTATTGGCGATGAAATACCATAAGGTTGATTTAAAAGGACTAATCAAACGCAAGTAAGAGAAGACAAACCCCGAAGATAATAGTTTACATATTTTCGAGCGGGTTTAACGCACTATTACGACGCGTTTCATTAGGAATTTATCGACCGTTGGTATTGAAGAGCCTTATAATTCAAATTCGTTCTTTCTACGAATCCATTTACCATTAGTAAAGTCTGGGAAGTAAACGGTTTGACCTGTTGCGATAGATTCTTCAGCAAGCGGTGCGATAGCCATCCAAGTAACCATATCGTAAATATCGATAGGCATTGGTTTGTTTTCTTTAAGCGCATTGAAGAAACCTGATAAAACTAAATAGTCCATACCGCCGTGACCGTCGTTAGCGTCTGGGTTGTAGTCAGCCCAAATTCTATGGTCGTAATCCTTTTGGTATTTTTCGATATTGTTAAATTGTTTGCCCCATTGAACTTCTTCTGCTGGAGTGTAAGTATTGTCTAAGAATAACGAATTGTTTTCTTCGTTAAGGAAGGCTTTAGTGCCGTGTACAGCAAATCTACGAGAGTAGTTTCTTGGAAGACAAGTATCAAGTGTAATAACAACGTTTTCGCCGTTTTGACAGCCAATTACAGTTGTAATGATATCGCCTTGGTTGAATTTAACACCTGCAAGTGATTCTGCGTTGATATCCCTTTCTTCGTTAGTAAATTCTTTGCTTGTAAAGTGTTTATAACCTTTATCCCTGATATAACTTTCCATACCTACTGATTTAGTTGAGAAAGAGTGAAGGTATGTAAATTTATTACCGCAGTTGATATCTAAAAGTTTAGCGATAGGGCCAATTTCGTGTGTTGGATAGTTTTCAGTATTTCTGTGCTTGTATTCTTCTAAACGGTAATGTGTTAAGTTTTTAGCAGTACCGTGAAGAACTACTTCGTATCTAAGGTCGTGACAGTAAGCACCTTCGCATTGAACGATTTCACCAAATACGCCAAGACGTTTCATGTTAAGTGCCATAAGTTCAAGTCTACCATAACAGCAGTTTTCAAGAAGCATTACTGGTGTTTCGTATTTTTCTTGTGCGTTAACAAGTTCCCAAAGTTGGTTAATACTGTAAGCGCCACCTACTTCGCAAGCAACAGGGATTTGCTTTTCGATAGCGTAAAGTGTAACTTTTGTGTGTGCTTCCCAAGCAGTTGCTACGATAACGGCATTACAACCTGATTCATCGATACATTTTTTATAATCAGTATAGATTGCAGGTTTGTTAAAACCTTTTTTAACGTAAGTTTCTGCAGCCGCTTCAGCGAAATCTAAACGTAAATCGCATACAGCAACGCATTCGATATCATCAATAATCATTAATGTATCTTTAAGTTGTTTACCACGGTTACCAAGACCGATAATAGCGTATTTAAATTTTTTCATAATCTTCTCCTAAATGTAATTATTACATTAAAAATATTGTATTACAATACAGTAAAATAGTCAACTAAAAAGCCGAATTTTTTATCTTTATTTTTACAAACAAAGTTCAAATATTTCTTTAACTTCTTTTTCGCCAAGAGGAATATAACTTTTTACCGTTCTACTTCCTTTTGCGGTAGTTAATTCTACGAATTTATCAATACTTTCAGCGGTAATATTGAAATCTTTTAAACTTGACGGCATACCAATTTTTATAAAGAATTCTTGCATTTTTTCTATACCTTTAACCGCTGCAATTTCATCGTTTTCTTCAACTACGTCCCAAACGTTACGGGCAATTCTCGCAAACCTTTTCACGTTGTATTTATATACGTATTTTGCCCATGCAGGATATAAAACTGCAAGCCCTGCACCGTGCGCAACTTCATCAAAAACACCGCTTATAGCGTGCTCTAATTGGTGAACTGCAAGGTAGTTTTCCCTACCGCAAGAAGTTAAACCGTTATGCGCCAAACTTGAACCCCACATAAGCGTTGCCCTTGCATCGTAATCGGTTGGATTATCAATAACAACAAGCCCCGCTTTTACTATAGATTTTAAAATTCCTTCGGCTATGCTATCGGTAAGTTCGGTATCTGGAAGATTAGTAAAATACCTTTCAAGTGTATGCGTCATCATATCAACAATTCCGCACGCGGTTTGATATTTACTTACTGTGTAAGTAAGTTCAGGGTTTAAGATAGAAAATTTACATCTATTAAGTTCGGTACCGCAACCCTTTTTCATATTGATAGAAAGGTCGGAAATAACGGCAGACATACTCATCTCGCTACCCGCTGCCGAGTGGGTTAAAATGCACGCAGTTGCAAGTGCATCGGTTGGGGTATGCTTGCCAATAAAGATATCCCAAACGTCACCATCGTACTTAGCGCCGAGTGCAGTTGCCTTAGAAGAGTCTAAAACGCTACCGCCACCAACGGCTAAAATAAGTTCGATATTCTCACTTTTAGCAACCTTAACCGCTTCCCTAACAAATTCCAATTTTGGGTTTGGCTCTACCCCGCCCATTTCAATAAATTTAATGCCGTTTTCGTTAAGCGAAGTAACAACTTCATCGTAAAGCCCACTTTTTTTGATACTGTTTTTGCCGTATTGCATCATTATTTTAGTGTAGCCGTATTCTTTTAAGATTTTGCCTACTTCCTTTTGCGTACCTTTACCAAAATACACTTTTGTAGGTGTGTTGTAAATGAAATTTAACATATTTATACCTTCTATAATTCGTTACAATTATTATACAAAATTAACCTTTTAAAGTCAATAGCAAAATAAAAAGACCTTGCGTGTAGTAGCAAGGTCTAATATTTATTTAGTTATCTTGGGTTTTTGATGTTTGCTTGTGCAGCAGAGAGTCTTGCAATAGGAACTCTGAATGGTGAGCAAGAAACGTAATCTAAACCGATAGCATGACAGAATTCGATTGATGAAGGGTCACCACCGTGTTCGCCACAAATACCGCAGTGCATATCGCTTCTTGTTTTCTTACCAAGTGAAACTGCCATATCCATAAGTTTACCAACACCGTTAGTGTCAAGTCTTGCAAATGGGTCAGATTCGTAAATTTTCGCCTTGTAGTATGAAGGTAAGAATTTACCAGCATCGTCACGAGAGAAACCAAAAGTCATTTGAGTTAAATCGTTAGTACCAAAGCAGAAGAATTCAGCTTCTTTAGCAATTTCATCAGCAGTAAGTGCAGCCCTTGGAATTTCAATCATTGTACCAACTTCGTAGTTGATATTAACGCCTGCTTCTTTGATTAAACTATCAGCAGTTTCTACTACGATTTTCTTGCAGAAAGCAAGTTCTTTAACTTCGCCTGTTAATGGAATCATGATTTCAGGAACAACGTTCCAATCAGCATGGCGTGATTGAACAGCGATAGCCGCTTTAATAACCGCTTTAGTTTGCATTACTGCAATTTCAGGGTATGTAACTGTAAGACGACAACCACGGTGACCCATCATAGGGTTAGTTTCGTGAAGTGATTGGCAAATAATCTTGATTTGTTCAGGTGTTTTGCCGATAGATTTTGCAAGTTCTTCGATTTCGTATTCTGAAGTAGGAACGAATTCGTGAAGTGGTGGGTCTAAGAATCTGATAGTAACAGGTTGACCTTTAAGGGCTTCCATAATGCCTTCAAAGTCTTCTTGTTGCATTGGTTCGATTTTGTCAAGTGCTGCTTTTCTTTCTTTTTCAGTTTCAGCACAAATCATTTCTCTAAACTTATCGATTCTGCCTGGGCCGAAGAACATGTGTTCTGTACGGCAAAGACCGATACCTTGTGCGCCAAGGTTAGCCGCTCTTTCAGCATCTTCAGGAGTATCTGCGTTAGTTCTTACTTTAAGTGATTTATACTTATCAGCAAGTTGCATAATTCTACCAAAGTAACCGCTGTTAGGGTCAGCAGGAACAGTTTTGATTTCAATATCGTAAATTTTACCAGTAGAACCGTCAAGTGAAAGTGAATCGCCTTCTTTGAAGATTTTACCTGCAAGTTCGAAGTATTTTTCTTCTTCGTGCATTTTAATATCGCCACAACCAGATACACAGCAAGTACCCATACCACGTGCAACTACGGCTGCGTGTGAAGTTTGACCGCCCCTTACTGTTAAGATACCTTTAGCGTATTTCATACCTTCGATATCTTCAGGAGACGTTTCAAGTCTAACGAGAATTACGTTTTTGTTTTGTTTACCAAGTTCAACTGCGTCTTCAGAAGTGAATACGATTGTACCTGTTGCTGCACCTGGAGATGCTGCAATACCAGTACCTACAACGTTTTCTTTATCTGCTTTTTTAAGAGATGCGCTATCAAACGTTGGGTGTAATAACATATCTAAAGTTTTAGCATCAATTTGTAAAAGTGCTTCTTGTTCAGTTATCATACCTTCATCGATAAGGTCGCAAGCAATTCTGATAGCGGCAGCAGCAGTACGCTTACCGTTTCTTGTTTGAAGCATATAGAGTTTACCTTTTTCAATAGTAAATTCCATATCTTGCATATCCCTATAGTGATTTTCTAAAGTTTTGCAAACACCAAGGAATTGTTCGTAAACTTCAGGTAAAACTTCTGCCATTTTAGAAATAGGCATTGGTGTACGAACACCAGCAACTACGTCTTCGCCTTGTGCGTTCATTAAGAATTCGCCCATAAGACCCTTTTCACCAGTTGCAGGGTTACGCGTGAATGCTACACCGGTACCACAGTCATTACCCATGTTACCGAAAGCCATCATTTGAACGTTAACCGCTGTACCCCAGCTGTATGGAATATCGTGGTCCATTCTGTAAATGTTTGCCCTTTCGTTATCCCAAGAACGGAATACCGCTTTAATAGCTTCGAAAAGTTGAACTTTAGGGTCGCTTGGGAAATCAGTACCAAGTTTGCTTTTGTATTCTGCTTTGAATTGGTTTGCTAAATCCTTTAAGTCTTCAGCAGTTAAGTCAACGTCAAATTCAACGCCTTTTTCTTCTTTCTTTTTGTCGATTAAAACTTCAAAGTATTTTTTACCAACTTCCATAACAACGTCAGAGAACATTTGGATAAATCTTCTATAACAGTCGTACGCCCATCTTGGATTACCTGATTTTTTAGCGAGAACTTCAACTACTTCTTCGTTTAAACCGAGGTTTAAGATAGTGTCCATCATACCTGGCATTGATGCCCTTGCACCAGAACGAACTGAAACTAAAAGTGGGTTTTCTTTATCGCCAAATTTTTTGCCGGAAATTTCTTCAAGTTTTTCAACGTATTCTAAAATTTCTGCTTGAATACTTGGGTTGATTTGTCTTCCGTCTTCATAGTATTGAGTACAAGCCTCAGTCGATACAGTAAAACCTTGTGGTACTGGAAGACCGATATTAGTCATTTCAGCAAGGTTAGCACCTTTACCGCCGAGAATTTCTCTCATTTTTGCGTTACCTTCACTAAATAAATAAACGTATTTCATTAATTATCTCCTTGAGATTATAAATTATAAATTTATTATACAATAAAAAGGTAAATTTTTACAAGCATTTTAAGGGGGGTTATTGCAATTTGAATATAGTTTAATTGGTATAACCGTTATAACTTTAGAATTATACCTGATTTTATTTTATAACTTATTAATGATATTGAAAATGGCTAAATTGTAAATTATTTAATAAAGTATTGCATTTATAATACTCGTGTGTTATAATTATTGTTACAACTAAAATATAATTATATAATTCTTTAAGATTATTATTAAGGAGATTATCATGGATTTACAACAAATAATACCACTTGCTATATCGCTACTTTTTTTAGCGTTTGTAGTAGTAGGCTTTTTAACAGGCATTATTCGTGGGCTTAAAAAGATGGTTATTCGTACTATATGGATAGTATTAATCGGCGTTTTATTGATATTTATCACTACGCCTATGGCATTATCCCTTATAAGAACAGATATATCTTGGATTCCCGGTTTAAACGGATTGTTACAAGGCTGTAGTAATATTGAAGAACTTATAGCCTATTTAGCCTCTCAAGCATCTGAAAAGGTTAATCCGCAAGACTTAGAATATTTGGTAACCCTTCTTACTTCGTTATCCGTATCTATTATCAGTGGTATATTATTCCTTGTATTCTTCGTTGTATTCAAATATTTATCATTACCTTTCTATTGGATTTTAAATATTTTTATTGCAAAAAATAAAGGCAAGAAAAAGCGTAGACTTTGGGGCGGTGCCGTAGGCGTTGGTTTAGGCATTATTATGTTCACTTTCGTTTCAACCCCTTTTGCAGGCTACTTAAACTTAGTTAAAAAAATAGACGATATCTCTGCGGATTTAATTCCATCTACTTACGTTGCAAGTACAGACGATAACAGCAATAAAGGTGTTATAAGTTCTTCTCCTATAGCTGAAATAATCTATTCGATTGACGATTCGGTAGTAGTTAAGGTTTACGATTTTATTAAATTAGAAGACCTTCAAATTATAATGTTTAACCAAACTTCAGCCGTTAAAATTAACGGTAAAACTATTAAGTTAAACAATGAAGTTGATTCAATAGGAAACGTTATCGTTTACGTTATGCCGTTTACCGACGGAACTATAGACTTAAATAATTTTGAAGCAATAATAAACGACCCTGAACAACTTGAAAACTTCTCAGATAATTTAACTAACCTTATCGATGCTTTATATAGTTCAGAAATATTCAAAGCAACCCTCGAGGCGGCAATGCCAATGTTATCTGAAACTATGGAATCTACCTTTAACGAAACGTTGCTTACAGACTCTGACTTAGACCCTGAAATAGTTGAACCGTTAAAGGAAGTTTTCTCAGATTTATTTGACGGAATGGCAAACTCTAACTCTGAAAATATCAGAAACATTTTCGATTCTATTATAGACGTAGTAGAAGTTGTGCCTAAATTCTCAAGCGAAGAAGGTATTAAAACAATAACTGCTGATGATTTTGGCAAACTTGGTAGCGTGTTAGATTCCTTTATTGCAAACGGATTTGTTAAACAAGAATCAATTTCTAAACTTGCACCTGCAATCTTAGATTCCGCTATAGTTATAACTGAAGGCGAAACTGGCGTTCCTGAATCAATCACTAACCTTATTGAAGACGTTAAAGAGGCATTTACTAAAGAAGATATTTCTTACACTAACGAATTAAAAACTATCGGCGAAATATTTACCGTATTTACAAGTTTTGATTTTGAAAGCGAATCTTTAACTGGCGAACAATTCAAAGAACTTGGCGTAGCGTTAGATAAAGCATTCTCGTACAATTCTAAAATTTTAACGAGAAACCTCGTAGATGACGTGGTACTTACCTTATTAGATACGATAGACACAAGCGAAGGTACAGAACTTGAACGCTTTAACGAAATTTTTGATTTAATTAAAAAGCCGTTTGAAAATCACGAAATTACTTCTTACGAAAAAGAATTTGATGCTTTTGGCGAAATTATCGACTACGTTAACAACTTAGGACCTTTAGAAGAAATTGACTTAACAGACGTAGGTAAAGAATTAGATACCGTTCTTGCTAAAGATTCTAAAATTATTAACCGTGAAGTTTTAAATTCGATAATAACCATCTTAATTGATGAATTTAAAGGCGAAGTTAACGAAGATTTACAACCTACCCTTGATGAAATTAAAGAAAATATTACAACAAAAGAATTGTCTTACGAAAAGGAATTTGGTTGTATTCAAACCCTTCTTGATACATTTAAAACTATCGACGGCGAAGAGGTTGATATAGTAGAAATTGGTAAATCCCTTGACGAAGTTGTTGCTAAATCAGACATAATCGATAACGATTTAGTAAACGACACTATCTTAGTTTTATTAGATGTATTCGCTGATGAGGTTGAAGAAACCTTCCGCCCTACTATCGAAACAATCAAAGGTAATATCGAAGGCGAACTTTCATACGAAAAAGAATTTACTGCAATTATAAAACTTCTTGACGCACTTAAAACTGTAGACGTTGACGATATCGATTTAAAATCTATCGGCAAAACTCTTGACGAAGTTATCCTTGAATCAGACATTATCGACAACGACCTTATCAACAGCGCTATTACAAGTTTAATTGACGAGGCTACTGACGGCGTTAACGAAGAATACCGCGACACTATAAACGATATTAAAACTAAATTTACTGGCGAATTAGTTTACGAAACGGAATTCCTTGCACTTGATTCACTTCTTAACGTATTCGATTACGTTAACAAAGAAGACGTTGATTTAGCACAACTCGGCAAGCAATTAGACGATACTATCGCACTTGGCTCTAAGATAATTACAAACGAACTTATCAACGATACAATCCAAGTATTGATTGACGAATCTACTGACGGCGTTAACGAAAACTATCAAGATATTATAAATGATATTAAAGATGGATTTGATGGTAATTCACTCGTTTACGAGGCGGAATTCGAAGCAGTTAGCCTTCTTCTTGACGCTATCAACAAAGCAAGTGACGAAGGTGATTTAACAAGCATCGGTAAAGATTTAGACTACATCGTTAACGATATAGACTCTAAGATAATTACACGTAACCTTATTAAATCAGTAATTGAGTTCTTAATTGACGATTCTACTGCAAACGTTGAAAACGAACAAGTACTTGATACTATAAGCACTATTAAAAACGGATTCTCTCGCAATGATTTATCTTACGAATTAGAATTTAAAACTATTGATAAGCTTATAGAAATTTTCGATAATTCAACTGAAGGTCAAGTAGACTTAACGCAATTTGGTCAAGACTTAGACGATATTTTAGCACTTAACGGTAAAATTGTTACTAAAACGTTGATTAATGACTTTATTTACTCTTCGTTTGACAGTTTCGTATCTGCAAGCGATATCACACAAGCAGGTTCACTTTCAACTTCACTTTCTAACGTGAAAGAAAGACTTATCGATACCAACTACCCTATCAGTTCTTACAAAACGGAATTCGTTGCTATTGATAAACTTATTGAAATATCTTCAGTTGCCGGTCAAATTACCGTTGATACTATCGAATCTAAACTCTTTGATAACAACACTAAAACGGTTGGCGAAGTATTTGATGATAAGATTAAAAATTCAGTATTGCTTGGCGACTGCGGTCTTGCCGTTATCGATTCTATACTCAATGAATTCACACAAAGCAACAACGGTAAAAACGGAAATAGGGATTACTCAAAAATTACTAAAGAAATCAGCGATAACTATCAAGTAATTAAACCAAAAGTAAAATGCGGTTCTAACAAAAACTTAAATGCAACTACCTTCATAACTTATGAAGAATTAGCATTGGCGTTTGATGAAATCCACCACTACCTTGACGACCAAACTCACAAGGTAACGGACAAAACGGAATTCACTATCGATACTGCAAATTACTACGAATCTTCACTTTTCGAACTTGAAGACAATTTACTTTTAGGTTATAACGGAACAAGGGCAATTGCATCTTACCTTTGCGATGAAATTGCAGTTATCTTAGAAGAAAAAGCACAAGAAGTTATCTATCCTGACGTTGCTGAAATTATTAGAAGTTATAAAACTATAATCTTAAATTACAAAGCATATCTTGAACGTCCTGAAACTTTAACTAACAACAAGTTAAACGAAAAAGAACCTTATTCTTCTACAGGCGCTATCGAGTACGTAACTTCTACCGACGGATTTAAAACAAATATCACCTTTACAACAACAAAACCTACAAACAACTTTGCTTATAGAACTAATCCGTTTACTTCTATCGCTACTGAAATTGCAAGTTACTTATAAAACTAATATCACAACAAATTAAAACTCTTTCGGGGATTTCCCGAAAGAGTTTTTTATCATATCAAATTATCGTATATAATTTTAACTATTTCTAAATGCTTGCCCGTAAAGAATTCCGGCCAGTTTTCTACGTGCATTGCAATAAACACCGATACTTTATTTATAGGGTCTACCATCATATATGAACCCGCAGCGCCGTCCCAACCATATTCGCCGATTGGCAAGCCGTAATCAGTTGGTTTCATACGCGTTCTAACGCCTAAGCCATAACCGTAATCACTTCCTTGCACGCAAGTAAAGTTATTGTTTACACTTATACTTTTTACACTTTCCGTGTAAAGGGTTTTAATAGAGTTTTGATTTAATATATCCCCGCCACCGTTTGCAAGAGTTTTTACAAACTTATAATAATCGTTTGCGGTACTTATTACCCCCGCACCGCCACTATGCCAATTTTTAGAAAACACTATACTATTTTGAAGTTTGTTTTTTACAAAGCCGTTATCGTAATAATATTGGTTAGCAAAATCCGATTTATCTTCAAAATCAAAAGCGGAGTTATTTAAACCTAAAGGTTTAAAGATATTGTCTTTCATATACTCGGCAAACGGCTTTTTAGCAATCACTTCAATAACCGCCGCCAATACGTCGTGGCAAAAACTATAATTAAATTGTTCACCGGGGCGAGAAATAAGCGGTGATTTACAAATACTTTCAACCACTTGCAAAGTAGTTGGGTTATCATAGTCCTTAAATACCCGTTTAAACGGCTCCATTTCAAAATTGTAGGTAAATCCCGCAGTCATTGTAAAAAGGTGTTTAACGGTTATTTTATCCCCTACAACCCGTTTATTACCCTTATCGTCTATGAGATAGCAATCGTTGACAAACGGAAGATATTTACCCACTTTATCCTCAAGAGAAAGCAATCCCATTTCAATAAGTTTTAAACCGCAAGTAACCGTTAAAGGTTTGGTGCAAGAGTACATAAATAACTTTTCGTTACCCGATGCAACTTCCCCTTCGTTATAACCAAAAGACAAAAGGTCTAAACCCCCCTTGCCCACTTTTATATAGTAGTAAGGAAGTTTTAAACCTTGCATTAAATTTTTTATTTGTTTTTGTACTTTATCTGTCATAATTTTTCACACTGAACCGTATCCCACTCGTTTTTAAGATAAGCACGAGTATAAGCCTTATTCCCGTTAAAATCTTCAACGGTCACCCTAAAGTAAGTACAAGCAGGGTCAAGCAAATGCGACGCTTCGTTTATACCCTTTTCATCAGTTGCTAAAAATCTTTTTCTACGCCTTGTGTTGTTAGATATGCAAATGCTTTTAACGTTATCACATTTTACCGTTACAACACCATTTTCAATGCCTACAAAATTGATTTTAGGACCGCTTGATGCGTAATAATCGTGATTTTCAAGTGCTTTGATAATTTCGCTATATTCAAGTTTATCAGCCATTATATAAGTAAAACCGCCAAAACTATCGTTTATTTTGTTGTGATTATCATCGCCCGCGTGTACGCCTATATTATAGCCTTTAGAAACTAAATATTCGTAAAGTTGTTCGTTGCTTTCATCAAACCCCACAAGGTAAGAAACGTGGTTATAAATTTCAAGCGAGTCAAAACCTACGTATTGTTCGGCGTCTTTAATAGTTTCAAGCGACCACTCTGGGTGGTTGTACGAAACGAAAAAGCCGTGCTTTTTGCCTTCGCTAATAATATGGTTAACGTAAGAAACGGTATGTCCTTTAATATCGTCAGTTCTTTCGCCGTAATACTTAACGAAAGGGCGTTTTTCTTTAGGCACGTAAGTTTCGTTTTCGTTATAGCAAACCATTGTGGTATTGTGTTGGTCTTTACTATATAAATTAAGGTGTGCTTCTATCCTGGTCGGTCTATTTTCGTCCCTAAATCTTGCAAAGGATTCGTATGCCGTTAAAGTTATAAAATCTTCATCGTCAAGGTCAGAGTGGTCAACTAAATACTCGTGGTCGGTAATTGCTAAAATCGAATAGCCGTGACCTTTGTACAAATCTTTTAATTCTTCGGGAGTTTTAGTTCCGTCAGACAAATTAGAGTGGCAATGCATATTTGCCTTATACTGATTTTTTCCACCTATAAAAACTTTCATTTTAAAGAGTTACCTTAAAGATTTCGTCTTGTTTTAAGTCAACAACTGTACAGTCGTTAATATAAGTGCATTCAGGTAAAATAATCATAGCGCAAAGTTCTTTTTCCGTCTTAGGAAGTGGCGCTAAGTGCCATACGCATGCTTTAAGTTTGATAAGTGTATTTTTAGGCACTATAAATGCTTTAGTTAAGTTTGTGATTGGTTTGCCTGCAGATGGTTCTGAAACGTGAATAATCATATCGTCGTTAAGCGGTAAAATCATTTCGCTTGTAGTGGTGTGATATTCAAGTTGAGTGATAACCATTTCATCAGGCTTTTTAACAAAAATAGGCGAATAACCTACGTTTGCGCCTTGGCTTGCAACTACCCTATCAGGGAAAAATCTATGCAATTCGCCATTTAAAGAATATCCGTTAGGATTAGCCATTTCATAGTATTCACCGTAAAGTGAAAAGCCTTCTTTAGTTAATTTTTCTGCTTTAATATTTAACATAATACACCTCGTTATTATTTATTTTTCTTTTTGTCGTACAAGTGGAAAGGCAAGGTTGTTAAAACTGCATAAACGCCAAGTATTGCCATACCGAAAACCAAGTACACGTAAGGAATAGGAATTATCGACCAAAATACTTCTAAAATAGAAATTCCTTCAGGCTCAACAGTGTAAAAATAGTTAGCAGGGCCGTTAAACACTCCCCTAATAAACAAGTTTACTAAAAACGCGCCGAGCGATAATGCTAAAGCCGTTATAAACATATTCGGAATTTTTTTAAACGTAGGCTTGAAAAATCCAAGGCTAACAAGCAACGCGCCTACAACTATTATAAGCAAGTGGGTAACGTAATAGCCAAGCATGTGCGGATAAAAAATATTTAAATCGCCAAAACCAACGCTTGGGAAAGTACACGCCATAATAGCGCCGAGTGGTGCTATAAAAAATCCGTATGCTAAAATGCCTTGCTTTTTCAAATGAATACCGATAGGAACTATAATTAAACTGATATTGCATAAATGAAGTGGAAGTTCCGTCCAAATATCAAAAGAATAGGTATCTGGAATACCAAACTTACCAAAAGCAAGCCAAAACTTATAAACCACCCATAAAATTGCATTAGAATAGCAAATTGTTAAAAGCAATTTCTTTTTTTGATTTTCCGATTTGTTCTTCATTACAAGAGAAATTAAAACTATAACTCCAGCAGTAAGTAAAAGCATTAAAAAATAAGTTAAATTGAAAGTTTTGATTATCATTTGTACACCTATTGTTTAATTTTAACACATATATTTAAAATAGTAAATACTAAAACGTATTTTTTTTAATTTTATATTGACAATCATTTTTCGTATGATATAATCAAATTAACTTTTAAAAAGGATGGTCTTAATTATGGCTAAAAGAATAAGAACTTATAACGGCAAAATCCCACCATGTCACAATTATATTGATATGGACGGTTGGATTGACGATAAAACTGTGCTTGAAAACCCTCATAAAGGTTGGTACTGGCACTTTATAGACAACGGTGTGTTTAGGGGCGAATACCGCGATAAAAACCTTCCTGGCGATTATTTAGAAGACATTAAAGGTTTAAAAATCATTTATCTTCGTATAGACTGGTGCGACATTGAAAAGGAAGAAGGCGTTTACGATTGGTCTTATATTGATAGCATTATGGACGAATGGGGCGCAAAAGGATTTACATTTACCTTCCGTATGTGCACTTGCGAATCGGGGTTTATCGATAAAGACCCCGAACCAATACACGGCACACCACAATATGTATTTGATAAAGGTGCTAAACTTTACGCTTGGGGCAAAACGGAAAGCGGACAAACTTTATACGAACCTATCTACGACGACCCTATTTTCCTTGAATGTTTAGATAGATTTATGAAAGAATTTGGTAGAAAATTCAACGGTGACAAACGCGTTGAGTATATTGACGTTGGTACTTTTGGTACTTGGGGCGAAGCGCACTGCCACCGCGAAAACTACACAACCAACTTCGTGTACGATAATTCCGTAACTAAAAAACATATGGATTTACACACAAAGTACTTCCCTGACACTCAAATTATTATGAACTACGCAATGCCACAACACGGCGGTTGGAACTGTAAGGAAGAAAACGCGCAAGAAATTATGGAATACGCTAAAACTTACGGTATGGGTATAAGAAGTGACTCTAACTGTGTTGACTGGTATTCGGAATATTTCCAATACGATACTTGCGGTAACCCTAGTATGTTTGATCAACTTAACGAAGATGCACCTGTTGATTTGGAACTTGCCCACTACTCGTACTTAAAAAATAAAGGTCTTGACGTACTTTATAAATCGGGCTTACCTTACCTTGAAGCAATGAAGAACTTAAAGGCAACTTTTGCAGGTTTCCACGGCTATCCAAGGGAATACGTTAGCGAAAACCCACATTTTTATGAATACTGCGCAAACAGGCTTGGCTACTGGTTCTTCTTAAACGGTGCACGCATTGGCAAAATGTTTGCTAATACCACTTGCACTATGGACTTCTACTTTGAAAATAAAGGTTTTGCTAAGTCATACCACAAATACGATTTAAAGGTTAAACTTATCAATAACGAAACTAAAGAAGAGTACTTCTTTAGCGAATTCGATAACGACTGTAGAAAATGGCAACCTGGCATTGAATGTCGCGAAAGGGTTAAACTTGACCTTCGCGGGGTAAAAGCAGGCAACTACTCTGTACTTGTAGGCTTATTTGAAGGCGAAAGAGACGTTAAACTTGCATTATCTCAAGAAATTTACGATAAGGGCTATTACAAAGTAACCGATATCGATATCGAAATGCCATTATAAAAAAATAATCCCGTGCTAAAAATGCACGGGATTTTTTATTTTTCGTTAAGGCTATGAAGTTGAAAATAATTAATTAGTTTTAACGGTTTAACGTGCAAAGATTTATCGTAAATGCAAGCAAGACAAGGCAAATCCCCGAAGATAAGAGTATACATCTTTTCAAGGGGTTTAACGCAGTATTGCACCGCATTTTTGCCGTTAAAAATTAATTAGATGAAACGTAATAGCCTATTTTTCATTAGATGGAGAGTTGCCAAATCTTTTTTTATAGGCTTTAGAAAAACCAAACGGGTCGTTGTAGCCCACCATATAGGCGGTTTCTTCAACCGAATAGCCAAGTTTAAGCAATTTATTTGCCTCGGTAAGTCTTCTATCAATTAAATATTCTTGCATTGTAATCCCGTAAGTTTCTTTATAGATACGTGACAAATATTTTCTATTTAAACCTACAAGTTCGGAAATTTCTTGAATAGAAACGTCTTCCATATAGTGGGTGTTAATATAGTTTTTAGCCTTACTTGAATGGTCTACGTGTTCGCTTTTTTTAGCGAGTTCGGCATACAATTTAAAGCCGATACTTGCAAGGCGGGGTTCTACTTCTTCTTTAGTTTTTACAACGCTATAAAGTTCATCAACTATTTCTTGATTAAACTTAAAAACGTCCGGCGAGTTTAAAAAACCTTTTGCAAGTTCACCCTTAAAACCAACCCAAACGTAAGACCAAGGATTGTTTTTATCGGCATAATACACGGTTTTTTCGCCCGGGCGAATAAAAAAGGCTTGCCCCTTACCTACCGAATACACCCCACGCGGAGATTCGTAAGTACCCTTGCCGTCTAAAACAAAATGAAACAAATAATAATCCCTTATGCTTTGGCAATACTGTTCGATTGGTTGACCGCTTTGCGCGCCCGCATCACAAGGCGATATATCAAAAAAGCCTTTATCTTCAATGGTTATAATTTCTTGTATCATTTTAGCCCCCTATTCAAAAGTGACATTTTACCATATTAGTGACATTTTACCATATTTTAGTGACAAATTGCAATTGCTTTTGCAAAAAAAATTTGATAAAATTTAATTATAAAATCATAAGGAGATTTATTATGCTTAAAATTACATTTTTAGGTGCAGGTAGCACAGTATTTGCAAAAAACGTACTTGGCGACTGTATGTTAAGTGATGCAATCACTAAAGATTTAACTATTGCCCTTTACGATATCGACAAAACAAGACTTAAAGAGTCTGAAGTTTTAATTAACGCGCTTTCTAAAAAATTCACAGGCGGCAAAGTTAAAGTAGAAACTTATCTCGGTATAGAAAATAGAAAAGCAGCGCTTAAAGATGCTAACTTTGCTATCAACGCAATTCAAGTTGGCGGTTACGACCCTTGTACTATTATCGACTTTGAAATTCCTAAAAAATACGGCCTTAGACAAACTATTGCCGACACCCTTGGCGTTGGCGGTGTAATGCGTGCACTTAGAACTATCCCTGTAATGAAATCAATTGCAGACGATATGGAAGAAGTTTGCCCTAACGCATGGCTTCTTAACTACACAAACCCAATGTGTATGCTTTCTAACTATATGCAAAGATATACAAAGGTTAAAACTATTGGTCTTTGCCATAGCGTTCAAGTATGTACACCATTATTACTTAAAAAGCTTGGACTTGAAGAAAAATATGGCGACAACTTTATTGAATACATCGCAGGCATCAACCACATGGGTTGGGTTTTAAAACTTACCGATAAACAAGGTAACGACCTTTACCCACTTATCAAAGAACTTGCCGCTAAGAAAAACGCTACAGAAAAACACGATGATATGGTTCGTTTTGACTATATTAAGAACCTTGGTTATTACTGTACTGAAAGTAGCGAACACAACGCAGAATACAATGCTTTCTATATCAAAAAGAATTATCCAGAACTTATTGAAAAATTCAATATTCCGCTTGATGAATATCCAAGACGTTGCGTAAACCAAATTGAAAGATGGAAAAACGAAAAAGAAGAACTTTACAAAGGTGGCGATATTGAACACGTAAGAAGTGAAGAATACGGCTCACGCATTATTGAGGCAATGATAACTAACGTTCCTTACGAAATTGGTGCTAACGTTTTAAATACAGGCCTTATCACTAACCTTCCAAGCGATTGTACAGTAGAAGTACCTTGTATGGTAAACGCATCAGGTATCCACCCTACCGTTGTTGGTAACCTTCCTACACAACTTGCTGCAATGAACTCTACAAACGTATTCGTTCAACTTTTAACAGTTGAGGCAGCAGTAACTAAAGACAAAGAAAAAGTTTACCAAGCAGTTATGATGGACCCACACACTTCAGCCGAACTTTCTATCGAAGATATTAAGAAAATGGTTGACGAATTACTCGACGCACACGAAAAAGCAGGTTTCCCTTGCTTATAATTCTAAAACAAAATCCTACACCGAAAAGTGTAGGATTTTTTATTTATTTAATAAAAGTTTAATATTGCGCAACTTAAAAGTGTAGAAGCAAACAAGACAAGGCTCGCGAGTTTGGGTGGACACAACTAACCTTTTGGTTGTTGGGGTCACACAAACGAAGCAGAAACGCAGTATTGCGCCGCTTATACGCTTTTAAAATTTTTCAAACATATCGGCAAGTTTTCTTGCAGAATTTGCTAAAACCTTAACCCCGTCTAAAGTGTCTCCTTGATATTTTGACATATAAGAATTAGCCTCTAAAGTGAATTCGCCTTTGTAGTCAATTTCCTTAAGGGCTTTTACAATCGGCTCAAACTTAATATCCATAGAAAACGGAATTGCGTGGTTATCGTATTTAAGGTCGTTATCGTGGATATGAAGTGCCTGAACGTGTTTGCCAAGAGTTTTAATAGTTTCAACGCTTGAAGTTAAATCGCCAAACATTTCCGAGTGCCCTATATCTACGCACGCAACGAAATAATCGTCGTTAACGGCGTTCATGTGTGCTAAAAAGTTATCGTGAAGTGAACAAGCGGCAGGTAAAACTATATTTTTATCATAGTCCCAATTCCACATATTTTCAGTTGCAATTTTTACATTATGCTCTTTAGCAAACGGTAAAAGTTCTAAATAAATTTCCGCGTTTTCTTCAGGGGTTTTGTAGTTATCTGGGTGGATAACGCAAATTTTACCGCCGGCAACTGCAGTACATTCGATAGCGCGTTTCATATAGTCCCTAACTTCTTGAACGTATATTGGGAACGGTGCGTGCGATTGGTTGCAGTAAATACCGTTATCTTCGCCTATTTGCCTTAATTTTTTAGAAAATGCTATATAGTCGCCAACGCGAAGTGGGTGGTTTAAATGTTCGGGTTGAATACATCTTAATCCGCCGTTCCAACGCGCCATGCCAAACATAGAAAAATCCCAAGCGTCAAAGCCTGCTTTTGCAACGAGTTCTACGGCTTTTTCTTCGCCTACGTGTTTTGCAATAGATTCTATTTCGGTAGAAATTTTCATAATAAAACTCCTTTAATTTTCACAAGAATATTCTATCATTTTGTGATTTTTATGTCAATACCGAAAAACAAAAAAGAAGTGTGATTTTATCACACTTCTACTTCTAATCCGTCGTAGGAAATATTCGCACCCATTGTAACCGCAACCTTTTCAAGTTCTTCTTGAAGTGGGTTTACGTTATGCGAAAAATGGTTGAAATATTTAATAGTTTTACTATCTACCGCTCCTATTTCTTCTAACTTTTTAAGTAGCCTACCTAAATTATCAAAACCCATATGACCGCCTTCGTCGGTTATAGGTACGATAACACCGTTAGTACAGTCTAAAGTCACCATATCAAAGTAAAGGTTGTTATCTTTAAAATAGTCAAGCACTTCGTCAAAGAAAAAGCCAGTATCGTGAGCGTAAAGAAGGGTTTTATCCCCTTTTATAATATAAATTACAGATACCCCCCTTGCCATATGCCTTGCGGGTAAAGCCGTTATTTCGTAGCCGTCAATTTTTACGGTTTCGTATAAATCTATGGTGTTTAAGGAGATATTTTTATAATTTTCAGGAATTTTATCAATACTTGCTTTCGTGCCGTACACTTTTAAGGTAGATGCTTTCATATTATGCGCAAATGCACCTTGACGCATATAAAGGTCGTCTGTAGATAAATGGTCCATATGAGGGTGGGTAATAAACAAATACTCAATCTCGTGCCCCTTAATGCCGTTTGTTAAAAAGTGGCTATAAGTATCGCTTGGAAAATCTATTAAAATTTTATCGTCAATTAAACTTTGCGACCTTGTGCGGATATTTTTACCGCCAAGTTCACGCGCTTTATTACAGTATTCACAGTTGCAAAACACCGCAGGAAATCCTTCAGCCGCCGCCGTGCCTAAAAATTTAATTTTCATAATTACTCCTTTTATTTAGCGTAATCGATAATAGATAAATCGCTTGTTAAAATAGCCATAATCATATAAAATCTTGGGATATGGAAAGGTCCTTTAAAGATATTGCCTTTTAAGGTTGTAGACGGTGTATTGTCGTAATGTAAATAGCCGTACCACTCACCATCTTCACTATCAATAAAGTATTTTTCACAGTAAGATAAAAGTTCTTGGTAGATTTGAAGGTATTTTTCATCGCCAAATTGCTTGTATGCCATATAGCACGCAATCATAGTTTCGCATTGTGGCCACCAAAGTTTCATATCCGCCTCAAGCTCTATAGCAGGCTTGCCGTTTACGTCGGTAAAAGCAATAATGCCACCGTACTTTTTATCCCAACCTAAAGGATAAGTAATATCTAAAATATGTTTACCTTGATTAATTGCATCTTGGTTATTAGTTAAAATACCTTCAAGCATTACAAACCACGCAACTTCCATTGAGTGACCTGGGTTTACCACCCTACCGCTTGGGCTATCAATAAACTTACCGTCTACCGAAACGCTTTCAAGCAATGCCTTTTCCGTTAAGAAACCACCGTTTAAAATTTCATTTAAACAGTCTTTACAAATACTATTATACCTTTCTTTATATTCTACGTCAATAGCACGCATTGTTTGCGAAGTAGAAAGCATAATCATTACTGGAGAAAGTGCTTTACTATCGCAAGTTTCAGTATTGAATTTTGGTGGAGTAAACCTTTTACCAATAAAACAATCGTAGGCAATATCAAAGTATTTTCTTGCGTTTACAAGTGCACTTTCATCACCACTTGCACGGTAATATTCCGCACAGCCTATACAGGCAAACGTTTCCGAAAAATAATATCTGCGCTTTTGAATACCCTTACCTTCACGAGTTACAGTAAAGTATAACCTACCGTCTGTATCTTCACATTTAGGAATAAAATCGTAAATGCACTTGCACACTTTCAAATATTCAGGGTTTTTATCTATAATGTTGTAGGCTTTAGAAAATACCCAAAGCGCCCTGCCTTGAAACCATACGCTTTTATCTTCGCCATAAATTTCACCCTTTTTGTCAAGACAAGTAAAAATACCGCCCTTTTCATAGTCAATAGCGCCATTATTAAGCCAAAATGGTAAAATATCAGTTAAAAGTCCTTTTTTAAAATCCATAATTATCTCCTATACAAATTTAACGTAATCGCGAAGTGCTACCATACTTTGAAGGGTTTTAATATCGCTACCACTATCCCAAAGCATTTCGCTATAAAGTGCAACAGGATAGTAAATATTGCTATCGAAAATACCGTCTTCAACAAGTGCGTAAACGTAGGTATTGCCCTTTTTTATATCGTTTATAACTTTTACTATTTCGTAAACTTTATCGCTATTAGTTAGCCAGTAGGCTTGAATATATTTTAAGAAGGGAATTTTTTTACTAAACCTATCATTAATAAAGTTTTTATCGCTTTCGCCTATTATTTGCGAGCCGACTTGATGCTTAAATGTTGGCCAGTTAAGGTACGTTAAACCTTTAGTTACCACGCCAAACTTATCTTCTTCGCCACGCAATACCGCAATCTTTTCAGTTAAGGTTTTAGTTTCTTCAAAATTAGACACGTCGTTTGGGAAGTAAGTATATGGCATACAGCCACAGTCTTCCCAAATAATTTCAATGCGGTTATCTACCTTTTTAATAAACTCAAGCCTGTCTTTAACCGAAGTTGCGTGAAGACCAAATTGTAACCTTAAGTTTGGATATTTACTAAAGAATAAACTTGCCGTTTTGTTAACGAATTTAGTAGCAGCATCGGCGATTAACACACCGTTGATATTGTCCTCTTTAAGTTCGGTAAAGGTTTGGAAGTAAATGCCGTCACCGTTTAAATTAGCATATTCTTTTTCAAACTTGTCAAAGATATCTTGTGAGGATTTTTCAGTATTGATAATATCAAAAATCTTGCAGTCGGTATCCCACATCCAAGAAAATCCCCAAATAACTTTAATGTTGCGTGCGTGGGCGTATTCAACTATTTCACGTGCGTTAAGGGGTACGTAATCATTCCAAATAATAACGCTGTTCATTTTTAACTGCATCATATTATCTAAATAGCCCTTGTAGTCGTAAATAACGTGACCCCAAGTCCAAAGTCCGCGTTCTTTAATAGATGGGCTTGATGAGTATTCAAACTCCGCCATAGTAGGCCTTGCGGTTAAGAAGTTTTCTGCATTTTCATCAGGACCATAATAGTTGTATTTAACCATGTATTGATTGTAAAAATCAATAACGCCGTATAAAGTACCCGCATCATCATAACCTTCGATAATAACTGAAGTTAAATCAACCTTAATATAACAACTTTCGCTTTTTGTAAGGGTTGATTTTGAATTATTTGCAATGTATAGGTTGTTTTGTTTAGTACCTAAATAAACGTTGATACAGTTTTCTTCAACCGTGGTTTTATCGCTATACTTTTCACAAGGCGGATAAACACCGATAGCATCATGTATGGTTTTTGATAATTTTTCGATTGCCCTTTTTTGAAGTTCGGTCGTATTATCGCCAAATACTATTTTATAGGTGCGCATAACTCTCCTTTTAATTGACATGTTTTTAGTTTTGTATTATAATTATAATACACTTTTAAATGTAATTCTATCAAAATTTTGCTAATTTTTATAACTGTATTGACATAGGTGACAAATGTTTAATGATGAATTTAAAACGCGATACAAATCAATACCTTTTGCTATTTACAAATTTGCGTCTAATTATAAAAGCGCATCAGTTATACTTCATCAGCACAAGGAAATTGAAATTATAACGCTAAAAGAAGGCAAAGCCGATTTTTATATAGGAGATAATCATTATATAGCAAGTAAAGGGGACGTTATAATAACCCTACCCTATGAACTTCATAGAATAGAAATTCCCGAAGATGAATACACCGTATATAACTGTATGTGCTTTGATTTAAATATTATCAACGATAAACAGTTAGTTAGCGGGCTTGAGTCAAACACACTTTCAACTGAAAGCATAATTAAAAGCGATAAACCCTACACTAATGAAATTTTCAATCTTTTAGAAAAGGCTATTTCATCTTACGATAATATGAATAATGGCTTTGAACTTGAAGTAATAGGCTATTTAAGTTTAGTTTTTTCAAGCCTTAAAAGGAATAATCTTATATTAAAACCGCTAAAAGAAAAAGCAAACAATAACTTTGCAAAACAAGTTATCGATTATATTTCACAGCGCTATAACGAACAAATTACTTCTTTTTCATTAGCAAACGCTCTATTTTTAAGTAATAGTTATTTTTGTAGATTGTTTAAAAAGACGTTTGGTTGTTGTTTTTCAAGCTATCTTTTAACTTTTAGATTAGAAAAAGCAAAATCAATGATAGAAAACACGGAAAAAAGCATTTCGGATATATCAACAGACTCAGGTTTTAACAGTTTAAGTTATTTTGGTAAAAATTTTAAACAAGTTTACGGCAAATCCCCTATATCATATAAAAAATCAAAAAATTAAGCAGTGCTTCAGCACTGCTTTTTTTATTTACCAAATAAAAGGAATTAAGCGATATTTTACCTTTTTAGTGTACTCGCTATAACCGTTAAGTTCCTTTTTTAAAAATTCTTCTTCACCTTTAATGCGTTTTGCTATGATAAACGGATAGGCTAAAAATATCACAAAGGCGTATATAGACCCAAGTATTAACGGCATTGCTAAAAACAAAATAACCGTTGCAAAATACATAGGGTGGCGAACTATTTTATAAAGCCCCGTATCTATAACCTTTTGATTTTCTTGAACTTTAATAGTACGGCTAAGATATGCGTTTTCCCTTAAAACTTCAGCATATAAGATATACGAAATTATAAAAAGCACCGCACCGATAATCACAACGGATAGCGGAAGTTTAAACCAATTAAACCTTTCGCCAAGCCCAGCAACAACAAAGCCAAGTATAAACATTAAACCGCTTAATTTAATTACCAAATCTTGCGATTTTAACTTTTCTTTAGCGGATAGCCTTTCTTTAAGTAAATTAGGGCTTTTAAATATCATTACAAGCCCTGCAATAAACATTGGCACGAATAACACGCCCATTAAAAGCCAACCGTTAAAATAGTTAAGCGTACCTGCAGGTAAAAAGATTAGTACCCCAACAAGCACTACGCCTAAACTAAATTTAACTATTGCTTGAAAAAACAATTTTACAGTCATTTTAATTATTAAGCCTTACAATAATTCTTCGTTATATATAGCGCGGGCGCCACCAACAAATTTAGGTCTTACCCTTGCACCAACAACAAGTGCATCGCCAATCTTGTTATTTTCAAGCCTTACGGGTACCGCTACTTTTTTAAGGTGCATACCGATAAGTGTTAAACCGATATCAAGCCCAGCATCTGCTTTGATTTCTTCAACGGCAACGGCATTTGTAAAATTTTTAAAGGCTTGCGTTGCAAGTGAACCGCCCGCTTTTGGCTGAGGAACAACGTTTACCTCGTCAATATTTTTTAAACTTGCACACTCGCGTTCGATAATAATTGCGCGGTTTAAATGTTCACAACATTGAATAGCAAGATATAACCCGTTTTGTTTAGTATAATCGTTAAGGGCATTAAAAACGTAAAGGGCTAAGTTTGGGTCTGAATTAGTACCTATTTTAGAGCCTGCAATTTCACTTGTAGAACAACCAACAACAAGCAAACTGCCCTTTTTAAGTTTTGCTTTTTCTGATATTTCTTTAACGGCATTATAAGTTTGAGTGTAAATTAAATTTTGCATAATAAACTCCTATATTTTTAATATATCACTTTAAAAGATAAAAAGCAAGGGGTAAATTAGTGATATTAATAAAAACCACTAACGCAAAACTCTTACGTTAGTGGTTTAGTGTATTTAATTCATTTTGCTTTTTATAATTTTGCCTGTTATGATAATTTCTTGTTTTTCATTGATGTAAACAAATTCATCATTAACATCAAAAACTTCTAATCCTTCAGCGAAAGAATATGCACTTCCATCAGTTAAGTTATTAGGTGCGTATTTTAATTCCTCTTTCGTACCATCATATTTATAAATCCAATAACGTCCTACGGCACCATAAACGTCCTCTCGTTCTTCATAAATAAATCCAAGTTTGTTTAAATGATAAAAATGGTCTTTTCCATTCATACGGATTGGGTCAAAAACCAAATCTCCGTTACAATCAAACAAACAACAATATACACCACCCGTAGGATTCTTAATTTGAGTTAACAAATAACCATTTTCATAATAATATCCAACTTCATTGGAAGATACCCAACTTTGTCTTTGTAAATTATATTCAGAAAGGTCGATTAAAACGTTACCTTCAAAATCCACAAGTCTATAATTAGTGTAGATATTTTTATCGTAATCATATTCTCCACGCAATAAAACAGCATTATCAAAAACTTCTTCAATACTTTCGTCCATAAATAATTCTATTTTATTGCCAAATTCATCATATTTATATAAATATCCATAAAGATCCCACTCTATATGATTATAATTATTGGTAAGTTTTTTAGTATTTACATGATAATATCCTAATTGTTCGTTAAAAACATGTCCCCCATCACTTTTTAAATAAAAAATATCGTCTTCTACGTACTCAACTTTAAACCTATCTCCTTCTTCAAGGGTTTTTTGAGCAAGTTGTCCTAAAACGCTGGTATTAGATAATTCTTCGATATAATTTCCGTGATTATCAATAATACCAATCATATATTTATCGCCAGTAAACGACTCTTCTGTTTTATCTACTATAAAATATTTATGGTCTGAAGAATAAGCAATTACGCTATCAAAACCGTTTTTTTCAGGCGAAATTACAATATTACCGCTTTTATCATATACTGCCTTAACAGTATATCCCCAAAAAGCATCCCCTCCATTATAAATGGCAACACCGTTTTTATATTGAGAAAATTTATTTGAATCTAGCCCTAATTCAGTAAAACTAAATAAAACGTTTCCAGAAGTATCAATTAAAAGATATTGTGAATTTATAGTATTTTCAAATTTATGTTCGCCAGATTCAAGCATTTCACACTCACAAAGCCTTATAACTGAAACTCCGTCAGAGAACTGAGAAGCAGACTTAATTTCATAATAAGTATTTTCGGTGGTTTCATCATTGTTTTCAGTATTATTACCGTTATTATTTTCAGTGTTATTTTCACTATTTCCACCGTTAGAAGAATTATTATTTTCTTCTGTGTTATTGTTTCCGTTTTCAACGTTATTACTTTCGTTATTACTGTTTAATAAATCACCACAAGCAGTGATAGAAAAAAGTAAAACAAACGAAAGTATAAAAATTAAAAATTTTTTCATATTCCACCTTCCTATTTTATAGATAAATACATTTTATTATACAAATTTGTATAAGTCAAGTATTTATATACATTTTTGTATAAAATATAACTATGGAATATGATTTTAAAAACAATAAAATTGCGGAACTTAGAAAAGAAAAAGGCTTAACGCAAAACAGTTTGGCAAAAACCATAGGCACTAGCCAAGCCAATCTTTCACGTTGGGAAAAAGGCATTATCGAACCAAGCATAATCGAGTGCTGGAAGTTAGCCGATTTTTTTGACGTTTCTATTGACGTTATTTGCGGAAGAAAAGATTATTAAACTTAACGTTATAAGCGGGGTTACTACCCCGCTTGTTTTATTTTTACACCTTAAAGTATTGATATTTATATACATTTTTGGTACAATTTTTTCATTATTGGGGGTAATTTACAATGAAAAAAAACAATCGTAAAATAACCGTTACTAGCATAGTTCTTTTAGCCCTTTGCTTGGGTGGAATTAGATATAGTCTCAAATTGTTATAGTAATAGAAAAATAACTAAAATAGCAGACCGATAAATGCAACATAGTTGCTATAATGTAAGCAAAGCGAACTATAATGCGCTTTGGCGCTATCATGCAAACAAAGTTTGCTATCATTCAAATTTGCTAGCGCAAAAATGATAACTCGCTACGCTCGAATTATAGTTGCTATCGCAACATGATAATCAAATTTTGCAAATTTGACGTAAAAAATACCAAGTCGTATGACTTGGTATTTTTTGGTGGAGATGGAGAGAGTCGAACTCTCGTCTTGACCGATTCTTTTGCGCTTTCTACATACTTATTTTGTCTTTAATCCCTTGCAACGTATTTCAACAAACAAACCTACGTTACCGTGAACTGCTAAAATTTCAACCTATTTACCACAGTTAAATCAAAAAGGTCTATTCCGTCTAATAATGATGCCCTTTGTAAGCCGACGGCAACCTACATCAGACAACTGCTATAAATTAAGCAGCGTATGCAAAACTTCTGTTGTCTGCATTTAATTTTAAATTCCCATTTTAACGAAGACTTGGGAGACTTCGGTATGCTTACGACAACGCCCACGACCAATCAAATCCGGTGCATCCCCGTTTATCTATAATTATTGATTTCCCTTTGCGCTTGCCTATCTAAATCCCTTTGTTTAATCGTTTCCTTTTTATCATAGGTGTGTTTACCCTTGCAAAGCCCCACGGTAATTTTAACTAAACTACCTTCAAAAAATGCGTTTAAAGGAATTAAAGTATAACCCTTTTCACTTACCTTGCCCACGATTTTATTGATTTCCGCACGGCGAAGAAGTAATTTTCTACTTCTTCTACTATCCTTGCTGTTAAACGCGCCCGATTTATCGTAAACGGCAATATGGGTGTTGTTTAAAAAGACTTCGCCTCGGTAAAGAGAGCAAAAACTATCCTTTAAATTGATATTTCCTGCCCTTACAGACTTTACTTCCGCGCCTTCTAAAACAATACCCGTAGTGTACGTTTCTTCAACGAAATATTCAAATCTTGCTTGTTTGTTTTCAGTAATAATTTTCATAATTAGTCCAAAATTTTAAATTCAACCTTGTGCGCACCCATATCAACGCCCAAAACCCTTACCACTACGCTTTGACCAAGCGTGTAACTTCTATCATTACTTGATAAAGTAAAGGTCTTTTCATCAAAATTATACCTGCCTTTTTTCAAAGTGTCAAGTTTAACTATACCTTCAATTGCATTTTCAAGTTCAACGAATACGCCAAAATTCGTAACACCGCTAATAATTCCATCAAAATCATCGCCGATATACGAACGCATATATCTACATTTATAGTAATCGTCCATAGTGCGTTCAACTTCATCGGCTTTTCTTTCGTTTTCCGAAGAAATAACGCTTGCTTCCCTAACGTAATCGCTATAAATACCCTCGATATCTTGGCCTTTAAGCATACTTTTAATTATATTGTGGATTGCTAAGTCCGGATATCTACGAATAGGCGAAGTAAAGTGACAGTAGCAAGTACTTGATAAGCCAAAGTGCCCTACGTTTTCAGGCGAATATTTTGCCTTTTGAAGTGACCTAAGCATAACCTTATTTACAACGTTATAAATAGGCTCGCCCTTAATATTTTCAAGCAAGGTTTGGAAGTCTTTAGGGTGGCAAGTTTCGGTATTCCACTTAGGTGTAAAGCCTAAAACCTTTAAAAATTCCCTAAACCTTTCAAGTTTTTCGCTATCAGGTTTTTCGTGAATACGATAAACGAAAGGAAGTTTCATATAAAAACAATATTCCGCAACCGTTTCGTTGGTTACAATCATAAACTCTTCTATAATTTTATACGCATCAAGGCTTGAACGAGGTTCAACAACAATTTTACCCTTTTCGTTTACGAATATATGGCTTTCTTCAATATTAAGGTCAATATTACCCCTTTTATGACGTTTAGCCGATAAAATATCCTTTAATTTTTCAGCATCTTTAATAAGTGGGCATATGCCAATAAACTCATTTATAGCACGGTTATCGCCGTCTAAAATACTTTGAACTTGGGTATAAGTCATGCGCTTTTTAGAGTTGATTACACCCTCAACTATTTCGCTATCAACAACGTCGCCCTTACCGTCAATTTTCATAATAACGGATAAAGTAAGCCTATCAACCCCTTCGTTAAGGGAGCAAATTCCGTTAGATAATTTTTTAGGCAACATTGGAATAACGCGTTCTGGGAAATATATACTTGTAGAACGGTTAAGCGCCTCTTTATCTATAGCGCCACCACGTTTAACGTAGTGAGATACGTCGGCAATATGCACACCTAAAGTGAAAGTTCCGTCATTATTATCGGTAACTGAAATAGCATCGTCAAAGTCGCGAGAATCCTCCCCGTCTATCGTAATAATAAGGTCGTTTCTAAAATCCTTACGGTTTTTAAGTTCTTCTTCTAAAACGGTATCGCTAATCTTTTCGGTAGCCTTAACGACTTCGCTTGGAAAGTCAAGTGGAAGACCCGCATTTTTAATGATTGATAATTCTTCGGCGTGAAGGTCGTACTTCTTGCCTAAAATTTCTATTACCCTGCCTTCAGGGTTTTTGCGGTTTTCTGGATAGCCCGTTACTTCAACGTAAACTTTACTGCCCGTTTTTGCACCTAAAGTTTTTTTAACGGGTATATAAATATCAACAAAGTAATTTTTATCATCAGGAATAACAAAGCCAAACCCGTTATCCCCTTCAAAAGTACCCGTAAGCCTATTGATACCACGGCTAACGATTGAAACAACTTCGCCCTCATCGTTACTACCCCTTGAAGAAACTGCTTTTTTAATAATAACCGTGTCGCCGTGAAGTGCTCCGTGTAAACTTTTTGGCGGAATAAAATAATCGCCGTTATCGGTAATTAAAAATGCAAAACCCCTTTCGTTACCACGAAGAACACCTTTTATAAGCCCGCTATTTTCAAAAAGAACGAACCTACCCGATTTATAAACGATTTTGCCTTCTTTTTCAAGTTCAACGATAATATCGCGAAGGATATTTTTTTGAAGGTTAGACTTAGCCTCAAAAATTTCGCAAATGCGTTTAAAACCGAGATTTTCAATCTCACCACTATTAAATTGTTCTAAGATTTTTTCTTTTATAAACATAAAACGCCTTACGAAATAAAAAAACGGCTTTTTGAAAGCCGTTTTTATAATTTTAAACAATTGCCATGAATTGATGTGCCAAAGTAAACACTATCATGCAAACAGCAAGTATAGAGATTGACACAATAGTCAACTTTCTCATCTTGCTTTCTAAAGTTTTAGATTTATTTTTGCCATAGAAAGTTTCAGTATGACCGCTAATTGCGCCGATACCATCTGAATTGCTTGGCTGAATAATAACCACAATTATAACAAAAACGGATACAATAACCGCTAAAAAGATTGCTATTAAACTAATTATTCGTAACTCATCATAACCCATAGTACACCTACATATATAATAATTTATTATTTTACTTAATTTGCTTGTATATTATAGCACAACAAAAATATATTTGCAACTATTTATCAGTAAAATTTATTAAAATTACTTAACTATTAATGAAGAACCAGTCATTTCCTTAGGTTGTTCTACGTTAAGCACTTCTAAAAGAGTTGGCGCAATATCTGCTAAAATACCGCCGTCACGAAGTTTAACGTTTTTATATTCGTTAGAAACTAAAATAAATGGAACTTCGTTAGTAGTATGTGCAGTAAACGGTTTTGTAGAACCGTCTTCATACATTTTGTCTGCATTACCGTGGTCGGCAGTAATTAAAACTGAACCACCTTTTGATAAAATTTTATCAACAAGTTTTTCAACGCATTCTTCAACAGTTTTAACTGCTTTAACCGCTGCATTAAGGTCACCTGTGTGGCCAACCATATCGCAGTTAGCGTAGTTTAAAATGATAACGTCAAACTTGTCAGCATCGATTTCTTCTAAAACTTTATCAGTAACAAGGTAAGCGCTCATTTCAGGTTGTAAATCGTAAGTTGCAACCTTTGGTGAAGGAATTAAATCCCTATATTCTTCTTTTGCAGGTTCTTCAATACCGCCGTTAAAGAAGAAAGTTACGTGCGCGTACTTTTCAGTTTCTGCAATTCTAAGTTGAGTGTAACCTTTTGCTGATAAATATTCGCCTAAAGTATTGTCAAGCGAGATTTTCTTAAACGCGATTTTTGCTTTATCAAAAGTAGCATCGTATTTAGAAAAACCAACGTAAACAGGGTTAAGGTAGCCTGTTTTTCTTTCAAAACCGTCAAATTCTTCAACAGTCATAGCGCGGGTGATTTCCCTTGCCCTATCAGGACGGAAGTTAAAGAAGATTATGCTATCGCCCTTTTCAATAAGACCGACTGCTATTCCATTTTCCACAACGTTAGTAGGTAAAACGAATTCGTCTGTTACGTTGTTAGCGTAACTTGCTTTAACAGCGTCTACTGCGTTTTCAGCCTTTTCGCCGTTACCGATAGTTAACATATCGTATGCTTTTTCAACCCTATCCCAACGGTTATCCCTATCCATAACGTAGTATCTACCGCAAACTGATGCAATTTTACCAACGCCAATTTCATCGATTTTATCTTGTAAATCTTTAACGAAATCCGCACCGCTTGTAGGTGCAACGTCTCTACCATCTAAGAAACAATGAACGAAAACGTTAGAGAAGTTTTTATCCTTACAAAGCTTTAAAAGGGCGAATAAGTGTGTGATATGGCTATGAACACCACCAGTAGATAAAAGACCGTATAAATGAAGTTTTTTGCCGTTTTTGATAGCCTCGTCGATAGCGTAGTTAAGGTCTTCGTTTTTGAAGAATTCGCCATCGTTAATTTCTTTAGTGATACGGGTTAAATCTTGATAAACAATACGACCTGCACCCATGTTTAAGTGACCTACTTCACTATTGCCCATTTGACCGTCTGGAAGACCAACGCTCATACCGCTGGCACCAAGAGTAGTTGTAGGATATTCCTTAATTAAATTTTCAATAACTTTAGCATCGGCAATTTTTACCGCGTTGCCGTTAACTTCGCTATTAAGACCATAACCGTCCATAATACAAAGACAAATAGGTTTTTTCATAAATAACTCCTATAATATAATTTATTTTCTTAATAATTATATATTATTTTAACGTAAAAAGCAAATAAAAAAGACAGGTTTTTCAACCTGCCTTTTTGATATATTTTTATTCTTCGCCTTTATACTCGTAAGTGATAGTATAGTTGCCTGTACTAAAGTCCCAATCTCTTCCTTTAGTAATTGTATACCATTGATTGTTTGTACCACAATATTTTATACTTGTAAGTGAACGGCAATAATAGAACGCTTCATTACCTATACTTATTACACCATTTGGTATTACTATACTTGTAAGTGAATAGCAAGAACTGAACGCATCATTACCTATACTTGTTACGCTATTACCTAGTACCACACTTGTAAGTGAAGTGCATTCATAGAACGCCTTATAACCTATACTTGTTACACTATTACCTATAATTACACTTGTAAGCTTACTGCAATTAGAGAATGCTTGATAACCTATAAACCTACAATTACTATCGATTGTAGCTGTTGTAATAGAAGTACTTTCTACACCAGCTAAATATAGATATTTATTTGTGCTATTGCCTAAATATTTTAATCCATCTTTTATATTATAAGTAAGATTATTACAATTAGAAAACACAGAAGAACCTATACTTGTTACGCTATTAGGTATAGCTATAT
>JAZRSH010000004.1:0-68076 GCA_045651405.1 Christensenellaceae bacterium | reverse complement strand
AAGAGTAGCATCAGTAGGATGCATAAGCACCAAAAGTCCCGGCTTTATATTTCTTTTAACGCGGTTATATATTTTATCGACGTCCTGGTCGCGCCAATCAATAGTATCAGCCGACCACATTATAGTGGCACATCCGCAGTCCGAAGCATCCTTTACGACATTTTTATTTACGTCTCCCGAAGGCGGTGCAAACAATACGCAATCTTTTCCCGTAATCTGACGAATAAGTTCATTGGTGCGGGTTATCTCGTTTTTGCTTTGCTCACTTGTCAGTTTAGTGTGCATTTTGTGATTATAGCCGTGATTTCCTATTTCGTGGCCATTATCAAAAATTTCTTTAACTGTATCGGTATTTTTTACTATCCAACTGCCGCCGAGAAAGAAAGTAACTTTAATATTCTCTTTTTCAAAAAGTTTAAGATATTCTTTTACGTATTCTTCCCCCTGATAAACGTTTATCATTAAGGAAACTGTTTTTTCCTCAGTATCTATTTTGTAGATCGGTTCATTTTGCATAATAAAAGTTTCAACGCTAATACTATCGCGCACCGAATATCCGCCGATTATAAAAAGCATTACGACAATTATCATATTTATCACTAAAGTTTCTTTTAATTTGCTTTGCATACTATCCCCCACCCTTTTAAAGTAGTAAATTATATGCAAAAAACCGCCTGTTATGCAGACGGTTTAAAATTAACTGTGCTAATTTTGATACCTGCTTATTGGGGTAACTGCCAATTTATAGGTTCTCTATTATTTTTAATTAAAAATTCATTGGCTTTTGAAAAGTGTTTGCAACCGAAAAAGCCGTTATATGCTGATAATGGGCTTGGGTGTGCGCAAGTTAAAACAAGGTGTTTGGGGTTTGTTATAAGGCTTTGTTTTGCCTTTGCATTACCGCCCCACAAAAGGAAAACGCAAGGCTCAGCATTATCGTTTACAAGTTTTATAACCCTATCGGTAAACTGCTCCCATCCTTTGCCTTTATGGGAATTTGCATTGCCCGCTTGAACAGTTAAAACAGCATTTAGCATTAGCACGCCGTTTGTTGCCCAAGAAGTTAATTCACCGTGAGCAGGCTGAATTATACCTAAATCATCCTTCATTTCTTTATAGATGTTTTTAAGAGATGGCGGTGGCTCAATTCCCCTTTTTACCGAAAAACATAAGCCGTGGGCTTGGTTTGGGCCGTGATACGGGTCCTGCCCTAAAATAACAACACGCACGTTGCTTAAAGGCGTATATTTTAACGCATTAAAAATATCGTGCATATTAGGATAAATTGTTCGTGAAAAATATTCTTTTTTCAAAAACTGGCGCAAGTTAAGGTAATATTCCTTGTTAAACTCGCCCTGTAAATATTTATCCCAATCGTTGCCTATATTAACCATAGTTCTTTGTCCTTTAAATTTTTTTATAGTATAGCACATTTAAAAACAGATTTCAAGGGATAAAAAAGAGTTTTTATAAATACATAAAGACTAAGGCAGGACGCACACCGACGTGTAATGATATACAGTCCCTAAGGGGCTGATGATATGCACCGCACTTCGTGGGGTGATGATATACCAAACCTGCTGTTTAGATAAACAAAAAAAGAACTTTTGATAAACAAAAGTTCCTTTTTTGTTGGCAGGGGAGACGCGATTCGAACACGCAACCTACGGTTTTGGAGACCGCTACTCTACCGTTGAGCCACTCCCCTAAGCGAGTATGAGTATAATACATTTTTAAATTAAAGTCAACAAAATATTAAGGTATTTATTTAAAAAGAAAAAAATCTTTATGATTAGGTGTATTTTGAAAGAAAAGCACCTGCTAAAAGCAAGTGCTTATTTTAATTTAACTCTTCCCCTATTAAACCAATAGTTACCCTTAATCTTGTAAAGGAATTGTTTTCGCCTTGAATTTCAATGGTAGTGTTGCCATTTTCAAGTTCGGGGATTTCACCTATTATTGTTGGCGTAGATAATAAATTAAACTCGGTATCGATAATACGGCAAGTGCCGTCACGTTCGATTTCTAAAGTTTCGCCCGTTGATAAGTTTGCATTGATTTTAACTATTTTACCGCCGATATTAAGCGCAGGGTTACAAATAGTATTTTTAAGTGCAGGTAAAAACTTAACAGGTTTAACTTCTACCCTTCCGCAACCTTCGTAAGAAATATCAACCGCTTGAATACAAGTGTAGTCTATAGCGCCAAAGTAATAACCGTAAAACGTTTGAAGGGTTGTATAGGTGGAATTATCCATTTCCATAATAGGCACTCCTCTATCATCGCCCGTGTGAAGTTCTACTTCCCTAAAATATTTCCAACCGATAAAGTCGTTATTTAAATAAAAACGTTGCCACCTTGGAGAATTGCCTTGGAAGTTCCTTGGCGAAATAGTAATTCTTCCGCCCTTGCCGTCACCTTTAACCCAAACACCTAAACCGCGTTTGTCGTTAACGTTTAAAGGCTTATCAAAGTCAAAACGCTTAAAGTCTCCACCATTTAAAGTTAAATGTTCGCTTGCAATAACACCGTCACAATCATAGTCGTCCGCTTGATATAAACCTTCTAAGCGAATAAAAGGTTTTTGCCTTTTAAACGGGTTATAAGCGGATATTTTACAATCACTATCTTCAAATCTATAAACGTTAAAACTTGCTTTTTTAAGTTTACCGCCGTCTATTAAACAGTAGGAACAGTCATTATTAAAATATTCACGCGAAGTTTTAGATAAGGTATGAGTATTTCTATATTCTTGATATTCCCTTACCGTTTTAAAGTGTTCTTTCATTACGGGAAGTTCACGTTTTTTCTTTAAACTTTCAAGGAAGGTACAACACGCATCAGTTCCCATACATTTACCGTAGATATAGGCAATATCCTCCCTTCTTACAGGGATATATTGATAATAGAAGACTTGGTTTGAACCTACAGGATACAAATCAAACCAACCTAACTCTTCATTTACACCCATGCGCCTTGCAACGCGTTTATTGTAGTGCAAATGCGCGTCCTTATACTCAGCATAAGAAGATTTTGGTTTATCAAGAGCACCGTAGCGTGACCTTGCAAACCAAGTAGAAGTGTACTGCATATTATGGCAACAGTTAAATAGAGCGTCGTGGTCAATATTATTCCAAAACTCGCGAATAAAATCTATTGCCGTATACCATACGAAATCTTCACCCAATAAGCAAGACGCACCGTCAAGAGCATCAAAATAAACGGTATCAAAGCCAACTTCGTTATAAAACTTAGCGGTATTTTTAGCAATCTCGTAAAATAAAGGACTTCCCCACTTTGCCAAATAATGGAAGAAATATTCTTTATATTGTTTTATTTTAGCACCTTTTTTATGGATAGCGATTTTAGTACCAAGCGCACCCCTTTCAAGTTTATAAAGTCTACCAGATTCGTCAACGGCATTAAACTTAATAAGTTCATCGTCTATTCTTATGGTGTTAGAGTTATTAACAACGTAATAGGTTTTTTCGCTAACGCCGTTAAGTGTTTCTACCGTTAAAAGTTCAGTGTCAGTTTCGGTTAAATCGCTATTTAAAGTAAAGGTATTTAATACGTCTATATCATCGTGCGGAATAGGTGTTACGTAACTATCGGTTGGCGATATAAAAAATACGTAACAATGAAGCCCAACTTCAAAACCATCGGCATGAAGTTTATTTACTATCTTTTTGTAATCTTCTATGCCGTTAGGATAGCATTTAGGGTTTACGGTAAAAGTGCCTTGCGAATATTGTTCCATAAAGTGTAAATTCACTTGCTCTATACCCGCTTGTTTGAAGTAATCAACAGTTTCTTGATAATTTTCTTCAGTAATAGGCGTCCAATGTAAAGTATAGGTCTTTTTCGCGCTATTGACCGCTTTTTTAGCATTAGGTCCACCGATTGAAGACTTGATGAGTTCGCCGTTAGACACTAAATCTAACACTTTATTTTGCGTTAAAGATAAGTCTTTATTTTTACATAATATAACGGCACATTTAGGGTTGTAAGGACTTCTACTATTGCCGTTAAACCCAGTTTTTTCGTACGCCTCGGCTATAAGTTTTTCGTTTTTTCCTGGGTGTTCGTACATGCGCGTTGCCATCGTCATAGACATTAAGCAAAGGGCGTTAGCGTTTGGGTTATTTTCTTCTCTATCGTAATCTATACAAGCGTTTAAATTTGCAAATTTAACGGAATATAAATCCCCTACAACTTTTTCAAGAGTAAAGGTTAAAAAATTATCGTAAAAATCAACCGAAACGCTTACTTCTATACCGTTTATAAACGTTGCGGTAATTACGTTGCCGTTAACGGTTAAAGATTGTGGTTTAAACTCGGTTTTTAAATTATCGTAAGCAAGCATAAACGGAGTAGTTTTAATGTAATTTTTACCATTATTATCGCTTAGTGAAGTCGCATAACCATTACTTGATAAAGTTAGTATTAAGTTTTTAGACTGTAAGATAAATTCCATAATATTTACATTATACAAAAGCACCTGCAATTTTGCAAGTGCTTTTTGATTTTATTTCGATTTTGGAAGATATTTTAGTGAATAGTAATCAAGTTTGTCTTTATAATAATTACTTTCTTCAATAGATTTTAAGTGTTCGTGGTAATTCATATTTTCTAAATCCATAACCGCACTTGCAATATTTGAGCAATGGTCTGAAACCCTTTCAAAGTTTGTAAGTAAATCCGACCAAATAAAGCCTGCGCCAACAGTACATTTATTAAGTTGCATACGGGTAATATGTCCGTCACGCAAGATTACTTTTAACTCATCGATAATTTCTTCAAGCGGGTCGATATCTCGCGCTATAGCCACGTTACTATTAGTAAATGCCGTTAAGGTTAAGGATAAAATCTCGTTTAAAGCAGAGGTTACAAGTTTAAGGTCACATTTTGCCTCTTCGCTAAACACTATACCCTTTTCGTTAAGTTCTTCAGCCGATTCAACAATGTTTACGCTGTGGTCGGAAAGTCTTTCTAAATCGCCGATAACTTTAATGAGTTTACCTGCCTCTTTAAGGTCTGTATCGGTAATAGTGTTACTGCTTAGCTTTAAAAGATAAGTGCCTAAAATATCTTCGTAGTAGTCGGTTTTCTCTTCGCTTTTTCTAACTTCTTCACACACGGTTTTATCAAATTTATCTAAAAGCGAAATGGATTTTTGAAGTGAAGTTATTGAAAGGTTTGCCATTTCAACGGCTAACTTTCTACTAACGGTAAGCGCCATTGCAGGCATTTTTAAAAGCCTGTCGTCAAGAAGTGTAATTTCTTCAGGTTGCTTATTATCTTTAATAACTTTGTTTGCAATCTTTTCTAAAAGTTTAGAACATGGGAACAACAACGCAGTACTTAAAAGATTAAACAATGTATGAACAACGGCTATCGTAAAAGCATTTGCCTCCGCCGATAAAATCATAGGCGAAACTGCGTATTTTATAATTACGAAAACTATAAGCCAAACGGTTGTTCCTATAATATTAAAAAGGAAGTGAACAAAAGAAGCCCTTTTTGCGTTTTTGTTTGCGCCAACCGAAGATATAAGCGAAGTTGCGCAAGTACCTATGTTTTGTCCCATAATTATTGGAACAGTTGCACCGATAGAGATTGCCCCAGTAGATGCAAGCGCTTGCAAAATACCTACCGACGCGGAAGAACTTTGAATAATAGCGGTTACTATAATACCAACAAGAACACCCATTAAAGGGTTTTCAAACATTGTGAATAAACCTACGAATTCAGGCACGGATTTTAACCCTTCAAGCGCGGTAGACATTGTATCCATACCAAACATTAAAGTTGCAAAGCCAAGGAAGATTAAGCCTTCATCCTTGCGTTTTTCGTTCTTCATAAAAACGTATAACACAACGCCGATAAGGGCTAAAATTGGGCTAAACGAAGTAGGTTTTAAAAGGGTTACGAAAAAGTTAGAACCTTCAATACCTGCAAGGGACAATAGCCAAGAAGTAATAGTAGTACCTACGTTTGCGCCCATAATTACGTTTATTGACTGAGATAAGGACATAAGCCCTGAGTTAACAAAGCCAACCACCATAACCGTAGTAGCAGATGAACTTTGAATAATAGCAGTTACGCCAAGACCAGTTAAAAAACCGGCAAACTTATTAGTGGTTAATTTGCCAAGTAAATTTCTTAAGCCTGAGCCCGCCCTACTTTCTAAGGCTTGCCCCATTATATTCATACCAAAAAGAAATAAGCAAAGTCCGCCTATTGCCGTCAAGACGTCAAAAAAATCCATAAGTTCTCCTTTAGTGATTAATTAGATTATATATTGAGCAACCTGCGTTGTCAATTATTTTTTAAAATTTTCACATTGCAAATACAGTACAATTTGATGGCATTTTGCAAACAAAAAAGTGGCATACCGCCACTTCTTATAAAACAAATAAACCAATAAGATAATATATCAACCCAGTTAAAACACTTCCTATTATGCCAAAAACGATAATTGGACCGGCTATAGTAAACATTTTAGCGGATAACCCGTAAATAAAACCTTCAGTTTTAAATTCCATTGCAGGCGAAACTACGGAATTTGCAAAGCCCGTAATAGGTACGATAGACCCGCCACCTGCGTACTTACCTATTCTATCATATATCCCTAACCCAGTTAAAAAGGCACCTAAAAATATCATAACCATTGAAGTAGCGCTTGCTAACGCATCGCCGTAAAGGGCGCCCCAATACATAAACATATATCTTATAAACTGACCTACAAAACATATAATTCCACCCACCCAAAAGGCTTGAAGTAGCGTTTTTATTTCGTTGGTTTTAGGGGATATTTGCGATACTAAATCCAAATACTTTTTGTTTAAATTTTGCTTATTTTTTCCTGTCATTCGTACCTCTTTTGAATAATATTTCACGAGAAGATGAATTTCTTATCTCTTCATTAATAAATTCCTTGCACTTTTCCATAACAGTATTATTTACAAAAATAGATAAATAATGCAAAATATTATACTTTACTTTTTAGTTTGTTTATAATTTTTGTTTCAAGCCGAGAAACTTGCACTTGCGAAACACCTAAAATTTTAGCAACTTCACCTTGAGTTTTATCCCTAAAATATCTAAGTATAATTATCTTTTGCTCTCGCTCGTTAAGAGATGATATTAACGATTTTAAATAAAGTTTATCTACTTGTTCTTCTTCTGTGAATTTAGAAGGTATTTTATCTATTAAACTTTGACCTTTATCTTCTCCGTCTTCAATTGTTTCGTATAAAGAAACGGGCATCTTTGAAGAATCCATTGCAAAAACTACTTCTTCTTTAGAAATATTAAGGGCTGTAGCAATTTCTTCAACGGTAGGTTCCTCACCTATTTCACGTTGTCTACTTTCTATATACCTATTAATTTGCATTGCTTGAATTTTAATAAGGCGAGACACCTTTATCTCTCCATCATCACGCAAAAACCGTTTGATTTCGCCTAAAATCATGGGTACGGCATAAGTAGAAAACCTAACGCCGAAACTTTCATCAAAGTTATTTATTGCCTTTAAAAAGCCAATGCACCCAAGTTGATAAAGGTCATCGTAATCAACCCCTTTATTTTTAAATTTATTAACTATACTTTTAATAAGTAAAACGTTGTTTAAAAGAAGTTCTTCTTTGCTATTATTGTCACCCTTTTTAGCATTGCGTATTAGCGTTAAAGTTTCTTCAAAAGAAAGCATATTACTCCTGTTTTGGCTGACTTGCGGATATACTTTTAACCATATAAACGGTAGTCCCTTGATTTAAACTTGAAGTAACGCTGATATCGTCCATAAAAGTTTTCATAATGGTAAAACCCATACCCGACCTTTCATCTTCGAATTTGGAAGAATAAAAGGGCTGTAATGCTTTTTCAAGGTTTTCTATCCCAACGCCTGTATCTTTAATTTCAATATGTAATACGCCGTCTAAAATTTCGGCAGACATCTCAATATCGCCAATGCTGTCGGGATAACCGTGAACTATTGCATTAGTAACCGCCTCTGATACCGCCGTTTTTATATCGTTAAGTTCGGAAACAGTTGGATTTAAGTTCAATACAAAGGACGCAATTACGTTTCTTGCAAAACTTTCGTTTTCTGAAATTGATAAAAATTTAACCTTCATTTTGTTATTCATAAATACCTCTTTAAATCTTAGGCATAATTTTATATAAGCCTGAAATTTCTAAAATTCTCTCAGCTAAAACACTTGGGTTTTGTATGTATGCACTTAACCTTTTTGCTTTGATTTTTTTATATCTGCCAATCATCATACCAATACCCGTACTATCCATAAAAGTTATTTTGGATAGGTCGAACACCACGTTTTTCACGTAGGTGTAATCATCTATAATTTTATCTATAACGTCACGGATTTTTACCGCGTTACACTCGTCTAATTCTCCATGCAAATAAATGTATAACGAACTGTTTGAAACGCTGTGATTTACCCTCATTTTAGCCTCCTATTTTGTTAAAATAACGGACATTGCGTTTATGATATAATATTTTTAGCGGTAAAATTTAAAAGATAAAGTCGATTATTAATTTAAATTGTAAAATAAAAAAATAAGATAACGCATTTAGCGCTATCTTACTTTAATTTTAATACTTAAGTTTTTACGGGGTAACAAAAACGTTATCGTTTACCTTATCCGCAGTAAAGGTATATTCACCTGTTTCTTCAATAACCATAACGATATCGCCGTGAAGGTCAGTTCTATAAATTGAACATTCCATTACAAAAAATCTATTCATCGATTCTTTGTGCGGGTGTTTATAACTGTTTCCTACCCCGCAAGAAATTACGGCAACTTCTGGTTTTATAATATCTAAAAATGCTTGTGATGAAGAAGTGCTTGAACCGTGATGCCCTACCTTTAAAACGTCTACGTCTAAATAATCGTCAGTTGACGAGTATTGGCTTACAAAATCTTCCTCTGCATCCTTTTCAGCATCGCCAGTAAGCATAACAGAAGTGTCTTGATAACTAAATTTTATGATTGGCGAATAATCGTTAACGTCTTTGTAATTAATCTTTTCAACATCGGTTATAGGTGTTAAAAAGTCAAAATAATAAGAGTATTTTACGTCATTATAAATAACACCACCACTAAAATCGCTTTGGAAGTTAAAAAACTCCCACTCGCATTGAGTTTCATTTGCACCGTATTTTTCATTTTGAAGAGCGGTTAAAAACTCACTATATGTTACGGTAGTACATTCCTTATAACCTTTGTTAAAAGTTGATGAAAACGCATCGGCTTTTCCCGTATATTTAATGTACGGTCTTAACACCTTTTTAACGTCAAACTCCTCTAAAACTTCATCAGCACCACCTGCATGGTCGGCATCAGAGTGAGTTAAAATAAAGTAATCAATAGTTACCGTTTTAGATAAACCCTTTTTATGCGCGTTTTCCTTAATATAATCTATAACGTGCGCGTTGTTATCTTTATTTCTATCGCCCGCATCGATTAATACGTTTTTATAATCAGGTAAAGTAATTAAAATTGCATCGCCTTGACCAACGTCTATAAAATGCACTTTTGCATCTTCAAGCGTATTAACTACAACGTATTCGCCTTCAACTTGAGAATTTGAATCTTTATGAAAAAAAGATTTTATCTTATTATATATTTCAGGATTGAAATAACATACCAAAGCAAAAATAACAATTAATAGCAATACAATAAAGGTAAATAACTTAGTAAAAAACTTGCTTTTAGTATTAGATTTAGTTTTAGATTTTGTTTTTGCCATAATCCCTCGCTGTTTAGTTTATTAATTTTATTATACACTATGTTAAATATTATTTCAATATCGTCTTAAATATTTTTGTAAATTTTTATATTTATATACTAAAATTGAGCGAGTATATCGCTCAATTTTAAAATAAAATAAATT
The DNA here is from genome assembly GCA_045651405.1 of Christensenellaceae bacterium. Classification (GTDB taxonomy): domain Bacteria; phylum Bacillota; class Clostridia; order Christensenellales; family Borkfalkiaceae; genus HGM11412. The sequence continues at coordinate 58,154 of JAZRSH010000004.1, read as the reverse complement.
GTATATTTTTTGATAATATCGAAGATTTTAGATTTAACTCAATTAGTCGATATTAACGATTATTACGGCTAAACGCTTTGCATATTCGTTAAGCGAATCAACTTCAGCATACTCGCCTTGATTGTGAATATTTCCGCCAACAACACCTAAATTATCTAAGCACGGTATACCCGCCATTGTAACTTGTGCTGCGTCTGAACCACCTATTGCTTGTTTAGGCTTTAAGGTAGAAAGACCACTTTCTTCAAAGATTTTATTTATTGTATTAAAAAGTTCAACGTTGCGCTCTACGTATTCCATAGCGGGACGCGAGCCGTATTCTTCTACGGTAGTTACCGTGCCATTTACGTAAACTTTTTCTTCCAACTCTTTCATAAATTTAGCAATTTGTTTAAATTGAGAGTCCGTTTTAAAGCGGAAGTTAGCACGGAATTCACAGTAACCAGGTACGGTATTATGAGTAGTTCCACCCTTTATTACACCACAAGCACAAGTTATACCGTCTTTATCCTTAAATTTTTCAAGTTCGATAATTTTATGTGATGCCTCTAAAATTGCACTTGCACCATGAGTAGCACAAATTGAAGAGTGAGCTTCAATACCTTGGATTTTTACAGTATAAGTGATAAGACCCTTTCTTTCAATACAAACGTGCCCTTTAGTTGCACCTTCTAAATTAAAAAATGCGCGTGCGACCTTTGCTTTTTCGCATATATAGTTAATATTAATTTTATTTATAGGTCTACTGCCCGCCTCTTCATCACTTTGCATTATAAGCATAACAGGTCTATCCTTATATCCTAATTGATTAAGGGCATCTAAAACAAGCATAGAAATAGCAAAACCGCCTTTACAATCGGTAACACCAGGGCCGTAAATTTTATCACCGTCTATTTTAACAGCAGGAGTACCAAAAGAACCTAAAGGATGCACGGTATCAATATGTGCGGATAAGCAAATTGGTGCTTTTTTGCTATCAGGATTCAACGTTAAAGTAACAACGTTACCCGTTACGCTTTCAAAAACTTCCCACTTTAATCCCATTTCTTTAGCAATTTCGATAAAATACTCCCCAAAAGCGTCAATGCGCGCTTTATCCATTGTAGGAGTTTCCATATTGCAAATATCTTCCCAAAACTTTAAGTATTTAGGTGTTAACTCATCAATTTTATCAAATATTTTTTTTGTCATAATTCCCTTATTTTATTAACTCTTTAAAATTGTATAAATATTTATCGCTAATCTCTTTCATTTCATCAATGTAATCATCAGAAGATTTATCATAAATACCGTAAGCAATCATACCTGCACTTTTTGCAGTTTTTACCGCATTTACGTTATCATCAACGAAAATAACTTCATCAACCTTACAATTTAAGCATTTAGCGGCTTGTTTATAAATTTCCGGATTAGATTTACCCGTGTTAAAATCATCACAAGACCAAACGTTATCAAACATATCGTAAACGCCAAGTCTTTTAAGGCAAACGTCCAAACAAAGGTGTGAACTTGCCGTTAAAACGTTTAAACTATCGCCATTTGCTTTAAGTTTTAAAAGAGTTTCTTTTACACCGTCTTTTAATGGTATATCATTTTCATAACCCGCTAAGCCGTAAGAATTCATTTTATTTAATATATTTTCTACCGTGTCATTAACACCAAGTCTTATAAAATATTCGCAGGTGCCTTTACCGCCTAACGGAGTTATTATTTTTATAATATTATCCTCATACTTTATTTTGTACTCATCTAAAATTTTAAGCATTACCGATGCGTACGTAGGCATTGAATCAACCAAAGTGCCGTCAAAATCAAATAAATAAGTCATATTTTATCCTTTAAAATAAAAAATATTAGTTATACGATTATTATACCAAAAATTATCATATAACTCAACAATATTAATAGGCGTAATTAAATTTTGCCTATTATTAAATTTTTAAGCAATAACTAATTTTTACTAAAAAATAACAGCCAAACCTTTACCGTTTAAGAGTAGGTTTGACTGCTATTAATCAATATTTTTACACTTTATTAAATATCTTATACCGCGCTTAAAATAAGAAGGATAATAAAGAATAAAATTATTACTATAAAGAAACTTAAAACAGCATCTAAAATCGCAAGAATACCTAAAATTAAAAGTGGAATTCTTTTACCGCTTCTTACAGTTGAAGTAGCTTTAAAATTGATTACTGATGCAATACCAAAAATTAAACCTAATAACGCAGGAACACAGCCGATTAATCCACAGACAATAGAAACACCTAAAACCTCCAAATTTAACGTCGCAGCAGTTAATTCCAAACCAAAAAGGAATCCAAAGTAAATCACCGCAAAACCTACGGTTGATAAGATGAAAGCTGCAATAGCCGAACCTAATTTAACAGTTGGTTTGTTAGCTGTATAGTCTTCTTGACTATATGTAACAACTGCTTGTTCGTTTTCTTGTTTCTCTTTAGAAAACTCGCTAAATACTTCTCCTACGTTTGTAGCGCATTCGTCACATAAATCCGATTCACTACCAATAAACTTGCCACATTTTTTACAATACATAAAATTTTCCTCCTTTATATTGTTTTATTAAACATGTCTATTATTAAAGACATTAATTCTTCGTTTACTTCGCTATAAAGCGAATGGTTTACTGTAGAGCAAAAATCAATCAAGTCGTTTTCAGTTAAGTTTTTACCCTTTTTATCTTTTAACTCTTCTAATCGTTTTGCTACTTCTTGCTGATATTTAACAGCCTCTTTAGAATGCATTATCGTATTATGACCAGAATGCTCATCTTTACCAACGTAATAAATTACGTTTTTATTAGTAATTTCATTTTTGTGTGATATAACAGACTGTTTATCAAAATGAATAACTTTATCGTTATCACCATGAGCAATTAAAACAGGAATATCACTGCTGTTTATTCCCTTTACCGCATTGTACTTAGTATAACTTCTAAATAAAAGTTTTTGATATGCGTCTAAGAATACCCTTGGTAATCCTACCGCTAAAGGTCCAACGTATTGCTCGCCCTTTTCACTTATAAGGGTATAACCGCTATTAAACGGCGCTATTGCCGCACACGCTTTAATATCCTTGTGTAAAGATAATACCGACGTAGCCGCATATCCACCCCAAGAATGACCTAATAAAAACAACGGTTGCGTAGACATATAACAATCACTTTTAATAAATTTTAAAGCGTTATCTAAATCAACCAGCGGAGTAACCATACCAACGGTAGAGTCACCACCTGAATTATACGTTCCTTTACAGTCGTAAGTAAAAACGGAAAAGTTATTATCAACTAAATAACTAATAATAGGCAAATAATCATCTGCACCTGCGTGCATACCGTGACTAACTACTACTATACCTTTAGAATCTTGTGCGGGATAAAAATAGCCTTGAAGTTTAATTTTACTTGAGTAAAAATTAACTAATTTCCTATCAAGTGTTGATTCTACCCTTGAATAGTCAAATTCGCCGTAAATATTATACAATTCTTTCTTTTCATACCTAACAAAAAAGGAATCATAAAATTCTTTAGCGGCAAAAATGGTAGCACCACTTAATCCCGTTAACGTAGCAAGCAATGCTATTATCCGCTTAACGTTCTTTTGACTTGTAATTTTTTTATTTTTAGCCAAACTGTACCCCCTAATCAGCAAAAGTTTCTTTTAAATATTCAACAACAGTTGCATCATACTTTTGCGTGTTGTTAATTCTTACCCTTGAATGCCCACCTTTATCAAACCAAACTAATTTCTTTTTACTTTGGCAGGTATCGTATAAAAGTTGACCCTTTTCAGGTACGGAATAAATATCCTCTTTACTATATATAAATAAGATAGGTTTTTTAAGTTTATCAATAACTTTAATCGGGCCGTTTTTTATAGCATCTTCTTTAGTGAATATTTTAAAATACCACATAATGATATTTAAGCAAGGATATACCTGCCTTTTTTGTTCTATCATATGATTTTTTGTAGTTTCACTAAAATCGGTATACATACCGTCGGCAACCATACCAACGATATAATCAGGGCATTTATCAGAAATTAATGCATATAACGCGGTTGCAGAACCAATGCAAATACCGTGTAAAACAACCTTTTTATTGTTTTTAACGTCATGCAAAAATCTTCCCCACGCAATAATATCGGAATATTCTTTTAAGCCCAAACTATTATATTTGCCTTCAGATAACCCGTGCGAGCGGTTGTCTATAACCAAAACGTTATAACCCGCTTTGCGATAAGGCTCTGCAAAGAAGTAAGAATATTTACAGCCTTCAGTTCTTCCCGCTATAATTATTACCGCTTTATCACACCCAAAGTCAACGTATTCGCCGTAAAGATGAAAACCCTCGTTAACGATATCAACGTTAAACTTTTTATCAAGGTACGGGCTAAGCCATTCTTCGCCTTGCTTGTACATTGAAACTTGCTCGGCATCATCGTTAAGGCTACATTCCCTTGCCCATTTATTTGGATTTGTTCTAACAAGCGTTATTCTATAAACGATGAAAGCAATGATAAAGTAAGATAAACCCCAGAGTAATAAGCCGGAACCGATTAAGCAGATTAATATTATTTGCCAAAGATCCATTTTAAACTACCCCAATTATTAAATCGTAAATTCTTTGCTCTCCGTCTACAATAGACACTTCCAATTCTTCAAATTTACTTGATAACACTTGTTCACAGCCACTTAAATCAACGTCTTTAAGACTAATACCCTTAAAGATTATGCAGTTTTCGGCATTGTCAAAAACATGCCTATCCATTAAGATATCAACAACTTGATTGTAATCCTTAACGCAGGCTATAGGTGAACTATCTTCAAGCACAACGTACTCGTCTTTAACGCAATTAACACCGTTGCAAACGCAATCCTTAACACATTGTGTTACTTGGAAGGTTTTTACTGCCTTGCAACCTTCTTCAATTGCTTGTAACCTTTCAGAAACATCTTCACAGTCAGGAATATCCATAGCAAGTGCATAGTAACATTCCATAACGTTTTTACTTGGCATTATTATAACGTTATTAAGGTTGGATAACGCAACTGCTTGCTCTGCCGCCTTGAAAATATTTTCGTGGTTAGGGAAAAGCAAGATTTTATCCGCAGAAACCTTATTAAATGCATCAAGCATTTCTTGAGAGGAAGTATTCATGGTTTTTCCGCCGTCAATAACAACGTCACAACCAAAAGAATCAAATAATTCCTTAATTCCCCCGCCGTTAGAAATAGCAATAATAGCGATATCTTTATGCTCTACAGTTTTAGTAACCGCAACTGCACCTAACATTTCTTCACATTGAATTTGCATATTTTCAAGTTTAAATGAACGGAATTCACCATATCTTTGACTTTCGTCTATTATTTTACTTGGGAATTTTGTATGTATATGCACTTTAACAATTTTATCGTTTTGCACGCATACAAGCGAATCGCCTTGCATTTGTAAAACTTTTATATAGTCGTTTAATTTGAAAGATAACCTACTGTCTAATAATTGTAATAAAAATTCCATACAGTAGCCAACTTCAAAGGTAGAAGAACTATTAAACGTATTAGGGTCGCTATCACGAAGGGTTTTGGTTGGTAATTCTAAGCCGGAATAAGCAATTACTTCGCCGTATAAACTTTTTTCCATACCCTCAACGATAAGAACGTAACCCATACCACCACTATCCACAACGCCAGCGTCTTTTAAAACGGGTAACATTTCAGGTGTTTGAGATAAAGTTTTTCTCATTTCCGCTAAGTACATAGAAAACAAGTTAGAAATATTAACGTTTCTACCTATTTGATTTTTAATGTTTTCTACACCCATGCGGGCAACTGTAAGGATAGTACCCTCTACAGGGCGCGCTACGGTTTGGTAAGCAGTTTTATATCCCCTAACCAAAGCAAAGGTCAATTCAACTGCGTTTGCAACGCTATCTCTTGCAAGTTCTAAACTGATACCCCTAAAAATTTGCGATAGAATAACACCCGAATTTCCACGAGCACCCAATAACATTCCTTCGCTTAATCCCTTTAAATATTCACCTAAATGGATATTGGATTTTGCATGCTTAATTCCGTTTTCTAACGTCAAACACATATTGGTACCAGTATCACCATCAGTTACGGGGAAAACGTTCATTGAGTTAACCTTTTCTTCGTACTGTTTAAGGTTTGCCAGACCGTTTTTGATCATTTTTTCAAATATATGACCATTTATACTTTTAATCTTCATTAGTTAGTCCTTATTAATTTTACCAATATCGTTAACTTCTTTACCCATAAATTTAGAAGTAAATATAGATGCAAGACCACCTACAACAACAATTATAGGCATAATCCAAACGTATTGGCCACCGCCAATATCTTTTAAGTTTACCCAAACAAGACCTGTAGATACGGCAGAAGAAACAGCACCGAATAAACCTTGAATTGCAAAGTACATTGCAGGGTGAGAGATACCCGTTGCTTTTAATTCGTTATCGGCAAGTGTTGAAGGGATTGTATAGTTGATAGAGAAGAAACAACCAGTACCAAATGCAGAGAAAATACCACCAATAGCAGCAATTATAAGCCTTACGTATAAGTTTGGAATAAGTTTTTCCGAGCATAATGCCGTTACAATCATAGCCAATAAATACATTGAAACGGAGAAGATGAAGCCCATTCTTATACCGTGTTTTTTAACTATTTTGTTATATAAAATTAAGGTGAACGGAACAGGCGCAAAGGCACAAGCCATAATAATAGTTATATTAAAGCCTTCAAATCCCATATAACCTGAATATAAAACGTTTTGACCAGTTAAAAACAATTGCGTAGAGAAGTTTAATAAGAAGTAAACAAGCATCCATCTCATAAAGCTTTTATTTTTAATAGCATATTTAAAAGATTCTACAATGCCAACGTTTTCTTCTTTAATTTCAAGTTTTTCTAAATCGCCATTTTTTCTATATTCTTCAACGTCTTTATCAAGCGTAGACCTTTCCTTAATCATAAATAAAGGAATAAGCATAGTTAAAGATAATGGTAAAAATGCTAATGCAATAATACGGATATTAAAGCTACCGATAAATGCAGGAATTAAAGCATAACCAAGTACGAAATAAATTACGTCAAAAACAGTTTTAAAGTTTGATAAAGTTACCCTATCAGTTTCGTTATCAACAATTTCCGAGAAGGTTGCGTAGTAAGTAACCATTGTTAAAGTGTAAAAAGCATAGAATGCACATAACATCACACCAAACCAAATAGTGTTTAAAATACTACCTTCAGAATTTTGAAGTGGTACTAAGAATAAAACGTACGAAAGCATCATTGGTATCATACCCAATAAAATCGCAGGTCTTCTTTTACCCCATTTTGATTTTAACTTATCAGTCCAACCGGCAAACGGAATATCAATAACACCGTCTAACACTTTAGAAATTGTTATCATCACAGACCAAACTGATGCTACAATTAACGTTTTATTTAAATACGTCCAGTTTTCAATATTTTTATCGAAACCATTTGTCATTAGAGCATCGCAAAGGTATGAACCAACAATTAAGTTAAGCATGTTAACGCCTAAACCAGCAATTGCATAAAGAAATAATTTCTTTTTACCTGTAATCTTTAGCATATTTTTTACCTCTCTTTATTTAGAGTTTAAAATTGAAGAAATTAAAGCTTTTTCTTCTTCTAAACCTTTAGTAATTTCTTTTCCTACGTAATAAGCAGCCATTAAGCCTGGGCCAACGTTAATACCACACGCAGGGTGCACGTCACTTAAATAAATTTCCTTAGGATTGAATTTTTCTTTAATTAAATCCAAGTAACGTTCTGCTTGAGCGCGCCTATTTGAGTGCGCAATGATAATTACTTGTTCTTCTGGGTTTTCTATAGTTTGTTCAATGTAAGAAAGTAATGCACGATAAGCTGATTTTTCGCCCTTTGCTTTACCAATAACCGTAGTTAAACCAGTATAATCAAACTCGCCAATAGGCTTGATGCCTATTAATTTACCCATAAATGCTTTTGCGTGAGATATTCTTCCCTTTTTAGCAACGAAAGATAAATCGTCAAGCCAACCAATTTGATGGAAGCGGTTTTTCTTCTTTTCTAACTCATCTTTAACTTCGATTAAAGATTTACCCTCTGCCCTTAATTTAGAGGCATAAATTGCCATTAAACCAAAACCTGGGCCAAAGCGCAAACTATCAAAACACTCAATTTTAGCGTCTTTATAGTTTTCTAAAATCATTTCTTTTGCTTTAACGGCAAAGTTATAAGTACCACTCATTCCCGATGAGAGAGACATTGATAAAATACCGTAGCCTTCTTTTACGAATTTTTCAAAGGTATTGTAATATTCTTGGATATTAGGTGGTGCAGTTGTAAAACCGTTTGGATTTTCACTTAATTTTTTGTAAAACTCCTCTGCACAAGGTTCTTTTAATATAGAACAATCCTTCCAATCTAATGAAGAATGCTCGTCTACACCATTTGGATAACTTACGTGACCCAAAATAACTTCAATATCGTATTTAGCTCTAATCTCAGAATTTAAATCGCACGTAACGTCGGGTAAAATAATAAATTTTTCCATTTAAACTCTTCCTCCTATCGTTATTTACTTACGTATTTGTTTATAAAATTATTGATATTTGCGTGGATAGGCTCGCCACCGACTAAGTAGCAAAGGGTATGCCCCGCATCTTTTACAATAATCATTTCTTTTTCACTTGCACAAGCAGTATAATTCCTTTTTGTAAACTCAATAGGAACGTCTTTATCGTTATCGCCGTGCAAAAACAAAGTTGGTATCTTGTTGTTTTTTAGTGAAGATTCAACACTTTGTTTAAAATCAATTTTTAAAAAGGTTTTGGCTGTTAAACGCATATATTTCAATGCTAAATTTTTACCGAAAAAGTTACGCACGTTGGTATTAAATAAATCGTAAAAACAAGTAAAGCCAGCCTCCATAATCAAGCATTTAACTTTATTTGATTTTATATTTTCAGACGCATAACCAACAGTTGCCGCACCCATAGATATTCCGTAGATGATAACGTCAGTAACTTCCTCTTTAGCAGTTACGAAATCTATCCACAAAAGTAAATCTTCTTTTTCTTTAACGCCTAAAGTAATATGTTTGCCACCACTTTCACCGTGTGCCCTTTGGTCTATTAAAAGGACGTTATAGCCTTTATTTATATAATCTAAGGCTATTTTCGAAAAGTTATTAAAGGGGTTAGCATGATAGCCGTGAACGAAAATTATCGCCTTATTCGACTTATTGTCATAATATCTACCAATTAACAACTTACCGTCTTTAGAGGTTATATTTACCTTCTCACAAGGTATATCTTTTAAGGTTAAAATATCCTTTTTTAATTGCTCTCTATATGGGTAATACTGTGTATTTTTCAAATCGTCCTTATCAAGCAAAATCCCTTTGTGGCGATAGAAAACACCTAAGTACATAAAGGCATACACAGTAGATGGCAAGGCAAAGAAAATTCCCCCGCCGATTAATATATATAAAATTACGTCTACAACCATTTTACTTCCTTAAATCTCATAGCACTTTCATCGCTAAAGGTATAGAACCTAAATATAGAAGGGTCGTCACCTACTACGCTACCAACAAACTCGTTTCCACCAAGTTCAATAGCGAACGTTGAAAGTTTTTTATCTGTAGTACAAATTTTATTAGGTATAAATGAAGAATCCGTGCCAAACTTAAATAGACATTCCTTTTTAGTCCAAAGGCTTATAAGCTCCATAACGTTAGTTGGGCAATTTTCTTTATTTGAAGTTATTTTTTTCGCAAAAGAATCAAAGGTTTTGTCATCGCTAAACTTATTTGTAAAGGATTGAACTTCTTCAATATCAATGCCCGTTTCTTTATTAGAAACAATAACTGCAACTGCGTTTTTAGAATGTGAAAGACTAAAAAAACACTTTTTAGAAATCCATTTTCCGCTTTTGGTTTTTACAATATCTAAGTCTTGCAACTTATAGCCAAAACTTCTAAATAATGCGTATTCTAAAGTTTTCCACACCCAGTATTTAGATTTTTTTACCTTGTCGTTAGAAACGGATAAAACTTCGTCATTTCTATCTTTAGGTTGTAATTCTTTATAATCGATTTCGTCAGGAATAATAGAGAAATATACGTCGCAAATAGTTTTGCTTTTCCAAGAATTAACAACGTTTTCCGCTGCTATACATCTCTTCTCGCCCAAATAGCAATAACGTGCAAAATGTTCGCAGTTGTTACGAAGTATATCGTAACCCTTTTCGCCTATTTTTTCCCTTGCAAGTTGAACGGTTTTTTTAGGCGCAAGCCTTTTTTCTTTTTTGGACTTTTCAACCGATGCAACTTCTACAACACTACCTGCAGAAAAGGTGTAAATATCAGAAACACAAACGGAAATATCTTCAAATTTTCTACCAATTAACCCTTCAACGGGTGGTAAGCCAAATTGAATAACTTCATCTTCCGACACAAAAATACCGTAATGGTAAAATTGACCTAAGGAAATACGTATCATATCCCCCAATTTGCATTCCGATTGCCACCAAATCATTTCATTCTTGCCTCAATATAATCAATTACGTTTCCAATAGTATCAAAGGTTGCAGTACCAATGTTTTCAAACTTAATTTGGAAACTTTCTTCTAATACGATAACGAGATAAATCATACCTACAGAATTTAAGCCTACGTCTTCAACAAGGCGAGATTCTTCAGTTGTGCTTTCGATTTTTTCCCTATCGCTATCGTTGATAGAAACCATTATTTCTTGTAATTTTTCTAAAATTTCTTTTCTACTTAATTGCATTTTTTATATCTCACTATTTTCATACTTGGTGTTCTTTCAAAGTCAGTATCCCTTACGGTAAATTTACTTACCTTCATGTGAGATGGCAACTTTGAGTTAACTTCTTTTAATTTTTCAATTACGTATTCGGCAGGATTTTCAACACCTAATTTAGCAAGTTCGGTCATTCTTGGAACAACTTCTACTGCTAAAATATGTTTACCGTTGTCTTGAACGTCTTCAAATACTTGAGAGTCTTGAACAACTTCAATAGTATTGAAATAACTTTCTACTTCTGCAGGAGAAACGTTTTCGCCGTTATCTAAAATAATAACGTCTTTACATCTACCTGTAATATATAAGAAACCTTCTTCATCGATACGAACTAAGTCACCAGTTTTAAACCAACCGTCTTCATAAGCGTTTTTATTTTCTTCCTCTTCGCCTACGTAACCGTCCATCATATTTAAACCTTTAATCCATAATTCATCGTTTACAATCTTGAATTCTTGATGTGGATAAGGAATACCAACAGATTCAGGTTTTGTAGTTTGTTCAGGGTTACCTGATACTAAGTTTGCCGATTCTGTAAGACCGTAGCCTGGGAATACTGTAATGCCGATTTTTGCACATTCTTTAATTAAGTATGGTGGAACCGCTGCCGCACCGCAAATAATGTACTTCATATCTTGGCCAAGCATATTTCTATTGAATTTTTTAGATAAAGTTAAAGCCATTTCTAAAAGTGCAGGAACTAATACCAATACAGTTGGTTTAAACGCTGCGATATCTGCAAATAAATCTTTTGGAGTTTTACAAATAAACACGTGGCTTCCTGTATAAAGCGGAGTTAACATATTACGAACAAGCCCGAAAATATGCGAAAGCGGTAATGCTAAAGTATATCTTTGGTTAAATACTTCTTGACAGCCGTAACAACCGTTTACAGTACCTTGCATCATTGCCCTATGGCTTAATAAAGCACCTTTGCTTTTACCCGTTGTACCACCAGTAAACATAATAGCGCAAGGAGTTGAACCTTCAACTTTATGAGGTTCAACAACTTGATTTGATTTAGTTTCCCAATCAATACAAACTAATTTTTTGTTAGTATTTTTAGCAAAGGTAATTTTTTCTTCAAAGAAGTTATGGTAAACTAATGCGCTAAGATTGAACTTCATAGAGCAACCAAAGATTGTTTTATCATCTAATTGCATAGGAAGAACAAGCGCAGTACAGCCGTAAGTTGTTATTGCTAAAAAGGCTTTAACTAACGCGTAAGAGTTTGCGCCGATAATACCTACGGTAGAACCAACTGCTATGTTATTATCCTTTAATACACCACGGAATTGAGCAACGTCGTCACACAATTGCTTATAGGTATAAGAACCAGTAGCATCGGTAATTGCAGGAATATCTGCATAATTACTGCATTGTTCCATTAATTCAACTAAAGTATCCATTTCTTTAATTTTTTCAAACGTTACTTCATCAGTATATTTTCTAAATAATTCTCTTGTTTCAAATTTCATAACTTTCTCCTTTTATTAATTTAAAATTTGTTTTAACTCATTTTCTTTTTGTCTTAAAACTTCAGAAATTTTATCCATTTCCGCTAACGTAGGCATTTTACCGCACATTTCTATAGGATTGATTGGCTCACCTATTACAATGCGTTGTCGTTTAAAAAAGTTTTTGCGCTTTTCTACGTAAACGGGAATAATTGGTTTTTTAGCCGTAACGGACATTAATACAGCGCCAGACTTAAATTTTTGCAATTCTTCGTTACGAGTTAAATAACCTTCTGGAAATATCGTTACAAGTTTATCTTTTTGTAAGTTATCAATAATTTTGCGGAAAGCATCCATGCTTACGTTTTGCTTATCAATTTCTATACAATGGAAATTTTCAAAGAAAAACCTCTTTACCTTGCTGTTAAACAAATCGGTTGTAGCAACAAAGTGGTGCCTTCTATTCCAAAGGGCAAACATTATGATAATTGGGTCAATATCGCCAGAATGGTTTGATATAACCAAGGCTCCGCCTCGGATTTTTTCCTTTGCTTTTTTAGATACGTAAATTTTCTTTAGCCTAAACCATAAGAAACCTGGAATAGCCGCGGTAATCTTTACAAAATCATAAAAAAGATAATTTTTATTTTTTTTCTTGTTCATATTGCACTTTTTCTTTTAAGGTGTCCCCTAAATTAATAATTTTATTTCTTAATTCATTGCTGATATTTTTTAAATTTGACGCATAGTCTTGCTCTCTATTGTAAAGTTCAGACAAGTAAATAGGCTTGCCGATTATAACGCGTGCACGCTCCTTTTTAAAGTAACTACCGTTAGTGTAAACGGGAATTATAGGAACGTTTGTCTGTAAGGCTAATTGCACGGCACCCGGTTTAAATTCTAAAGGTCTTTCCTCGCCAATTTTAGGAAGTCTACCTTCGGGGAATATACCGACAACCCCGCCACCTTCTAACACTTTTTGCGACTTATCCATAAAAGAAAAATCGTTTGAATTTCTATCTACGAATATTCCGCCCATAAGTTTTAAGAAGTTCCTAAGCAATGCCTTCTTAAACAAAAGTTCTGCCATTTGATACCTTAATGTTCTTGTAAAAAACACAAACAAAAACACAGCGTAGTCGTAAACGGAAGTGTGATTAGAAATAATTATAGCCGAGCCTTTAATATGCCTACCTTGTTCACTTTTGTTTTCGTAGTAAACTTTAGTTCTAAAACAAATTTTTTGAACTATCCATCCAGTTATTTTGGTAAACCAGTTAAAAAATTTTATCATTAAGTATTTCCTTTTACGTATTTAACAAAGTCATCAATGGAAGTTAATTTTTTATCGTTAGTTAAAGGTATAATTAAATCAAATTCCTCTTGAATATAGGTAATTAACGTAAAATACTCTAAACTTGTTCCACCAACGTCTATAAAGAAATCAGCATCTTTATCAACAGTTTTGCCAAGCACCTTTTCAAAGCAAGTGGCTACTGTTTTTTCTATAATATCAAAGGTGTCATTATTAACTTCTTTATCGTTAAAAGTTAAAAGGTTTAACCTTCCTAAGTTATAGTCTTCAGCCAATCTTTTTCTATTAAGTTTAAATTCGTTTCCTTTAATTAAATCTTCACCAACTAAAACAACCTCTTTAATTTCGGTAAGAAGATTTAACTCGCTTAATCTATTTTTAATTTCACGCACTAAATTTTCACAAGTAGCGCAAGACAAATACTTACTAACTGAAACTAAAATTACCGGATAAGGTACTCCGTTTTTCTTAGCATCAATAAAGCAAACGTTTTTAACGTGTTTGATATCAAATCTATGTTCGAACAAATTAGGATTGATATTTTCGCCCGAAGAAGAAACGATTAAGTCATCTTTTCTACCTATTAAATAGTACCTGCCCTTCTTTTCAGTTGCTAAGTCTTTAGTTTTAAACCAATCGCCGTTTAAGTAAACTTTTTCATTGTTTTCAAGGTAGTAACGGCAAAGGGAGTTACCTTTAACGTAAAGTTCCCCGTCTTCACTTATTTTATATTCAACCGAAGACATAGGCTTACCTATAGAACCTGAATTTAAAATTCTATTATCTTCAGAAAGTTCAACGGAAGTAATACCAATTTCCGACATACCGTATCCGTTTGACAAGTGATAACCAATTCCGTTAAAGAATTTAAGAACCTCTTGATTGATGCAACCGCCACCCGTTATCATAAAGCAAATGGTTTCGCCAAAAAGTTTATCCCTAACTTCTTTAAAAGCCTTTTTTCTAAACGGGTTAGCAAGAAAAGGTATACCGCTTAACAAATTAGATATTTTTAAGCCCTTTTGTAATTTTAAGTAGGTTTTCTCTCCCCTTTCTTTTACTTTTCTTATGGCTTGGTCGTAAACCATATTCCAAAACAAAGGAACGGCAAAAATATGGGTAACACTATGCCTGCGAATAGTATTTAAAATACATTGTGCCGACATATCTTTTAAGAAAACTAAAGTCCTTGAATAAAAGGCAAACCACATATAAACTGCAGTCAAGCCAAAAATATGGTAAAAAGGCAAAAAGGTTAAAAGTTTTAACTCGCCATTGTAATGTTTTTTAATAAGACGGCTTGTTTTTACAATTTGTTCGGCGTTAAGAATTTGATTAATAATGCTTTTTGCATCATAAACGCAAATTTTAATAGCGTTTGAAGTGCCTGAAGTCATAAGCAATATTTCGTCGCTAAATGAAGAATTATCAATTTCATTTTCGCCACAAACAATTTCCGCCGAAGTAATGGTAGGAAGACTAAAAACCTCCCCATCAGATATAATCGCTTTAGCATCGGCACTTTTAACAACTTCTTCTAAGGTTGTTTTTTCTATTCTCGTATTCAAAAGTAAAGGTCGATAGCCACATTTTAAAATAGACCAAAAAATTTCAATCCACTCCAAACTGTTTTGCATATACAAACCAACTACCGAGCCTTTTTTAACTGAATTTAATTTTTCTTGTAAAGTATATGATTTTTTACAAATTGATGTTTTTACTTCGCCGTACGACTTTTTGATTATTCTATAACCGTCGTTACTTTCCCAAAAGGTATTGCCTTCTTCAGCAAACATTAATTCAAATAATGCAGAAAAAGATTGCTCGCCTTCCTTTAAAATTTTAGATTTATAGTTAACGAATTCATCAATCGTAGTACAGTTTGCAATGTTAGTCAATCTCATAACTATTCCTTTAATAACGCAAATTTATAAGTTGCGCATACACACAGTTATGGTAATTATACTATTTTTCGACATAAATTGCAATATATTTTTTAAAAAAAATATAAAAAAACCTATAATGCGATAAAAATTAAAGCAAATTACCAATTACTGTAAAAAATCCTTGCTAAATTTTGGATAAACAAACAAGGGTTTCTACGTGCTTAGTTTGTGGAAACATATCGTACGGCTGAACCTTTGTTATTTCATATATCGGGTTAGGATTTGGATTCTTTTTAAGTTCTTTACCGTCATAATAAAGATTATCAAGCAATATACCCAAGTCCCTACCGAGTGATTGTGGGGAACAAGAAACGTAAACGATTTTGTTTGGTTTTGCCTTTAAAATTGCTTGAAGAACATTATTATCAACACCTTTGCGCGGTGGGTCTAAAACGACCTTTATATCCCCGTTATCCGCCTTTTCTTTCTCGATAATTTCAGGTAAAAGTTCACCGCAATCCCCGCAAAAATTGACCATTTTATGCGATAAATCATTGTTTTTAGCAAGGGTATTAGCAGCCTCTACCGCCTCTTTTATAATTTCTATACCAATAGCCTTTTTACACACTTTAGCAAACATAGCGGTCATAACGCCTGCGCCACTATACGCATCGATAACCGTGGTGTTTTCATCAAGTTCAAGGCACTTAAAAACGTCTTGATAAAGTTTTGTTTTTACGCCGCTATTTACTTGCATAAAACTTTGTGGAAATACTGGATATTTAACGCCAAATTCCTCAATTTCAAAGAACTTTTCGCCGTAAACGTGCATATATTCATCGCCTAAAATAACGTTATCGTTAACCTTGTTTACGTTTAAGAATAAAGAAAAATCGTTAAATTCAGTTTTTAACAATTCTATTAATACGTCAACGTTTGATAAACTATCCGCATTAATTACAAGAACTATCATTACCTTTTTATTAACCGATTTTACAACGATATGGCGAAGTACACCCTCACCCGTAACTTCGTTAAAGCAAGTAATTCCCGTTTTTTCTATGAAAGTTTTTAATAAGTTTACAATTTTAGAAACGTCTACTTCTTGAATAGGACAATTAGTTACATCCACAATGTTATGCGAATTATTAATAAAAAAGCCTATTTGATTACCCTTTAAGGTGTTTCTTATAGGAAGTTGCAATTTGTTGCGGTACTTATACTCTAAATTACTTTTTACTGCCGAAGGCACCTCAACGTTAATACCGCCTATTTTTTTAAGGCAATCTTTTACCGTTTTTGCCTTGACTGATAACTGTGATTGATATTTAAGGTGTTGAAGTTGACAACCTCCACATTTCTCGTAAAAAGCACAAAAAGGTCTTACCCTGACTTCCGACGGGGTTAAGACCTCTAACAATTTACCGTAAACGATATTTTTATTAACTTTTAAAACTTTAAAACGCACCTTTTCACCGATTAAGGAGAAAGGTACGAAACAAACGAAATTATCAATTTTAACAACACCTTCTGAGTTAGAGCCAACACCTTCAACAATGCCTATAATTTCGTCATTTTTACGCATATAACACCTATAATTTTAATCTTTTGATAATTACGTTAAGATTTTTTTGTAACCTTAACAAAGCAAAGTCGTAAACAACAAAAAATAAACCGCCAAAAACAATAATGAAAAGTGGTAAGTATTTATTTATTAATTCGTTTTCGACCATAAACATTTTAAGTACGTAAAACATTAAAAATGCAACGATTATAAACCAAATTGTTTTTAAAATGATTACAATCCACGTCTTTTTAACCTTTTTAACTTGCAAGTAGTTAATTATAGGATGCAAGCCGAAAAACAAGCCGTATGCAATAGAAATTTCAAAGTGACCTAAAGTGAATATAAAAGACAGTAAGAATACTGCTATATAACACAACAACGCACCTTTAACGGTATCTTTTGCAAGGGGAATCATAACCATTAAACTTGCCATAAATAAACACGATATATTAAAAGTAGGAAAATACCCACCTATAATAATGAAAACTAAAGCAAAGGCGCCCGCTAAACCAGATAGCGCTACAACTTTTGAATCTTTCATATTAGTGACAATTACAACAACAGTTTAAAATCATATTACAAATAAGCATATCACAACACCACTGACAACAACTATCCCCGCCAAGTTGAGGGTTTTCGTTATTGAATTGAGTTGATTGCGTGCCATTTGAAGAATTATAATAAGCATTACCCGACTTGTTCCAGTTAGGGTTTGCAGTTTGATTTACCCTTTCATTTAATTTATTAAGGGCGTTTTTATATTTTTCGCAAGAAGGGTCTTTTTGGATAGCAATTTCAAGTTGTTTTTTACTTTCGTTAACCCAGTTTTTCTTGAAGAAAATTACAGATTGATAGTAATGCCATTCTGCATTTCTTTCATCAAAAGAGTCAAGTTTTGCTTGTGCATTGTATAAATCGCCATTTTTAATTAAACTTTCGATTTCGCTAAATAAACTGCCAAAGTCTTTTTCGCCTACTTGTTCTTTATAAGATAAAATTTCACGATAAGCGTTTTCAACTTCGGTAAGTTTTTTAGCAGCGTTATTACCAGCTTCACCTTCTAAAAATCTTTCTTCTAAATATTTATTTCTTAACGTTTCGTAGGCGCTTTTAATTTCTTCAAGACTTGCGTCTTCAGATACGCCTAAAATATTAAATAGTTTTTTATCCATTATTTTTCTTTCCTTTATCAATAATATTTTGTGTTTTTTTAGGTATGCCCCTAAACAAAATATTTGAGACTAAATCATTGTTAAAATGCGACTTTATCAAATTGAAATTTTCCGCAATTTGTGCGAATATACCTGAAAATATGAAAATTATTTCATTTTCGTAATCGGCGATTAAACACTTGTAATTCTCTGCTTTGTAATAGGCTTTAAATACGTTGTAATTACCCGACTTTACGTCTTTATCATAATCATCTAACGCATCTATAAGATATATCCATTTACCTACTGCGTACATAAGTTCGCTTGTGTTTTCAGTTGCTTTTTCGCCAAACACTTCTTTAGAAATTTCTTTAAGCATAACGGCAAAGCAATCGCTTACAATATCAATAGAGTCGCTATTTTCTTTTTCAAGTCGCAATAAATTTGAGTAACAACCGCTTACAATTTTATCAATATTTGGGTATAGTTTTTTTGCTTTTTTGTAGCCTTTTTTAAATATGGCGCTTTTTACGTTTCCCTTATTTTCATCAAGGATATCGTCCTTAAGCTTATAATAAGCAAGTATAACGTTAACGCAAGCAAGCATATTGCTAATTTCATCAGGCTTTGCAATAGGCCTACGAACAATTTGATGTGCTACACACCTACTCTTTTTAACAACTACGTCCCTACCGATAATATTATGCGCTATTGCAGATAAAAAGGTAACATCATAAGTTAAGGTAAATCTTGCACGTTGACCGCACGTTTTACCTATACTTTTACACACGCCACAATAAAGCGCTTTATATAACGTATCATCTTTCATATAAAGATACGGTTTATCAGGCATTAAATATCCAAACATTATTACCTTTCAGGTCTATATAAACCTACTTTCCTATAAACTTTTCTTAAAGTGCGTTCGGCAATTCTACCTGCAGTTTCCGCACCCTTTATTATAATAGAATCGAGATATGCTTTATCTTTAATAAGTTGCTCTCTCTTTTCAGTAATAGGCTTAATGCCGTCCGCAACGGCTTCGCCTACTTTAATTTTAAATTCGCCATAGCCTTTACCGTCAAAATATTTAACAGCATTATCAATACTTTCGCCTGTAAATGCTGAGTAAATAGTTAAAAGGTTGCTAATACCCCCTTTATTTTCAGGGTCGAACACTATTTTATTGTCGCTATCGGTTACCGCTTTTTTGAATTTTGAAATAATAACGTCACTACTATCGTACATTGAGATAAATGCATTTACGTTTGCATCACTTTTACTCATTTTTTTAGTAGGGTCAGCAAGTGACATAACTTTAGCACCTTGCTTTGGAATAAACGGTTCAGGAACAACAAAAGTATCGCTATACCTGTTATTAAACCTAATTGCTAAGTCACGCGTTAATTCAATATGTTGCTTTTGGTCGGCACCAACGGGAACGACTGCAGTATTATAAAGTAAAATATCCGATGCCATAAGAACTGGGTAATCCATAAGCCCAACGTTAATATTATCGGCATGTGAACGAGATTTATCCTTAAATTGCGTCATTCTGTTAAGTTCACCCGGATAAGTCATAGTGTTAAGTATCCAAGTAAGTTCTGCATGTTGCGGTACGTGAGATTGGATAAAAAGCACGCATTTTTCAGGGTCAACACCACAAGCAATATATAAAGCCAAAAGTTCTAAAGTGGCTTTTCTTAATTTTGCAGGTTCTTGTTTAACCGTTAAAGTATGCAAGTCTGCTATAGAGTAAATACAATTATACTCATCTTGCATAGTAACGAAATTTTTAATTGCGCCTACGTAGTTACCAATGGTTGGTACACCGCTTGGTTGCACGGCGCTAAATAAATTCTTTTTTTCTTCCATAATAATATCTTGCCTATTAATTTTATTTGTTTAAAGTATACCACACACTTAATAAAAAATCAAACTTTATTAATACCTTTTATTAAGTTGAAAAGCTGAAGGTCTAATTTCCCCTCGTCTTCCTTATAAAATAGCGAAATATCACCCTTTTCAATACCTTCAGGTATTTCCATTGCCGTTTCTAAGTAAAGGCTGTTTATTGCCTTTTGAGGGTTTAATTCGTTTTTACCAGTTAAGGTTTTTAAAAGGCGCCTTGCAAACTTATACGGCGAAATTAAGGATAATATTGCAGTAACGTTACCGTCTTCATAATCGCTATAATAATCATCTTCGGCAATTAACCCGCGTGATGAAATTGGGTCAAGTAAATAATCGGTATCTTCAAAAAATATCGAAATTGCGTCATCTTCATCGCATTGTGATAAGGAAGATATAAAAATATCTTTAATAACACCGTCAAAATGCGAAGTTGTTCCCAAAATAATTTTACCAATATTAAGCCCGCATTTTTTTGCAATATATAACGAAAGGGGTAAAATAAAATCGCACGAAGGACAAGCTACGTTTAAACTATCCCCAAAAGAAATTAGATTTGAATTAACAAAATCTACGTATATAAGCGCAAACACAGTAATAGCCGAACAAATTTTTAAAAATATATCATCAAAATCAAGGATATAATCGGTATAAATAGCATTTTTACCATCAAACATCTCAACTGCCGAAATATTTTCATCAAAAGTAACAACGGAAAGCGGAAACTCAACGCCGTTTAAATTATCAAATGCGTTAGACGGCAACGCTGACGATGATAAATACTCAAAAATAAATTTATAACCGCTATAAAAATCAAGGTCTTTTACCTTGTTTAACAATGCGTTATCTATACATATAAAATCGGTAGGTAATTTATACCCACCGATTTCAAGGTTTTCATTAAATAATTTTAATTTACCCATCTTAGTCAACGTATCTACTAATGTAAGCAGGAAGTTCTTCTTTAGCAGCACTTACCGAAATTACAAATTTAAGATTTGGATAAGATTTTTTAAGTTGTCTAATAGATTTAAAAAGTGCTTTACCACCCCTTAAATCATCACCTATAATTCTCTTTAAACCGTCGATAAATACGTATTCAATATCACTATTACCGGCAAGTAAACCGTTTAAGAAACCTTTGAATGCTTGTGCTGTATCAATATCAAAATCTTCAGCATAGCAACATCTTACGTTAAAGTTAATATTTACAGTATTAAAGCGCTTATCACTAATAAATACAACGTTGCCTCTCGCTTCGCCACTTGCTTTGTTAACTTCATCAAGCATAATTTTAGTTTTACCGAAGCCTTTTGGTCCATAAACAATTTTAATCATTTTTAAGTCCTCCATTTTTGTTGGTAATTATATTATAAATGATAAATTTAAAGATTTCAATAGCAAATTGAAAAAAAGTTGAAAAATTTTTGTAAAAATTTTGTAAAAAGAACGGTAAAAGTATACTTTTGATACATTTTACCGCTATTTATGAACACTTTATTTAATTAAAGTAAGGAATTTTTCAAGCCTATCAAAGCCGTTTTTAATATCGTCCATTGACACCGCATAAGAGAATCTAATGAAGTTATCTGCATGGAATGGAAGGCCTGGTATTACAGCAACGCCGTACTCTGTTAAAATTGATGCAAAACTCATACTTCCGTCAATCTTATTACCTTCAATTTCCTTACCGAAATATTTAGAAACGTCAACAAATAAATAGAAAGCACCTTCAGGCTTAATATAGGTAAGATTTAAAGCATCAAGCCTTGACATCATATATTTACGCCTTTCGTCAAATTCCTTTCTCATAGACTCAATAATATCTTCGCCTGCGCTTAATGCGGTAACTGATGCGTATTGAGCAAATGAACAAGCATTACTTGTCGTATGGCCTTGAACCCTTGCAATAACCCCTGCAAGCGCTTTAGGTGCCGCTAAGTAACCAATTCTCCAACCCGTCATAGCGTAAGTTTTACTTACACCGTTTATAACGATAGTGTTTTCCTTCATATAATCGGAAATTGAAGCGATTGAAACGTGTTTGTTGCCGTCATAGATAAGTTTTTCGTAAATTTCATCAGAAATTACCGTTAAATTATGTTTTTCTACAACTTCAGCAAGTGCTTTTAATTCTTCATAAGTATAAATAGCACCAGTTGGGTTAGATGGAGAGTTAAGCATAATAGTAGAAGTTTTATCCGTGATGGCATTTTCAAGTTCTTCAGCCGTCATTTTGTAACCGTTTTCCTTTTTAGTGTTAACGATTACGCATTTACCACCGCAAATTTTAACTTGTTCTTCATAAGAGAACCAGAACGGAGCAGGAATAACAACTTCGTCACCGTCATCAACAAGTGCGTAAACTGCGTGGAAAAGCGATGCTTTAGCACCGTCCGAAACGATAATTTGGTCAGGTGTATAAACTAAACCGTTATCATCAAGGAACTTTTTGCAAATAGCATTTTTAAGTTCAGGCATACCCGCTACCGGTGTATATTTAGTTATACCTTTATCAAGGGCTTCTTTAGCACTTTCAATAATATAATCAGGAGTATTAAAATTAGGTTCGCCCGCAGTAAAACCAATAATTGATTTACCTTCTTTTTTAAGTTGGTTAACTTTAGCAGTAACTTCTAAAGTCATTGATGCAGGAATTGATAATGCTTTTTTAGAAATTTTCATAATTACCTCTTAAATATCTTCTTCACCTGCAAGTTTTGCCTCTTTATCAGCAATAGCAAGTGCTTCAATCATTTCATCTATATCACCCGACAAGAAATTATCAAGCGAGTGAAGTGTAAAACCTATCCTATGGTCGGTTATCCTACCTTGTGGGAAGTTATAAGTTCTAATTCTTTCAGAACGGTCACCGGTACCAATTTGGCTTTTTCTGTTTTCATCGTATTCTTTACGATATTCGGAATTATAGAAATCGTAAAGCCTTGATTTTAATACTTTTAAGGCTTTTTCACGGTTTTTTATTTGCGAACGTTCATCTTGACAGGTAACTACTATACCCGTAGGAAGGTGAGTCATTCTTATACAACTTTCCGTTTTATTAACGTGTTGTCCGCCCGCACCGCTTGCCCTATAAGTATCGATTTTAAGGTCTTTTTCTTCAATTTTAACTTCTACGTCTTCAACTTCAGGAAGAACGGCTACAGTTGCCGTTGAAGTTTGAATTCTACCTTGTGATTCCGTTTCAGGAACACGTTGTACCCTGTGCACGCCACTTTCAAACTTTAATTTTGAATAAGCGCCCTTACCTACGATAGAGAAAGTTACTTCCTTAATACCGCCAAGTTCAGTTGGGTTTGAATCTATTTCTTCCGTTTTAAAGCGATGTTTATCGGCATAGCACACGTACATTCTATAAAGTTCGTATGCAAAAAGTGCAGCCTCTTCACCACCTGCGCCTGCCCTAATTTCCATAATAACGTTTTTATCGTCGTTTTCATCTTTAGGGATAAGCATTGTTTTTAATTCTACGGTAATGTCTGCAAGTTTATCTTTTAAGGTTAAAACTTCTTCTTGTAAAAACTCTTTCATTTCAGGGTCAGTTTCTACTGTAAGAGATTGTTCAGCATCAAGTTTTTCTTGTTCTGCCTTCTTATACTCCTTAAACTTATCAACAATTTCTTCCATTGATGCAAGTTCTTTTGTATAACCGCGCCACTCGTCGATATTTTTAATTACTTCGGGGTCTGCTACTAAAGTATTAAGTTTTTCATATCTTGCAAGAATATCTTCAAGTTTACTTGTCATAGTTTAACCGCCTTTATAATTCTTTCAATACCGTTTATATCTTTTACAATTTGAACGTTTTTATATTTGTTTGTGTTTTTAAATATTTCTACAATATCGCTTGCTTGGTCTATACCAAATTCGGCAATAACCATACCGCCGTCATTTAAGAAATCATAGGCGTTATCAGCGATAATCCTATAAAATTTAAGACCGTCCATACCACCATCAAGTGCAAGTTTAGGTTCGCACTGAACTTCCGCTTGTAAATCTTTTAAATCACCCGTTTTAACGTATGGTGGGTTTGTTAAAATAAAGTCATAGGTCGCAGATAAATTATTAAACATATCCGACCTTATAAATTCTACGTTAGCATTGTTGTTTGATGCGTTAGTTTTAGCTACTTGTAAAGCCTCGCTTGAAATATCAACCGCCGTAACCTTTGCACGAGTTTTAAGTTGAATAGCAATGGCAATAGCACCGCTACCCGTACATAAATCCAATACGCTACTATCTTTATTAATATAATTGATAGCCAAAGAACATAATTCTTCCGTTTCAGGTCTTGGAATTAAAACGTTTTCGTCAACGTTGATTTTGTAGCCGTAAAAATCAGTATCGCCTACAACGTACCAAAGAGGCACACCTTCCGAACGTTTAACAGATAAAGCAAACGCCTTTTCGGTCATATCCTTATTAACTGCAAGATTTAACGGAATTTGACTGCGTTCGTAACCCGTTGCGGTAACAACAATCCACTCCGCATCGCTATCTTCAGTAATACCTTTAGACGCGAGGAGTTTTTTAACCTTTTCAAGCAAGAGTTTAGTTCCGCCAAACACGTTAAACTCCTCTTCTTTAACACTTTCATCGGCATCCATTTCAAGAACCTTTTTAAAAGCGGTAATAGAAACTTCCATCATATCGTCGGTTGGTTCTTTCGTTGTAATTCTTTGAAGTAACAAACCTGGGAATTTAAAAATTATTACCCACTTTGAAGAAGTTTTAGATAAAAGCTTTAAAATCTCGTAAGAAATACCCGATACAAGTGGTAAAAAAGCAAGTTTTAATAAAAATCTATAAACTTTACCAAGTCCACCTGCAAACTCAACGCCAAAATGGTTAAGCACACCGTTTATCGTAGCAAAAACTAAAATACTTACAAACATAACGATAAACATGAAAGTTGTACCACATCTATCGTGAACGCGCGTACAAGTTTTAACGTTTTCTACAGTTAAATCTAAACCTTTTTCGTAGCAAGATATAGTTTTATGTTCCGCACCGTGATACATATAGGTTCGCTTTACGTCTTTTAGCAAGGAAGTAAGCAGAATATAACCTACGAATATAAGTATACGGATTAAACCTTCTATAAGATAATACCAAATAGAATTGGGATTTATAAAGGTAAATAAATCGGCAAGCATTTGCGGTAAGAAGAAGAAAAGGAATAATGAAAGCATTAAACCTAAAGCTACGCCTAAGTAAATGGCGATATCGGTAGCATTAACACCCGTTTTTTTAGAAAGCCATTTATCAAATGAACTTGACTCATCTTCACCAAATACCGTAGCAGAACGCATTAATACTTTAGTTCCGCCAACAAGAGAATCGAAAAACGCAATAAAACCCCTAATTATAGGCAGTTTTAAAAAACCGCACTTTTTAGACGCAGGAGTAATTCTTTTGGTTTCTAAAAGAATTTCACCCCTTTCATCACGTACGGCTGTAGCCATTGCAGTTTTACCGCGCATCATAACGCCTTCTATAACGGCTTGGCCACCTATTGAAGTTTTAGTTTGCTTTTCTTTTTTCATAACGCCAACTTATTATTATAAATTTTGAAGTATACCCGTAGCCTTGCTAATAAAAAGCGCTAAGTGTTAAATCTTAGCGCCATTACTATACCAATTAGGTACACTTTATACGATATATTAAATACCGTATCTCTTTTTAAATTTATCTACACGTCCGCCAGCATCTACAAGTTTTTGTTTACCTGTAAAGAACGGATGGCACTTAGAACAAATATCAACTTTAAGAACGTCAACATTCTTAGTTGTTCCTGTTTGGAAAGTAGTACCGCATGCGCATTGTACTGTTACAAGCTTGTATTCTGGATGAATATTTTCTCTCATATTAACACCTCGTTTGAATTATTACTTTGATATTATATATTAAAAAATAGCATAAGTCAACTTTTTGAAAAGCATAATTTACTCTTTTTTTAATAAATTTACTTTTTTTTGCAAAATGAAATTTTCGCTTGCAAAATTTTAAAAATAAGTGTATAATCTCAATAACTATGATAAATTGGCAAATAACAGCAAAAAATCAAATTTCAAAATTTAATACCGTTGAGCAACTTGAACGCGCTAATGACGTTAAAGTAAAAATCACACGTTGCGTAATTACCAAAAACGATATTGATTTGTACACGGGCGATATTAAAAGTACCTACCCTGTTACTCCATCAACAATCGCGGTAGGTCAAATTAGCGAAACCTTCCAAGAATCATCGTATTACAACAAAGGCGAACTTGTTTACCTTTGCCCTATGCTTGAAAGCGACTTGCCTGAAGACGCTATTCAAAAAGGTATAAAACCTTACGCAAATGCTGGTTTTTTAAAGGAATTTACTGTAATTCCTAAAGAATACGTTAAGGTTATGCCAAAGGGTATTACCGAAAAGGACGCACTTTATTTAAACCATCTTTCCATTGCGCTTGCCGTTGTTGATAAACTTAAAATTAATAAGGGCGACTACGTTGCAATTATCGGTGGCAATATTTTAGGTAACATTATCGCACAATTGGTATCCTACTACAAAGCAGTACCTATTTTAATTGACGATGACGATTCTAACCTTGAAATTGCAAGAAAAACTGATATCTACTACACTATCAAGTGCGACAAAACTACTGAAAAGCAAGTTGAAGAAATTACCGGCAATAGAAAATGCCGTAAAGTAGTTTACGTTAGCGATACGGATATTTCAGTTGACTATATTAATAAAGTAGCATCAAACAAAGCGGAAGTTGCTATAACTGGTATTAGCAGTAACAATCAAAAATTATGCTTATCAACAGTATTCAATAAACAACTTGCAATTAACTTTATAAGAAGTGGTTATGACTACGTTGAAATAAGCGTAAACTTACTTGTTCATAAAGCGGTAAACTTTAAATATTTCAATATGATGGATTATAAATTTGAGTATACGCAAAAGCATTTTGAAAATGCCGTTAAGCATATAGAAAAAGGCGAAAAATTTACTGAATTTACATTAAACTTACTTTAAACAAAATACGGTGTAACTGTTTGTGTTACACCGTATAATTTTTTGTATATTTTTTGATTTTATCGTAAAAATTGCCTGCGCCTAAAATTAAAACGTTATTTTTTTTAGAAGATTTTATACACCCTAAAATTTCGCCAATTTCTTCAAAGTATAAACTGCCAATTAAGCCTTCACTTAAGCGCTTGGCACTACCTAAAATATCATATTTTTCACGTGCGGAATACTCTTTAAAAATAACGACGTTTTCATTAGTAAAAACTGATATAAACTTATCAAACAAAAGTTTTGTTCTACTGTAAGTATGCGGTTGAAATATAGGCAAATAATCACCCTTAAACACCTCTTTTGCCATAGCAAGCGTACCTTTAATTTCTTCTGGATGATGGCAATAATCCGCTATAATTTTTTTACCGCAATACTCCCCTAAAAACTCAAACCTTCGCTTAACGCCATTAAAATTTTCTAACCCCAATTTTATAATATTACGCGGAATATTTAAACTATCGCATACGGCAATAGCAGATAGTGCGTTATAGATATTATGATAGCCGTATACTTTTAGGTTAACGGTAAATTCTTCACCTTTTAAAGTTTTACATTTAAAAGAGTATCTTCCCCCGTTACTTTTAATATCGTAACCTTTATAATTACAATCATTTTTAACGCCGTAGGTCAATACGTTTTTTGAAGGATACTCATTAAGCAAAAAATCGTCCGCATTAATAATTTTTGTTTTAGCCCTGTTTAAGTAGGCAAAAAATTCACTTTTTAAATTTTTAACGGTTTTATAAGTGTCTAAATGGTCGTCATCTATATTTAGAAGCACGGAGACTGTTGGGGTTATAAAACTTATATTTCTTTCATACTCGCAAACTTCGGCAAGCAGGATATTATCCCCTTTATAAACGTAACTATTAAGATTTACGTCCGCCCCACCAATAAAAGCGGTAAAGGATAAATTGCTTACGTTTAAAATATTTGCAATCATAGACGTACAAGTCGTTTTACCGTGACTACCTGCAACACCGATTGATAGTGAATAAACTTTAAACATTTCCCCCAACACTTGCGCCCGTGAATATATGCACTTATTTAATTTTTTAGCATACTCTAAATTTATATCCCCGCTTTTAATTGCGGAAGAATAAATTATAACGTCACAATCTTCTATTACACTTAGCGGAGTATCCTTTAAATAAACGTTAATATTCTTTTGTTTAAGGATATCAATCAGTTCGTTACACTCAATATCGCTACCACTAATTTGCATACCTAAAGCAAACAATCGTTCGGCAAGCGCATACATTCCCACACCGCCAATTCCTAAAAAATGAACCTTCATATTTACACCTTTAACATATTATATGATAGAAAAAATAAAAAAATGTTTATTCAATTTTTATCGATTTTTACGCATTTTTTGCATTAAAAGTGTATATTTTGAGAAAAAAATTTGATTTTTCTATTGAAATTGTATAATTTATAGTGTATAATAGTATAAAGTTGTAGCTAACTTGAAAAAATATTGAGGGGTAAGGAAATTGAAAATCACAGACGTAAGGGTACGCTTAGTACAAAAAGAAGACAGCAAGCTTAAAGCAGTTGCATCTATAACTTTTGACGATTGTTTTGTAGTACACGACATTAAAGTTATAGAAGGACAAGAAGGTAATTTTATAGCAATGCCTTCAAGAAAAGGTGCGGACGGTAAATATAATGACATCGTTCACCCTATCAACACAGAAACACGCCAAATGCTTATTAGCGCAGTATTAGACGCTTATAACGCAGAAAAGGACAAACCTGCTGAATAGTCCATCTTCTAAATAAAAAACGCCTTGCAGTAAGCAAGGCTTTTTTATTGCTAAAAAATATAGATTGCTTTCACCCTAACACAATAACCCTTTAATAAAGTGCGCATTAAAAGGATAGATACGAGTTAGACAAGGCACAAAAAATGGTAGGTAACTACAACCTACCATTATATTTTGTTTAATAATGTGAGTATTTAAAAGTGTAGAAACAAGCAAGACAAGGCTCGTAAAGTTTAACGGACACGATTAACCTTTTTGGTTATCGGGGTCGATAAACTTTACAGCAAACGCAGTATTGCGCCGTTTATACGCTTTTAAATTATTTTTTGCCAAAAAGCTTCTTAACAAACGGAGGTATCTCCCTCTTTGGTTGTTGTGGTTCTTCAACAACTTCTTCAACCTTTTCTTCTTCCACTACTGGTGTTTCAACAACTGGTTGTACTGGTTGTACTGGTTGTTGTACTTGTGGTTCAAAGTTAGGGATAACCCTTTGTTCTTGTTGGTCGTTATCGATAAAGCCTGTTGCAATGATGGTAATAATAACTTCGTCTTGAAGGTCAGGAGAAGTATTTGTACCCCAAATAATATTAGCAGAATAATCAACAACACCGTGGATAAGGTTAGTTGCTTCGTAAACGTCGCCAAGTGACATTTTAGGGTCGCCAGTAATATTTAAAATGATATTTCTTGCGCCTTCAATAGTAGTTTCAAGCATTGGCGAAGATACCGCTTGACGAACAGCCTCAACAATTCTATTTTCGCCTTTTGCCCTACCAACACCCATGTGTGCTAAGCCTTGACCTTGAATTACCGCTTTGATATCAGCAAAGTCAAGATTGATAAGACCTGGCATTGTAATAAGGTCAGAAATACCGCAAATTGCTTGTTTTAAATTGTTATCAGCAATTCTAAACGCATCGACCATTGAGGTATTTTTATCAAGAGAATCTAAAAGCTTATCGTTAGGGATAACGATTAAAGTATCAACGAATTTAGCAAGGTTAGCAATACCGCGTTTAGCATTTTCTTCACGGCGTTTACCTTCAAAAGCAAACGGTTTAGTAACTACGGCTACGGTAACGCAACCTTTTTCTTTAGCGATTCTTGCAATAACCGGTGCAGCGCCTGTACCAGTACCGCCACCCATACCTGCAGTAATGAATAAAAGGTTAACACCTTCTAATAATTCTTCAATTTCTTGCCTACTTTCTTCGGCTGCTTTTTCACCGATTTCCGGGAAAGAACCTGCGCCTAAACCTTGGGTTTTTTCTTTACCGATTTGAAGCCTATTTTTAGGGTCAGCATGAGATAACATAAGCGCTTGTAAATCCGTGTTGATAGCGATAAATTCAGCGCCTTGAATATTCTCATCAAGCATACGGTTAACCGCGTTATTACCGCCACCGCCTACGCCGATTACCTTGATTTTACAAACGTTTAAATTAGGATTTATTGCGTTCATTTCTTCGTTAAACATATAAAAAATACTCCTTATGTGAAAAAGATTTTATTGTTACAATATTTATGTGCTACGTATAACAATGATAACTTAGCAGAATAAATAGGTTTGTTGTAGTGTGGTAAATTAGGAACGACTGTTTTTGGCAATACCCCAAGCCTTGAAGAGATATATTCAACCGCACCCCTAACCATAGTGATACCGCCACCGGTAAAGTACGTTTCAACGTCGCTTGGGACGTTTAACGTGCAAAGAGAAAGGGCTTTATCACACTTTTCGGCTATAGTATCTAAAAGGTCTTTAGCAACCTCGTTTGCCCTATCGCGTGAAAAAGTATAGGTGCCAAGGGTTTTATCGTCAACGAGATAGGTAGCCGTATAATTTTCCCTTAAGCCAAGATTAAGCTTGCGTTTTAAAACTTCGGCAACATCGTAATCGCACATAAACTTGTCCGACAAATATGCCGTTATAAGCCCACCGCCAAGAGGAAAGGCACTTGAATAAAGTAAACCTTCGCCACAGGCAATAGACAATGAAGTAGTTGCACTACCTACGTCTATAATAATCTTACATTCGTCAAGTTGAGATTCTGGGAATAAATATTGCGATTCGGCAAAATCTTCGGCTATGTAGTGTATAGTTTTTACGCCTATTCTTTTTAAAATGCCTGAAATAACTTCCATATAGTTATTGCTAACCATAGAGTAAGAAAGCCTTGCGCCAAGTGAAGAGCATTTTTTACCGATAGGTTTATGCGTTTTTACGTTATCAACAACGTAATACACCGCCGAGCGATGAATAAGTGAATACTCACAATCAGTAGAGTCAAAACCGAGTTCGAAAAGGGTTTTAAGTTCATTTACGCCTACCGTTTTGTATTTGTTAAAAGTTATCCTATAGTTTTTAGAAAGGACTTTAGAAAACTCACCCGGAACACCCACGTAAATTTTAGTTATTGAACTTAATTCGCTATTATCAATCACCCTATTGTATAGAGTTTTAATTTTATCTTCAAGCGACTTTACGTCAACAAACTCTCCATCAAAAAAAGCGTAATAATCTTCCGTTTCCTTCGCCCTGAAAGCAAAAGTACCGTTTACACTTTTTTCGCCTATTATTAAACTAATTTTTGAAGTACCGATTTCAAGTACCGCTAAACAATCTTTAAGCATAATTACCTTTATTGTATATTATACAATAAGACCTTAATTTTGTCAAGGTCTTATTTCTATATTTTATTAAGTTCCTACGTTAATTTCGCCAGTAGAGTCTAACACGTTTACGAAATACTCAGTATAGTCGCCTTTGTTTGGCGACGCGTAATAAAACTCAAGGGCTTTTAAGATTTTTTCATCAGTTCTTATATCCGCTTTATCGATATTGATAACCATACCTTCACGCATTTTTAAAGTAAGCCTTCTGAAATAGAATTTTTCCTTTTTAACGGTTATGGCAATACTATCAATATCCCCCCTTTTTTCAACTAAGGCATTGATATTTCCCTTAAAATACGCCATGGTTTTTTCATCGTAAATTTTAAGATTTTCGCCAATTTTGATAGTGCTTGTATCAATATCGGCAATATCAAAGCTAATCAAAAGGTTTGGAAGGCCGTCTATATTATTAACGTTTGTATCTTTAACGTTTAAAACGTGAAGTTCTTCGTCAAGCGTGTAGTATTTATTTTCGTATTGAATAGCAAATTTTTCAACGCGCTCTTCCACAAAAACTTCAAGTTTGTTTGGATATTTTTTTACTACTTTAGTTACCTTTGCGTAACTTGATGCACCGTTAATTTCCTTTTCAATATCTTCGGTAGAAATAAAAAGTAGGTTTTTGCCTTCCTTGTCTTTTAAAAGGGCTTGAACCTTATCCGCTACCTCTTCGTTAGAACCTGAAACGGCATTTACGTCAACGTAAATTTCAGCAGTTTTAAACACGGCAAAAAAGCATATTACCAATGCCGTGAAAAAAATCATTGACGTTACAAAAACAAGTAGTCTTTTGTACTTCATAGCCTAATCTATCCTTTTAACGTCCGCACCGAGCAGACTGAATTTTTTATCGATATTTAAATAACCGCGCTCTATAACTTCAGCATCGCTTACCGTGGTAGCTCCAAGTGCTTTTAAGCCTGCAATAAGCATTGCAGCGCCACCGCGTAAATCTAACGCTTTAGTATCCGCCCCGTACAACTCGGGCACACCTTCAATAACTGCGCGTTTACCCAAAACCGTGACGTTAGCGCCGAACTTTTTAAGTTCGTTAAGCTGATTAAACCGACCGTCAAAAACACCTTCTTCAATAATGGTTAAACCCTTAAGGGTTGACGAGTAAACGGAAAACTGCGGTTGCAAATCGGTTGGAAAGCAGGGATAAGGCTCGGTTTTTAAATAACCGTGACTCACACCTATGCCCATTGCTTTTATATATATTCTATCACTAAATACAGCAATTTTGCAAGCGTTATTATAAACTTTTTTTATTAATGCAGAGTTATGTATGAAATTCGCGTTTTTAATCTCTATTTCCCCGCCCGTAGTCATTACCGCCAAAAGAAAAGTGCCTACTTCTATCCTGTCGCTTATAGGGGTAAAAAAATGTTTTTTCTTAGTTAGTTTTTCCACCCCTTCAATTTCTATAACCGACCTTCCCGCGCCTTTAATTTTTGCACCTAAACCATTTAAAAAGTTTGCTAAACAAACAATTTCCGGCTCTTTTGCACAGTTTTTTATAGTAGTAGTACCCTCGGCTAAAACAGATGCAATTATTAAATTTTCAGTAACGCCAACGCTTTTGCATTTTAAATTTATCTCTTTGCCTATTAGTTTATCGCACTTGATAGATATTTTATCTTCGCCTGAAATTTTACCGCCGAGCATACAAAGTCCGTCAAGGTGCATATCAATTGGCCGTGAACCTATATCGCACCCACCAGACCGATAAAAATCCACCTTTTTCGTTCGGGATAACACCCCGCCCGTTATAAATACCGACGCACGTATTTTTGAGGACAATTCTTCAGGAATTTCACTTTTATTAAGGTTTGAGCAATCGATAAATAAAACTTGATTTTCGTAGCGATATTTACCGCCCAAAGCCTTAATTATTTCAAGCATAACTAAAACGTCTTTTAGCATGGGAACTTTTAAAAAAGCCACTTCAAAATCTAATAAAACAGTAGATGCAATCAACGGAAGAATAGCATTTTTCGCACTTTGAATATCAACTTCGCCATATAATTTTTTACCGCCGTTTATCACAAACTTACCCATAAACACCTCTTTACTTTACAGTCTATGAAAAGTAAACAAGATAAGTTAAAGTTAGTAGCGGTCTCCGTCTTTAGAAACGTTATACAAAAGCCCAAAAGCCGACATATAAACGATAAGTGAAGTATTTCCTGCACTAAGTAACGGGAAAGGCAAGCCTGTTGGCGGAATGCTACCCATAACTACAAGCGCGTTTACGCAAACTTGAATAATAAAAATTACAGTTATTCCCGTAGCAAGCATATATCCAAAATAACTTTTGCACTTTATCCCCGCACGCATTCCTCTAAGCAGTAAAATGAAAAAGAGTATAAATAGTAGAGCCGTACCAATAAACCCAAACTCTTCGCCGATGACGGATAAAATAAAATCGCTTTCCGCAAAAGGCAAAAATCTAAATTTTTGGCGAGAATTAAAAAGCCCAACGCCAAACCAACCACCGCTACCCAATGCGTATAGTGATTGTATTAGTTGATAACCTTCGCCCTTAGGCGAAGCCCAAGGATTTAAAAATGCCATTAACCTTTTCATACGGTACGGTTCGGCTATGATTAAAACAGGCGCAAGCACCAATAACGGCAGTATTAAAAAAAGCAAATATTTAAGTTTTACCCCAGACAAAAACAGCATGCTAACCATTAATGCCATAATGCAAACGGTAATACTCATATTAGGTTCAAGCATTATTAAAACGGCAAGTATCAAACCTATTAAAATTACGGGTAAAACACCTAAAAACGAGTTTTTTCGGCTATGGTTTTTATTGAAGTATCCGCTAACAAAAATTATGTATGCAAATTTAGCAATCTCCGATGGTTGAATAGTAAAAATCCCTAAATTTATCCATCGTTTAGCGCCGTAGTTTTCAACGCCTAAAGGGGTAAATACAAGGGACAGCAAGATTATAGAAAATATTAAAAACCCAACCCTAAACTTTTCTATTTTTTTATAATCGATTATCGAAAAAAATATAAAGCCAACCGCACCTATTAAAAAGCCTACAAGTTGTTTATTAAAGTAGAAAAATTCATCGTTATAGTTAACCTCGGCAGAGTATTTTGAAGAGGAATACACCATAACAAGCCCAAAAATTGCCACTAAAAAAACAATTAAGGGGATAAATAAATCCCCTCTTTTTTTATTTGAAAGCATTGATGATTTCAATGAATTTATCTCCCCTTTCTTCATAACCGCTAAACAAATCAAAACTTGAAGTTGCAGGCGAAAACAATACCGAGTCGCCACTTTTTGCCAAGTCTTTTGCCACCTTAATTGCCAAAGCAAAATCGCTTATTATAGACAGTTCGCTTATTCCCGATTTTACTGCCGAGTGAAACATTGCATTTGCCGATGCACCCGTTAAAACTATACTTTTTACCGTTTGCGAATTTTTAAGTTCGCTAAATAATTGATTGTAATCAAAACCTTTATCGTAACCGCCCATTATAAGCACGGTAGGAGTAGTCATTGTTTCCACCGCTTTTAAGCAGGAATCGGGGTTAGTTGATTTAGAATCGTTATAAAAGGTAACGCCGTTAATCTCTGCAACTTCTTGTATGCGGTGTTT
The DNA here is from genome assembly GCA_045651405.1 of Christensenellaceae bacterium. Lineage (GTDB taxonomy): Bacteria > Bacillota > Clostridia > Christensenellales > Borkfalkiaceae > HGM11412. Next base: position 22,825 of record JAZRSH010000004.1, on the reverse strand, counting down.
TACACCTTTAAAAGTGGCTATGCCGTATTTTATCTCATCGCAAGTTAAACCGATAAGTTTTAAAATGCAAACCACTGCTAAAGTATTGTAAAGATTATGTAAACCGTCTATAGAAATATCCGCAACCTTTAAAATTTCTTCGTTATTAAAAATAATAACGCCGTTATCAACGAAACAATCCGCCACCTTATTGTCTTTAGAAAAGAAAACTACCTTTGCGCGCGTTTTTTCGGCTGAGTTTCTTACGTTTTCATCATCGTAATTTAATACGGCAAACTCGCTTTCACGAAGGTTCATTATAATTTTGCGTTTTAAGTATAGATAGTTTTCCATATTGTAATGCCTATCTAAATGGTCGGGCGTTACGTTTAAAATGCAGGCAATATGCGGTGTAAAACGCGCCGTTGTTTCAAGCTGAAAACTTGAAACTTCAACTACGCCTATAGTGTCGTTATCAAATTCGCTAACTACGTTAGATAAAGGATTACCTATATTGCCAACCAACAAGTTTTTTGCGTTAGCGGTAGTAAGCGCGTGCGAAACCATAGAGCATACCGTAGTTTTACCGTTTGTACCAGTTACCGCAATTAAAGGGTTAGTAATAAAATAACTTGCAAGCTCTAACTCCCCTACGATGCGTTTTTTAAGTCCCCTTGCCTTTACCGCTATATCGTTATCGACGGGAACACCTGGGCTTAGTACTAAAACGTCGATATTTTGCAAGGTTTTATCAACGTTAGTAACTTTTATCCCACCAAGCGCTACGATTTCGCTTATATTTTCAAGAACTTGCTTATTTTCAGCGTCATCGTAAAGGTAAACGACGCCACCCCTTTCAAGCAATAGTTTAGCAATACTAAAACCACTTCTTTTCATACCTACTATTAAAAACGACGTTAATTTTGTGTACATAACTCTCCTATAACAATGAAACAATTACAATTATACCTATGATTGTAGTAACGAATAAATACCAAAATGTAATTTTGCTTTCCTTAAAACCTTTAAGCTGTAAGTGATGATGAAAAGGTGACATTAAAAACACCCTTTTCCCCGTCTTTTTGAAATAAATAACTTGAATTATTACCGAAAGAATACTTACAACAAAGGCTACCCCTATTATTGGGATATACAAAGTATTACCGCTAAATACGGCAAAAGATGCAATTCCCCCGCCTATCGCAAGCGAACCGGTATCACCCATAAAAACCGACGCTTTGTTGGTATTAAATACCAAGTAACCAAAAATACTACCCGCTAAACAAACGGAAAGCAAGGATAGGTTTTTATACTCGTTAACGCTTACGTAACCTTCGCCGTTAAAGGATATTTCAAGGGTAATAATAACGGAAAGTATTAAAAAAACCACGTAACTAACGTTTGCAGACAATCCGTCAAGCCCGTCAGTTAAATTAACCCCGTTTACGGTAGCAATAAACACGAAAAAGTTAAAAAATATTGAACCTACCCCAAGAAAAACGGTATTTTTAGTAAATGGCAAGTATAAAAAGTCAAAGCCGTTTTTATAGGCAAAAACTGATGCAATTAGAGAAATGCTAATTTGAAAGATTAATTTTTGCCCTGCCGTTAAGCCTTGATTTTCTTTATTTTTAATCTTGATAAAGTCATCGATAAAACCTACTATTAAAAAGCCTAAAATAATGCAAATTGAAAGTACGGAAATATATTTATCTTCCCCTGCAAATAAGAAAAAGACTATAATAGCGGATAATATAAAAAACAATCCACCCATCGTTGGAGTGCCGTTTTTTGACTTATGCTCGTTAACGTAAGATAAAATTGTTTGTCCTATCTTAAGTTTTTTTAAAAGCGGTATCGTTAGATAACCTAAAATTACCGATAATACCGCCGAAGTTAAAAATACTATCAAACTAATTTTCAAAATAATTCACCACTAAATTTTATCTTTGCAATAATTTCACGAATTGCCTCTTTGTCCTCATAATGAGTTTTTACCCCCATAACTTCTTGATAATTTTCCGCTCCCTTACCGCAAACAACTAAAACGTCACCTTTTTTAAGCATTTCGATAGCATAGCCCGTTGCCATGTAACGATTTTGTATAGTTATGTATGATAGAGATTTTTTTCTTAAGCCACACTCTATTTGCGAAATTATTTTATAAGGCTCTTCGTAACGTGGGTTATCGGTAGTGATTATAGTATAGTCAGCATACTCGCCTGAAATTTCTCCCATAACACTTCGCTTTTCACTATCCCTATTACCACCGCAACCGAAAACTAAAATCAATCTATTTTTAGTTACTTCACGAAGGGCGGTTAAAGTGTTTAAAAGACCGTCAGGCGTATGCGCGTAATCAACGTAAATATAAGCGCCGTTAAACTCCTCAATAAACTCTAATCTACCCGGCACGGTATTAACTTTATAAATACCCCTTTCGATATCCTCAATAGAAATGCCAAGCGCACTTGCAGCCGTTGCTGCCGCCAAGCAATTATACACGTTAAAACGGCCGAAAAGAGTGGTGTCTACAAGTGAAATTTGGTCTAAAATATTCATAGTAAAACTCATGCCGTTATATCGGTTATTAACGTCGATGGCAAAGGAATCAGCAGGGTTTAAAAGCCCGTAAGTTAGAAAGTTTGTATTGGTGTTATTATAGATTTTTCTACCCGTTTCATCATCGATATTCAAAATAGAAAACTTTGTATATTTTTTGATAAATACTGACATTTTAACTTTTTCGTACTCTTCAAAAGTCTTAAAATAATCAAGGTGGTCTTGGGTGCAGTTAGTAAAAATTAACTCTTCAAAAACAAATGCCTCAGCCCGCTTTAAAGCAATGCCGTGTGCAGATAATTCCATAACGCAATACTCGATATTATCGTTTGACATCTTCATTAAAATTTCGGCTAAATCAATACTGTCTGGCGTGGTGAGTTCAGGGGCAATAAAGCAGTTATTATAGGTAATTCCAAGGGTGCCAACCACCCCTACTTTTTTACCTGCTACTTTCAAAATTTCCCTTAAAATATAGGTGGTACTCGTCTTGCCGTTAGTACCTACAACCCCTATAAGTTTTGTTCTTTTTTTCTTTGGCTTATAGAAATTATAAGCCATTTTCGACATTGCAAAATACACGTCACTAACGATAATTTGCGGTATATTTGAAGGGTGTTTTCTATCGGTTACAACAACTTTAGCACCGTTATTTACCGCGTCTAAAATAAAATCATAACCATCGTAATTATCCCCTTTTACAGCAAAAAATAAACTTCCCTTTTGCACCTGTTTAGAATTTTTAGTAATGGACGTTATTTCAATATCTAAATCTTCTTGATTGATACATTTTACACCCTTTAATATTTCAGAAAGTTTCATAAGTCCCCCTATCACAAATTGTATGCTTTAATAATACCTTCAAAAATCTTTTTACATAGTGGTGCAGCAACCGTTGAGCCGTAAGTTCCGCCAACGGGTTCATCTACGATAGTAAGACATAAATATTCAGGATTATCCGCAGGGAAAAAACCAATAAAACTCATAACGTACTTGCCTTGAGAAATAACGCCGTCAACGTACTTTTGCGCAGTACCCGTTTTACCGCCAATTCGATAACCGTCGATATAACATTGTTTGCCAGAGCCTTGACTTACCACTTTTTCAAGATATTCGCGTATCGTTTGGGAACTTTCTTTAGAAATTACCCTACTATTTTGTTTGATTTCAGTTTTTACCGATATTGATTTATCATTAGAATAAACTTCCTTTAGTAAATGCGGTGTAACGTAATTTCCGCCGTTGATAGCCGTTGCCGTTGCGGTAACAAGTTGGATAGGAGTGCAAGCGATTGCTTGACCAAAGGAAATTCTTGCTAAATCGCTATTTTTAACAGTTTCTTTAGGTAGCAACATACCTTGAGCCTCTCCGCTAAGGTCAATCCCAGTACATTTGCCGTAGCCAAACTTGTTTAAGTAGTTATAAAAACAGTTTTTTTGAAGTGACAAAGCAATATCGACAAAAATTGGGTTACAACTGTTATTTAAAGCATCGCTTAACGTTTCGTTTGAGTGCTTGCCGTTATCATGCTTAGACCAGCACTTAATTTTAGAGCCTTCTATATAACGATATCTACCGTTAGCAAAAACGTGTTCACTTGAAAAAGCATTTTGATTGCCACTCATGTATTCTTCAATATTAGCCGCCGCCGTTAAAATTTTAAAGGTAGACCCCGGCTCGTAACAATCGCTGATTAAGGTATTTCTACCAAGTTTATGCAAAGTTTCAAGGTCGTTAAGCGGAACTTCGTTTAGGTTAAAAGAGGGTTTTATGCTCATTGCAAGAATTTCGCCATTTTGCGGATTAATTACTATAGTTTGCGCTGATTTTGGTGAGTATTCTTGCATTGCCTCATCGGTTACGCTTTCCGCTATTTGTTGAATATTATAGTCGATAGTAAGTTTTAAATTTAAACCGTCTATAGCAGATACGTATTTTGGCGTAGAACTTTCAATATCCGCGCCCGTTAAATCGGATTCATATAAGATTTCGCCGTTTATACCAGATAGATACTTATCGTAATAATATTCAAGTCCAGAAATACCGTTGCCGTCGTTAGAAGTATACCCAAGTGTTTGGCAAAGAAGATTATTAAAAGGATATACCCGCGTTACGTCTTCGGCAAAATACACACCGCTTAAGCGGTAATTACTAAGTTTATCAATACACTCTTGTCGGGCGTGTTTTACAACCTTAAATTCGCTTGTTTTTGTAGATATTATCTTATTTTTTAAACTTTCATAGTCTACGGAAAATATCTCGCTTAACGTAGATAAAACACCTTCTAAATCGGTTACTGCACGGGGGCGAACAAACACGCTATAAGTTTTTTTAGTAGTTGCAAGAACAACACCGTTTCTATCTAAAATATCCCCGCGCTTAGCAAGAACAGGGATATTTCTCGTCCATTGGTCAAGGGCTTTAACTTGCAGTTCGTTACCCCAAATTATTTGAACGTAGAAAAGTCTTGCAAAAATAAACAAAAAAATAAAGGTTATTGCACAAATCAATGCAAATAACCTCTTTCGTACCTTAGTTATTGAAAATACGTTAATAATTAACTCTCCATTATTTATTCAACCATACCGTTGCCTATAGCAGAATCTTTAATAGCATCGCTATTAGAAACTTCTTTTAAGGCTTCTTCGTATTGGCTTTTAGTTTCTTTTAAAACTTCAATTTGTTCTTGTTTTTGACCAATTAAATCGTTCATATTGTTTAAAAGAGCCGAGTTGTATACAACAAGAACTGAAAGCGCCATAATTAAAACTACTAAAACTGCCATTAAAAGTTTTGCTTTTGGACGAGCGGTTGCAGATGCTTGATATTGAGATTCATCAACACGATAGTCTTGATAAATTTCAGCCCTTGGCATACCTTTAAATTGCATAGTTGTTTGTGAAGGAGCAGCATCTGTGTTAATAGCAGTAGTATACTTATCGTAAACCCTATTGCGTTCAATAATTTCCGCTTGAACACTTTTTACGTCGGGACGAATAAGTCTTTCAAAATTAGATGAAATCCTTGAATTAAAAGTTTCTCTATCTTGGTCGAAAGTGTTAACTTGTGGCTTAACTTCTGCCACAGGTTTTTCAAATTCGTCAATATAAGATTCTCTATCAATTACGTCAGATTGTCTACTATTAAACATATTAGCACCTTCCTTAATTTATAACTTAATTTTTATAATTTTTCGGCAACCCTGAGTTTTGCACATTTACTACGAGAGTTTTCTTTACACTCCTCTTCGGTTGCTGTAATTGGTTTTTTGTTTACTTCTTTTATAACTGCCTTTTTATTACATACGCAAGGATATCTTTTATCGCATATACAAGCAGTTTGTAATTCCTTAAATACAGTTTTTACTATTCTATCTTCTAAACTGTGGAAGGTTATTATTGCTATCCTTCCGCCTTTTTTTAAGCGCTTTACAATATCTTTTATAGCCGTATCTAAACCGTCAAGTTCTTCGTTTACCGCTATCCTTATGGCTTGGAAAGTCTTTTTTGCGGGGTGACCGTCTCGCTTGAACTTGAAAGGAATTGATTTATCACAAATATCTACAAGTTCGCCCGTTGTAACAATAGGCTTGTCCTGACGCGCCTTTACAATGTTTTTAGCAATGTTACTTGCAAATTTTTCTTCGCCGTAGGTTGATATTATATATTTTAATTTTTCTTCGGGGTAGTTATTAACAAGTTCGTATGCTGAAAAGTTAGATTTCCTATCCATACGCATATCAAGTTTTTCTTCCTTTGACATATAGGAAAAACCCCTTTCCCTATTATCAAGTTGGTAGGAACTAACCCCTAAATCAAGGATTGCTCCATCAATATTCAAAATTTCAAGGTCTTCCATTATGTTAGTGAAGTTCTTGAAATTGTCATTTACGATCGTTAGACGGGGGCGATACTCTTTCAATCGTTCGCTCGCAGCATCTATTGCATCAGAATCTCTGTCTGTTGCAACAAGGACGCCCTCAGGAGCAGTTCTTGAAAGAATTCCCAATGCGTGTCCGCCTCCGCCTAAAGTTCCGTCAAAATAAATTCCGCCTGATTTTAAGTTAAGACTTTCCATACACTCGTTAAACATTACGGGTAAGTGCTTAAATTCCATCAGTCGATTTTCCCTTGAAGAACGCTAATAATTTCGCTATATGGCTTGCCTGTGCGCATAGCCTCACGTTCTTCTTTACTATACATATCTACGTGGTCGCCCATACCGATAGAAACAACGTCTTTATCAATACCGGCGTAAATTCTTAATTTTTCTGGTATTACCACCCTTCCTTGACCGTCTTCACACGCTTGGTAACAAGATGATAATACTTCCATAAGTGCCCTTTGACCTTCAACGTCAAAAACACTTACGTTTGTAAACTTGCCGTATCTTGCATTAAACACTTCTTCAGAATAAATGCTGATACATTTTGTTGAACCCCTAACGAAGACGTAGTTGTTGCCGATAGTTGCTTTAAAACGCGCTGGAATTCTTATTCTGTTTTTAGCATCTACTTGATGGTCGTATTCGCCGAATAACATCAACTTGTCCCCCTTTTAAAAGTTCTTCGCACAAACGATACTTTCCGTTTATGATTTATGATACAACTATTCTATCACACTTTTTGGTAACTTGCAACCACTTTTAGTAACTTTTTTAAAAATTTTTTAATTTTTTTGGGATTGGGGGTATTTTTAGGGGTGTTTTTAGGGTTTGAAGTGATTGTAAACCCTTTTGTTGTACCGTTTAAAATCGCCAATAAAGGTGATTTTACCGCCCTTTTTATTTAAAAGACCTAAATTTTGGATAGTTTCCGCTACCAAATTGCAGGTGTGGTCAAGAGTGTCCACAGTTTTCACCCCTGATAGCCTTTCTATCTCATTTTTTACAAAAGAATAGTGTGTGCAACCTAAAATTATAAGGTCGCACCCTTCTTTTATCCCCCTAACGTCATAGCGAACGTTCACTTTTGATAAATCAAATACGCTATCTTCAATTTCTTTGGCAAGAAATGGCAAAGGCAATAAACTAACACCTTTAAAATTACTTTTAACGTAGTTGCTATTTATAGTGTTTGGGGTAGCAATTAAAGTTGCGTTTGCATTGCTACTTGATAGGTTTATTGGCAAAGTTGGAATTATAGGCACGGGCGAAATTTTAGACATATAATCTAAAACGGAGGTTGATAGTGTATTACACGCAACGCATATGGCCTTTACGTTAAAATCTAACAATTTTTTAATACTTTGTGCACTTAAATCCTTAAGTTTTTGTATACTTTTGTTTCCGTACGGGGTATTACCGTTATCGCCAAGATAAACAAAGTTTTCAGCTGGCATTACTCGTTTTGCACGTATTAATACGTTTATACCGCCTATTCCACTATCAAAAATCCCTATTGGGCGATTGCAATCTAATAAACTTCTCATAAAATCCCTTATATAATATACGTTTTTAAAAATAATTATGATAAAAATTTATATTATGGTATTTATCCCCTTAAAAACAGTTGCAAGTTTAAAAAAATTGTGATAAAATAACCATAGTTTAAAATTGATTCAACTTAAAGGAGATAGACATGCCTAATATTAAATCAGCAAAAAAGCGTGTACTTGTAAATGCTAAGAAAGCAAACATTAACAAAAGCGAAAAATCAGAAGTTAAAACTTACATCAAAAACTTCAATCTTTTACTTGATAATGGTAATTTAGAAGAAGCTGAAAAAGTTTTATCTAAAACCGTTTCTGTTATTGACAAAGCAGTTACTAAAGGTATTTTCACTAAAAATACTGCTGCTAACAAGAAATCTGGCTTAGTTAAAAAATTCAACGCTTTAAAAGCATCTAAGTAATTAAAATTAAAAAATTAAAGGTGTATACAAACCGTATACACCTAATTTTTGTAATTAAAAATACAACTGCTCGTCGGTGAATACACTCACCGACTTTTTTATTTTAAATTTTAATATTGACTTTCATTTTTCTTGTTATATAATTAATTTAAAGGATATTTTATGGAAAAAGATAAAAAGTTAAAACTAACGCAAAAAACTCCGTCTAAAAGCGAATACTTTTCATGGATAAATAACACTATGGAAGGCTCTACCGAAGCGCACACTTTAATAAACTTAAACTTTTTTAATTATCTAAATAAAAAGTATGGATTAAAGTTAGATATATACGCTTGGGACGCTGGCAACCTTGACGGTGCAGTTAGCGGTTACGAAAAAAGCGATAGTAAAAAAATTAAAAAGCAATTTCCAAACGGCTACGCGCCTATAGTAGAAAAGGCAAAACTTATGGGCACGCGTATGGGTATTTGGTGTGGGCCCGACGGTTACGGCAATACAGGCGAAGAATTACAAGAGAGAAGAAACTTGCTTGTAAACCTTTGCAAAGACCTTAATTTCGCCCTGCTTAAAATGGACGGTGTTTGCGGTAAACTCCGTGAAGATAAACAAGTAGAATTTGAAAAAACTATCAAACAATGCTTAAAATACAGTAAGGATTTAATAGTTTTACAGCATTTTCACTACGGCATCCCGCAAAAATACGCCCTTCCTTTCTTTTGGGTGGGCGAAGAAACTTATATAGACGTTCACGCCTTTAATAAAATTACAGCACCACACAACCGCGCTTACACTTTTTTTAAGGGGCACTCACCCAACCTTGATAGACTTGGCGAAGACCACGGTGTTTGCCTTTCTTCTTGCCTTGACTTTTTTGAGGACGAACTTATCTATCAAGCATTTAACCACAATTTAATTTTAGCACCCGAAATATACGCTAACCCGTGGCTTTTACGGGACGACGAGTTTAGCAAACTTGCTCGCATTTTTAATCTTCACCGCAAATATAGAGATATTTTGGTTAGCGGAATTATTCCTAAAAACGATTACGGCAACGATGCGGTAATTAGGGGTGATAAAAATAGGCGATTTTTATCAACGGGCAACGGTAGTTGGACGGACAAGGAAATTACCGTTACACTAAATGAAGAAATAGGGCTTAAAAAATGCAAAAAAATAGTCGTTTTATATCACTTCCCGACTTGCAAGTACGTTGGCACTTTTAATTACGGCGAAAGCATTAAGTTAAACCTTCAATCCTTCCGCGCTACATTAATTGAGTTTTGCAACGCTAAAGTTGCAGATGCTATCCCTATCGGTTGTGAATATGAAGTACTGCACGAAACTAACGGCAAAATTGATGAAATCAACCTTTTAAAATGTGACGGTGCTGTTGAAATTTACAGTCCTAAAACTAATGAAATTTTAAACGCTTATACGGTTAATGCACTTGATATTACCCCACAAAGCCCTAAACACTTAGAAACTTTAGAAAATATCCCGCTACCTACTAACGCTGAAGAATTATACGAAAACGCTTGCTTTAAACTTGATAACGACTCACTTGAAAAGCGTTCTTTAATCCGCTCGGGCGATACTGAAATCAAGGAAGTTAAAGACGCAAGGGACGCCTTTTTCAATCAAAAATCTTACCTTTTACGCGGACTTGACGGCACTATCCCTTTTGATAACAACCCAAACACTATCTACGATGGCAAATCTCGCGTTTTTGGCGATAACTGCCGTATCGACGGCGGTTGTTTACGTGTGGATTTCGGCGATGTTTTTTATGCCGATAGAATTGAGATTGAATACTTTGAAGCAAATAAAAAGGATAATATAAATTTCTTTAACCAAGAAATTAAGGACAATGCCGAAACTTCACTTGATTTGGCAACTTTTGATAAAGCTCCACTTGAAAGGGTTGAAACCGTTAAAAATCAAACTCAACCGTACTATTCGTTTGGCGATGACGTTTATAGGGAAATTGACGGCTTGCGCAAAAAAGTCACATACACAATAACAAATAAAAAGGTACGATATTTGCGTATTCCTAACCCGATTGATAGAATTTATACAATAAAATTGTATAACGGCAGTAGCGAAGTACATTTAACAAACGCTAAAGCGAATAACTTGTTTGCTCCGTATAAATTTAAGCAAACTAAAAACGTATCGTCTATAAAGTTAAATTTAAACGATTTACCGCTCAATCCTTACCTTGCCGTTGCTTGCGAAGGAATTACGGGAAATGAAAACGTTACCGTTATTGCCAAAATTGATAACGAATACCATGCCTTTCCGTCAAGAGCACCGTCATACCCTTGTAACCCTTTCGAGTCGGTAGTATGTAAAACTCAAGGATATTACACCTTTTACCTACCTATCTTAAAAAATTGGAAGGATAAGGAAATTGAAATTATCACATTATTTGCGGATAATTCAGTTAAAACTGACGTATATTTATGCGATGCTAACAGCAAAAGACAAGGTGTTACTCTAAAACTTTAAAAGCAAAACCCACCGATTTCGGTGGGTTTTAGTTTTATTAGAATTTTAATAAGTTGATAAATTCGTTTTTATCGATTGCCGCAAGGAAAAGATAAAGTCTTGGACCCATATCAGTACCGAACATAAGATTGTAGAATACTTTGAAGAATCTTTGTTGACGGAGCATATTTTCCTTTTTAGATAAACCTTCCATATTGATTACTGAATATAAGAATTGTTGAACTTCTTTTTCATCAATAGTAGCGTTTTCTTTAAGGTAATCGCAAAGTTTTTTAACTGCGTCTTTTTCTTCTGCATCTAAGCCTGCGTAGAATTCATCGTTTCTATCTTTTAAGAGTTTGTAAAGTTTAGATGGTTGGTGAACTGTAATCCAGTTTTTAACCCTTTCTAAACGAGATTTATCTTCTTCCCTAAACTCAACACCTACTTTTGCTAAAATTTCTTTAACGGCAGTTGGGTTAAAGTCAACGATAGTAGCAACGCTTGATAAAACACCAAAAGGTACTTTATTAATAGAATCTGCACCGTTGATTAAACTAAATTCGTAAACTGATGCATTGTATTCGTCAGCCTCGCCTTTTTTGAATTGTTCTAAACCTTTATCAAATTCGCTGTAATGACGGATAATAGTATCGTCAAAGTTGAAAGAGAATGGTGCTTTTGGTTCGTATTTAGCAAAAAGCCATCTAATCATATCAGGTTCGTAAACTTTTAATACAGTTGCAGGAGTGATATTGTTACCCGTTGAAGAGTGCATATCGCCAAGACCTGCAATTGAAAGCCAACCGTAACCTTGGAAAAGTGGTGGTTCTACGCCGAGTACGTTTTTAGCAATATCACTTGCTACAACGAAACTACCACTTGCAGCTGCGTGGTCGATACCACCTGGCTCAAAGTCAACACCTTCAACACCCCAACGCATTGGCCAGTCTACCTTCCAAACGAGTTTAATATTGTGGTATTCCCTAATTTTTACCGTATGCGTTGCACCACACTTACAAGTGTAAGTGATTTCTTCGCCGTCTTCACTTGAAGAAATAACTTTAGTTGTATCTTTTTTACAAGTTTCACAGTAAACGTTTAAAGGATAGTAATTTTCTCTTTCGCCCTCATCACTATCTTGAGTTTTATATTCCATTAAAACGTCGTAAATTTCTTTACGTTTTTTAATAGCATTGATAATACCTTCTACGTATTTACCTGAAGTATAAAGTTTTGCTTGGTAACGGTAATCTGCTTCAATACCTAATTCTTCAAGCGAAGCTTCAAATTCCTTTTCGTTATATTCTGCGTATGAAGAATATTTTTTGTAAGGGTCAGGAATCCAAGCGTAAGGCATACCGATATAATCACCAAAGTTAGGGTCTAACGGAGCGATGTTAGACGGAACTTTTCTCAACCTATCAAACTCGTCCCAAGAGAAAAGTAAACGAGCCTTTTTACCGCGTTTTTGGATTGCTTTTACTACGTAATAACTTGTAGCAATATCTCTAAAATTGCCAATATGAACGGAGCCCGACGGACTAATACCAGCCGCGCAAACGTATTCTTCTTTGTTAGGATTTCTACTGATAACTTCTTCTGCTATCTTTTCAGCCCAATGCATAAACACACCTCTTAATTTATCTATTTTGTAACCACTTTTCAAATGCTAAAATAATTTCATCAGCAACTTGAGTAGCGGTTTTATCGTCAGTTTCTATTACGAAATCGTAATTGTTCATATCTAAAATATCAACGTTGTATAAGGTTTTATAGCGTAAACTTTCACTTTCCCTACGCGCTTTAAGTTTTTGCGCCGCATCGTTAATATCTTCATACACTTCGGTACTTCTACCCGCTTTTAAAATTCTTTCTGCCGAAGTTTTAATATCCGCTTTCATATACACGGAAAAACTTGACGGAACGAAATTCCAAGCAAGCCTTGAATCAAATAAAAAATTACCTTGCTTTTCTTCGTAACTTTTAAGTTTATTATCAAGTTCGTTATCAATTTCAGGATGAGTTTCCATATACTTATTAAAGGCAGTAACGTCCATACCATGTTCGGTGGCTAAATCCCTTAACATTACACCTATAGAAACTTTTTCCATTGAATATTTTTTCGCTAAAACGTCACCCACGGTGCTTTTGCCACTACCGAGGTCGCCCGCTAAAGAAATCTTGTAATTTTTCATATAAATTCCGCTATTTTAACTTTATAATTTTAGATAATATACTATAACTTATTAAATTTGTCAACTTAATTTATTGTACGGACAAGATTTTATACAAATACCGCAAACCGAACCCCTACCAACGTCGTTAAACTGTTTCATTTGTTTAGAACATTTATCCGCAGAAAAGAATTCGTCACGGCTCATACCATCTTTATAAGCAATACCGCTTATCGCCCCTGCAGGACAGTTTTTAACGCACTTATCACAAGCCCCGCAACCATTTTCAATAACAGGGAATTCCGCCTCTAAAGGCATATCCGTTAAAACGGTGGCAAGCCTTACTTTAGAGCCGAATTCTTTTGTGATAAAAAGACCGCTTTTACCAATAAAGCCTAAGCCTGCAAGCCTACCTGCCGTCTTGTGTGAAAATACCGCTTTGTAACTATCCTTATCATCGGCAGTACTTTGCGATGCAGCGATAGGATAGCCGTTATACCCTGCTTTTTCCAAAATCCTTGCACATCTAAAACTAATGCTATCTAAAAGTGCGTTTGCCGAACGATATTCGTGAAAGTAGGATATAGTTGGTCTATTTTCAATAGTTTTTAATACGCTATCGGGAAGTTTTACCGCAACCGTAACGGCGTAAATTAAACTTTCATCGCTTTGTATAGGCGGTGTTTTAAGTTTGGAAAAACCAACTAAATCGGCACCCATATCGAATAATTTTTCTTTTAAATTTGACTTAAATTCGTTAAGGTTAAATTTCATATAAAATAGTTACAGGTCCATCGCTTAACTGAGAGATTTTCATATCCGCACCGAAAACCCCTTTTTTAACGATTACCCCGTTTTCCTCTACTTTTTTGCAAAAATATTCGTAAGTTTGGTTAGCAATTTCAGGAAGTTCCGCCTCGCTAAACCCCGGTCTATTACCGTGCGAAACGTCAGCATACAAGGTAAATTGCGAAACAATCATAATTTCGCCTTGAGCGTCTATTACGCTTTTATTCATTTTGCCGTTTTCGTCTTCAAAAACCCTTAACTTTGTTATTTTTGAGGCGAGATAATCGGCTTTATCTAAAGTATCCCCTTTACCTACCCCAAAATAAACTATTAAGCCGTATGGAATTTGAGATATTAAATTACCGTCTACCCTTAAAGAAGTTTCCTTAACCCTTTGAACTACGGCTTTCATAATTAAAACTCCTCGGCAATAAGAGATGCCGCACCAACAATGCCTGCACCGTTTTTAAGTTTTGCTGTTACTACTTCGGCTTTAGGCGTACCTTCGTAACCGTAAGCATATTTTTCAAGGTAATCTATAACTTTATCAGTTAAATAACTACCTTCTTTACTAATTCCGCCACCTAAAACAATCATTTCAGGGCGGAAGACGTTACAGTAATCAAGTATACCTTCTGAAAGGTAAGAAACGTAATTATCAACTACTAAATTTGCCGTTTTATCACCTTTTTTAGCGCAAGCAAAGGCAGTTATGCCACTTACCTTTTCGATATCGCCATCGCAAAAATCCCACATAATAGAAGATTTATCTAAAAGCATTAACTCTTTAGTTTGGCGAATAAGCGCAGTAGCCGATGCATATTGCTCAAAACAACCCTTTCTACCGCAACCGCATTTAAGCCCGCCTTTTATCATTACGATATGACCAAGTTCCCCAGCAGTACCCGCGTGGCCTTCATAAAGTTTTTTATTGATAACTATTCCGCCACCAATACCAGTACCAAGGGTAAGTAAAATTACGTTGCTTTTATTTTTTGCCACGCCGAAAATTACTTCGCCAAGAGTTGCCGCATCAGCATCGTTTGCAACCCTAACGGGTATACCAGTTTTGCTTGAAAGCATATCCCTAAGCGGAAAATCAGTCCACTTTAAGTTGGAGGAAGTCTTAACTAAACCTTCCTTGGTCATGATAGCGCCCGGACAACCCACGCCAATACCCTTGATTTGAGATTTATCAAGGTTATTTTTTTGCAAAAGGTCGTCTATCAAGCATTTTATTCTATCAATTTGCTCGTTTTGATGATAATTTTTAGTTTCGATTGCCAAAGAGTCTAAAATATCCCCTTCAACGTTTACAAGCCCACATTTAATCGACATACCGCCGATATCAATACCTAAATAATACATAACGTTAAATAATTTTTTCTTCCATTAAAATTTCGGTAATTTCTTTTAAGTTTGATTGAATTTTTCTATAAGGTCTTAAAGCGTAGTAGTATGCAAGATAAGAAAGTTTAATTTTGCTTTTGTCACCGTTTTTAATCTCTTGAGCAAAAACGTCTAAAACGTAGATAAGTTCTTCCTTTTCTTCATCTTTTTGCCTTGACTGAGTTATAGATAATCTATCTAAATCCAAAAGCCTAATAAGTGTCATATTATTAAAAGGCTTTGAATTTTCAACCTCGCTTGGAACTTCGTTAACTTCAATTTTTTCTTGGTCTAATTCTTTAATTTCATTATACTCTTCAGCAGTTTTGCCTATAACTTGACGGCAAATTTCTATAGTATAATCCCTAAAAGGGATTAAAACTTCATTTGCGAAATTTTTAAAAGCAAGGTCGTAATTTTTAGCACCGTTAAAATAATCAAGTAAATCGGTAAGTTGCGCGTTTTTATTATTGATTTCTTTTAAAAGCATATAGATAACCGTTATCGCATCAGTTTGACTTTCAGGAAGAATAAAAGACCTACCTTCTTCATTGTCGATAAGTGCGTTAGAAAGCACCCCTTCAAAATCGAATCCGTCGGCAAAATATTCAAAAGTGTCGGATAAAATTTTAGAAGAATTTATAACTTTTAAAACGTCAAAAATCCTTGCGCCTGCAAATAAATATTTAGAATTAATCAAAGAGTCTAACACAGCTGAAAAATCGGTTAAAGACTGTTCTCTCGTTCTCATAAATACCCCTTTTTGGTAGCCTAACACTACAAATTGTTATGTTTTATATATTGTACCACAAAATATAAGAAGTATCAACAATTTTTACAAAACAATTGCTTTTTTATTTTTATTTGTGTATAATATTAAACACTGCGCCACGCGCGAAGATTTATTCTATTTTTACGATAAATTTTTCGGCGCAAAACACAAAACTAAGGAGAAATTTAATGCTTGTTAAAGGCGATGCTTTTATTAACAAATTAATATTATTATTCGTCTTTGACCAGATGGAATGTCCACTATCGGAAAACACGCTAATCGATATGTGTTGTTCTTCTAACACTTGGATTTCGTACATGGATTGCAAGCCGATAATCAATAAACTTTTAGACGAAACTTTTATCTACAACATGGCGTCTTACGGTGACCCGCTTTACACTATCACGCCGGAAGGCAGATATTGCTTAGCGGAGTTTTACGTTAAAATTCCAACTTCCACGCGTGAATCTATTACGTCGTTTATCAAGCAAACCCGCCAACAATATCGCAGAAAGCAAGAATGCTCTGCCGATTATTACATGAATAAAGATTCTACCTACACCGTTTATTTGAAAATCAACGATATTAACCAACCGGTAATGGAATTAAAATTTAGCGTACCTAATAGGCAAATCGCAAAAAATATCTATAAAAAATGGGAAGAAAAAGCAGGTAACTTGTACGCTATCATTTACGAAAACTTAGTAGATTAAAAGGAGAAATTATGAATATTTACAACACTTTAGGTACTTGTAGTAGACAAATTTTATTTGACGTAACGCCTGACGGTAAGGTAAAAAACGTTAAGTTTATCGGTGGATGTTCAGGAAACCTTCAAGGAATTGCTAAACTTGTTGACGGAAGACCCGCTCAAGAAGTTATCAATCTTTTATCGGGTATTCAATGTAGAAGTAATACTTCCTGCCCCGACCAACTTGCTAAAGCATTAAAGAGCTACACACAATCTAAAAACACATAAAAAAAGTCGCTTTAAAGCGACTTTTTATTTTTACCATATTTATTTTAGATATCCACTTTGTTAAGTAAACTTTCATCGTTTTGGCGAAGTTCTTTAGGGATAACGATTTCATCAAAGGTAACGTAATACTTTTTACAATTATATGCGTAATAATCAACAAACCTTACAGTTATTGCAGAAACGGAGAAGAACGGAACAGTAACTAAAAGTGCTACGTTATAAGTTATAATTCCCGATATAAACGATATTACGTAAATACATAATACCATTACGAAATATGAAATAAACCTTTCAACAAACACGCCGAAATTCTTTTCTTTAAAACCTTCGATAAACGCCCTAAACGGAGATTTATTTTCGCATACCATTTTAGGAAGAACGTGCCCTACTATTGATAACCTTAAAGCGATAGAGCCTAAAATTAAAAATAAGATAATGCTAAGCGATGATATTCCCAATAATTCAAACAAAAGCATACCTACTGCAACGCTTATACATATTATAACTATGTTATAAAATAAAAGCATAACCGTTCTATAAAAGGCATAGTAACATGCTTTTTTAAAGTTTTCAAACAAGGTGCTAAAAAATTCCGCATGGCGCATGCTTGACATATGTTCGTTAACGTTTACTGCGATAACATAGTCACATAACGCAAATAAGAACTTCATTAATTGTATAATTACAATCATAATAATTAACGAAGGGATAATATCACCTTTCATACCAATTATAAACGCATACAAGTCTTCAAGCGCTACTGCCAACTTATCGTTAATTCCTGAAACTTGTTCAGAGCCAACGTTAAAATAATCAACTACTATCCTTTTTAAAACGTCGATTAAATTTTTAACTTCGGCACTATTCATTACCATTTCAACAATTCTACTTGCAAAAAAGTAAATGGATAAGCAACCTAAAAACGCAACTATAAATTTATATAATAAAAGTTTATAAGATAGCGACTTGTTAGAAGTGGCTATTTTTAACCCTTTAGAAATCTTCATAAATATCTCCTTGTATAAAGTATAATATAGATGGCAAAAAAATGCAACTATTTACGTTTAAAAAAAAGCCGTAACATAAGTTACGACTTTTATTTTGCTTTTTAATTGTAAGAATTAAGATATCTTTCAAGAACTTTAGTATAGCTTCCTAAAATTTCTTTTATGCGGGTATCGTTTTTATAAGCTTCTTTGGCTTGCTTTGGCGTCATAGAATAATAATATGCTAAAATATCATCAAATAACGATTGGCGAATTGCCATTTTGTCTTCTTCTTTAAGTTTGTTAAACTCTTCTAAATCAATCTCATCTAAACTTACGTCTTTATATTTTTCAAGCAATTTATTATAATCTTCTTGAGAAATTTGAGTTCCGCCAATAACTAAGTTACTATCTTGCTCAGGAACTTGATTTTCCCTGTTATACTCTTCTATTTTTTTATCTTGCTCTGCTTTTAATTTTTCAAACTCTTCTTTAACGTCAATATCAAACTTAGCATCTAAATCGGCTAAAGAGTTTTTATATTTTTTATTATAATATTCAACGTCCTTTTGATTTTCAGAAACTAAATCTACAATTTTATCTTCTATATCCTTTAATTCCTTTTGTTTATCAATATTGCTTTTATCTAACTGCCCGCTTACAATACTTGACCTTGAAATACCTTGCTTTACCGAATCGTTTACCACTTTTTTATTAAGGGTATCGTAGTAATTTTCAACGTCGTCTTTTTTACTTGCAACTTCCTTAATTTTTTCTTGCGATTGATAATTTAACCTTTCCGTATCTAAATCTAAATCGTTTTTTAAATTGTTTTTCTTAACGTTATAATCATCAATTAAAGAATCTTTTGCCTTTTCAGTTAATTCCTCATCGCTTAAAACGGTTAAGCCAGATGGCAAAGCAGTTTTATCTTCTTTTTCTTTCTTCTTTTTTTCTTCTTGATTTTCCTTTACGGCTGAAATAACGGGATTCCAAACGTTGTTTTTAAACCAAGATTTAATTTTTTCTTCTATATTATACATTGTAACTCCTTATTCAATTGAAATAACATCTCTTATTCTTTTCATGCGTTTACCTCCAACAAGGTTTAACCTTTCTTCACAAAAATCAACTGTTTCTATCTCGGTAGTTTTTAAACCGCTAATTTGATGGGATAAAAGTTTATTACCGTCGGTAAACTCGATAGAATACCCCGTGCTATTTGCTATTACGTGGAATTTATCCCCAACGCACACGTTAATTAAATTGGAATTTTCATTGACAAAAGAACATTTGTTATTGATGTCTTTTATAACGAAACAATTATTAACGTTTGCATCTGCATATACTTTTACGGCTTTTTTATTTGTGTTAAAGTAATTAAAGGTGTTAGAAGTTATACTAAAAACACCTTGATATAAATTGTACAGTTTGCAAAATAACACTTCTATACCCCTACCTGTATGATATCCCGAAACGGAAGTTACACCGCTTATATTTAAAGGATAGTCATCAACGTACGTAGTATTTAAATTAATGCGCTTAATTGAAAGGGCATCGTTTACCCCAACGACGGCAAGAAATACAAATAGAGCATTAGCAAACAATAAGCACGCATCTTTAACGTTGTAAAAACTTCTAAGGCTTTTTAAGTTATTAAGAGTGGTATATGTGTAAACTTCTACGTTTTTACCATTTAAAAACATAACGTAATCGGTATCCCCGTAAGAGACCATAGACAATCTATTATCCACTTTAGAATAATTGATAAAACCATTTACGGTAACGTTTAAATAGTCAGCCGTAAAAGGCGAAGACGCCGTCATAGTTATTTTTATTTCGTTTTCACCCTTTGTTAAAGTAGGCTCTACGATAAAGGGATATTCAACGTCTAAACAATGCACGAAACTAAAACAAACTACGTTGTTTACGTAAATATTAACTACAATCCCCGCCATATCTACAAGGTCTGTACGAAGTTTAAAGTGAAAATAATATTTGCCCGATTTAAAGGCCTCTACCTTAAAAGATTTTTCTAAACTTTTAATCTCTTTCCCGCCACCAAGTTCAAATCTCAATTCGTTATAGGTACAGTTTTCCTGCTCCTTTTCAAGATTTTTAACGTACTTGTCAAGTTGTTGAAGTTTGACGTAGGCTTCCTTGCCGTAATCAATTTCTATCATAATCTCTCCTTTAAATAACTAAAGTATAGCGTTGGCGATATAATTCTTGCCTTGCCGTTATCGGATATAATGGTAAGGGAGTATCTTTTACCCCGAATATCTAAATTTAATTCGTTATCAAATTTATCTAAAATATAGTAATAATCCTCACCGTCACAGTTGATTATAAGTTTAATTTCATAGTCCGTTTCAATAGTGAATTTATATAGGCGCTTATTGCTTTCACTTATGCCAAAGTCAGACGGATTGTTTTTCCATATCTTTTGAAGTGCCACCCCTAAAACTTCGCCACTATCGTTAAACTCTACTAAGGTATTGTCCTTTTTCACGCCTATTAAGGTATAATTTTCACTATTGACACAAAGAATTTGCTTAAGGTCAAAACCCTTTAAAATATAGTCGGCATTTCTTTTGAAATCATAAACGATAATAACCTTTTCCGTTTTACCTTCAAGTCTCATATTTATAAGCAAGTACAGTTTATTATCGTAGTACACACCCGCGCAATCTTCATTGCTAACACCCGTTATATACGCATCGTAATAAGGCATAAGTTTACTGCAGTTTACACCGTCGAATTTATGAAGACCATCACTTGCTAAAAATACTACGTAGTCACCGCAAACGGTAATAGAATTTCCGTAAATTTTGCCGTGTTTTAAAAACAAATTATCAACGTAAAAATCCGCTTGATTGCCGTAGGCTGAAATTCTTGAAATTCCGTATTCTCTAAACAGATAAACGTAATCGTAAAAACTTATTAAATTAAGCATTTTACCCCTTTCGTCAGGCATGCTAACGTAACCAGCATCATCTAAAGAAACGTTCCACACTACAGGATTATAAAGACCTGAAAACCACACGGTATTGATATCGTCGCTTGAAGTTACAAAAAGCCTTTCGTTATGTATGCACATATTAGTAACTTTTGGCGTATCGTTATAATGTGTCAATAGGTCGCAATCTAAAATAGATATTTTACCGTTATCTATGCTAAGCAACATCACGTCGCTACCGTAAAAGTTGTAATTTAAGGCTATAGGGGCACTTTGATAATAACTATCGCTTATAACTTTAAAAACCCCGTCGTTACTATTTATTGAGCATTGATAAAGATATTTTGATGAAGTGTAGCAGATAATTCTATCGTCACGCTTACCTAAATCGTTATCAAACCTTTTGTAAAAATAGGCTTTTTGGCAAGTTATACCTGAAGGTAATGAATATGTTTTTCCGTTAAACTTTAATACCGAAAGACCCTCGGCACCTTTCAAGGAACCATCGAAAGGATTAAAATTAAAGCACACGTTTGGACTATTAGGAGATTTTAAATTACTATCAATTTCTCCATCCATACCTGAAAAAAAGTTTTTTATTTGAATTTTCTTTTTGATTTTAGTGGGAGTATAAAATTTATTAATATAATACATTACCACCACACCCTACCTTTTACTTTATTTACAGATTTTACGCTTAAAGCATTTTTAATTGCGCCGGTGTATTTATCGTGCCAAGTAGCAGCTTCCTCATACGAACCTTTGATTAAGCAAAATTCCGTAGCAACACCGTACGCTATCGCACTTTCTCTAATAGGCGTATTTTTAAAATCACTATTTTCGTCTAAACTTCTTTTTACTGGAACATACGTATACTCTACAACAATCACTCTGGCGTCAGTTTTTAATTCCGTAGGTAAAATCGTACATTTTACATTTTTGCCTTCGATATCTTTAACTGATAGGATTTTTACGGGATTATAAGTGAATTGGCTATACTTTAACACCCCTTTTGCAACGGTAAGCCTTTGCGTATATGAAAACTTATTATAATAAGTAGAAATTTCTTCTGCCACGACGTTATAACAATCAACTAAAGTGTTTACATCTTCAACCACTTTACCATCCACACTTGAAGTATTTCCGTTTAAATAGGAAAGCATATCCTTTCTATTAAGTAAACTCGAAACGAGTTTAAGTATACTTTTAACAGTCATAAATCTCCTTTTATCCACACCCAAGGGGTGTGGATATTATTAAGCTTCAGTAATATCTTTAAGCATTGCTTGACCGCATGGGCGAGAGCAAATTAAATCGGCGTATTTAACAAGCGTAGCCTTATAAACAGGCTTATCTGCAACTTGTTTAATAACTCTACCATCTTCGCCTTCAAGCCACTTCCAGTCGCACAATTGATGCAAGTTAAATTCCTTTGTGTTTAGCATATACATTGTATTTGCAGGAGCAAATCTGTCGCTAACCACTGGGATTCCATTATACGAAATCGCTTTGAAACCACCAGCAAGTTCCATTACATCAATATTAGATCTATATGATGCTAGATAATTTTGGTACGCACGTTTCACACCAGAAGAACATACAATAAAGTCGATATTTGAGCCGAAGTTTTCTTCCAAGTAGTCAATAACAGATTGCATAGCAACGTCATTAATGGTGCCAGAAGTTAAGTCTTTAGAATAAGGATTCATCCAACTATTGTTTGCTCTATTTAAGCCATAAAGGGTATCACGAGTGGTATCAAAAATTGCGCCAAGACCAGTAAGTTCTTTACCGAACGAGCCTTGAACAGCAAAATATAAGTCCTTCCTATCCCCTTCTCCTACACCACTAGCCACCAAAGTAACCACCTTAGTTTCACGGTTTACATTAATAAT
>JAZRSH010000003.1:0-20900 GCA_045651405.1 Christensenellaceae bacterium | reverse complement strand
TCGGACTCGCGACACCTGCCTTGGCAAGGCAGTGCTCTACCACTGAGCTACTCCCGCAAATGGTGGGAATTACAGGGCTCGAACCTGTGACCCTCTGCTTGTAAGGCAGATGCTCTCCCAACTGAGCTAAACTCCCATTTCATAGGCACCCGTAACAACAAGTGCCTATATAATATATCAAAAACAAAAATAAAAATCAACTATTTTTTACCACTTTAGTAAAATTTTATTATTAAAAATTAATTTTTATAACTTACGCCGTATAGCGACTTCATATCCCCATCGAATTTTCTAATTTTTTCGTACTGTTTAATCTCTATTTCGCTATCAAACTTTTCAATTTCGCCTTTTGCTTTTCTTGAAAGTTTTGTAGGCACTTCAATAGTTACCGTAACGTAAAGGTCACCCGAACCTAAGCGAGATTTAATACCTTTACCCCTAACGGTAAACCTTTTACCACTTTGCGTGCCTTCAGGGATAGTAAACTCTACAGTATCGTCAAGGGTAGGAATTCTAACCTTTCCGCCAAGAACCGCAAATTTATAACTGATAGGAAGTTCAATAAATAAATCGTAGTTCTTTCTTGTAAAGATTTTGTGCGGTAATACTTTAAATACGACAATCAAATCGCCTGGCTCACCGCCAAGAGTTGATGCGTTTCCGTATCCGCGCTTTTTCATATATGAATTAGTATCTGCACCCGCAGGAATATCAAGGGTTACGGTAGTATCCTTTTTATTATATCCCCTACCATTACAAGAAGTGCATTTATCCACTATTTTTTTACCCCTGCCTTGACATTCAGGACAAGTTTTTACGTTAATAGAACGGAAAATTCCACCGCCAGAAATATATTGTACTTGACCTTGACCTTTACAGTTTTGACAAGTAGAATACGCCGTGCCGTTTTTAGCACCCGTTCCCTTACAGTCTTGACAAGGTTCTTTTCTTGAATAAGTAATATCACGCTTACAGCCTTTTGCCGCATCTAAAAATGAAAGTTCAACCTCTAAAGTGATATCCTCACCTTTAGTATTTCTTTCAGCACGCGCACTACCGCCTGTAAACTGACTGAAAATATCCCCAAATATATCGCCAAAACCACCGAAACCGTCTCCGCCACCAAAGTTGAAACCGCCCATATTAGGGTGTTCAAGTTCATAATCGTATTGCCTACGTTTTTGAGGGTCGGAAAGTGTTTCGTTAGCCTCGTTTATCTCTTTAAATTTTGCGGCACAATTAGGGTCGTTTGGGTGTAAATCGGGGTGATATTGTTTTACAAGTTTTCTATATGCCGATTTAATCTCGTCTTGCGTTGCGTCTTTATTCAAGCCGAGTGTTTCATAATAATTAGCCATAATAATCCTTTTTATATTCTAATAGTGAAGAGCAAATTTATGCCCTTCACTATGTTTTTTAAGGCGATGAAATGCCATAAGGTTAAAACAAAAGAACAAATCAAATGCAAGCAAGACAAGACAAACGCCCGAAGGCAATACTTGTTGTATTGCCGAGTGGCTTTAACGCAGTATTGCGTAGTATTTCATTTGGACTTTTTTAACCGTTGGTATTGAAGAGCCTAATTTTGATGAAATTCTGTGTCGCCGTCTTGTGTTGCGTTAGGGTCGAAACCTGCGCCACCTGCTTGTTGATACAACTTAGCAAAAATTGCTTGAGCCTCGTTTGAAAGTTTTTCAGTAGCCGCTTTAATTCTATCGTTGTCGTTAGATTCAAGTTCTACTTTAGCATCTTTTATAAGTTCTTCAAGTTTAGCTTTATCTTCTTCAGGAAGTTTGTCGCCATTTTCCCTAAGTGCTTTTTCCATTTGGAAAATCATACCGTCAAGTGCGTTTCTGTTGTTTACTTCTTCTTGTCTCTTTTTATCTTCTTCTTCGTATTGTTGGGCTTCTTTTACTGCCTTTTCAATATCTTCTTCAGAAAGGTTAGTAGATGAAGTAATAGTAATATCAGCAGATTTTTGCGTACCTAAATCTTTAGCAGTTACGTGTACGATACCGTTTGCGTCGATATCAAAAGTAACTTCGATTTGTGGAATACCACGAGGAGCAGGCGCAATACCTGAAAGGTTAAATTGACCTAAAGTTTTATTGTCTTTAGCAAACTTTCTTTCGCCTTGTAATACGTGGATAGTAACTTCAGGTTGATTATCAACTGCAGTTGAGAATACTTGTGATTTCTTTGCAGGGATAGTAGTATTTCTTTCAATAAGTGGAGTACATAAACCGCCTAATGTTTCAATACCTAAAGTAAGTGGAGTTACGTCAAGTAAAAGCACGTCCTTAACTTCGCCAGTTAATACACCACCTTGAATAGCAGCACCGATAGCAACGCATTCGTCAGGGTTAATACCTTTGAACGGTTCTTTACCAGTAACGGCTTTAACTCTATCAACTACTGCAGGAATACGTGTTGAACCACCTACTAAAATAACCTTTTCGATATCGCCGTAAGAAAGACCAGCATCAGCCATTGCTTTAGTTAAAGGTTCGATAGTTTTTTCAACAAGGTCTTCAGTTAAAGCATTGAATTTTTGTCTTGTTAAAGTTACGTCTAAGTGTTTAGGGCCGTTAGCGTCTGCAGTAATGAAAGGAAGGTTAACGTTAGTATTTGACATACTTGAAAGTTCAATCTTAGCCTTCTCAGCAGCCTCTTTAAGTCTTTGCATTGCCATTTTGTCTTTAGAAAGGTCAATGCCTTCTTTAGCCTTAAAGTCGTCAACAAGGTAGTTCATAATCTTATTATCAAAATCGTCACCACCTAAGAAACAGTTACCGTTAGTTGCTAAAACTTCGAATACACCGTCACCGATATCAAGGATTGATACGTCGAAAGTACCGCCACCAAGGTCGTAAATTATAACCTTGTGTGATTTAGTATCTTTATCTAAGCCGTAAGCAAGTGCAGCGGCAGTAGGTTCGTTGATAACCCTAAGAACGTTAAGACCTGCAATTTTACCTGCGTCCTTAGTTGCTTGACGTTGTGCGTCGTTGAAGTATGCAGGGCAAGTGATAACTGCGTCTTTTACAGATTCGCCAAGGTATGATTCCGCATCTTTTTTAAGTTTTGATAAAATCATTGCAGAAATTTCTTGTGGCGAATATTTTTTATCGTCAACAGTTACTTTGTAATCAGAACCCATATGTCTTTTAATAGATAAAATAGTTCTATCACTATTAGCAACTGCTTGTCTTTTTGCTACTTGACCTACAAGTCTTTCACCGTCTTTTTGAAAACCTACAACCGATGGAGTAGTTCTTGAACCTTCAGCGTTAGCAATAACAACCGGTTCGCCACCTTCCATAACGGCAACACATGAGTTTGTTGTACCTAAATCTATACCAATAATTTTTGCCATAATCAAAATTCTCCTTTAATTTATATATTATTCACCAACGACTACAACTTTAGCGTATCTAATAATTTTATCGCCCATCTTGTAGCCTTTTACAAATACTTGTTTAACGTTACCCGTTACTTCCCCTTCTTCTTTAGGCATTTGCATAATCGCCTCTTGGGTGTTAGGGTCGAAAGGCTCGTTTTCTGGATTTATTTCAGTAATTCCTTCCGCCTCTAAAGTTTCTTTGAACTGACGCGCCGTCATTTCAATACCCTCTTTAGTTTTAGCGTCTAAATCCATTTTAAGTGCCCTATCTAAATTATCGCCAACAACCAAAATTTTATTAACCATATCGATTTTACCTTCTTTATATGAGTTAATTCTCGTTTCGGCATTGCGCTTTTTAAAGTTTTCAAAGTCGGCAGCACATCTATACCAACTGTCTTTTAAAGAAAGTGCTTCAACTTTGTACTTTTCAACGTCTTGCTTTAATTCTTCATTTTCCGCTAAAAGTGATTTAAGAAGTTTTTTACATTCCTTTTCACTCATATTTTTGATATCTAAACCTTTATTTTGAGGTTGTTTTTTAGTTTCTTCGGTAGAAACTTGTTCTTTTATTTCTTCAGCCACTTGTATTTCTCCTTTAATTTTTACCTGAAAGCATACTTTCTAAAATCTTGCCTACGTTTTCAAGTACGGCAACTACCTTTTGATAATCCATACGAGCAGGACCTATAACACCGTAG
This sequence comes from Christensenellaceae bacterium, assembly GCA_045651405.1. Taxonomy (GTDB): domain Bacteria; phylum Bacillota; class Clostridia; order Christensenellales; family Borkfalkiaceae; genus HGM11412. Next base: position 16,796 of record JAZRSH010000003.1, on the reverse strand, counting down.
GTGCCAATTTTCTTACCGTTTGCCGTATAGGTTGCAGACACAACTGAACAGTCTTTAGGGATATTATCATAACCTTCAGACCCTACCTTAATATTTATGCTAATATCACGGTTATCACCCGTTAAAAGATTAAATATTTTATCTTTTTTTGTAACAACGGATAAAAAGTCCTTAATTTTTTCAACGTCGGCGTATTCGGCATGGCGTAAGAACTTATCTTCGCCTTCCATAATAACGTCACTATCGTTTGCGCTAAAGTAATTTTTAAGCGCCTCGATTACGTTTAAAAATATCATTTTGTATCCAGAAAAACCTTCATCGTAATCAACTTCGATAGAACAAATTTCCTTAAACGATTTACCAACGAAGGCTTTGCTTATAAATGCGTTTGCCTCTTCAAGTTGTTCGTTGGTCATATCTTCTGGGATAGTAATATAGTTGTCTTTTAAAAGTTTAACGTCAGTTACTATTAACACGAGCGCCGTATCAGGCTTAAACCTATAAAATTTAATATCCCTAAGTTTATCGTCCTCCTCCTTAGTGGATACGCCAAGAGAAGTATAGTCGGTAAGTTCGCTTATAACTTTAACCGCACTTTTAAAAACGTTTTCTATATTATTAGTTTTTTCTAAAAAGATGTTTTTAATATAGTTGAGTTCTTTAACGGAAAGTTTTTCCTTAGTCATAAGGTCGGAAACGTAAAGTTTATACGCTTCGGCAGATGGTACCCTACCAGACGACGTATGAAGTTGCGTTAAATAGCCAAGTTCTTCAAGAGCCGAAAGTTCTGCACGAATAGTTGCCGAACTTACGTTAGACATATACTTTTCTGATATGACTTTTGAAGATACGGGAACGGCAGTATCGATATAATCGTCAACTACTATTTGAAGTATTTTTTTCTTTCTATCACTTAACCCCACTTATTAGCACACCCCTTTTTAGACTGTTAGCACTCTTTATGTTCGACTGCTAATTTGTAATCACATTATAAAACGATAAAAACCATTTGTCAATAGTTTTTGACTATTTTTAAAAAATTATTTAAAATTACAAAAATCCTATTGCAAACAAGATACTTTCGTAGTAAAATATCAATATCTAAAGGAGATTTTGTTATGTATAAATTAAAATCAAGCGTATCAGTACGCTGTTTCGGTCTTAAATGGATTGACCAAGAAAACGGCAAGTATGAAATATTAAAAGATTACGATTACGTTGCGCGCAAACTTAAAGATATGGTGGATAACGGTTTTGAAGCGGTTGAACTTGTAACTGCTGGGCCTTGGAACAATGAAGAAGAAAAGGCAAACTACCCTTACGTCAACGAATTTGCTAAAATGATAAAAGATAGTGGACTTATTTACCAAGGCGTGCATTTACCATTTTCACTTCCTTGGTGGCACTTCGCCTCATCCGACGAAGAAAGCCGTAAACAAGCGGTAGAAACATTTAAAAGAGCGGTTGATATGCACGGCGAATTATTGCCTAACCTTTTTGTAATTCACCCAGACGGCAAACCGAAAAACCAAGAAATTCGCCCGCTTATGCTTGACCAACTTACAAAATCAATGCAAGAAATTTGTGAGTTTTCACCACGTACCGTTTGCGTTGAAAATATGGTTGGCGATAGGCTTTTAAATAACATGAGCGAAGCAAAAGAACTTCTTAGTAGAGTACCTAAACTTTGCATGACGATTGACGTAAACCACTCGCTTTTACAAAAACCTGAAGATTATATCGCTTGCATTGGCGATAGAGTTAAAAACTTACATATTTCAGATAACGACGGCACTGATGAAAGGCATTGGCTTCCTGGCGAAGGGATTATTAACTTTAACGCGATACTTTCTAACCTTGAAAAAATCGGTTATAACGGAACGTTTAACTACGAAGTTAACATTAAAGCAGACGACGGAGTTAAAAAAGTTAAAGAAAACTACGAAAAAATCTTTAGCGATTACAACAACAATAAATAAAATTAAAAGCGAGCAAATTGTTGCTCGCTTTTTTGTTAGTTAAATTTAATTGTAATATCGTGCTTACCGCTTTTGGTTGGCATGATAGTTTTTTTGTAAACGTTATCTTGCACTTTTACTAAATCGCTATCCACTTTATATCCGTTAGGAATATACAAAGTAATAGTATACTCAGCATTTTTAATAAGGTTGCAAGTAAGGTTTAATTCGCCGTTATTATACCCTAAATTTTCTATCTCCATTGCACCTTGCGATATATGGCGTGAAGTAGATATAATTTGTGGACAGTTTAAGTTTTTACGCACGCTTAACACCCTACTTTCGCAAGGGTTTAAGTCTATAGTAAACTCGCTATCAAACTCACCCAAAAACTTATCGCAAGTGTAATCGTATATAAAATACTTATCTTTTTCAAGCCCCAACTCACAAAAACTAACGGTTATGGTTTGATTGTTGTTTTTAGTATTAAAAAGACTTATTACGTTATAACTTTCCCACTCTTTATTAATTGCAAGGTTGGTTGTTAAAACGTCTTTAGGGTTTTTAGTTTTATATGCGTTTTTAGGATGAATATCTAAAACGGGAAGGCAACTTTTAATAAATGAAATTCGTTTATCGTCAAGCGCATCAAACTCATCGCCAAAAGTTATAGGAATACCGAGCATTGAAACGAAGTATATACGCGATGCCGATTTATATAAATCGTTAAATTCTTCACGCATTACAACGTTGTCGCAATCGGGATAGAACACGCTTTTGTGCATAGGATAAAACCTTAAAGTTTTTTCCACACCCAATTTTAAAAAGTCAGTCCACTCGAAAATATCTCCGCCTACCCTTGCCGAATCAAACACGCCAAGTCCCCATAAAACGTCGTCATCGTTAAGTGCCGCACAAGAAAGCATATAGTAATTTTCGCCTAAGTATTCACGAGTTTTTTCTATCATTTTTCTGTACGCTTGCTTAGTTGTTAAAGAAGTATCATATAAACGGTCGTGATATTTTTCTATCATACGGTTAGCGTATGGCAAAGTATCGTATTTAACCGCGTTATAGCCCCACTTTTTAACGTTTTCAAGCGCCATAGGTAAAAATTCGTTTAAATATTTAGGGTGAGTGTAATCGTAAAAATACCTGCCCGACCAAATAGGCTCGTCTACAAATATAATTTCAGGGTTTTCTTTAGTGTATTTATTGTGAGCCCCGTCGTTAGTAAAACCTATCCAAAGCGCAGGCTCTAAACCAAGTTCACGAATTTTATCAGACACGTATTTAAGCCCGTTAGGATATCTTATAGGGTCGGGATTAAAAGCATCAACGCCATCGTCACGAATACCTGATAAGTCTTTATGATACCATTCCCAATCCACCCAAACGGTGTTAGCACCGTATTCTTTTAAGTTTTCACTTTGCCACTTAGCATTTTTAAGAACTTTTTCTTCGCACGCGTCAAACTTAACGGCATACCAAGTCATCCACCCTACTGGTGGCGAATTAAAGGTACGGTTAAAATTCATAGGTTTATAATCAATACCATACTGATTAGCCATAACGCCATTTTTAACGCAAATAGTTAAACTTCCGCTAACGGCGGTAAAGTTAAAGGTATAACTATTAGTAGCCCAGTCATAATCAAGTTTATAATTTTTACCCTTAAACACTAAACCGCTATCGGTAAGCCTGTCAAAAAGCATATCGTCCTTTAAACTTGTTGCAGGACCTAAAGCGGTGGATATAATTTTGCTATTTTTCTTAGTTGACATAGCAAAAACGTTATCACTTCCGCTACCAAACTGTGCTTTACCACCTATTGTTATAGGGATATCCGTTAAACTTTTAAGGGTAATTTTAACGCCTTTATTTGAAAGGATAAACTTAACGCTTTGGCTATCGTTTTTAGCGGTAATTTGCTTTCCGTTTTTAGTTTTAGAACTTTTTACCTTACAGTTTTCAATGCCGTTAAAGGTAATATCGTTTAAACTGCCGTTTGAAAAGGCTATTTTGAAAGTATTGCTATTAAATTGTATAGAATATTTACCGCTTTTTATTTGGGTAATATTATTTGCCATAATTTATTTACCTTTTATTATTTTAAACTTTATATATTTCTTGAAAAACCTTTTTAATTTTTTCGTAACCACCATCAGGGAGATTTTCTATGTCCCCATTTGTTAAATACTCGTAAGTTTCAGGCCGTTCGGTTTTTAAATCCCACTCTAAATTATTGTATAAAATAGGCGAAACACCGCAAGTCCCGTCTTTTAAAAGCCTAACGGTATAAATTCCATCAGTAACAAATATTGCCCCGTGTGATAATTTTATCCCTTTCATTTTACAGTTCCTTTTTGTATTCGTTAAATTTATTGATTAAATATTTACCCACTTTTGCTTTATAGTTTAAACCATCGTAATATAAATCGGTTGGTAGGTTTTTAAAGAAACGTGATGCTTCATAACTGCAGTTACCCTCGTAATCTATTTCGGCAAGGGCTTTCATAACGCTATCCCACTCGATAATGCCGTGGTATGGTAAAGTGTGTGCATCTCTTACGCCGTCATTATCGTGAACGTGCGTGCAACCGTTTACAAGCCTATCGCCTATTTGTTTAATGGCTTCGGCTGGGGCAATATTTGCTAAAACACTATGCCCTACGTCAAAACACACGGTAAATACAGAATTGTTAAGCGTATCGTAAAGTTTGATAAGCCTATCAGGTGTTGCGGTAACGTTTATAGGGTTAACGATATTTTCTATCGCAATTTTTACGCCGTATTCTTCAGCATACGGAATAAGTTTTTTATAAAAGTTAACGTTGTATTCAAACGCTTCTTCATCACTACTTAAATGTAAGCAAGGGTGAACAACAATCATAGGCGCACCTAAGTATGATGCGTTTTTTATTGCTTCAACAATTTCTTCAAAGCGTTTAGCCGTTTTATCTTCTTCAGGGTAAGCAGACGGAAACGGTGCGTGTGCTTGCCCAACCACTATTCCCCTATCGTTTGCGTATTTTTTTAAGTTTAAATAATAATCTTTGTCGTAATTATTATCCCTATATTCCGCCATATCAAGGCTAAAGTCAACGGCTTCAAAGCCTACTTCTGCCAAGACATCAAACATTTTATAATCGCCAAAAGCATCGTGAATTCTTATGAGATTTGCGGATAATAACATAATTCCTCCTTACAATTTAGTTTTGCAACCGTTTTTATAAATCCCGTTTAAGTCGTCAACGAAATAAAGCGGACATTCTTTAAACTTTTTAAGCCCCTTTTCTTTTTCTATATTCACGTGGCGGTACACCTACCGTCTTTTTAAATATTTTAGTAAAGTAGTTGTAATCGTTAATGCCAGACTCTAAGCAAACTTGGTAGATAGGTTTATCCGTTTCATCAAGCAAGGTTTTAGCGTAATCAATGCGCTTAGAAGTTAAGTAAACGTTAAAGGTTTTGCCAAAAAAGTCGTCGCAGATTTTGTAGAGTTTGTTTTTAGAAATTGCAAACCTTTTACAAATGCTGCTAACCGATATATCCGAACTTAAGTTTTCGCTAATAAACACGTCTATATTATGCGCCAAAAGGTTTTTTTCGGGCGAAATCATTTGCGAAAGCCATAAATAATAAGTGCAAACTTTTAAAATATTCATAGCGGAGTCAATAGTTTCTTTTTTAAAAAACTTAAGTTTAGAATACGCGCTTAAAACTTCACTTTCGCTGAGCCCGTAACTTTTACAAGCCGTTATGTTTGGTGCGGTTGCACCTTTGTCTAAAACTTGCCCGAACATCATATAGCCAAGCAATACGTCGTTATAAAGTATCGGCGTAGCAACGTCCACAAGCCCCGCGTGACAGTAATGAATAACGGGCTCTTTTTTTTCATACGAAAGTTTGCAAATGGAAATATCCGATTTTAAACAATCTTCTCTTCCCGCTTGGGTAGATTTTACAAGTTTGCAAAAATCGGGAATAATTTTAGGTGAAAAGGCAAGTTGATTATACTCGCCGTCCCACAAACTAACGGTTAAGCCCGTCACCTTGTTAAAATCGTCTAAAAGTTCGTTAAGTTTTTTCAAATCAAAATTTACTTTCATATAGGGATTATAGCATTAATAACACCCCTTTTCAAGCAGTTTTAGTACTTTTTAACCATTTAGGGAAGATATTACTAAATTTAGGCAAATATTATATATTTTTACAATTTAAACGTATAGTAAAAATACTAAAAATAAATATCCACGGGATTTTACCCGTGGATATCTAATTTAAAACTTCGTAAATTCTATTTAGTGCTTTTTTAATTTTTTCGTAACCGCCGTTAGTAAGATTTACTATATCCCCTTCCGTTAAATACTCGTAAGTTTCAGGCCGTTCGGTTTTTAAATCCCACTCTAAATTATTGTATAAAATAGGCGAAACACCGCAAGTCCCATCTTTTGAAAGCCTAACGGTATAAATTCCATCAGTAACAAATATTGCCCCGTGTGATAATTTAATTCCTTTCATACTAAATACCCCCATAAATCTTCGCATTCATTATAATATTTTACACTATCTTTGTCAATATGCAATTAATAAATGGATAAAGGCATTTAATCAATAAGCGCCCACTATTTGTTAAGTGGACGCTTATTAAAATTAATTATTTTTTGCAAAATGATTTACAAAAATGTGGTGTTTGAAGACAATCACAACCCGTTTGCTCGTGCGAAATTTCAATGGTAGATAAATTGCAGTTATTTTGGCAATCGTTATGCATACATTCACAAACGTTGCACTTTACTTTACAAGTACAGTTATTCATATAAAAATCCTCCTACATTAGTATTGCCATATATGAAATTTATATACTTTATTTTAAAAATAGCAAAATTCACTTGATTTTATTTTGTGTTTTGAGTATATTATATATAGAAATTATATGCTGGTGTGGCTCAGTCGGTAGAGCAGTTGATTCGTAATCAACAGGTCGCAGGTTCAAGTCCAGTCACCAGCTCCATAAAAGCAAGCCAAGAGGCTTGCTTTTTAAATTAAAAACCATTGAAAAAGACCGCTTTTAGCGGTCTTTTGTTATTTAATTAGTTATTGTAACCATCTGGGTTATTAAGTTGCCAACGAAGTGCATCTTCGCACATATCGTCTAAAGTTTTAGTTGCTTTAAAGCCGATAAGTTCGTATGCAAGGGTTGGGTCTGCATAACATTCAGCAATGTCGCCAGGTCTACGTTCAACGATTTCGTAAGGGATATCTTTACCAAACGCTTTAGAGAACGCCTTAACCATATCAAGAACGCTATAACCAGTACCAGTACCAAGGTTAACGATAAAGAGTCCGCTATTTGTTAAAAGTTTTTTAACTGCTTGAACGTGGCCAACTGCTAAGTCAACAACGTGAATAAAGTCTCTAACACCAGTACCGTCTTTAGTAGGATAATCGCCACCAAATACGCGGAGAATAGGAAGTTTGCCGATAGCAACTTTAGTGATGTATGGGCAAAGGTTGTTAGGAATACCGTTAGGGTCTTCACCAATAGTACCTGATTCGTGCGCGCCAACAGGGTTAAAGTATCTTAAAATAGCACAGTTAAATTCTTTATCAGCCTTGCATAAATCTTTTAAGATATATTCGATAAAGAGTTTAGTACTACCGTAAGGGTTAGTTGTAGAAAGTGGGAAATCTTCCTTAATAGGAACGGTATGTGGGTCACCGTAAACGGTTGCCGAAGAAGAGAATACTAAGTTTTTGCAGTTAAATTCCTTCATTACTTGAACAAGAGAAATTAAACCACCAATGTTGTTATCATAGTATTCAATAGGTTTTTGAACAGATTCACCTACTGCTTTATAGCCGGCAAAGTTAATAACTGCATCGATTTTGTAATCGGTAAAGATTTTTCTTAAAGCATCTTTATCTAAAATGTCCGCTTTGATAAAAGGAATTTCTTTACCTACAATCTTTTCAACGCGTTTAACCGCTTCATATTTACTGTTGCTAAGGTTATCAACGATAACTGCATCATAACCTGCTTTTACAAGTTCAATAACGGTGTGTGAACCAATATAGCCCGCGCCACCAGTAACTAAAATAGTGCTCATAATGCCTCCGATACATTTAGTATATGTTTTTGCTATTAGTATTTTAGCATAGAATATATTATTTTACAATAGTTTTTAAGTAAAAATCTATTACTTTTAAAAATAAAAAATAACACCCTATAAGTTAAAACTTAAAGGGTGTAATTTTTAATAATTATTCGTAATCGCTTTGTGGTGCACCACATTTACGGCAGTAGTATTCACCATCGTAGTCTTCCCAAGTATGTTCTTCTACTGTTTCAAAATCGCAATACCAACAAGAAGCATGGTGAGATTCGCCATCGATAATTTCATAGCACATATCCCAGTCATGTTTACAATAGTCTTCTTCTTCAACTGAAGGACCAAAGTCAAAATCAAATAATTCAGCTAATTCTTCAAGTGTAAGTTTTACACCATCGATTTGTGAAAGGTCTATAAATTCACGTTCTTCATCAAAAATAGTAAATTCGTAAGAACCTTCAAAAGTTTGTTCTCTTGTATCAACGTAAATAACACCTTTAATACCTACGTAATCTTCGCCGTCGAAAATAGGTTCTATAGAAAGTTTAAATTGACCTCTATATGGTTCTACAAGTGGTTCGCCGTCATAATTTGCTTCACCAGTTAAAGTAAAGTCAATAATAATTTCAATTTTAGAAACTTCAAATTCGCTATCGTATTCGAATTTAAATTCTACTACCATGAAATCTTCCGGAGTTGATAATTTTACAGAAGTTACAAGTTCAGTTTCTTCATCGTAAGCATATTCAATAGTTAAAGTTCTCATTTCTTCAATGATAACTTCAATTTTAGTTACAAGTTCGCTATCGTTGTAAGTGAAGTTAACTTCAAAATTCATAAGTTTATCTTCGAATGAGAAATAGCAGTTTTCGCGTTCGTAAAGATATTCGTTAGCAATCTTAGTAAGTAAACCGTTATCGTCATAAGTAAAGAATACTTCGTAATATAAATCCATATAAGATTCTACATAGTCTTCTTCATAATAATCGTAATATTCATTAGAGAATTCAATTTGATACCCTAAGCTTGTAAGGTTGTTATTTTCATAAGTGAACTGATATATAAATCCCGTATATACAGATTCATTTAATTCGCCTTTACCATCGTATTCATCAAAGGCAAAAGCTAAAGCTACAGATACAATATCAGTTGTAACTCCAGTTATAACGTTAACGTCAAGGCCGGTTGCAAATTCTAATACAGTTACGCCATTTTCTTTTGCGTTTGCTGTAACTTTGAATAAATCAAACTCACCGTTATCATCATATAAAACTTCAACATTAGCAACAAAATCCATAACATAGCCGTCGTCACTATCATTAAACTTAAGTTCATAACCGTTTTCAGTAGGAAGAAGTGACATTTCTATATCTTGGTAATAATTGTCACCAAAAATATTAGATTCGTCCATATCCCAGTTGTAAGTAAAGCCTACAAGTGCATAATCTTCATAAACTAAATCGAAATCGCAAGTTACGTGAGTTGTATGAACAACGTTATCCTCATATTCATCAAGGCTATTAACTTTAATTTCAAAGTTAACGCCAAGTAATTTACCCATTTCAGAAGAAACGCCTTCAGTTGTGTAACTGAATTTAAATATAGGCATAATCTTATCAAGGTAAGTTTTATTTTCTTCGGTAGCCTCAGCAAAACTATTTTCGCTACCTTCTTCATAGCCAAATAACACAGTTAAAGGGAAATCCCCTAATTTGATAGTATCTTCGCCTAATTTAATTTCCATATCTAAATACTTACCAATGTATTCGTAAGCACTTAATTCGCCGGCTTCAATAATTTCAAATTCTGGTTTAACTTCTTCACCGAAATCAACAACGTCATAAATAGCTTTAAGGTTAGTTAAAAGTGATTCAAGGTCGCTTGCGCTGATTTCTTTAAAGTAAGGGTTAAGTAAATCTTCAACCGCTTTGCTATCGTAAAGTGATTTAAGAGTAGCAGTTTGCATGTTAACGTCTACGTACGTTGCTGTTTCTTTAAGTAAATCTAATAAATTATCAATAGTTTTGTGGAAGTCGTAAGTAGTAACAGTATTACCATTAACGGCTTTACTTTCAACGTAAAGGTAGTTGTAACCACCCATCATTGATGAAAGGTAAAGATTGTAAATTGCTGGGTCCTCAACAAGTGTAAGTAAAGCTGATGCAATTACACCAACAGTTTCCATATCCATACCAGTAGTTTGAAAAGCTTCGCTGATAATTTCTTCAATATCAATAATTCTAAAGTCATAATCGCCAAGTGCAGTTTGAAGTTCTGTTAAGTTAGCAATTTCAAGTTCTTCACTACCGTTTGCAAGGTAAAGAACACCATTTCTTACAAATAAAGCGAAGTCGCCTGCACCGTTAATAGTGCTACCCATTAAATCAAGGTTAAGACCGTCTGATGAAGCACCGGCAAGCATTTCAAAAATGAATTGTCTTTCTTCTTCATCTAAACCTTTAAGGATAGAACTAATATCAAATTTAGCACCAAAACCAAAGAATGGCGATTCAAACGAAATTTCTTCATTTTCTGTTCTACCACAAACTGTACAAGTGTAAACGTACATAGTGCCGTCGTCATTTAAAACAGGTTCGTCGTAAGTGTGTTCGCCCTTTTTATCTACAAGGTCGGTGTGTTCGCAAGTAGCAGCAAGCCAGTGATAAGTATCATCACTTGAATAGGTTGTGCTATAAGTATGAGTGTGCTGAGTTTTATCTCCGTTATCATCTTTGTTACCGTTATCAGAAGAACCGCAACCAACGATACCAATAGACATACTAACTGCACAAATTACAGATAAAATTGTTAAAAGTATCTTTTTCATAATTATCTCCTTTTAAGGTTTATAAAAAATTACACCCTAAAAGTTTAGCACTCTTAGGGTGTTGCAATTATTTGTTATCTATCTTTTTGAACGCCACATTTTGAACATTCTTGAGTAGGGTCGCCGTTACCGTCAACAACGCCATCTTTCCATTTATGGTTTTCTTGAACTTTTTCTTTGCAAAGTGTGCAAGTGTATTGGTGGTTTGTTTGGTCAACAACAGTATAAACTTTACCAGGTTTGTGTTGACAAGCTGAAGAACCAGCATCGTCGCCACCGCAACCGATAATGCCTAAAGATAAAGTTAAAGCAAATACTACAGTAATAATTGTTACAATAAGTTTTTTCATAATTTTTCTCCTTTTTAATTGTAATACTATTTTACCAAACAATTTCTATAAAGTCAATAATATATTTGTAGTTTTTTGGCATATTATATACTATGAAGACAATAATTTTAACGGGAGGTGGCACGGCTGGTCACGTTATCCCACATTTTGCCTTACTTGACCTATTAAAAAAACAATTTGACGCCGTTTATTATATCGGTTCAACAGGGGGAATTGAAGAAAAATTAGTAAAGGAAAAAGGTTTACCTTTTTATAGTATTTCTTGCGTAAAACTCGTTAGGAATAGTTTTACTAAAAACGTATCCCTTCCCTTCAAATTTATTAAGTCAATAAGCGATGCAAAAAAACTTTTAAAACAACTAAATCCAAGCGTAGTTTTTTCTAAAGGCGGATACGTAGGTTTACCCGTAACTATAGCCGCAAGCAAACTAAAAATACCCGTTATAGTCCACGAATCCGATTTATCTATCGGGCTATCAAATAAAATTGCATCTAAATTTGCAAAACACGTTTTAACTTCCTTTGAAGAAACGGCAACCACACTAAAAAATGGCGTACACGTTGGCTCGCCTATAAGAAAAGAGTTGTTTGAAATCCCAAAGCAATCGGCAATATGTCGCTTTAGTTTTAAAAGTGATAAACCCGTTTTGCTAATTACGGGCGGTTCGCTTGGTGCTAAAGCAATAAACGAAAGGGTTATAGATATCTTGCCTACTTTACTTAAGGATTTTTACGTTATCCACGTTGTAGGAAAAGGCAATTTATCAAACTTTTCACACCCAGATTATAAAGAGATAGAATTTGCCGAAATGAAATACTGTTATTCCGCTTGCGACTTTGCAATATCACGCGCGGGCTCCAACACGGCGTTTGAACTTTTATCACTTAAAAAACCCACCTTATTTATCCCTTTACCTAAAGGTAATTCCCGTGGTGACCAAGTGGATAACGCCAACTATTTTTTAAGTAAAAACTTAGCCAAAGTTTTACCGCAAGAAAACTTAACGCCTAAAACACTTTTATCAGCCGTTTATAATCTTGTAAAAGATAAAGATTGCTTAATTGCAAATATGAACAAGTTTAAAAAGGTAAACGCAACCCAAAAAATTCTTGAAATTTTAACTAAATATTGACACAGGCTTGTCACTATGATAAAATAGCGGTATGAAGATACAATATTTAATTGAAATTTTATTTTTATTACTTTCGCGTGAAAAGGTTTCCGCTAAATACGTAGCCGATAGATTTTCTATCTCTACACGCACGGCATATAGGTATTTTGACGAACTGTCTTTATGCGTACCTATCTACAACGAACGTGGTAGAAACGGCGGGTATTCAATCTCTAAAACCTTTAAAATTCCGTCAACCTACTTGGGTGTTGATGAAAGTGATTTTTTACTTAACCTTTTAAACGGTATGAATAATGAAATCACTTCGCCAATACTTCAAAGAATTATCGATAAACTTTCTTCTATCGCTAAAAAAAGCAAAAGTGATTTATCTATTGACTTTGGTAATTTGATTATTGACGGCGGTCCTTGGGGCAACACCGATAGTTATAAAGAAACACTTACCTTTTTAGAAAGTTGTATTGAAGGGTTGCAAGTAATAACCATTGATTATCGTGATAGAAGTGGGCTTTCTTCCCGCAGGGATATCGAGCCACACACGATAATTTTAAAGCAAGGCTTGTGGTATTGCTACGCTTACTGCCATTTAAGAAAGGAATTTAGACTTTTTAAAATTGGTAGAATAGAAGGTGCAATCTTAACGGGCAAAACGTTTACAAGGCGCAGTACCGATAACGTTAAAGACACATTAAAAGAATGGTACGAACATTTAGTTTGTGAAGAAATGGAACTTGTAATAGACGCTACCGTTAAGGCGGACGTTGAAGAATGGCTTGGCGTTGACAAAGTGTACACTAAACCAAACGGCGAAATATTAGCAAGCGCAAGCTTACCTATAGACAGTACCGTTTCATCTAAAATATTATCATACGGCAATAAAGTAAAAGTTGTAGCCCCTCTTAAACTTAAAGAAATGGTAATATCCACCGCTAAAGCCGTTGCAAAATTATACTAAACAAAAACCACGGAATACCCGTGGTTTTTTAATTATATTAAAAAAACCTTTCGGCATTTCGCCGAAAGGTTTTATTTGTTATTGTGCATCAAATACTTTTAAAATTTCGTCTTTGATTTGTTGCATACCAAGTGCAGTTGGGTGGCTTGATTGAAGTTCAACGTTAATTCCAACGTAGTGACCGCCAACGTGTGCACAAGAGTTATAAATTGCATCTGTGATTGCTTGTTTGTTACGAAGGTTTGCAATACCGTAAATTTCAGCATCAGGTAAGATTTCACGAACTCTGCAGAAGAAGTAGCAGATACCAGGAAGTGCTTGTTTTAAGTCTTCATCAGTCCAACCGCTGTACATTTCTTCGCCTAAAGCGTGGCCGTTATCGTTAGTACCACCTAAAATGAACACGTAATCGATTTGGTTTTCTTCAAAGAAACCTTCTTCGTAAAGTTTGTTAAGTCTGTTGATAAATGGATTGTGACCTGCTAAGCTTACGGTAGAACCGCTTGATGCGTCAACCCTTACAACGTTACCGCCTCTTTCTTCAGTAAGTAAGCTCCACCACATTTGGTCAGGGCTATTTAAAATGTTATCGCCTTTGTAATAAGGAAGGTGTCCTTCTGGGATAGTACCAATGTATGCTGAGAAACTATCGCCAAATACAAGGATATTTTTACCAAACATTTCTTTGCTTTCGAAAGTTGCTTCAGTACCTATTTTACCACAAACGCAAGATTTGTAGAATAATGAAGGGTTACCGTCTTCACCTTTAGTGATTAAAGCATCTTCAGATACTGTGTTTTGGTCGTAAGTGTGAGGTAAGAAACCTTCAACTTCAAAAGTTTCTACGTTGCCAATAGCACCACATTTACAAGATTTGTAGTATACTGCATTGCTTGTACAAGTAGCGGCAGTCTTTAACGCTGCGTCTTTTACGTATTCTTCAGTATATTCGTGGAAACCGTCTTTATAATAGCTTGTTTTCCAGTAAGGAACGCCGTTTATAATTACCCAGTAATTAGAATCAAATGAAGCAAGTAAATCAGTGTTGTTTGCTTTATCGTTAGCCATTTCTTCTGCTGTGTCGTAAGAAACAACGCCAGTTGCAATATTACCACTTTCTAAAATGTATTGGGTTTTATTTAAGATTGCTTGAAGGGTTTCATTTGTAGTTGCTATAACATCATCATTTACAGACACCTTATTAGGCGCTACGCTAATATGATAGTTAGTAATGTTACCATTTGTATCTTTTTGTGGAGCAATTTTACCACCAGAAATTTCCACACCGAGTGGTGCTTTAGAAATAGCTACACAGTTTTTGTAGAAGTTTTTATAATTTCCCACGTTGTAATTTAAGAGTGAAATAGATGCGAAAACACCATTAGACGTAGTTAATCTTGTATATTCATCATCATCTAAATCCCAAACCGTAACAACGTTTTCAAGTGAAGCGTTAGGGTTGATTGCAGAGTAAGTTAAAGCACCAACTCTTGCCACAGTACTGCTAACAACTTCAACGTAAACGTTTTTAAGTTTAGTATTTTTATTTTCAAAAATATTAGCAATTGTACAGTTATAGTAACCTGTAAGCGCAACGTTTGTAAACGCTATGTTTTTGATAAGTGGAGCGTTAGCTGTACCAAAAACACCGTTAGATACTGCTGTAAGGTTAGAAATTGTATAACCATTACCATCAAATACGCCTGTTAAACCACCTTTTTTGTCGTTAGAGTTAGGGTAAACTGCGTTAGATGAGAAAGTATGGTCTTGCATTACGTAATCTTTAGCATCAATATTGTTAGTTACAAGGTAATATCCACTATGGTTAGGAATAACGCTTGTGTTAGCGTAATCGAATCTAAAGTAGTCAAGGTCGCTTGCTTCATCAATAAGTTTTGTGTAAGCGTAAACGTTATTTAAAAGATATTCTTCACCATTAACGATTACTATAACAGATTGTGCAGTATCAACTACCCTATTTGCATAAGTACCAGTGATTGTAACGTTTAATTCTAATTCATCAACTTCTACGCCGTCTACAATATAACCTTCAACGTCGCTAAGTGAAGTGATTTTAACGTTCTTTTCTTCAAGTGCAACTTTAAGAGATTGGAAATCTAATGCTTTATCATCAGCCGAGTATAATACTTTTTCACCTACTACGGTTGATGTGTATAATACGTGAGTTGCATCATTTAAACAAACCGCATAGTGACCTAATTTGCTATCGTATGCCCAATCGCCATAGTTGTGTGCGTAAATATCTATTGCTACGTAGTTATCTTTGTAAGTGTCACCACATTTACAAAGGTAAGAAGTATAACCTTCTTGTGTGCAAGTAGGCGCTACAACAGTTGGAACAAAGTTATGAGTATGGTCCTTAAGGTCGCCGTATTCGTGGCCACAGCCTTCACAAATAGCCCTTTGGTCTTCAGTTGCTTCACCACCGTAACAAGGTTCGCTAATTACGTGGCTTGGGTCATTTAAACAAGCTTGACCGTGAGAGTTATCTCCAAGGTAAGTAAATTCACCGTAAACGTGACCTAAAGCGTCTACGTCATCACTTGTGTAAGAAGTACCACACTTACAAGTGTATACAGTATAACCGTCTTCTTCACAAGTAGGTGCTACTACTTCTATGTTATAGTAGTGTTTATGTTTCCATGTAGGAACGCCGTTTGAAACAGACCAATATTTATCAGTGAAAGTTGCTAAGCTTTCTGCGTTTGCATCAGCGTCTTTAGCCATAGCCGTATAATCAGCATAAGCACGTACACCGATAATTACGTGGTCAACTGTTAAAGTTTTACCGCATCTTTCTAATACTGCGTTAACACTATCATCAAGAACTGCGCCTACTGCTGTTACTTTACCGCTTGTTAAAGTGTATTCAACTTGGTTTTCAGCAAAACCAGGCATTGCTTTTAATTGTAATACTGGTGCAGTTGATATTGCATAACAATTTTCAAACGTTGTTGTAGCAGTAGCCATTGAATACGAGCTTGAACCAAACATATAGAAAGCATTACCAGCTTCAATTTGAGTTTGAACAGCATCACTTACGTTTGTATAATCAACAACTACGTTAATAAGTTTTACAGCGGTTGCTAAAGTGTTATTTGCTATAATACCAATACGTTTAGAACCACCAGTAGCAGCAGATTTTACTGAAACGTAAATATTTTGAAGTAAAGCATCGTGGTTAGTAAATTGGTTTTGAGGGTTTTTAGACCTTGTAATAGTGTTAGCAAATAACGTTGGATAATAACCAGTAAGGCTAACGTTTGTAAACGCGATATCTTTAATGATAGGTGCGTTTGTGTTACCAAATAAACCAGTTGATTTAGTAGTTAAGCCGTCAATAGTATAACCTTGACCGTCAAATACGCCTACGAAACCACGGTCAGCATTATAACCGTTACCTGGGTAACTTGCACCTGACATAAATACGTGAGCG
>JAZRSH010000002.1:0-160462 GCA_045651405.1 Christensenellaceae bacterium | reverse complement strand
CACTTATAAAGTAATATCAAAATTTGTTAAATTATTAAGTTAAATTATAATATAATAAGGTTAAATATGCAGAATTATACTATAAATGGTAGTGATTTAAAAAATATGTTACTTGTTGGTGCAAGCGTATTAAAAAATAATTGCGATTACATCAATGACCTTAACGTTTTTCCTGTTCCTGACGGAGATACCGGTAGGAATATGCTTAAAACTATGGAAGGCGGGGTAAAGGCAATTTCTAAAACTTCCCCAGTAACAGCATGCGAAGTTATGCAAGAATTCGCAAGCGGTGCTTTAATGGGCGCAAGCGGTAATTCGGGCGTAATTCTTTCGCAAATTTTAAAAGGTATTAGTATTGCTTTAAAAGATTTAAAGGTTGTTAGTGTTGGTGACCTTGTTAATGCTTTTAACAATGGCGTTAAAATTTCGTATAAGGCGGTAGAAAATCCTGTTGAAGGTACTATTTTAACCGTTTTTAGAGAGGCTACTGAATACGCAACTCAAAACGTAACTGAAAATTCTACTGTTATTGACTTTTTAAAACTTCATATCGAGCAAGCAAAAAAATCACTTGCTAACACTAAAGAAATTCTTCCTGCACTTAAAAAGGCAGACGTTATCGATAGTGGTGGTGCTGGTTACGTTTGCATTGCTGAAGGTATGTTATCAGCATTATCAGGTGAAGAAGTTGCCGTAACTTTAGGCGATTTTGATAGTGATGCTAAAGTAGAAACGGCAGATTTCTCTCTTTTCACAAGCGATAGCAAAATGACTTACGGCTATTGTACCGAAGTTATTATAAGACTTCAAAAATCAAAGGTAAACGTTGAAGATTTTAACGTAGACACCCTTATTTCTAAGTTAAAAGAGTACGATTGCGATTCAATTGTATGCTATAAGTTTGACGATGCCGTTAAATTACATACACACACCTTTACACCTGGTATCGTGTTAAACGAATGTCAAAAATATGGTGAATTTTTACAATTAAAAATTGAAAATATGACACTTCAACACACCGAAACGGAAGAAAAACTTCCACCTAAAAAGGTAGGTGTTGTAGCCGTATTAAATGGCGACGGTTTAAAAGATTTATTCTGTGACTTAGGTGTTGACGTTGTTATTGACGGCGGACAAACGTTAAATCCGTCTGCAGGCGATTTCTTAAATGCCTTTGATAAAGTTAATGCTGAAAATATATTCGTTTTACCTAACAATTCAAACGTGTATTTATCGGCAAAACAAGCAAAGGAAATGTATACTGCTAAAAACGTGTACGTTATGCCTGTTAAAACGATACAAGAAGGCTACGTAGCCCTTTCTGTTATAAATCCTGATATCGATGATATTGAAATGCAAATTGACGACGTTAATTCGGCTATAGAATACGTTGATAGCATTGAAGTAACGTATGCAGTACGCGATGCTCAAATTGCCGAAAAAAGTGTTAATAAGGGCGAATTTATGGCTATTTCGGGTAAAGAATTACTTTCTACCGGCGAGGATAAAGTTGCCGTTGCCGTAAATGCTATAAAGGCTATTTGTGAAGATGACGAAAAGGAAATTTGCACGGTATTTTACGGTAAAAACTTAACTGAAGAAGAAATTGACCGCTTTGAATCAATTATTGAAGAAGAACTTCCAGACCTGTCTTTAAACGGTATGCACGGTGGTCAAGACGTATATGATTTTTTAATTAGTTTAGAATAATTTTTCTTTAAAAGGAGACGCGTTATGGGTAAAAGATTAGTTGCTTGTACTTCTACTGGTTGTATTGAGTTTGCACCTGAAAGATATAGGAATTTAGGTATTGAAATTATCAGAGTTCATATGTTTTTTAAGGGTAAAGAATATTTAGAAGGTCCAGATTTTGACCCTGTTCAATTCTATAAAGACCTTGAAACTTTAAAAGACCCAAGAAACAATTTGCCATACACAGGTATGCCAACAACTGAAGAATTAAAAAACTTCTTTGAAAAAGCCATTGCAAATGGCTACGATGAAGTTATAGTTATTGCTATCAGCTCGGCACTTGGCGGTACTTATAACCTTATTAGACTTATTGGTGAAGATTATAAAGACAAACTTAAAATCACCGTTATTGACAGTAAAATTACAAGTTTCGTTGAAGGTTTACTTGCTATTAAAGCAAAGGAACTTGTAGACAAAGGCGTTCCTACTGAAACTATCGTTAAAGAAATTAAATGGATGATGGCTCATCAAGAATTTATCGGTATTGACGGTAAACTTGATTATCTTATTTACAATGGTAGACTCAAAGGCAGTAAAGCATTTTTGGGTAAACTTATGAATATATGTCCCGTTATTCACTTTGATAGAAATGGCGAAATTACACCGCTTGCAAGTATTCGTACCCCTAAAAAGGCACTTATGAAGACTTGTGAAGAACTTAAACAAATCCTTGGCGATAGAGATGAAAAAGATTATATCTTATTCCATATCTACACAGGTGATAGTTTAATTAGCGACCTTGAAAACATCGAAAAAGATTACGGTATTAAATGTAATCACGAATCGGTTATAATGTCGCCTGTTAGTGGTTGCCATAACGGACCATGGCTTGCCGGCTACGGTTTAACCTTTATTAGAAGAGAAGACGAACCTCTTGAATAATATTATCAAAAAGTAATATAAAAAACCTATCTATCAAAGATAGGTTTTCTTTTTTGCGGTTAATAATCTTGACTATTTTGCCGTTTTATATTACAATTATTGTGTATGAGAATTTTAGGTATAGACCCAGGCTTAGCAACTGTTGGTTGGGGTGTTATTGACGTAATTAACGGCAAGCCCAAAGCCGTATCTTTCGGGGTTATTTTAACTGAAAAAGAAAAAAGCCTTCCCGATAGGTTACTTATTATCGAAGAAGACTTAAAATGTTTAATTGATAAATTTAAACCTGATGAGATTGCTTTAGAAGAGATATTTTTCAACAATAACGTAACTACGGCAATCAACGTATCTCAAGCAAGGGGTGTTATACTTTTAACTTGCAAAAAAGCGGTTGGCAAACTTTACGAATACACTCCACTTCAAATCAAACAGGCTTTAACGGGATATGGTAGGGCGGAGAAAAAGCAAATTCAAGAAATGACAAAAACTTTTTTAAACCTTGCTAAAATACCAAAACCCGATGATGCCGCCGATGCATTAGCGGTAGCGCTTACTCACTCGCAAACCAATAGGTTTAGCAGTACTTTCAAAATAAAATAAGGTGAATTATGATAGGATATTTAAAGGGAAACGTTTTAAAATTTGATGACGGCACCGTGCTTTTAGAAGTAAACGGCATAGGCTATGAAGTTACTTGTTCGGCAACGGCGTACCAAGTGCTTGTAAATGCGGGCAGGGGCGAAATTTATACGTATCTTAACGTTAGGGAAGACGGATTTTTCCTTTACGGCTTTATTTCGCCTGAAGAAAAAAGCATGTTCTTAAAACTTATTTCGGTATCGGGTGTTGGCCCTAAAATGGGTATAACTATTTTATCCGCTATGCCACTTAAAGACTTGGCTTTCATTATTGCTGAGTGTAATAGTAAAGAACTTTCTAAAGTAAAAGGCGTTGGTAAAAAGACTGCCGAAAGAATTATTTTAGAGCTTAGAGAAAACATTTCGCTTTTAGACCTTCCTGAAGGAACTAAAACTACTTCTAAAAAGCAAGACGATAATAAACCTACGGTTGAAGGAGATGCGGTTATTGCCCTTATGAGTTTAGGTTTTAGCCGTCAAGATAGCGATAAAGCCGTTAAATCGGCTATGGAAAGGGGTGCGGATACTATTGAAACTATTATCACTATCGCACTTCAAACAATAAAGTAATAGGGGGATTTTTATGATAGACGAGCAAGATATATTCGGGATAGAAGAAGAACGAATTGTTGACGTTGAAAAAACCGATTATGATGACGTTGAAAATATCCTCCGCCCTAAATCAATGGAAGGTTACGTAGGTCAAGACAAGGTAAAGGATAACCTTACCGTGTTTATGAAAGCCGCTAAACTTAGGGGCGAAGCACTTGACCACGTTCTTTTATACGGCCCACCGGGTTTAGGTAAAACTACTTTAGCGCACATTATCGCTACTGAAATGGGTTCTTCAATCAAAGTAACTTCAGGTCCATCTATTGAAAAAGCAGGGGATTTAGCGGCAATTTTAACTAACTTAAACGAAGGCGACGTATTATTTATTGACGAAATTCACAGGCTTAACCACAATATCGAAGAAATTTTATATCCTGCAATGGAAGATTTCTCGCTTGACTTTATTATCGGTAAAGGTCCGTCTGCAAGAAGTGTTCAAATTCCACTTAAAAAATTCACACTTATCGGTGCAACCACTAAAGCGGGTATGTTATCTGCACCACTTCGTGACCGTTTTGGTGTAATGTTAAGGTTGGAACTTTATAAACCAAGCGAACTTTCGGAAATTGCAACTCGTTCGGCTAACACTTTAGGCGCTCAAATTGATAAACCTGCAAGCGATGAAATTGCAAAGCGCAGTAGGGGTACGCCAAGAATAGTAAATAGGCTTTTAAAAAGGGTTAGAGATTTCTCTGTAGTTTTAGGCCACGATACCATTTTGGAAAGCGATGCTAAACTTGCACTTTCTCGTTTAGAGATTGACGAATTAGGTTTAGACGGTACTGATATTGCGCTTTTAGAGTCAATGATGGATAAGTTTAACGGCGGTCCCGTTGGCTTAGAAACTTTAGCCGCAACTATTAACGAAGACGCAAACACTTTAGAAGACGTTTACGAACCTTACTTATTACAACTCGGCTTTATTTCTCGTACGGCTCGCGGTAGAATGTGTACTCAAAAGGCGTATGAACATTTAGGAAGAAAATTTCCTGTAAAATTAAGTAAACAAACTTCAATTTTTGATGAAGAAAACTAATAAATATGTTAAAAACCAGCGATTTTTACTACGATTTACCTGAAGAACTTATCGCACAAACCCCCGTATATCCAAGGGATAGTTCAAGGCTACTTATATACGACAGAAAAAACGATAAGATAACTAACGGTAAGTTTAGCGATATTTTAAATATTTTTAATAAAGGGGATTTACTTGTCGTAAACAATACCAAGGTTTTACCTGCCCGTATGTTTGCCTACACCGAGCATGGTGGAAAGGTAGAAATTTTACTACTTAAAAGGCAAAGTTTAACCGATTGGGAAGTTATGGTAAAACCGGGCAAAAAAGCCAAAGAAGGTATTACTTTAACTATCAACGAAGAACTTTCATTAACGGTTAAATCCCGTACTGAAAGTGGCGGTAGAATAGTAGATTTTCACTTTAACGGTGTGTTTGAAGATATAATTTCAAGGGTGGGCGAAATGCCACTTCCGCCGTATATCAAGGAAAAACTTAAAGACCAAGATAGATATCAAACTGTATACGCAAAAGAGCCGGGAAGTGCGGCTGCGCCTACTGCTGGTCTTCACTTTACAAACGAACTTATAGACGCTTTAAAGGCTAAGGGCGTAGAGTTTGCTACCGTTGAATTAAAGGTCGGTTTAGGCACCTTTAGGCCTGTTAAAGTTGATGATTTAGAAAATCATCAAATGCATACTGAATGGTATGAAATTACAGCCGAAAACGCCGAAAAAATCAATCTTGCCAAAAAGGAAGGTAGAAGGATAATTGCGGTAGGTACAACTTCTGTAAGAACACTTGAAACGGTTGCCGATGAAAATGGCTTTGTAAAAGCACAAAACGGCGATACAAGTATTTTTATCTATCCGCCATACAAGTTTAAATGCGTTGATAGTTTAATTACTAACTTCCATTTGCCAGAATCTACCTTAATTATGCTTGTTTCTGCTTTGACCACACGCGAAAAGACTTTAGAAATTTACAACTACGCGGTTGAAAATAAGTATCGTTTCTTTTCTTTTGGTGATGCTTGTTTGTTTTTATAATTTAAAAGCGTATAATCGGCGCAATACTGCGTTTACTGCTACAAATTTTGACTTTGATGACCAACAAGGTCTATCAAATCCAAAATTCTCGCGAGCCTTGTCTTGCTTGATTCTACACTTTTAAATACCTACATTATTAAACAAACAATTAACAATCAAGCCTTGCCTAACTCGGTTCTAAAACCAAACAATGCACTTTAAATAGGCAAGAGTTAAATTTCGCGAGCCTTGTCTTGCTCGTTTCTAAAAACAAACAAAAACAATAAATAAACTAAACAAAAAATAAACAATATTATGGAAAAATTTTACTTTGAAGTTATAAAACAAGACCCTAAAAGTGGGGCAAGGGCGGGTGTGTTACACACGCCACACGGAGATATAAAAACCCCCGTATATATGCCGGTTGGTACGCAAGCAACGGTAAAGGGTTTATACCCGCGTGACCTTGATGATGCAAGGGCGCAAATTATCCTTGCTAACACCTACCATCTCTTTATGCGTCCGGGCGATGAAATCGTTAAAAAGGCAGGCGGTCTTCATAAATTTATGAATTACGATAAGCCTATTTTAACCGATAGCGGTGGATTTCAAATTTTCTCGCTTGCAAAACTTAACGACATTAAAGACGAAGGCGTAACGTTTAGTTCTAACGTAGACGGTTCTAAACATTTCATCACTCCTGAAAGGGCTATAGAAATAGAAAACAACTTAGGTGCGGATATCATTATGGCGTTTGACCAATGTACTCCTTACGGAATTGACCATAACGCATCTAATAAGGCTATGAAACGTACTCTTGACTGGCTTGATAGATGTTACGAGCATCACACGGTAAAGGACCAAGCCTTGTTCCCAATCGTTCAAGGTAATATGTATAAAGACTTAAGGTTGCAGTCTTTAAAAGAAACTATTCCTTACGCTAAATACGGTATGGGTATAGGTGGTCTTTCGGTTGGCGAACCTAAAGAGATTATGTACGAAATGTTAGACGCGTTACTTCCACATTATCCTACCGACAAGCCAAGGTATTTAATGGGTGTTGGTAGCCCTGACTGTTTAATTGAAGGTGTAAGGCGCGGTATTGATATGTTTGACTGTGTTTTGGCTACCCGTATTGCAAGAAATGGCACCGCAATGACAAGCAAGGGTAAAATTGTAGTTAGAAACGGTAAGTATAAGGAGGATTTTACACCGCTTGACCCTAACTGTAACTGTTATTGTTGCAGAAACTACTCAAAGGCATATTTAAGGCACTTGATTAACGTTGGCGAAATGCTTGGTGGTATGCTTTTAAGCCTTCACAATATAACCTTCCTAATCAAACTTATGGAAGACATGCGTGAGTCTATTATCGGCGGATATTATGACGATTTTTGTAAAGAATTTTACGAAAATTATGGAAAATAAGTGAAAAGAATTAAAACAATCTTAAAACACTTGCAAGAATATAAAAAAAATTGTATAATAATTAAAATTAATTAAAGATTTAAGGAGAAATATATATGTTTTTATTTAACTTACTTGACGGCGAAGCTAATGGCGGTGGTTCTAATCCATGGTTTATTGTTATTTTAATAGGTTTCCTTGCGATTGTTGTCGTTATGTCTATAATCAACAATAAAAAACGTAAAAAACAAGCTGCTGAAGAAATGAAAACGAGAGATAGCCTTTGCAAAGGCACTACCGTTATTACTATCGGCGGTATTTGTGGTACTGTTGTTAGCGTTGACCACGAAGAAAGCACATTTGTAATGGAAAGCGAAGGCTCTAAAATTAAGTTTGACAAACGTGCTATTTATAAAATGACTCTTCCTGAAGAAGTTCAAAAAGTTGAAGAAGTAAAAGAAGAAGTTAAGGAAGAAGTTAGCGAAGAACCAAAAGCATAAATTAAGTAATTTTAAAAGACCTTTTAGCATAGTATATGGCGGAGGTCTTTTTTATGTTTAACGACAAAATTTTCGGTTTTAATCTTCTAAAAGCAGTTATAATTTCTTTAATATTTTCTTGCGGTGCAATACTTTTATTTGCGCTTGTATTGTATTTATTTTCAATCCCTAACGAAGCGGTAAAACCTATTAATATTTTAATTAAAGTTTTAGCCACTTTTATCGGTTGCTTTTTTTCAATTAAAGGGGATAAAGGCTTTATTAAAGGTCTAATTTACGGCGGAATTATAACTATTGTTGCCTTTTTATTCTTTTCATTAATAGGCGGAACTTTTAAATTAAACGTTTCGTTTTTGTGGGAACTTTTACTTGGTTTAACCGTTGGTGTGGTGGCTGGTATTGTTGCCGTTAACAAAAAAATAATAGGCAAGTCTTAAATTTATTAAAATTAAAATATCTATCAAAATACTTAATATTTATTGATTAAAATTGAGATAGCCTTTATAAATTTTATAAAAGAATCTCGAATTATAGGAGAGTATAATGCACAAAAGAAAATCGGGCATAATTCTTGTTTTAATAGCACTTTTAGCAACAATGTTTACCATTATGGGTTGTGCTAAGTTTTCAATTCTTGGTTGTAAAAATGAAATTTTAAATTGCAATGGAATTATGGGTTGGGGTGCATCGCTTAACGGTGGTTATTACGCTGTTCTTACGCCAAATCTTGAAGGTTGCAATGAAGATGAATTGGATAGCCTTTTAAAAGGTACGGTTGATATTTTAAGAACCCGTTTAGATAGAAAGGGTTATACAGAAGCAACAATCACTATTCAAGGTGTTGGTTATGGACAAGAAATCAGGGTAGATATTTCTGAAATCGACGACCCTAATGACCTTTTAAAAGTTATAAGGTTATCAGGTGAGCTTACTTTTGAAAGTTCTACGGGCACAATCTATCTTACTGGTGCAGACATTAAGGAAAGCCAAGCTGGTTATGATAAAGACGGTAATCCACTTGTTTACTTAGAATTCACAACTCAAGGTACTTCTAAGTTTGCTGAAGCTACTAAGGCTTTAGCTGGTGACGTTTTATATATAAAACTCGGTGACTACGTTGTTTCTCAACCACAAATTAAAGAACAAATCGTAAGTTCTACTGCGGAAATCACAGGTATTGCTACTTACGAAGAAGCAGAATTAATCGCTGCGGTTATCAATGCTGGTAAACTTCCTCTTGATTTAGTTGTTCGTGAAACTAACTTATATAGTAAGATTTAAGGCTTTTTAACCGAAGAAATGCTATTAGGTGATTGCTGGTATTGTTGCCGTTAACAAAAAAATAATAGGCAAGTCTTAAATTTCTTATATTTTTAAAAAAATATATATGAAAATGCTTAAAACTTATTGACTTAAATCGAGATAACCTTTATAATAATTAAGTATATATATGTATTATAGGGAAATCTCGAATTTTTTCTATGTGCAAATTTTTGGAGGCTATAATGAGTAAAAGAAAATCGGGTATTATACTTGCTATAATAGTGTTTTTAACAGCAATACTCGCCGTTATGGATTTTGCTAAGTTCCCAATTCCTGGTTACAAGAACGGAACACAAAATTACAACGGTATTGCAAACACTATTGGTTTAGGTATAGACCTTAAAGGTGGCTACTACGCAATTCTTACGCCTAAGGCTGCTGAAGGTTACAATGATGAAGATGTGGACAACCTTTTCGATAGCGCAGTTGATATTTTAAGAACTCGTCTTGACAATAAGGGTTATACAGAAGCAACAATCACTATTCAAGGTATTGGTAACGAACAAGAAATCAGGGTTGAAATTCCTGAAATCGACGACCCAGATGAAGTTTTAAAAATCATAGGTTCATCAGGCGAACTTACTTTCGAAAGTTCTACTGGTACAATCTATCTTACTGGTACAGACGTTAAGGAAAGCCAAGCTGGTTATGATAAAGATGGTAATCCACTTGTTTACTTAGAATTCACAACTCAAGGTACTTCTAAGTTTGCTGAAGCTACTAAGGCTTTAGCTGGTGACATTTTATATATCAAACTCGGTGGTGACGTTGTTTCTCAACCACAAGTTAAAGAACAAATCGTAAGTTCTACTGCGGAAATCACAGGTATTGCTACTTACGAAGAAGCAGAATCAATCGCTGCGGTTATTAACGCTGGTAAACTTCCACTTGAATTTGATATCGGTGAATCTAACCGTATCAGCGCTACCCTTGGTGAAAACGCTTTATCTGCAAGTGTTATTGCGGGTGTAATCGGCTTAATCTTAATTTTCGCAATTATGATTATTAAATACCGTGGTATGGGTATTGCTGCATCGTTAGCACTTGCTATCTACGCAGTATTATTCATTTTATTACTTGCGCTTATCCCTATTATCGAACTTACCCTTCCAGGTATTGCAGGTATTATCCTTTCAATCGGTATGGCAGTCGATGCTAACGTTATCGTCTTTGAAAGAATTAGGGAAGAATATGCGTCTGGTAAAGTAGTTGGTTCGGCTATTAAAGCAGGTTTCAAAAGAGCCTTCGTTACTATTTTCGACGGTAACATTACAACTGTTTTAGCAGCTATCGTTCTTTGGATTTTCTGTCCAGGTTCAATCAAAGGTTTCGCAATCACACTTTTACTTGGTATCGTTCTTTCAATGTTTACAGCTATCGTTGTTTCAAGATTACTCGTTTCTCTTTTATACAACTTAGCAATCACTAAAGTTGACCCTACAGTTAAAGGTGTTAAAAACCTTAACCTCAAAAACTCTACTAACCAATTCGTATTCTTTGGTCTTACAAAATCTTTAAGAGATAAGTTCCAAGAAAATAATGCGGTTGAAGAATTAGCAACTGAAGAGGAGGATGCGTAATATGAAAAAGACTTTTAAAATCGTTGAAAAGTTTAAAATATTTGCTCCTATCGCTTTAGCACTTATTATCGTAGGCGCAATATTAATGGCTACAATCGGTTTAAATATCGGCCTTGATTTTGCAGGTGGTACTAAACTTGAAATTGACCTTGGCGAAACTGTTGTTACTCATCAAGACTTGAAGGGTAAAGCAGAAGAAGAAATCAAAAGGGTTATTAAAGCAAACGGCTTTGAAGTTAACTCTTCAGTACAATGGGCTGGCGACGATAAAAACATTATGGAAATCGGTTTAGCATCTAAATACGAAGGTAAAGACGTAGATAGAACTAACACCGAAGAACAAACTGAATTCGTTAATAAAATTGAAGGCGAAAACGGTCTTAACAGTAAAATCGTTGAAGCACTTACTATTTTAAGCGAAGAGTTTGACGTTGATATCGATAATATTAAAGTTCGTACGGTTAACCCAACTACTGCTCGTAGATTACTTGTTAACGCAATCTGGGCAACTGTTGCTGCTATTGCCGTAATGCTTATCTACATCATATTTAGATTCACTTTAAGTTCAGGCTTAGCTGCTATTACTGCACTTGCTCACGACGTACTTGTAATGCTTGCTTTAATGGCTATATTCCAAGTAAAAATCAGCACTACGTTTATTGCAGCGGTAATTACTATCGTAGGTTACTCAATCAACGCATCAATCGTTATCTTCGATAGAATTCGTGAACTTAAAACTATGCCTTCGCTTAGAGGTGAAAGCGATGCATCTATTGCTAATATGGCAATCAAAAACACTCTTGGTAGAACAATATTAACAACGCTTACAACATTATTAACTATCGTTGCTCTTGCAGTTGTTTGTAGCGTTATGGGTGTTACTACAATGGAAGAATTTGCACTTCCTATCATCTTCGGTTTGATAGCAGGTACTTACTCGTCAGTATTCCTTGCTTCGTCTTTCTGGGTTTACTATAGAAAACTCGGTGCGAAAATTATCAAGAAGAAATAATTTAAATAATATATAGCGGACGGGATAATCCCCGTCCGTTTGCATTTCCGTATGAAATTAAGACAGACACATTTTACTCAAGAACAACTTAATACTATTGATTTTCTTTCTAAATCTACGGGTTTGCTTAAAGAAACAATTTCTATTCTTTTTAGCAGGGGATATACCGACAAGGTAAAAGTTCAAAACTTTTTAAATCCCGGCAAAAAGAATTTTCACTCGCCATTTTTATTAAGTGGTATGGAAGATGCCGTTAATAGGCTTGAAACGGCCCGTGAAAATGCGGAAATAGTTGTTGTTTACGGCGATTACGACGTAGACGGTATTTGCTCTACAACTATACTATTTAACACTTTAAAAGAGTATGGTATAGACGTTAAAGTAGTTATTCCTGAAAGGGTAAACGGTTACGGCTTAACCGAAGGGGTTATAGACCAAGTTCTTGAAACTTATTGCCCAGATTTAATCGTTACGGTGGACTGTGGTATAAGTAGTTACAAAGAAGTTGAATATTTAAAGGATTTAGGTGTAGACGTTATTGTTACCGACCACCACGAAATCCCTGAAACCTTACCTGATTGTATAACCGTTAACTGTAAACTTAAAAATCAAGATTATCCGTTTGATAGCCTTTGCGGTGCAGGTGTTGCGTATAAATTAGCGTATGCGTTAATTGGCGAAAGTGCCGATATATACCTTGATTTAGTTGCACTTGCAACAGTTGCCGATAGTATGCCTCTTACCTCAGAAAACCGTGATTTAGTTGTAGAAGGTTTAAATATCATAAAAAACGGCAATGCTTGTTTGCCTCTTAAAACCCTTATTACCGTTTCCGGTATGAAGGATATTACTTCCAATGCACTTGCTTATAGTGTAGCGCCAAGGATAAATGCTGCGGGTCGTATGGGCGATGCGTATAGTGCGCTTAAACTTTTTACTTCTACTTCTTTAAAGGAAATAGAAACGTTATCAATAAAACTTAACGCATACAACGTACAAAGGCAAGCCGAATGCGAGTTTTTGTATACTCAAGCCAAAGAACAACTTTTAAGTGGTGGTAACTACGGTGGGGTAATCGTATTATACGGCGAAAACTGGAATAATGGTTTACTTGGTATCACTACTGCAAAATTAACTGAAGAATATTATTTACCAACCGTTATGATTTCTAAAAACGGCGACCTTTGTCACGGCTCGGCAAGGTCGATTGAAGGTGTTAATATATACGAATCTATCGATGCCTGTAAGGAGTATCTTGTAGATTTTGGTGGGCACTCTCAAGCGGCGGGTATAACTATCACCCCTGAAAACGTAACAACCTTTGCTAAAAAATTAAACGAGTATATTTTAAATAATTACGGTAGCGAAGTTTTTGAAAGGGTTTGTGAGATTGACGGATATATTACCGAAAAATTCACTATGCGTTTGTGTAGGGAAATTGATTTGATGGAGCCGTTTGGCGTAGATAATAAACGCCCTGTGTTTGCTACTGAAATTAAAAATGCAAACGCGCACGCAATTAAGCCTACTTCTCCACATATAACCTTTAATAACGACGTTTTAGAGTTTATGTGGTTTAACGGTGTAAACGATTTAAGTTTATTAAATTCAGACGTTACAAAAACTGTTATTTTCGAGCCTTTTTTAAACACTTTTAATGGTAGACAATACCTTAAAGGCTACGTTAAATCATGTTTATTAAACGGTGAAATTGACGGGGATTTATCATCAAAATCTTTAAGTTTATATTTTAAAAATCTTAAGAATTACAAAAGGCAAAACCACCTTTCTAAAGGTGAAATTCAAGGTTTAATCGATAACCTTAATCCTAACGGTTTTGGCACTTTAATAACGGTAAATAACCCTAAAAATCACCCTTTATATAACGGTCTTGACAAGTTTGAAAAATGTTTATTCCGCTTAAACGTAAAAGGCGGTAAAAACGCACTTTTAATAGCGGGGGATAGCGATTTATTTACCGCTAAAGAGTATCATACCGTAATATCGTTAGACGGAGATTTTTTACTTTCAAGCGGGGTGGAAAAGGTTATATCGTCAAGCCTTGAACCTTTTGATTTTTCTTCGTTAAAGGTAGAGCGTGACGTATTTGTTTTAGTTTACAAACAAATAGTAAAATGGATAAACTTAGGGGAAAGAAATTACGATTATATCTTAGAAAATTTATCCACTACATATTCAAAAGAGCAAGCGCATTTATGCTTAGAAGTGTTTAACGAACTTGGATTTATAACTATCCAAGAAAAAATTCAATTAAATACTAACGAGAAAAAAGATTTAGAAAAATCAATAATATATAACAACGCAAAAAATATTATAGGGGGAAGAGAATAATGAATAGTATGACGGCTGTTCTTGATAGAATTAATAAAATCTATCCGCAAGAAGAAAGCGCAATGCTTAATAAAGCCTACTATTTTGCTAAAGACGCGCACAACAATCAAAAAAGAGCGTCAGGCGAAGAATATTTCACTCACCCTTGCGCTGTTGCCGATATTTTAATTGGACTCAGTATGGACTGCAATACCATTGCTGCAGCCCTTCTTCACGACGTTTTAGAGGATACGCCTGTTAATGCACACGATATCGCAAAAGAGTTTGGCGAAGAGGTTTTAGAACTCGTTGAAGGTGTTACAAAACTCGATAAAATCGAGTTTAAATCACACGAAGAAGAACAAGCGGAAAACTTTAAAAAGATTTTCGTTTCAATGGCAAAGGATATAAGGGTAATTATTATCAAACTTGCCGATAGGCTTCACAATATGCGTTCGCTTAACTTTTTATCACTTGAAAGGCAACGCAGAATGGCTAACGAAACCCTTGAAATTTTTGCACCGCTTGCAGGTAGGCTTGGTATTTCATCGCTTAAGTGTGAACTTGAAGACTTATGTTTAAAATACGTTGAGCCTGAAGTTTATGAAGACTTAGCCGTTAACATCAACTTAAAAGTAGGCGAAAGGCAAGATTTCGTTAATAAAGTTGTTGCCGAAATTAAAGATATTTTACAAGAAAGCAACATTAAAGGTGACGTTTTTGGTAGGCCAAAACACTTTTATAGTATCTACAGAAAAATGAAAGCACGCAACAAAACGTTAGACCAAATTTACGATTTGGTTGCCGTTAGGGTGCTTGTAAATAGCGTTGGTGAGTGCTATGAACTTTTAGGTAAAATCCACGAAAGGTGGAATCCTATGCCTGGTCGTATCAAGGACTATATCGCCATGCCAAAAGAAAATATGTACCAAAGTTTACACACAACGGTAGTAACTTCTTTCGGTCAAATTTTCGAAATTCAAATTAGAACTTACGAAATGAATAACACCGCCGAGTTTGGTATCGCTGCGCATTGGCAATACAAAGAGAAAAAGGCGTCTGCAGATAGTTTTGATAAAAGACTTTCTTGGATTCGCGAAGTTATGGAATGGCAAGGCGGTCTTAAAGATAGTAAGGATTTCTTGGAGTCTATTAAGGACGATATTTACAATACCGAACTTTTAGTATTCTCGCCTAAAGGCAAGGTGGTAAGCCTTGTTAAAGACAGTACGGCTATTGACTTTGCTTACCGTATCCACACGGAAGTAGGTCACAAGTGCGTAGGCGTAAAAATCAATGGTAAAATGATGCCAATCAACACCGTATTAAACGTTGGTGACGTAGTTGAAGTTATAACTTCAAACGCAAGTAAAGGTCCATCGTGGGATTGGCTTAAAATAGTAAAAACTAACTGTGCAAGGGCTAAAATTAGGCAATTTTTCAAGCGTGAAATGGCTGAAGATAAGATTAAAGTCGGTAAGCAAATGCTTGAATTGGAGGCAAAAAATAAGGGTTATACCCTTAATGAACTTTTAACACCACTTGCTTTCCAAAGGATTAGTTCTAAACTTTCCTTCTCCAACACCGATGAAATGTTTGCTGCGGTAGGTTGCGGTGCGGTTACTATTAACCAAGTGCTTTTAAAACTTTTAGACTTCCACAAAAAAGAAGTTGTACCGCAAAATACACATCATCACGCAAACATTGCATCTAAAATTATACACTCTACGGGTGACGTTAACATTAAGGGTGTAGAAGGTTTACTTATCCGTTTTGCAAGATGTTGTAACCCTGTTCCCGGCGATAAAATTATCGGCTTTGTTTCAAGGGGTAGGGGTGTAACGGTGCATAGGCAAGACTGTCCTAACATGAAATCGGAAAATGCCGATAGGCTTTTAGAGGCACAATGGACGGGTAGAAAAGGTGAGGAAGGTTATTCAGTTAGCCTTCGTATTAACGCTACTGAAGACGCTACCATTTTGGCTACCGTTTCAAACGGCTGTAAAAAATACGGTTTGTTTATTTTGGCTATCAACGGAAGAATTGATAATAAAAACCATAAATCTATTATCGATTTAACCTTAAAGATTAATAAAACTGAAGATTTAGATAACTTTATTAGAGAAATTAAGGAAGATAAATGCGTTATAGACGTATTTAGAACTACTAACTAATATGAAAATTCTAACCTATCCACTTGGGGATTTAGCAACAAATTCATACGTTTTAATAAACGAAACCACCCGTGAGGCGATTGCTATTGACGTTGGCGATAACGGTAACTTTTTACTGCTTGAAGGTTTTAAAAAGGACTTTACCTTAAAAGCCGTACTCTTAACGCACGGTCACTTTGACCATACAGGCGGTGTGGCTGAACTTTACGCTAAAGGTATACCCGTTTATATGGGCGAAAAGGAACTTGACTTTATCAAGGACGACAGTTTGAATTTGTCTGGATTTTTCGGGTTTAATATAAAACCGTTTGAGGCTTTAGGTGTTAAAGACGGGGAAGTTTTAAACCTCTGCGGTTTTGAAATTCAAGCAATTTTAACGCCGGGGCATACGAAAGGCTCGATTACCTATAAAGTGGAGGATAATCTCTTTTGCGGTGACGTTTTATTTGACGGTAGTTTTGGCAGAGTTGACTTTCCTACGGGGGACGTAAAACAACTTGTTAAATCGGCAAAAAAACTCTTTGAGTATAAAAATCACACCTTATATTCAGGACACGGCAACACAACCACTACGGATAAGGAAAAAGACACAAATCCAATAAACTATTATGATTGAAACTAACAGGCTTGATTACAAAAAGGATTTAGAAGAAGTAATTTATCTTTTTTGCGATGGCACGGGGGTGGAGTTTAAACACTTTGAACAAAACGACGGCTTTAACTTTTTAAACGTGTTTGAGTTTGAAGGTCAAACTTATAAGTTTGAAAGCTCTAAAAACTGTGCCTCAACACTTGAAATAAAAAGATTTGAAAAGCGTTTTTCTAAACTTGGTTTGTATAAAATTTTATCAGAAAAATTTAATATAAAAAACCCTTGGGGTGCGCTTACGGGTATTCGCCCAACTAAAATGGCGTATCAAGCGGGGGAAGACTTTGAAAATGAGTTTGTTAACGTTTTTGAAGTAACGCCTAAAAAAATCAAACTTGTAAAAGAAATTTTAGATGCACAAAAGGGTATTATCGACTTAAAAGGCGAGTATAGCGACTTATTTTTAAGTATTCCGTTTTGTCCATCAAGGTGCGCTTATTGTTCCTTTATATCGGAAGAAATAGGCAAAAGTAAATACGTTAAAGAATATGCTAAAACCTTGGCGTATGAAGTTGAAAACACAAAGCCAATCATTAAAAATTTGCGTAGTGTTTACATTGGTGGCGGTACGCCCGTATCACTTCCAAACGAAGATTTAATTACAATTTTAAACAGCGTTAACGGTTTAAATTTTAAAGAATTTACCGTTGAGGCGGGTAGACCTGACGTTATCACGGAAGAAAAATTAAAAATTTTAAAGGACTACGGCGTTACGCGTATTTGCGTTAATCCACAAACTTTTAAAGACCAAACCCTTAAACTTATTGGTAGAAATCACACTTCTAAAGACATCATAGAGAAATACGAACTTGCTAAAAAGTACGGTTTTGATATTAATATGGATATCATTGCAGGGCTTACTGGCGAAAGTTTTGAAGATTTTAAAAACACGGTAGATACTGTAATTAAACTCAATCCTGAAAACTTTACCGCACATACTTTATGTTTAAAACGCGGTGCGAAAATTAGGGATAGTTACGATAGATTATACGTTGAGGACATTGAAAAAATGGTAGATTATGCCCACGATAAAGGGTTGGAAAACGGTTATAATCCGTACTATTTATACCGCCAAAAATACGCAGCAGGTAACTTTGAAAACGTAGGTTACGCTAAAAAGGGTAAAGAGTGTGTTTATAATATCGACGTAATGGAAGAAACGTCTTCTAACCCTGCGTGTGGTGCAAATGCAGTATCAAAAGTTGTAATTCCAAGCGAAAACAGGCTTGAAAGATACGGTGCGCCTAAGGACGTAAAGACGTATATTTCTAAAATAGAACAAATTATCGAAGATAAAAAACAACTTTTTTTAATAAACGGTTAAAAACGTTTGCAAAAAAGTTAATAATATGTTAGTATTGTATTGTACTTTTGGCTGGGGGTCCCGATTACTCAACGGATTTCTCGGTTTTAAGCAAATAATTCCATGACGGAGGATAAATAAAATGGAAAAAGAAATCAAAAATCAAATTATCGAAACTTACAAAACTCACGATTCTGACACAGGTTCAGCAGAAGTTCAAATCGCTCTTTTAACTGAAAGAATCAACCACCTTAACGAACACTTAAAGGCAAATCACAACGATAACCACTCAAGACGTGGTCTTATGAAAATGGTTGGTAGAAGAAAAGGCTTACTTGACTATCTTAAATCTAAAGATATCGAAGCATACAGGGCGCTTATTGCAAAACTCGGTTTAAGAAAATAATTGTTATTTGGGGTGTATTTTTTGGTACTCCCCATTTTTCAATTTTGTGAATTGGTAATTTTTTAATAGAAATCTTCGTTCCAAGAAAGAATTTCTTGGACTTATAGAGAATAGAGAACAAAAAAGGAGAGTTATATGTTAGAAAATTTTAAAGTGTTTACTACCGAAATCGGCGGACGCGAAGTTAAAGTCGAAGTAGGTAAATACGCTCAGCAAGCCAATGGTTCGTGTATCGTTAGATGTGGCGAAACAGTTGTTATGGTTAACGTAGCAATGGCACCTGTTGCAAGGGAAGGTATGGACTTCTTCCCACTCAGCGTAGATTATGAAGAAAAAATGTATGCAGTTGGTAAAATCCCTGGCGGTTTTAAGAAAAGGGAAGGTAGAGCAAGCGATAAAGCTATTTTAGTTTCTCGTTTAATCGATAGACCAATAAGACCACTTTTCCCTAAGGGTATTTTCAATGACGTTACTGTTATTGCAACTGCTTTATCAGTTGAACCAAACATTATGCCAGAACCACTTGCAATGCTTGGTAGTTCGATTGCTCTTAGCATTTCGGATATTCCATGGCAAGGTCCTACAGGTTCGGTACTCGTTGGTATGGTAGACGGTAAATACGTTATCAATCCAGGTACGGCTGATAGGGAAGCAAGCGATTTAAGTTTATACCTTTCTGGTACTAAAGATGCTATTATGATGGTAGAAGCAGGCGCTAAAGAAATCGATGACGAACAAATGGTTAACGCTATTTTATTCGGCCACGAAGAAATCAAACGTCAATGCGCTTTCATCGAAGGTATCGTTAAAGAATGCGGTAAACCTAAACTTGAAATGGATTTATACCACGTTCCAGAAGAAATTGATAGCGCTGTTAGGGCTTATGCAAACGATAAACTTGACTACGCTTTAGATACTTTTGATAGGGAAGTTCGCCAAACTCGTCAAGACGAAGTTGAATTAGACTGTTTAGAACACTTTGCTGATATCTATCCTGATAGTGCAAGGGAAATTAAAGATTCTCTTTACTACTTCACTAAAGAAAAAGTACGTGCTAAAATTACTAATAACGGCGTTCGTCCTGACGGTAGAAGTCTTACTGAAATCAGACCTATTTGGTGTGAACACGGTATTTTACCAAGGGTACACGGTTCAGGTGTGTTCACTCGTGGACAAACTCAAGTATTAACAACTTGTACACTCGGTACAATCTCTGAAGTTCAAAAACTTGAAGGTTTAGATGATGAAGTTGTTAAACGTTATATGCACCACTACAATATGCCAGGCTACGCATCAGGCGAAGCAAGGGCATTAAAGAGCCCAGGTCGTCGTGAAATCGGTCACGGTGCACTTGCTGAAAGAGCGTTAGAACCTGTTATTCCAAGTGAAGATGAGTTCCCTTACGCAATCCGTCTTGTATCTGAAGTTTTATCTTCAAACGGTTCAACTTCACAAGGTTCAGTTTGTGGTTCTACAATGGCACTTATGGACGCAGGTGTTCCTATTAAACGTCCTGTTGCAGGTATCGCTATGGGTCTTATTAAAGACGTTGAATCTGGTAAAGTATCTGTAATGAGCGATATCCAAGGCTTAGAAGACTTCCTTGGCGATATGGACTTTAAGGTTGCTGGTACTACTAAAGGTATTACTGCTATCCAAATGGATATTAAGATTAAAGGTATTGACGAGGCTATTTTACGTCAAGCAATCTCTCAAGCAAACGAAGGTAGACAACATATCTTAAATAAAATGCTTGAATGTATCCCTGAAGTTCAACCAGAACTTTCTAAATACGCACCTAAGATTATCAGTTTTGAAATCAACCCTGAAAAGATTAAAGACGTTATCGGTTCTGGTGGTAAAACTATCAATAAAATCATTGAAGAAACTGGCGTTAAGATTGATATTGACGATTCAGGTAAAGTGTTTATTGCTACTTACGATGAAGATATGACAAGGGCTAACCAAGCAAAAGCAATCATTACTTCTATCGTTAAAGAACTTGAAGTAGGCGATATGTTTATTTCAACAGTTGTAAGAATTCTTCCTAAAGTTGGTGCGTTCTGCGAACTTACACCAATGAAAGACGGTATGATTCACATTTCTAAAATGAGCGAAAAGAGAATTGATAGCGTTGAAGAAGTTTTAGCAATCGGCGATACTGTTAAAGTAGAAATTATCAAAATTTCTGAAAAAGGCGTTGACCTTAAACTTCTTGAAAAAATGTAATAATAAAAACTCCGTCAAGTGACGGAGTTTTTTTATTTTATTGCGTTGTTGCAGTTTTCTTTAACCCATTTAATAATGTATTCGGCAAAGTCAAGTGTCAGTGGGCTTGCTTGCTTTTCGTAAGGAACGGCAAGTGCTATCGTTCTAAATGAAGGTGGTATCGTTTCTAAAATTTTTACGTTGGCGTGCCTGCCTTTAAGTAAAAGTTCAGGCTCTAAACAAATACCTAAATTGTTTTCTACCATAGAAATCATTGCGTGGTCATCATTGGTGCGGTATTTAATGTTGGGGGTTATGCCAACTTCATCGTAAACCCTTTTGTAGTCGATATCCGTATTGTCGGGAAGGCTTATAACGGGCTCGATTGCAAATCTTTCTACAGGGAAGGCGGATAAATCTTTTAAAGGGTGATTGCTTGGAAGGACTGCGTAAATCTTTTCTTTAACAAGGGGGTAGAACTTAAAGTCCGCATTAAATGGTAGTGAAACGAAACCAACGTCTGCAACCCCTTCATCAAGTGCTACTTTAATATCGTGATAGTTACCGTCGGTTATAGTAATCTCAACTTCAGGGTGAATAGTGTGATATCCATTTATAATGTTAGGCAACCAGTTAATAGCAACGGACGTAAAGGTTGCTATATTTATTTTGTTTGAAACTTCGCCTTTAATTTTTGATGCTATCGCTAAAACCTTTTCGTTGCCGTTTATAATATCTTTTGCCGTTTGAAAAATTCGGCTACCTTCTTTTGTAAGGGTAATACCGCTTTTATTACGCGTCATAACCGAAAAGCCAAGTTCCTTTTCCATATTTAATATAAGGTGGGTAATGCCTGATTGCGTTGCGCCAAGTTTTTCCGCCGCTTTTGATAAACTTCCCGTTTCTACCGAAGTAACGAAAGCAGAGTATTCTTTTAAGGTCATTTTTCTCTCCTAAAATTTAGTATTAATTTTTGTAATACTATTTTATCATATATGAAAAATAAATGCAAATATTTTTAACAAATTTTTAAAAATTAGTGAAAAATAGTTGATTTTTTAACTTTAGTGTATTATAATGAATACAATATTTTAGGAAAATAAATTTAGTATGAAAATATTTCATACAAAAGGAGAATAACATGAATTACTATAAACTTACCATGTTTATTTTGTACATGGTTGCAATGTTAGTAATAGGTATTTACTTCTTTACTAAAAGTAAAAACCAAAGTGAAAAGGATTATTTCTTAGGCGGTAGGTCAATGAACGGTCTTATTGCAGCATTTTCGGCGGGTGCGTCGGATATGAGTGCATGGGTACTTATGGGTCTTCCTGGTGCTATTTTTGCTAAAGGTCTTGGTGAAGTTTGGATTTCAGTAGGTCTTGTTATTGGTACGATTTTTGCTTGGGTATTCGTAGCGCCTAAACTTCGTAGATATGCTATTAAGGCTAACGATTCAATTACTATTCCAGAATATTTAACTAACCGTTTTAAATCTAAAAATAACGTATTAAGAATTGCTTGCGCCGTTATTTTCGTTGTTGGTTACTGTTTATATGCTGCATCAAGTATCGTTGCTTGTGGTGACGTGTTCGTTGCTATTATGCCTGCTGCTAAAGATTATAAAGTTTTAGTTGAAGTTATTGCGGGTATCGTTATTTTAGCGTATACTTTATTAGGTGGTTTCAACGCAGTTTGTTGGACTGACTTCTTCCAAGGTATGTTAATGTTAATGGCACTTATGTTTGTTCCTATCATTGCATATATTGCGCTTTCTACTTCAGGCCCTATAGCGGAAGCTACAGCCGTTTCTGAAAATTACTACAATTTATTTAAATGCGGTAACACTACATGGCAAAGTATAGGTATTATCTTAACAGGTTTAGGTTGGGGTATTGGTTATTTAGGTATGCCACATATCTTAATTAGATATATGTCAATCAAATCTGAAAAAGAAATGAAAAAATCACAAGTTATCGGTTCTGTTTGGATTGTAATTATTTTATTTATGGCAACAGTTGCCGCTTTAATTGCACGTTCATATTTAGGTTCTTCAGTTGCTGATGGCGAAAGTAAACTCGTGTTTATTAAAATGATTGAGGCAATCTTTGATAAAGGCGCTCTTGCATTAATCGGTGGTTTATTCTTAACTGCAATCGTTGCTGCGTCTATGTCAACTGCGGATAGTCAATTACTTGCATCTTCTTCTGCTTTCTCTACTGATATTTACAAAACCGTTGTAAATAAAAAAGCATCAGATAAAGAAATGCTTTGGGTTGGTAGAATTGCAGTTGCTGTAATTTTAGTTATTGCTATATTTATTGCATTATTTGGTTCTCAAGATATCATGAGCCTTGTTTCTGCTGCTTGGTCAATCTTTGGTGCGGCTTTTGGTGCGGTAATTTTACTTTCACTTATTTGGAGAAGATTAAACTACAAAGGTGCCGTTGCTGGTATTATTTCTGGTTTCGTTGTTTCAATTCTTTGGATGGTACTTTTCAACTTCGAATACTACGGATTTACAAGTTTAATTGCTAACAGCTACTTATACGAAATTATCCCAGGTTTCATTGTAAGCTTAATTGTAACTATCGTCGTTTCATTAGCAACTAAAAAACCTGAAAAAGAAGTTGTAGAACTTTTCGACGAAGTTAAGAAATTAGATTCAACTTTTGAAGGCTAAAATTTAAAATTAAAGGCGTGACTTTTGGTCACGTCTTTTGTTTTGCAAATTTTTGTGTTTATAATTTAAAAATGCTGTCAATAATACCTATGGAGGTTATTATGGAACTAATTAAAAGTAAAACTTTTGAAAACTTAAAAAAGGCGTTTATCGCCGAGTGTTGTGCAAGAACAAGGTACGAATTCGTTGAATACGGTCAAAGGTACAACGGCAACGAAGGTATAGCAAGTATCATTGATAAAATTGCTTATCAAGAATTTAACCACGCGCGTATGTTATATACCAAAATTCAAAGCGCAACTAAAGGTACTATTGATAACGAAGAAAGTAAAGTATCCCTTCCGTATAGGCAAAAATGGGAACTTTTAGACAACTTGCTTTTAACCGCCGAAGACGAAGAAAAAGAGGCGGAATTTTACAAAAAAGCAGCAAAAACGGCAAGGGAAGAAGGGTTTACTGATATTGCCGAACTTTTTGAAATGATAAGAAAGGTAGAACTTAAACACAAAAAACTTTTACTTCATTTATACGATAAATCAAAAAATAAAGAAATGTATTCAAGTAAAACTAATAAAACTTGGGTTTGTCCTTCGTGCGGTCATGAAATGAAAGGGGATAAAGCGCCTGATAAATGTCCGCTTTGTCAGGCTAAGATGAGTACCTTTGAAATTCCACTTCCAAAAGATATGGCAATTTAGGTGTTGTATGAAAGGCAAAAATAAGGGTAAAATATCCGTTATGTCGGAAAAGGATTACCAAGATTATATTGCAAAATTAACTAACGGACAAAAAATAGATATTCCTATAGAAAATAAAGATTAATAAGCACGGCAAAAGCCGTGTTTTTTTGTCGTAAAAAGGTCGCTTTATTAATTATATTAATAAAAGGGGGAATAAATTTATATAAAACAGTAGCAATTTTGAATATTATATGTTATAATTTAAACTGTATAATAAGGGGTAGTATACCCTTAACAAAAAACTTTAAATTTATATTTAAGGAGAATTGTATGAAAATATTGGTAGATGCTTTCGGTGGGGATAATTCGCCGTTAGAAGTTATAAAGGGCGCCGTTCAATACGTTGAAGAAGGCGGTACTGCCGAAATTTGTTTAGTAGGTAAGGAAGACGTTATAGAAAACTTATTTACTCAAAACAAATTTTCTAAAAAAAATATTACGGTTATGAATGCAGACGAAGTTATCACTTGCGAAGAAGCGCCAACCGAGGCTTTTAGAAAAAAACCTAATTCTTCTATTTGCGTTGGTCTTGATGCAATGAGAAAGGAGGATTATTCCGGTTTCGTTTCAGCAGGCTCTACTGGTGCGGTACTTACTGCAGGTATATTTAAAACGGGTAGGGTTAAAGGTGTTTCTCGCCCTGCGCTTGGTACGATAATGCCAACAGTAAAAGGCGGTTCCGTTTTATTTTTAGACTGTGGCGCAAATGCTGATTGCAAACCTGTTAACTTAGTTCACTTTGCCATTATGGCAGACGTTTATATGAAAAACGTTCACGGTATAGAAAATCCAAGAATAGGCTTACTTTCAAACGGTGCAGAAGACCAAAAGGGTAACGAACTTATAAAGACTGTAAACGGCGCGTTAAGGTCGCTTAAATCTATCAACTTTATAGGTAACGTTGAAGGCCGTGATATTATGGCTGGCGGTTGTGATATCGTTGTAACCGATGGTTTTAGCGGTAACGTAGCCCTTAAATCTATTGAAGGTGCGGCAAACACAATACTTGGCGTATTAAAAACGAATATTAAAAAATCTTTCATGGCTATTATCGGCTTTAAATTATTTATGAAAAAAGCTTTTAAAAACACTTTAAAAGTTATGGATTACAAAAATAGAGAAGGTGCGATATTCTTAGGTGTAAACGGCGTTATAGTAAAAGCGCACGGCTCGTCTAAAGCGCCTGCTTTCGTTCACGCAATAAGGCAAGCAGAAAAGGCGGCGGCTACCGATATCAATACGGAAATTGCAAGTCGTTTACAAGCTGATGAAATTAAAGAATTAGTTTTTGAATAATATGATATTTTATTTGACTGAAGTTGAAAAGTTAATAGGTTACACTTTTAAAGATAAAGAACTTTTAAGGCAATGTTTTACACACGCATCTTATCACGGGGATAGTAAAAAGCGCCACGACAACGAAAGGCTTGAATTTTTAGGCGATAGCGTTTTAGGTTTTGTAGTTACCGATTATTTATTTAAAAATAAAAATAACGATGAAGGTAAAATGACTGAAAACAAGCAAGGTATCGTTTCAACAAAACCGCTTGCACACGCTATTGATAAACTTAAACTTCACAGTTACCTTTTAAAGAACGAAACCCTTAAAGTTACCGATAAACTTAAAGAAAACTTATTCGAGGCGGTAGTTGCAGGGATTTATCTTGACGGTGGACTTGAAGAGGCTAAAAAGTTTATTATGAAAAACTTAGTTTTAGTTGTTAAAGATATAAACGGTGTAACTTCAAGCGACTTTAAAAGCCAAATTAATGAATTTAGTGCAAAACAAAAACTTGGCACGGTAAAATATAAACTTAAAACTAAAAAAGGCAGCGACCACGACCCTATCTTTGAAGTAGAGGCAATGCTTGATAGTGTTGTACTTGCAACGGGTAGTGGTAAAAGTAAAAAAATTGCCGAACAAAAGGCTGCTGAATCGGCACTTAAAAAACTCAAAAAGATGGTAAAGAAAAATGCTTAATTTCGAAAGAATAGAACTGCTCGGTTTTAAATCGTTTGCAGACAAAGTTAGAATTGAATTACTTGATGGTATAACCGCTATCGTTGGTCCTAACGGTTGCGGAAAGTCTAACGTTGCCGATGCTATTAAATGGGTACTTGGCGAACAATCGGCTAAAAGTATGCGTGGTACGTCAATGCAAGACGTTATCTTTAACGGTACACAATCAAGAAAATCCCTTTCATACTGCGAAGTTTCACTCTACTTTAACAATAGTGAAAAGATTTTCCCAAGCCTTGACTATACTGAAGTAGTAATGACAAGAAAATTATACCGTAGCGGTGAGAGTGAATACTTTATGAATAGGCA
This sequence comes from Christensenellaceae bacterium, assembly GCA_045651405.1. Taxonomy (GTDB): domain Bacteria; phylum Bacillota; class Clostridia; order Christensenellales; family Borkfalkiaceae; genus HGM11412. Next base: position 133,887 of record JAZRSH010000002.1, on the reverse strand, counting down.
ACCTTGCCGTCTTAAAGATATTGTTGATACACTTCACGAATGTGGTGTTAGTAAAGATGGTTACACTATTATCGGTCAAGGTAAGGTGTCTGAAATCTTATCCTCAAAACCTGAAGATAGACGTGCTATTTTCGAAGAGGCGGTAGGTATCGCTAAAACTAAGCGCGATAGAAAAGAAACTATCAATAAACTTAGTAGAACCAACGATAACATTACCCGTGTTTCGGATATTTTAACTGAGCGTGAACGCCAACTTGAACCACTTTCAAGGCAAGCCGAAAAAACAAGGGCACACAGGGCTTTAAGCGAACAACTTAAACACCACGAAATTAACGCGTACCTTTATAAGTTTGACAACTCTAACGAAACTAAGCGTAAAATTCAAGATAGAATAAACGGTTATCAAGAAGAAATTATAGCAAGGCGCAAAGAACTTGAAGATACTATAAATTCTTATAACGAGCATCAAAAGGAAATTGCAAGTGCCGACGAATACATAAAAGCCCTTAACGAAGAAATTACAGCGCGTGCCGTTGATATTGAAAAACAAACGGGTGAAACTAAACTTTACGCAGAAAAAATCTCTTACTTTAGGTCGGAAAATCAACGTTTAAACGAAGATACCGAAGCGGGCGCAAAGAAAACCGAAGAGTTAAATACAACTTTATCGTACAAGAAAAAATATCAAAAAGAATGCAATAAAGAAATTGATGATTTAACTAAAAAATCTCAAGAAATTAGCAAAAAGATTACTGAAATTACCGATGAAATTAATAAGGGTGAAAATTTAGAAATTTCCGTTCAAGACACGGTACTTAAAAATGCCGAAAGTTTAGCGGATATTAAACGCAATATCGGTGCGTTATCTTCAGAAGAAAACGTTATCACGGAAAGGCAAAAAGGCGTTGTAGATAAAGTAAACGGTCTCGTTGACAGATATAGTGAAATGTCAAGCGAACTTGAAGAAAATAAGTCTCAACTTATCCAAACGGAAAACTTTATCAATAAAACTGTTGAAGACGTTAAGGATAAATCAAATAACGTTTCAGCAACCAACGAATTTATCGCTAAAATTGATAACGATATTTACGCAGTAAAAACTAAACTTACCGGCGATGAAACAAGCTTAAGATTCTATAACGGTCTTAAAGAGTCTTTTGACGGATATAACTCTTCAGTTAAAAGACTTATGGCAGGGGCTAAATCTAACCCTGAAGTAAATAAGCGAATTAAAGGTGTAATCGCATCTATTATCTCAACGGATAAAAAGTACGAAGTTGCTATTCAAACGGCAATTGGCGGTGCTATGCAAAACGTTGTTACCGATAATATGAACGATGCGGAATACCTTATCAATTACTTAAAGAAAACTGACGGTGGTAGGGTTACTTTCTTACCTGTAACTTCGGTTAAGCCACGTTATAACGGTAGTGAAATTACCCAAGCCCTCAAAGAAAGCGGTGCGCTTGGCTTAGCAACTGAACTTGTTAAATACGATAATTATTACGATAACGTAGTAATGTTCTTACTTGGCGGTACCTTAATTTGTGAAACTTTAGCATCTGCAACCGCCATTGCTAAAAAATACCGTTCAGCTTTCAAAATCGTTACGCTTGACGGCGATATTATCGCGCAAAGCGGTGCAATGACGGGTGGTTCAAGGCGTCAAAACGAAACTAATCTTTTATCGGTTGACCGTTCTCTTAACGAGTATACTCAAGCGGTAGAAAAGGATAAAGCCGACCTTGAAAGACTTAATAAATCAAGACAAAACCTTCTTGACCAAGTAAACCAAGAAGTTACTGAACTTGATGCGTTAAAAACTCAGTTAACCGAGGCAAAACAAAAATTCGTTGCCTTAAAGGAAAAAACTGCTTATTTAGAAACAGCCCTTAAGGATATCGAGGCGGAAATCGAAAAAAATAAAGATGAAATTGCCGTTATCAGTACCCGTTTACAACAAATCAAAACGGAATTTAACGATTACGCGCAAAGTGATGAAAGCCTTACTAAAGCAAAAGAAGACGCATCTAAAGAGCAATCCGTTCGCCGTGAAAAGTTTACGGAACTCAAAGCAAAAAGAGATGATATCTTAAAAGAAAATACTGAAGTTCAAGCAAGACTTGCTTACTTACGTTCGGAAATTTCTTCGCAAGATGCGGATATCACAAGAATTTACGGTGAGATTGAAGATATTAAGGCTAAGGGTGAAAACAACGCTAAAATAGCCCACAATAACGAAAAAATCATTGAAGAACTTAAACGTCAAGCGGAAAAAGTTGCTCTTTCAAAAGATGAACAAGATAAACTTGCCGACTTAAGAAATCAACTTAACGGCTTAGACGCTAAGAAAGAAAAACTTAACGAACTTATAATTCAAGACAACTTGAAACGTGAAGTTTTACAAGCCGATATAACTAAGAGTACGGAAAGAAAAAATAACGAAGAAATCAACTACACCAAAGTTGATACCGAACTTGACTTTATGTCGCAAAATATCTTCAACGAATATCAACTCACTTACGAAACTTGTCAATCGTTTAGAGATGAAAATTACGATATTTCAATGAGCCACCAAGATATTACTTCTATCAAGCGTAAAATTAGTGCTTTAGGTAATATCAACCCAGGTGCTATTGAAGAATATAACGAACTCAACGAGGCGTATAAAGAACTTTTAGCCCAACGTGACGACTTGTATAAGGCTCAAGAAGACTTACAAAAAGTTATTGACGACTTAACTAAAGAAATGACTCTTACCTTCAACGAAGGCTTTAAGACTATCAAGGCTAACTTTACAAGGATATTTAAAGAGTTATTCGGTGGTGGTACTGCCGACCTTATCGTTGAAGAAAGCTTAACGGGTGACCCACTTGACGCAGGCATAGAAATCGTTGCCGAACCACCTGGAAAGAAACTTCAAAAGATTTCACTTTTATCAGGTGGCGAAATGTCGCTTACTGCTATTGCAATCTTATTTGCAATCTTAAGGCTCCGCCCAATGCCGTTCTGCGTGCTTGAGGAAATTGAAGCGGCACTCGACGATGCTAACGTTGAAAGATTTGCTAAGTATTTGAGAAACTTCTCAAAGGAAACGCAATTTATTTGTATTACCCACAAAAAGGTTACAATGGAAAACGCAGATGGTTTATTCGGTGTAACGATGCCTGAAAAGGGTGTATCAAGTATCGTTTCGGTAAAACTTGCCGACGTTGCTCAAATAGAGGATTTTAAAAACTAATGGGATTTTTTTCAAAACTTGCGAACTCGCTTAAAAAGACAAAAGAAAAAATTTCTTCAACCTTTGCAAGAGTTTTTTCTATAGATAGAATAGGTGAAGAGTTTTACGACGAACTTTTAGATGCTCTTGTATCATCGGATATCTCGGTTAGAACTGCTATGGATATAGTAGATTCTCTCCGTGATGAAATGATAGAAGGTAGTGTTAAGGATAAAGAAGAAGTTGTAGAAAAACTTAAAGAAATTTTAGTAGATAAACTCTTAAACGGTGGCGAAATAGAATTTGACTATCCGCTTATCATAATGGTTGTAGGGGTAAACGGGGTTGGTAAAACAACTTCTATTGGTAAAATGGCAAACTATTTTACCTCCCTTAAAAAAACCGTTACTATTGCCGCTGGGGATACCTTCCGCGCCGCAGCAAGCGACCAATTATCCGTTTGGGCGGATAGGGCGGACGTTAGAATTATTAAACACGCCGAAGGTGCGGACCCGTCTGCAGTAGTTTTTGATGCCATATCTTCACAAAAAGCCAAAAATACCGACGTCTTAATTATTGATACCGCTGGTAGACTTCACGTTAAGTCAAACTTAATGGAAGAACTTAAAAAAATGACAAGGGTTGTTAATAGGGAATATCCTGAGGCGGAATTTTATAAATTTATTGTTTTAGATGCAACTACTGGTCAAAATGCAATGAGCCAAGTTGATACCTTTGACGAGGCTATCGGGCTTGACGGTGTTATTTTAACTAAACTTGACGGTACTGCAAAAGGCGGATTTGTTGTTTCGCTTTGCGATGAAAAAGAAATCCCCGTTGCCTTTGTTGGCGTTGGCGAAAAACTTGAAGATTTAGAATCTTTCGAACCTAACGAGTTCGTAGATGCATTATTCTAAAAAAATCAACTGTAAAGTTTTTTTGCTTTACACAGTAAAAATGCTTGACAATAAGTCGTTTGATATATATAATTAGTTGGTAATATGGAAAAGGACCTTAATTATTCAGAGTTATATCAAGAATATAAAGCACTTCTTACGGATAATCAAAGTGAAGTTTTTAACCTTTATTATCTTTGTGATTTGTCTTTAGGTGAAATTTCTGAAATCAAGGGGATATCCCGCCAAGGCGTGAACGATACGCTTAACAAAACAAGGGATTTGCTTTTAAATTACGAAAAGAATTTAAAAATCCTTGAAAAAAAGCGTTCTTTAACAAAGTTTGCTAACAGTTTGTCAAACGAAAATGAAAAAGCCGAACTTATCAAAATTATTGGGGACTTATAATGGCAAACGTATTTAGTGGACTTAGTGATAAATTAAATCATATCTTTACAAAACTCACTAAAAGGGGAACTTTAACCGAGCTTGAAATTAAACAAGCAATGCGTGAAGTTAGAATAGCCTTACTTGAGGCGGACGTAAACCTTTTAGTTGCTAAAGATTTTGTAAATAAGGTAAGTGAAAAAGCACTCGGCCAAGAAGTTTTAAAAAGTTTAAGCCCTACGCAACAAGTTATTAAAATTGTTGCCGACGAACTTACTGAACTTATGGGTAGCACCAATTCAAAGCTTATCGTATCAGATAATTTACCTACGGTAATTATGATGTGCGGTTTGCAAGGTGCAGGTAAAACAACCTTGTCTGGTAAGCTTGCGTTAATGCTTAAAAAATCGGGTAAAAAGCCACTACTCGTTGCTTGTGACGTATATCGTCCCGCAGCGGTTAATCAACTTAAAGTAGTTGGTAAGCAAGCCGACGTTGAAGTGTATGAAGAAGGTCAAGGCAATCCGGTAAAGATAGCCGAAAACGCTATAAAACACGCTAAAAAACTCGGTTATGACACCGTTATTATCGATACCGCTGGTAGGCTTCATATTGATGAAGAGTTGATGGAAGAACTTATCGAAATCAACAGAAAAGTTAAGGTAGATGAAATCTTACTTACTATCGACTCAATGACAGGTCAAGACGCGGTAAACGTTGCAAAAACCTTTGATGAAAAACTTGCACTCACAGGTGTTGTTCTTACAAAACTTGACGGCGATACTCGTGGTGGTGCCTGCTTATCAGTTAAAGCGGTTACCGGCAAACCTATCAAGTAAGCAAGCGATGGCGAAAAGGTTGGCGATTTAGAGCCTATCTATCCCCACCCTCTGGCAAAGCGTATTTTAGGTATGGGCGACGTAATGTCACTTATCGAAAAGGCGCAAGAGGCTGTTAACGAAGAAGATATGAAGGTCTTAGAAAAGCGCATACGTGAAAATTCCTTTACGCTTGAAGACTATTTGTCTCAATTCGATATGATTAAAAAAATGGGCAGTATGTCTGATATTATGAGCATGCTCCCAGGTATGAATAAAATTAAAGGTTTTAAGGCTGAAGATATTGATGAAAAGCGCATTGAAAGAATTAAAGCGATAATTTTATCAATGACTAAAAAAGAAAGGCGTGACCCTAATCTTCTAAACTATTCAAGAAAGCAAAGAATAGCGTCTGGTAGTGGTACTACTATTCAAGAAATCAACCAACTTTTAAAACAATACGAACAAACAAAAGTTCTAATGAAACAGTTTAAAAACGGTAAAAAAAGATTGCCGTTTATGTAAAATAAAAAAATAATAATAAATTTATTAACGGAGGATATAATTATGGCAGTAAAAATGAGATTAACAAGACTTGGTGATAAAGATAACGCTTTATACAGAATCGTTGTTGTTGACGCAAGGGTAGCAAGAGATGGTGCTTACATCGAAAAAATCGGTCACTATAACCCAAACACTAACCCTGCAGAAGTTGTTATTGACGTAGAAAAAGCTAAAAAGTGGATTGCTAACGGTGTTCAACCTACTGAAACTGTAAAGAACTTACTTGTAAAAGCAGGCGTTATTGAAAAACCTACTAAACTTTCACCTTCTAAAACTAACCCTAAAAAGAAATAATTAAAAAGGAAGTTTTATAATGCTTGAACTTATTAAATACATTGTAAATCGTTTTGCTGAAAAACAAGACGAAATACAATATCTTGTTAACGAAGATGACGATATCGTTAACATTACTATCGTGTTAGATGAAAGCGATATGGGTAAGGTTATCGGTCGTCAAGGCAAGCTCGCAAAAGCAATCAGAACAATCGTTCGTTCTGCAAGCGCTAAAGAGCATAAAAAATACAATATTGAAATAAAGGGAAAGGGAGAAATTGAATAAATTTCTCTCATATTTTTATGGAAAAACTTGAAGTTTTTGAAGTGGTAAAACCACAAGGTATTAAGGGCGAATTAAAGGTAAGAATTTTAGCCGATAGCATTTTAAGTGTAAATAAAATTAAATGTATTTACGATAATAAAGGCAATACTTTTACCGTGAAACTTATTAAAGACGCAGGCGTAGGCTTTGCGTTTTTAACCCTTGACGGCATCTTAACAAGAAATGATGCCGAACTTTTGCGTGGCGTTATTTATTACGCAGAAAAGGGTGATATCAAAAAGACCAAAACTTCTTATTTTATCACCGATTTAATTGGTCTTAGCGTTTATGCTGACGGCGAGGAAATCGGCGTTATAAAGGACGTTTTAAAGGGCAACGTTGATATGTTTGTGTTAAGCGATAAAGACGGTAAAACCCTTTATATTCCATACCTTAAACAGTTAAATCCACTTGTTGATTTACAAAGTAAAACCCTTACCGTCGACGGTGAAAAATTAAAGGACGTAATTTACTATGAAGGTTGATATTTTAACGCTTTTTCCCGAAATGTTTACCCCGCTTAGCGAAAGTATTATCGGTAGGGCTATAAAGGACGGTAAAATTGAAATTAACGTTCACGATATTAGGGATTATACAACCGATAAGCATAAAAAGTGCGATGATTATCCTTTTGGCGGTGGTGCGGGCATGGTAATGACACCACAACCGATTGCAAGCGCAATCGAGGCTATTGACCCAGGTCATAAAGCGCATAGGATTTTCACTTCGCCTAAAGGCGAAACTTTTAAGCAAAGCAAGGTAAAATCACTTATTGATAGCGGGCATATTATAATTTTATGCGGTCACTACGAAGGAGTTGACCAACGTATTATCGACTATTATATCGATGAAGAAATCTCTATAGGCGACTACGTTTTAACGGGTGGCGAACTTCCTGCAATGGTAATTACCGATTGTTTGGCGCGCTACGTTGACGGTGTTATTAGCGAAGGCTCTTTATCTGAAGAATCTTTTCAAGGCGGTCTTTTAGAATATCCGCAATACACCCGTCCGCAAGACTTTAAAGGTATGAAAATTCCTGAAGTTTTAGTGTCTGGCAATCACGGTGAAGTTGATAAGTGGCGAAAGGCACAAGCCCTTGAAATAACAAGGAAGAAACGTCCAGATTTACTAACGGATAAAAAGGATTAATTTTATGCATTTACAATGGTTTCCTGGTCATATGACCAGGGCAATGAGAATGATGGAAGAGCAAGTAAAACTTTGCGACGGTATAGTTTACGTACTTGACGCAAGGGCTCCTTTTGCTTGCATTAATAAAAAGTTAAACGGTATTTTGGGCAATCGTCCCGTAGTTTATCTTTTAAATAAATCAGACTTAGTTGATGCGCAAGAACTTAAAAAGGTAATAGCGCAGTTTGAAATGGAAAATAAAAGGGTGTTAGCGGTTGTTGGTACTAACGAAAAAAGCATAAAACCCCTTTACGATATAATTTATAAAAGCCTTAGCGAAAAGTTGGAAAAATACCAACAAAAAGGCATAAAACGCCCACTTAGAATTATGGTAGCAGGTCTTCCTAATACGGGTAAATCCACGATAATCAATCTTTTATGTGGTGGCAAAAAGGCAAGAACGGGTGACAAGGCAGGCGTAACCAAGGATAAGCAATGGATTAAGGTTAAAGACTTAGAATTCTTAGATACGCCGGGTACTACTCCACCAAGTTTTGAAAATCAAACTCTTGCCGAATATTTAGCCTTTATAGGCAGTATAAACGATGATATTTTAGACTTGCAAGAACTTTCTTATATCCTTATTGGGTATTTGAAGGATAAGTATCCAAACGCATTAAAAAACACCTACGGTATTGACGCGGAAGATAAAACTAATATAGAAATATTTAACCTTATAGGCGTTAAACGTGGTGCAATGCGAAAGGGTGGCGAAGTTGACGAAGAAAGATGCGGTAAAATGATAATTTCCGATTTGCGTAACGGCAAACTTGGTAAGATTATGTTTAACTAAGCCGTAACTATAAAAATTATGGAAGAAATTTTAGATAAATTATTTTACGAAAAACAAGAAATAGAAAGTGGCGCTAAATACGTTGCGGGTATAGACGAAGTGGGTAGAGGCCCTCTTGCAGGCCCCGTAGTGTGTTCGGCTGTTATACTTCCGCTTGACGATATAATTGAAGGTATAGACGATAGTAAAAAACTATCCAAAAAGAAACGCGAACTTTTGTACGATAAAATCAAGGAAAAGGCAATAGCGTATACCATTTGTGAAATTCAAGCGGACGAAATTGACGAAATCAACATTTTACAAGCAACTAAAAAATGTATGAAAAACTGCATTGAAAGTTTGTCAGTAACCCCTGATAGCGTGCTTGTTGATGCCGTTAAGTTAGACGTTAAAGTTAAAACCGTTCCTATAATCAAAGGGGACTTAAAAAGTTATTCGATTGGCGCTGCGTCAATCCTTGCCAAAGTATATAGGGATAGGTTAATGGAAGAATATTCTCAAAAGTACCCAGGTTACGGATTTGAAAGGAATAGTGGCTACGGTACTAAAGAACATATACAAAAAATTAAGGAGGTAGGAAGTTGTCCGATTCATCGAAAAACCTTTATAAAAAACTTCTTGGTATAAAGGGTGAGCGATTGACAATTAAATACCTTAAAAAGCAAGGCTACAAAATTTTAGAAAAAAACTACCGCACTAATTTTGGCGAGGCGGATATTATTGCTAAAAAGGATAATAATATAGTCTTTGTTGAAGTAAAAGCACGTACTTCTTTAAGGTTTGGCACTCCAAGTCAAGCGGTAGGTTATGAAAAACAACGCAAATATAGGCAAATCGCCTTATATTATATGCAAGAAAAAAAGTTGCAAGATTGCGTTTTGTCTTTTGCCGTTAGCGAAGTTTTAAACGGCGAAATCAATTTTATAAACGAGGCATTTGAATGAAAATTTCGGTATCCGCGCCTGCAGGGCTTGAAGGCGTTACAAAAAGGGAACTTTATAAACTACTTGGCGTGGACTCAACTGCCGTTAATGGTAGGTTAAATTTTGATGGAGATATCGAATCCGTTGCTAAATGTAATTTGTTTTTACGCACGGCAAGTAGGGTGTTTATCGTTGTAGGCGGGTTTAAAGCGCAAACTTTTGACGAACTTTTCGACGGGGTAACAAATATCCCTTTTGAAGATTTTATAGATATAAACGGCAAAATTGAAGTTTACGGTTCGGCAATCGAATCAAAACTTATGGCGGTGTCTTCCTGTTCGGCTATCATTAAAAAGGCTATTTGCAAAAGGCTTGTTGGTAGCGGGCAATTAACCGAACAAGGGGAAAGGTATAAAATAGAATACGTTATCCGCCGTGACTTCGTTACCATTTCGCTTGATACTTCAGGCGATGGTTTACATAAAAGGGGTTACCGTAAAGAACTTATTGGTGATGCTCCTTTAAAAGAAAACGTTGCTGCAGCCCTAATACAACTTTCCGTTTGGCGTGAAAACCGCGTGCTTGTAGATTTATTTTGCGGTTCGGGAACATTCCCTATCGAAGCGGGTATGATTGCTAAAAACATAGCGCCAGGCAAGTTTAGGGATTTTGATTTTTTACATTACAAAAAGTTTGATACCAAGTTTTTTGAAGAAATGAAAGCAAGCGCAATAGCAAACGAAAAACCTTCTGAAGAAGTTAAGATTTTCGGCTTTGATATCGATGAAAAACAGGTAAATATTTCAAGAAAACACGCAAAACAAGCGGGTGTTGATGATATTATTCACTTTCAACGTGCCGACATGCGTGACTTTTCTATTAAAGCAAGGTACGGGGTTATAATTTCTAATCCACCTTACGGCGAAAGATTACTTACGCGAAAAGAGATTGTTTCGCTATATCGTGACCTTGGCGAAAAGTATAAAAGTTTAAACGATTTTTCTATGTACGTGTTAACTTCGGTTACCGATTTTGAAAAGTTAATAAAAAAACCTGCCGATAAAAAGCGCAAAATCTATAACGGCAAGTTAGAGTGTACTTATTACACAATATTAGGTGCAAAACCTGAAAAAGATTAAAAAATATATAAAATATTAGGTAAAATCGCTTGATTTTATAATTATATTGTGATAAAATATTACAAGACTTCGGGTGGTCCGCTTGATAATCAATGAACACCGCGTAATTATGGAGGTATAAGTCAATGACAATAATTGAACAAATCAACAATGAAAACATTAAAGCTGAAGTTCCTAAATTTAACGTCGGTGATACAGTAAAAGTATCGTTTAAGGTTATTGAAGGAACGAGAGAAAGAATCCAAGCATACGAAGGTATCGTAATTGCTAAACGTGGTGGTGGCATCAGCGAAACATTCACAGTAAGAAGAATTAGTTTCGGTGTAGGTGTTGAAAGAACTTTCCCACTTCACTCACCAAAGGTTACAGATATCAAAGTTGTTAAGAAAGGTGCTGTAAGACGTGCTAAACTCTACTATTTAAGAGGTTTAACAGGTAAGGCTGCAAAAGTTAAAGAAATTCTTTAAAAATTCAAAACTCGCTACGATTGTAGCGAGTTTTTGTTTGCATTATAGTACCGTCTATAATAAATTTTCCACCCTAAATGAAAATGATTTTGGTATTTGCTCCATAAGTTCTATAACGACGTCGATTTTAGAAACGGCGTCTTCTTTTTTGCCGTTTTCTACAAGTGTAACCGTTTCCGCTATCCATAAATCAACTTCTTTAATTTCGTTGTGGGATATAAAAATATGCAGTTTTTCCTTTTTAGAAATCCACAGTTTTTGCACGGATAAAACGTCCTCTTTAACGGCGGAGCCATCTTCTATTTTATTGTAAATTATAACAAAATTGTCTTTTAATTCATTAAAGGTTTCGTTTATATACCTTTGCTCGTAAAGTGAGGCAAAAAGAAGTATTAAACTTGCAACAATAACCGATATTATTGATTTTACCACGATACACCTTCCTTTAGTGGTATTTCGCCGACAATATACTTTTTGTTAAATTCTTGCAAGTAAAATCTTCCGTTTCCGTCAAGTGTTAAAACGCCAATATTTTTCATAGAAAATATTGCTAAATTTTTAAGTATTACTTCAAGTTCTTCTTTTGAAAGTTTAGCAATGCTTAAATTTTTAGAAATAGGTTTTCCGTCTTTAATAATTATTATCGGCATTGACGGTTGAACTTTACTATCCTTTTCTATAGCGGATAGCGTTCCGTTTGATTCAAATATTGCGTATTCAACCGCATCAAGCGAAAAATAACCCATATTCCGCATAGCCTCAATTAAATCACTAACGTCAAGGTTGTTTCTTTTTAGTTCTTTAAAATCAACGCCGTTTTTGTTGATTACTATCGAAGGTTTGCCGGAAAGTATAAATTTGCAAAAGGAACCCGTTTGTTCTAAAACGGTCATTAGTTGATGAAGTATAAACACGGCAAGTATAGCCGCTATACCATAAAGAAGTGGTATAGAAGTGTCACTCATAGGTATGCAAGCAAGTTCGGCAATAAGCAGGGTAACAACAAATTCAATAGGTTGCATTTCGCCAATTTGCCTTTTGCCCATAAGCCTCATAATAATTAAAAGTACAAGGTAAATAATTGTTGACCTAACGAAAATTATAGCCATAGTAATATTGTTTATTAAAAATTAATTTTTATGTAATTTTCATTGCAAAATACCACTAATTATGCTAAAATAATTAATAGCAGAGTAGCCTAAAAGCGTTAAGTGACTTGGAATGGGATGTTGTCCAAGTACGAAAACACTTATTTATGTGTTGCGGTTTAAGGGCGCGTCCGTTGCTGTTGAATTTTTATTGTTCATTTTAACGGACCTCTGGGCGTATGCCAAGGAGGTTTTTATGTTGCAAAAATTTAAAATGCTGTTTTTAGATTCTAATTTTTTAAACGGCAAAAATCACGGTGTTAAACTTGCTTACGTTGGTATGATTACTGCGGTTAATATCGTGGCTAATGCTATTTTAGAGTTTAAAACTTTAGACGTGCAGTTTTCATTTACCATTTTAATTTCAATAATTACGGGTATGTTGCTTGGCGGTATTTTAGGCTTTTTATCCGTGTTTTTAGCCGATTTTATTGGGTATTTAATAAGTTCTTGGGGGCTTATGTATATGCCGTGGGTAGGCTTAAGCGTTGCTATTATGGCGCTTATTTCTGGAGTTGTTTTTAAAATAGGTAAAAACACTAACGGCTATATATTTTTAAAGTGTGGAATTATAACTTTAATTACCTTTTTACTTTGTACCGTCGTTATTAATTCACTTGGTTTTTATTACTATAATAAGGCTATGGGTTTTTCTTCCGCCGTGTTGCAATACGTTTCAGAAAGGTTTGGTGATGAAGTAAAATTTCCTTTCTACTTAGCCTATAGATTGATTTTTAAAGGTCAAATTTTTAATAGTATTTTTAACTATGCGCTGTTGTTTTTGTTTGTACCTATAGCAAAAAAACTTAAACTTATTTTTTAAATATACGGCTAACGTCAAATAAATCAAAAACTTTATAAAAAAGATAATTGAATATTACCACCACCGTTGATGCTATAAGCACGGCGGGGGTTATACTTAAAAACCTTAATAAAACTTCCTTTAAAAGATATCCAAGTAGGGTAGACGGCAATAAAAATATAATGCTTGTTATTATAAAAGTATTATATTTTGGCGGAGTTTTACAGGTTTTTTTGATTAGTTTTAAGTTTAAAATAGTGGTTGTTAAATAACTTAGCATTAATCCAACTACAAGTGAATAAATTCCTATATATTTAGGTAAAAAGTATATGGATAACATTAAAAATCCTGCGCCAATCAAAAAGTAAAGTAGGGTTTTTCTTTCTAAATTTAAACTGTTTAAAATGCTTGTTGTAATAAGTGTAATACTCATAGGGAACATTATAAGTGTTGCCCGTTCAATATAAATTCCCGCATTTTCGTTATTGTAAATCATAAGCCCAATTTCACTACCCATCGATAAAAATACGGGTATTATCATACAGGATATAAATATCGAACATTTAATAGATTCTTCAATATTCCGCTTAAGCGTAACTACCTTTTTTTCGTAAAAGTTGTTAGATAGTTCAGGTACCAATACTAATGCAATCGAGCCGATTAACGTTGAAGGTATGTATATAAGCGGAATACTCATACCGCTAAGTTCGCCAAAGTCCGCAAGCGCAACCGATTGCGTTACCCCTGATAACACCAGCCGTGCAGGTAAAATTATAGCAATAAGCGTGTTTATAAGGGAGTTGAAACTTCGCATTGCGGTAATAGGGGTTGCTGAAACTATTAAAGGTTTTAATTCCCCTTTAGGTGAGCGAAGTTTTCCACCTTTGATAAAAAAGAAGATGATTGCGGTTATGAAAGAAAATATATAAGAATACAAAACGGAATATCCCGCTTGTATTACACCCTCCATCATATCCGTTGCCTTGTTTACTAAAATTATGCCGAAAATTAGCATAACTGTTTCCTCGGCAAGTTCTATTAAACTATACGTTAAAAAATTCTTTCTTCCCCAAAAAAAGCCACGTATAACCGCGTAAACCGAGGTTATTATAACACCGGGAAGTACTATTCTAAGTAGTGTAAAACATCTTTCATCGGTAAAAATAAAAGAAAAAGCGTCAGGAAAAATCGTTAAAAGCAGCACTATAGGAAGGGATAAAATAAGGCTTAAAATTATGCCTGCAGTTACCGTTTTATATGATAAATTGCTTGATTTTTCCGCATCGTGCTTAGCCATTAAACGCGAAATTGTAATAGGTATTCCCGATGCCGTAAGCGTCATTAAAAGACCTACTACGGATAAAGAAATTTGGTAAATTCCCACACCTTCGGAACCTAAATGGCGGGATAAAAATATTCTATAGATAAATCCAAGCAGTCTTTCAATGATAGAAAATACTGTTACAAGCGTCATTGTTTTTACTATTTGTTTAATAATATCACCTTCAAAATATAATTTTCTTTTACATTTTATTATTTTAAATTTGATATTAGAATACAATATAGTATGGAAAATTTAAAACTTGTATTTAGTGATAGTAATAGCATTGTTTACCTTGTTGAAGAAGGGGATACTTTAAGGGGTATTGCCGAAGAATTTTCAACAACCGAGCAGTTAATAATAACGGATAATTTCTTAAAAAATCCTATTAAAACAGGGGATAGATTGTATATAAAAAGTTACAAAAAAATATACGAAGTAACCCCTTATGACAGTATAAAAAGCATAGCCTTAAAGTTTGATACTACTGCTGAAAAAATACTTGAAATAAACAAAATTTTATATATTTACGTGGGGGAAAGGATAGTTATTCCTGAATAGAAAAATGAAGATAAAATATTTAATAAATAAATTCTTGCGTGCCTCCTTTTCGCTTAAGTAGACGTGCAATATCTGCGGTAAAGAAATTTTTAACGGGGATTTTTACTGTGACGATTGCAAGGCAAATTTAATGCCCATAACTTCTACTAAATGCGACCATTGTGGTAGGCTTACTCATAACCCTACTTTGTATTGTGAATCTTGTTCTGGTAAAAACGAAAATTTTGACTCGGCTCGTAGCCTTTACGCCTACAACGAAACTATTGCTAAAATTATTTATAATTTTAAGTATTCGTCTAAATCATATATTAAAGACGTGTTTGGTAAAGAACTTTCAACCCTTTATTTAAACAACTTTTGGGTATGCGACTATATAACTTACGTGCCAATGACTAAAAAAAGAATTAGGGAAAGAGGGTATAATCAATCAAAACTCATGGCGGACAGGCTTGGCGAAATTGTAAACGTTCCCTCTATAGAACTTGTTGAAAAGGTTTATGAAACACAAAGGCAGGCAACCTTAACCGCAAGCGAACGGCAAGAGAATTTAAAGGGGTCTTTCAAGCCTAAAAATATTGATTTAAAAGGCAAAACTATAACTATAGTCGACGACGTTTTAACAACGGGCGTCACTATGAATTTAATTGCAAAACAACTTAAAAAGATGGGTGCAAGTAAAGTTTACGTGTTAACCGTTGCTTCTGTTGGTAAACCGATAGTGAATATAAACGATTAATTAGTGAAAATTTGTCGAAAATTACATCAAGTAAAAGTTATTGGAAAAAATTAACTAAAAAATTGTTTACTTAAACTGTAAATTATAGTATAATAATTAAGTTAACTTAAATTATAAATAAGGCGGATAAAATTATGGGACTTATTAAATATATTCTTACGCACGATACAAGGGTTGGTCTTAAAAGAATAGGTAAAATGGCTGAAAAGATTATGGAACTTTCTCCAATCTACGAGGCTATGAGTGAAGACGAACTTAAAGCGCAAACTGGAATTTTAAAGGAAAAACTTAAAAACGGAAAAACTCTTGACGACATTTTACCAGAAGCATTTGCTACTGTAAGGGAAGCAAGTTACAGGGTTTTAAATATGCGCCACTACAAAGTACAACTTATGGGTGGTATTTGCGTGCACGAAGGTAGGGTTGCCGAACTTAGAACAGGTGAAGGTAAAACTTTAATGGCTACTCTTCCTGCATACCTTAACGCACTTAGCGGTAAAGGTGTACACATCGTAACGGTTAACGATTACTTAGCAAGCCGTGACGCGCAATGGATGGGTAAAGTTTATAGATACTTAGGTTTAACCGTTGGCGTTAACGTTCACGATTTAACTGACGACCAAAAACGTGAAGCATACGCTTGCGATATCACTTACGGTACTAATAACGAGTTTGGTTTCGACTATTTAAGGGATAACTTAAAAGTTAACTTATCAGATATGGTACAACGCGGTCTTTCATTTGCGATTGTCGACGAAGTAGACTCTATTTTAATCGACGAAGCACGTACACCGCTTATTATTTCAGGTAGGGGCGACAAGTCTTCGGAATTATACGTAAAAGCCAATAGATTCGTTAAAACTCTTAGGGTAGAAGACGATTTTACTATGGATATCAAAGATAAAAGCGTTCAACTTACCGAATCTGGTGCAATCAAGGCTGAAAGATTCTTCGGTGTTGAAAATTTTGCAGATATCGAAAATGCAGACCTTTCACACCATATCCAACAAGCCCTTAAGGCTCACCACATCTTCAAAAGGGATAACGACTACGTTGTTAACGATGGCGAAATTTTAATCGTTGACGAATTTACAGGTCGTTTAATGATAGGTAGAAGGTATAGCGAAGGCTTACACCAAGCAATCGAAGCAAAAGAAAACGTTCAAATTAGAAACGAAAATAAAACCCACGCAACTATTACCTTCCAAAACTACTTCCGTTTATACGATAAACTTTCGGGTATGACGGGTACTGCTAAAACTGAAGAAGAAGAGTTTAGAACAATCTACGGTCTTGACGTTCTTGAAATTCCTACTAACCGCCCAGTTATAAGAATTGACGAGCCAGACGTAGTTTACTCAACAGAAAAAGGTAAACTTAAAGCAATTATCAAAGATATTATCGAAACGCACGAAAAGGGTCAACCTATCCTTGTTGGTACGGTTACTGTTGAAAAATCTGAAGAAATTTCAAAACACCTTATCAAAAACCGTATTAAACATAATATCTTAAACGCAAAAAACCACTTAAAAGAAGCACAAATCATCGCTCAAGCCGGTAAAAAAGGTGCGGTAACTATCGCAACTAACATGGCAGGTCGTGGTACGGATATCTTGCTTGGTGGTAACCCTGAATATCTTGCAAAACAAGACCTTAAAAATAGGGGTATCGCTAATGATATTATCGAAAGCGCAACTTCATACAACCAAAACGTATCAGAAGAAGTTTTAGAAGTTAGAAAAGAATATAGAAAATTACTTGCAGAGCACAGCGAAATTACCGATGCTGAAAAAGCTGAAGTTATGGAACTTGGCGGTCTTAGAATTATTGGTACTGAAAGACACGAATCCCGCCGTATTGACAACCAATTACGTGGTCGTGCCGGCCGTCAAGGTGACCCAGGTTCATCACTTTTCTACATCTCGCTTGAAGACGATTTAGTTAAACGTTTTGGTGGCGAAAGATTACAAGGCTTATATAAAGCATTCAAGATTGATGAAGATACTCCAATGCAAGCGAGAATGCTTGCCGGTCAAATCGAAAATGCCCAAAGAATGATTGAAGGCAGAAACTTTGGTATTAGGCGTCAAATTATTCAATACGATGACGTTATGAACACTCAACGTCAAGTTATGTACGATGAAAGGTTAACAGTTTTAAAGGGTGAAAATATTCACAACAAAATCGTTGACCTTATTCCTGATGCCGTTGCAGGCGTTATTGCAAATACTGTAAACGTTGCACAAGAACCTGCTAAGTGGGATATGGATGCCCTTAACAAAGCATTAGAAGAAAGATTCCTTCCTGTAGATACTAACTATTTAACTAAGTCCCGCCTTGAAAAATGGGATTATAGCGAAGTTTTAAATAGGGTTATTACTAAAACTATCGAATGTTATGAAGAAAAAATCAAAAACTATAAAGAACTTGGCATCGATTTTACTGAAATTGAAAGGATTATCCTTTTAAAAATCGTTGATACTAAATGGATTGACCATATTGACGATATGGATAAACTTAAACGCGGTATTTCTTTAAGGGGCTACGCGCATGAAAATCCTATCAACGCATACAAACGCGAAGGTCTTGATATGTTCGAAGCGATGACTGAATCTATTCAAGACGAAACCCTTAAATTACTTTTAAAAGGCGAAATTAAAAATCCACCTAAACGCGTTTCTGTTTCAAATAACTTAACTGAAGGCAACGCATCTACAAACGAACCGCCAAGAAGCACAACGGTAGTAAAGGGTAAACGCCCAGGTAGAAACGATATTTGTCCTTGCGGTAGCGGTTTAAAATATAAAAACTGCTGTGGAAAAAATTAAGGAATTTTTATGGTAAGAACTGATTTATATTGGCAAAAGATAAACGATTTAAAAACCACGTTAAAAGAAGCAGGTTATTCGCTTGATATCGACACGGCAAGGGATGAACTTTTATCTATCGAGAAGGAACTTGAAAAAGAAGAAGTGTACACAGACCTTGCTAAGTCTGCCGATTATTCAAGAAAAGCGCAAGCAATAAGAAACAAAATTGAAGTTTTCGACAAGGCTAAAAAGGCAATCTTAGAAGCCGAAGAAATGCTTAAACTTTCTGAAGAAGAAGACGATGATAGTTTTATGGCTGAAGTTGAAGAAGAACTTAAACTTGCTGAAGACGATATAGAAAAAATGCGCCTTCAAGCACTTTTAAGGGGTAAATACGATGCTTCTAACGCAATTATGACCCTTCACGCAGGTGCAGGCGGAACTGAGGCTTGCGATTGGACGGAAATGCTTTACCGTATGTACCTTTGTTATGCCCAAAAGAACGATTATAGGGTTGTGGAACTCGATAGGCTTGCGGGCGATGAGGCTGGTATTAAAAGCGTAAGTTTTAAGGTAGAAGGTACTAATGCTTACGGTTATTTAAAAGCCGAAAAAGGCGTGCATAGGCTTGTTAGAATTTCTCCGTTTGACTCTAACGCAAGAAGACATACTTCTTTTTCTTCCGTTGAAGTAATGCCTGAAATTGAAAACACTAACGAAATTGAAATCCGCCCAGACGAACTTAAAGTTGATACGTTCAGGTCAAGTGGTGCGGGCGGTCAACACGTTAATAAAACAGAGTCTGCTATTCGTATTACCCACTTACCAACGGGTATTATCGTTGCTTGTCAAAACGAGCGTTCGCAAATACAAAACCGTGAACAAGCAATGAAAATGCTTATCAGTAAACTCATTGAAAAGCGTGAGGCTGAAAGAATGGCGGAAGCGCAAGAATTAAAAGGCGAAATTAAAAAAATTGAGTGGGGTAGCCAAATTCGTTCCTACGTATTTTGCCCTTACACTTTAGTAAAAGACCATAGAACTGGTAGCGAAAATAGTAATATCGGTGCCGTTATGGATGGCGAAATTGAATCTTTTATAATAGATTATCTTAAAAAATCATAATGAAATATTTAGATAAATTACAAGGCGTCGAAATTAAAAAAGACGCCGTTATACTTTCTATAGAATCGAGTTGTGACGAAACTGCAGCATCGGTTATTAAGGGTGGTAGGGAAATACTCTCTTCCGTTATAATGTCTTCGATGAGCGAGCACGTTAAATTCGGTGGCGTAGTGCCTGAAATTGCATCAAGGGCGCATACTACCGCTATTTCGCAAACGGTAGAAAAAGCGGTGAAAGATGCAGGCATTACTCTAAGCGATTTAGATGCTATTGCCGTAACCTACGGTGCAGGGCTACTTGGCGCGTTGCTCGTTGGCGTTTCTTACGCTAAAGCGCTTGCTTTTTCCCTTAATATTCCGCTTATTCCCGTAAGCCATATAAGGGGGCATATTTCTGCAAGTTATCTTGCGGATAAAGGCTTAGAGCCACCTTTTATATCCTTGCTTGCAAGCGGTGGTCATACCGCTATCATCTACGTTAAGGACTATTTAACCTATGAAATTTTAGGTCAAACACTTGACGATGCAGTAGGCGAAGCCTTTGATAAAGTTGCAAGGGTTTTAGGCTTACAATACCCAGGTGGTCCTAATATTGAAAGGCTTGCAAAAGAGGGTAAAAACGTTATTGAATTACCTAAAATGTTAAAGGGTAAAGGCGGTTACGATTTTTCGTATAGCGGTCTTAAAACTGCAGTTATTAACTACGTTCACACTAACGATATGAAGGGCATAGAAATAAACAAAGCAGACGTTGCTTGTAGTTTTCAATGTTCGGCTATAGACGTTTTAATTAAAAAATCCTTCCAAGCGCTTGAAGAAAAAAACTGCAACGTTTTAACGGTTGGCGGTGGTGTTGGCGCTAACGGATATTTAAGGGAAACACTTATTAAAGAGTGTTCTAAAAAGGGAATCAAACTTGTACTTCCCGAAAAGAAATACTGTACAGATAACGCCGCAATGATAGGTGCTGAAGGGTATATTAGATATTTAAATAAAGAGTTTGCTGACGTAAATCTTAATGCTAAAGCAAGCGTAAGTTTACAATAAAAGGTAGTTATGTTTAATAATTTTTGTAAAATTTTCATAAAAGATAGCAATGACGTAACTTCGCCTAAGGTTAGGGAAAAATACGGCACGCTATCAAGTGTTACGGGTATAATTTTAAACATTATACTCTTTGGAATTAAACTTTTGGCAGGCTTGCTTTCGGGTTCGGTTGCTATCATTGCCGATGCAATCAACAACCTTTCTGACGCATCAACTAACATCATAAGTTTTTTAGCCTTTAAACTTGGCTCTCGCCCTGCCGATAAGGACCACCCGTATGGTCACGGTAGGTACGAATATATTGCAGGCTTAACTGTAGCAATTATCGTTATGTTCGTTGGCTTTGAACTTTTAAGAAGTGGTGTTGAAGAAATTATAAACCCAAAAAACTTGGAGATGACCTACGTTACTATAGGTATTTTACTTGCGTCTATACTTATTAAGTTTATAATGATGCTTTTTAATAGCGAAATTTCTAAAAAGATTAATTCAGACGTATTAAGGGCAACTGCAACCGATAGTAGAAACGACGTTATTGCAACTACAGCCGTGCTTGTATCCCTTATAATTTCTCGCTATGCAAACGTAAATTTAGACGGTTATATGACTGTTTTAGTCGCTTTATTTATTATGGTTAGCGGATTTAAACTCATTAAGGATACTTTAGGTCCAATTCTTGGTAAAGCGCCCGAAAAAGAACTTGTAGATAAACTTAAAAACAAAATCTTAAGTTACGACGGTGTGCTTGGTATACACGATTTACTCGTGCATGACTATGGTATTGGTAGGCAATTTGCAAGTGTTCACGCAGAAATGTCTGCCGAAGAAGACCCTATTAAAAGCCATGAAACTTTAGATACAATCGAAATGGACGTACTTAGTGAATTAAACGTTCATTTAGTTGTGCATTATGACCCCGTTAGCACAGAAAATGAAGAAATCAACGAGTTAAGGCGTTATATTGAAGAAAAGATTATCGAAATTGATGAGAGATTATCCGTGCACGACGTTAGGGTAGTTTACGGTATTGATAGAAACATCGTAATTTTCGATATGGTTGTTCCTTTTTCTTTATCCAAAGACGATAAACTTTTAAAAGAAGAAATTACCCTTAAAATCAAAGAGAATTATCCGTCGTTTGATACTAATATAACGATTGATAAGTCTTACGAATAATTTAAAGGCGTATAAACTTCGTTATGCTTCGTTTACTGATTCGTTTGTGTGACTACAATGACCACAAGGTCTATTGTATCCACCCAAACTCTCGAGCCATGCCTAACTTGTTTCTACCCCTTTAAATATGTGCTTTATTAAACTATGTAAAAGGCAGGTCTATTTTGACCTGCCTTTTTCTTGTGCCTCGTCTAACTTGCAACTAAACCGTTTAAACATAGTTGCCTTAACAATCAAAAAAGGGCTATCAAATCCAAAATCATTTGCGAGCCTTGTCTTGCTTGTATCTAGCCTTTTAAAAAATCACTTCATTAAACTTTGTTAAAATACAGATAAAATCCACAGTTTACAACTTGCTTGTAACATCGTTAGCCGACAGGCTACACCGTTTTTGCAAAAGCAAAACACCGTTTGGCGTTAGCCAACATTGCGAGCCTTGTCTTGCTTGTATCTATCGGCTTAAAAGAGTACATTATTAAACCGTATAGCAAAAATCTCGCTTTTTGTAAGCGAGATTTTTTATATTATAAAATGTTACACAAATCTCTTGCAAGTAGTATAGATTTGTGTTAAAATATTTAAGTTGTTATTACATAACAAAAGGAGTAATTATGAAAAAATTAGTTATTTTAATTCTTTCGCTTATTTTATCCTTTGCAACCTTTACTTTAGTTGCTTGCGGTGGCGAAGATTATCAACCTCATGAACATAATTATAGTGAAACTTATGCTTACAACTCTTTAAAGCATTGGCGCGCATGCGAGTGTGGTGAATTTATGGATTGGTCTGAACACGTTGACGTTACTGAAGACGGCAAGTGTGACGTTTGCTCATACGTAATGTTTTCTGTAGGTACGCACGAACATAGTTTTGGCGCTAACTATTTGTTTGATGAAAGAAACCATTGGAAAGAATGTGCTTGTGGTGAAACTACTTCTTTAGAGGCTCATACTAATTCTGATAACGACGGCAAGTGTGACGTTTGTTCTTATCAAATGGTAGAAGAGCACGTACACAACTTTAGCGTTAATTACTATAATGATGAAACAAACCACTGGAAGGAATGTGCTTGTGGCGAAACTACTTCTTTAGATGCTCATACTAATTCTGATAGCGACGGTAAGTGTGACGTTTGTTCTTATCAAATGGAAGAAGTGCACGTACACAGCTTTGGTTCTGATTACTTAACAAATGAAAATAACCACTGGAAAGAATGTGCTTGTGGTGAAATTTCCTTATTAGAACCTCATAGTGATGCTAATAATGATGCTAAATGTGATGCTTGCTTAATCAAAATGGTAGGACACGTTCATATCTTTAATTCTTCTTATTCGTATAGTACGGCATACCATTGGAGAAAATGCGCTTGCGGTCAAACAAGCACTTTAGGTTCTCATTACGATACAAACTATGACGGTAGGTGTGATGCTTGTTCTTATAAAACTTCGACAATACACTCTCATAGTTTTGGTTCAACTTACTATTATGACCAAACAAGCCACTGGAGAGAATGTTCTTGTGGTGAACAATCATACCTTGGCTCACATATAGATAGCAATTCTGACGGTAAGTGCGATACTTGTTTGTATCAAATGAAAATAGAACACTCACATAATTTTGGTTCGACCTACTATTCAGACGAAACAAGCCATTGGAAAAAATGTGCTTGTGGCGAACAATCTTATCTTGGCTCACATATAGATAGCAATTCTGACGGTTACTGCGATACTTGTTTGCACGATTTGCGGGCATCGTCAACTCAACCAGAAATTCAAGCTCCACAAACCCCAGTAATACCTGGCCACCCAACAAGCGGTGATAGTTCATATTTAGGTAAAACTGCTATCGAAATTTATTCAAACGCAATGGCAGTAGCAACTGCTACCGGCAACTATACATTTAATGCTTACCACGATATTGATATTAGTTTAGTTGTTCCAGCAGGTACTCAATTGCCAAGCGGTTATGATACAACTTTAGGCTATCAAACAATGGATTCAGTTTACTGTTATGCTAATGGCGAATTCTTTGGTAGGGAAGAAGTTGTTGCTAATTTAATGGGTGACGTTCAAACAATCATTGCTGAAATTGTTTGCGTTGATAACGTAGTTTACCTTTTAGCACAAGAAAACAATTCTATCCAAAAAATTAAAGATAACGGTTCTTATAATGATTTACAAAACTCTACTAATATTCCTTTAGATATTACTGATAACCGCTTATACGTGCCTTCTGTAAATGCACTTTCTAACGCATACTTTAACTTATCAAGTGACGGTGCTACTTTAACCGTTAAATTAAGTGGTACAGAGGCTGAAGAATTTATTGAAGATATTAACAAAAATCAACAAGACTTCTTATTTAGTGATATCGTATATATCGTTCACTTTGATGAAAACGGTAACTTACTTAAAATTAACTACCTTTTCCAAATTTACGTAGAGTATACTGCAGGTATGTATTTCTGCTATGACTATGATTGCGTTGTAACTATAACTGACGTTAACAGCACGGTAGTAAACGCACCGTCAGACCCTAATAGTTATACTCAATATGACTTTATTTAAAAAATACCAATCAAAAAAGTCACCCAATCGGGTGACTTTTTTAATACCTTGCTCCAAATATTTTAGAGCCTACTCTTATCATATTACTGCCGTGCTTGATGGCTAAGTTATAATCGCCACTCATACCAACGGAAAGGAATTTAAAACCATAATTATCTTTAAATTTATCGTAAAAATTCCTTAAATTATCAAGCAAATTAACCTTTAATTCTTCATTATCGGTGTCGGGGAGCATTGCCATAAGTCCTTGCAAGTTAACCCCGCTATAGCACGATATTTTAGGTAAAAGTTCTTCTACTTCGCTAAAACTAAAACCTGCTTTTTGTTCTTCGCCAAGGTTTACTTCAAGAAGGATATTTGTAACCACGTTATTTTTTAAACTTTGGTTATTAATTTCTTCTAAAAGACCAATACTGTCAACGCTGTGGATTAAACAAGTTTTGCCAATTAAGTATTTAACTTTGTTTTTTTGTAGTCTGCCAAAAAAGTGGTAGTTAACGGGGAGTACTTCGTTAAATTTATCCCTAAATTCTTGCGGTTTATTTTCGCCTATATCTTTAAGCCCCGCTTTAATACCTTCGTTGATGTTTTCTACCGTAACGTATTTAGTTGCACCTACTAAAGTGATAGGTTCGCCAAGGTTATTTCCGTTTTCTATTTCTTTTAAAATTTCTTTAACGTTATTTGCTATCATAGATATTTTAAAAGGGGGCAATTTAACCCCCAATTCCTTTTTAAAATGCTGCGAGCCCTTTCCGACAAGCCTTACCGAAGTGCTGTGATAGTAGTTAACTCCGTTAAAGCAACCTTATGGCACACGACTAAACTGCTTAGTGCTGCTATATTCCTATCCTGACACGGTTCACAGGGCATCGTTGCATAAGACCTTAACATCAACGCCACTTGCTATCGGCTACCTTCCATAAAACAAACCTCGAAGGGTGTTCGGCCTTGCTATAGCGGATTGCAAGTTACAGGGCACCGCTAACTCCCCACCTATCGCAGTAGTTATATTTTATAATAAATTTAATATTAAATCAAGTATTTTAGCCGAGAAATGCTTTACTTAATTTAAAATATTTGTTAAAATGTACTTAAATATGTAAATATTTAAAAGCAATTATCAAGGACGGGTTATTTAACCACTAATTTTTAGAGAGTCGGGGGTGCTGAAATCCCGATAATTAGTAAAATAACGTATCACCTTGTAGCCGATGGCTGAACGTTAGTAAGCCACTCCGTTAACCGCGTTAAGGTTTTAAGTGTGTAAGGCTTGCCTTACATAATTGAAGTGGTACCACGGTTTATTCGTCTTCTAACGGATAAACCTTATTTTTTTTGATAATAAATAGGAGAGTCTATTATGTATAAAAAAGTAGAAACAAACCTTAACTTCCTTGAAAGGGAAAAAGAAATCATTAAATATTGGGAAGAAAACAAAGTTTTCGCTACAAGTATTGAAAAGAACGAAGGTAACGAAGAATTTTGTTTTTACGACGGTCCTCCAACCGCTAACGGCAAGCCACACATTGGCCACGTTTTAACGCGTGTTATGAAGGATATTATCCCAAGATACCAAACAATGAAAGGTAAGCACGTTTTAAGAAAAGCGGGCTGGGATACTCACGGTCTTCCCGTTGAACTTGAAATTGAAAAGAAATTAGGTCTTGACGGTAAGCAAGATATTGAAAAATACGGTATTGAACCGTTTATTAAACAATGTAAGGAATCGGTATTCAAATACACTAACGAGTGGAAGGAAATGTCAGACCGTCTTGGTTACTGGTGTGATATGGATAACCCTTACGTTACTTACCACGATGATTATATCGAATCTGAATGGTGGGCTTTAAAAGAAATTTGGAAGAAAGGTCTTTTATACAAAGGCTACAAAATCGTTCCTTACTGCCCACGTTGCGGAACAGCCCTTTCTTCACACGAAGTAGCACAAGGTTATAAGGACGTTACTGAAAAATCAGTATTCGTTAAATTCAAAGTAAAAGGTCAAGAAAACCTTTACTTCCTTGCGTGGACTACTACACCTTGGACTTTACCTTCAAACGTAGCGCTTTGCTTTAATGCTAAAGAAAACTACGCTAAAATTAAAGCGGAAGATGGCTGTCAATATATTTTAGCAGAAAAATTAGTATCAAAACTCTTTGAAAACTACGAAGTTATTGACGTTAAACTTGGTAAGGACTACGAATACGCAGAATACGAACCATTATTTGACTTTGCAACTTTAGAACGCAATAAAAAAGCTTACATTTGCGTATGCGACGATTACGTTACTATGGACGATGGTACCGGTATCGTTCACAACGCACCTGCGTTTGGTGAAGACGATAGCCGTGTTTGTCAAGCCTACGACGTATCTTTCGTTAACCTTGTTGACGGTCGCGGTTGTATGACTGAAGAATGTGGCGACTTAGCAGGTGTTTTCGTTAAAGATGCCGACAAACTTATTATGGAAAAACTCGATAGCCGTGGTTTACTCTTCAAAGCGCAAGACTTTACGCACAGTTATCCTTTCTGTTGGAGATGTAATACTCCGCTCATCTACTATGCTAGAAGTAGCTGGTTTATTAAAACTACTGCAGTTAAAGATAGTTTAATTAGGGCAAATAACTCTGTTAACTGGATGCCTGAAACTATTAAGTCTGGTAGAATGGGTAACTTCCTTGAAAACGTTATCGACTGGGGTTTATCAAGGGAAAGATATTGGGGTACCCCTCTTCCTGTTTGGACTTGTGACAAGTGCGGTAAAGTACACGTTATAGGCTCTCGCCAAGAACTTAAAGAACTTTGCGGTATTGAAGGGGATATCGAACTTCATAGACCATACATCGACGAACCTACTTTTGCCTGTGAGTGCGGTGGCACAATGTCAAGGGTAAAAGACGTTATCGACTGTTGGTTTGACTCGGGTTCAATGCCTTTTGCACAACTTCACTATCCGTTTGAAAACAAAGAACTTTTCGATAAACAATTCCCAGCAGACTTTATTAGTGAGGCTATCGACCAAACAAGGGGTTGGTTCTATACTTTACTTGTAATTTCTACTTTACTTTTCGATAAGGCACCGTTTAAGAATTGTATCGTTCTCGGCCACGTAAACGATAAAAACGGTCTTAAAATGTCTAAACATATCGGTAACGTTGTTGACCCTTGGACTGTGCTTGATAAACAAGGTGCCGACGCAGTTAGATGGTATTTCTACACAGGTTCATCACCATGGTTACCATCAAGATTCTATTCAGAAGCGGTATCTGAAGCACAACGTAAATTTATGGGTACACTTTGGAATACTTACGCTTTCTTCGTTTTATACGCAGATATCGACGGTTATAACCCAGCAAATTACGATATCAATAAGTGCAAGTTATCACTTATGGATAAGTGGGTACTTTCTAAACTTAACACTTTAGTTAAAAAAGTTGACGAAGGCTTAAATGATTATCAAATCTTTGAAACTTCAAGAATGATTCAAGACTTTGCCGATGAACTTTCTAACTGGTATATCCGCCGTGGTAGGGAAAGATATTGGGGCAAGGAAATGACTGATGATAAGATTGCCGCATACACTACGCTTTACACGGTACTTGTAACTCTTGCTAAAATTTCTGCACCATACGTTCCGTTTATTGCAGAAAGCATTTATCTTAACTTAGTTCCTAACTTTTATAAAGATGCACCTATTTCAGTACATCTTTGCGACTTCCCAGTTTGCAACGACAATATGGTTGATGCTAAACTTGAAGAGGCAATGGAAGTTATCGTAGACCTTGTAGTTTTAGGTAGGGCGGCAAGAAATAGCGTTAACGTTAAAAACCGTCAACCACTTTCTAAAGTTTACGTAGCAACTGAAAGAAAAGCGGAATTCTCTGATGAACTTTTAGCGATTGCTCGTGATGAGTTAAACGTTAAAGAATTAGAACTTTTAAAAGACGCTAAAAACTTTATTTCATACAAAATTAAACCACAACTTAAAACTTTAGGTCCTAAATACGGTGCTAAACTTGGTTTAATTAGAAACTTCCTTGAAACTTGCGATGCTACTGAAGTAGTAGAAACTGTTAAATCTGGTAAAACTTATACCGTTAACTTAGGTGGTGCGGATATTGAATTTACCGTTGATGATTTATTAATTTCTTCTGAAAGTATGGAAGGTTACGTTTCTGCAAGTGAAAATGGTATTACCGTAGTTTTAGATACTGCTATTACCGAAGAACTTTTACTTGAAGGTATTGAAAGAGAACTCGTTTCTAAAATTCAAACTATGAGAAAGGAAGCGGGCTTTGAAGTTACCGATAGAATTAATTTATACGTTAAAGCCGAAGGTAAGATTTTAGACGTTTTAAATGCTAACGCAAATAGTCTTAAAATGGCAGTACTTGCTGAAAATATCCAAATTGGTGACGTTAAAGGTTTCGCTAAGGACTGGGATATCGCTAACAATGCCGTAACACTCGGCGTAGAAAAGGCTTAATATGAAAACTGCTAATAATTGGGTTGATTATCAAATTATTGCAACGGGTAGCGGTTATAAACTTGAAAGGTGGAAGGACGTAACGTTACTTCGTCCTGACCCGCAAGTTATTTGGCCGTCTTCCGTTGATATGGACGGATATAAAACCCTTAATGCAAAGTATGTAAGAAGTGAAACGGGTGGCGGCAAATGGCAAAAAAACAAAGCCATGCCTGAAGAGTGGATTATTTCTTACGGCAACTTAAAATTCTTAATAAAACCTATGGGTTTTAAACATACGGGTTTATTCCCAGAACAAGCAGTTAACTGGGATATAATGGCTGACCTTATCAAAAATGCAAATAGACCAATCAACGTACTTAACTTGTTTGCGTACACGGGCGGTGCAACCGTTGCTTGCTTAAATGCAGGCGCATCGGTGTGCCACGTTGACGCAGCCAAAGGTATGGTTGAAAGGGCAGGTGAAAACTGTAGGCTTTCCGGCGTTGGCGAAGGCAAGGTTAGATTTATCGTTGACGACTGTTTAAAATTCGTTAAAAGGGAAATCCGCAGGGGTAAAAAGTACGATGCTATCATAATGGACCCACCAAGTTTTGGCAGGGGACCAAACGGCGAAACTTGGAAGATTGAAAACGAACTTTTCAACCTTGTAAAAACTTGTACGGAAGTATTAAGCGACAATCCGCTTTTCTTCCTTATAAACAGTTACACAACAGGTCTTCAACCGCAAGTAATAAAAAATATTTTATCACTTAATATGCAAGGTTTTAACGGGGATATTGAGGCATACGAAGTAGGTTTACCTACTGACGAAGGCATAGCCCTTCCTTGTGGTTGTTCGGGTATTTGGACTGCAAAGTAATTAAGGAGTAAATTTTATGACTGAACCTATTATCGTTTACGAAGATAATCATATTATCGTAGTAGTAAAAGAGCAAAATATGCCTTGTTGCGAAGATGAAAGCAAGGATTTAGATTTGCTTAACGTTGTTAAAAACTACATAAAAGTAAGAGATGAAAAACCGGGTAACGTTTATATTGGGCTTGTGCATAGGCTTGATAGACCAACTGGTGGGGTAATGGTTTTTGCTAAAACTTCAAAAGCGGCGGCAAGACTTAGCGAGCAGATGAAAAACGGTGATTTCCAAAAGATTTATTACGCCGTTTTAGTTGGTTCTTTACCTAAAAAGAAACAAACCCTTACAAATTACTTAAAGAAAAACCCTATCAACAATATGGTTTACGTTTGTGGTCAAACTGTTGCAGGGGCTAAATTTGCAGAACTTGAATACAACGTTATTGAAGAACAAGCAGGGTTATCGTTAACTGAAATTAAACTTCATACTGGTAGAACTCATCAAATTAGGGTTCAAACTTCACACCTTGGTTATCCAGTTTACGGGGATATGCGTTACGGTGGCGAAAACGCAGTTAAAGGCAATTTAGCACTTTGGGCTACTTCACTTTCTTTTTCGCACCCAGTAACTAAAGAAAGGTTAACTTTTAAGGTGGAACCGCCAAAAACAAACGCACCTTGGAAAATTTTTGACACTTCAGTAACCTTAAAGCCTACTTTATAAAAATTTTATATATTATTATATAAAAACATTATTGCATTGTATTGACAAAACTTGTAAATAATAGTAAAATATATAAAGTATTATGAGAATTATACGCGATTTTGGTGTTAATCCTTAAACGCGGTAATATAGGAGTAAACAATGACTTTAAACCGTATTAAAAAACTTTTAGTAGTAGCCTTATGTGCGTTATTTGCCTTACCTATTGTTAGTTTCAAGGCAAATCCAGTAAACGCTGCAGGATACGACCATACAGAATCAATTTACGTTGGCGTAAGTTACGCTTACTACATCTCTAAAGATGATATTAAAAACGCTAAGATTGATGACGTAACTATTTTCGCTAAAAAGTCTTCTGAATTAGACGAAAAGTACGTTGAAATCTTCAGCGATAAAAAAGACGCTTCTGAAACTGATAAATTCAAAGTATCATACGTAACTGGTAATGCTTCAACTGATGCTAAAGTTACTATTATGATTAGGGAACTTGGTGAGTTTGACGTAAAAGTTCAAGCAGTTAAAAAAGACGGCGATACTGAAAAGAAAACTAATCACATCTCTAAATTTATTGTTACAAGTGATTTAGATAGAGTCGTTCTTACACCTAAGTACGATAACTTATATACAGTTAACGGCGAAGGTTCAAGGGAAGAAACTGTTGCTTTAAAAGAATACAAAGCAAACGTAAAATCTAACGTATTAAAAAACGGCAAACAAATCCTTGCTGGTGATGATTACGTTATTCCTAAATTTGAATCTTTAGTTTCAACACTTATCCCTTATGAAAATTTAAAGAAAACTTTATACTACGCTGCTCCTAACAGTACGTCATATTCAACTAAAACGTTTACTAAAGCAGATGGTACTTTCACTATTTCTTCATACGGCACTTACAGATTCTACGTAACTTTATACGTTGAAAAATTTGACAAGTTTGAATCTGGTATCACAGTAGATACTGAAGGTTTAGAAGAAAAAGAAGACGGTTTCTATCGTATTAAAGACGTTGACGGTAACGACCTTTACGCTAAGAAAGAAAACAGCACTTGGGTTTATTACGTTGATGAAGATTACGAAACTGAATACGAAGGCGAAGTTGCAAGTACTGCAAATGATAGCCCAATTATTCCTATCTTCTCTTTCACTTTAGAAAATAAAGGTCCTAACGTGAAAATTTCTACTTCTTACCAAGAAAACGGTTTCGTTGATTTAAAATATACTCTTTCTGGTGTAACAATTAGTGGTAACGACGTTCAAGTTGATTATGTCCTTGAATACAGAAAAGATAAAGAATCTTCTTGGGCTAAAGCAGAAGAAGAATTTGATGAAGAAAACCTTTGCTTCACACCATCAACTACTGGTTTATACCGTATTAGAATTGATGCTATTGATGCTACTGGTTTAACAACTGAAGTTCCTGTATACACTAAAGAAATTGTTGTAGAAGAAAAATATCAATCTGTTTCTTACAAGCAAGGCTTTGGTGAATGGATTTCTGTTAACGCTTTATCTTTCACTTTCCTTTGCATCTCTGGTGCTTGTTTAATTGCTATTATCCTTATTCTTGTTATTAATCCTAAGGATAAAGTAAGCAACGTAAAAGAAGAAGATAGATAATCAATCAAAAATAAAAACCGCGACTAAGTCGTGGTTTTTTGTTTGCGTATTGACAAGGCAAAAACTGTATGATAAACTTATTGTATAAGTTTAAATTAGCAGGTAAATTATGTTATCGGTAAAAGATTTAGTAAAAATTTACAAAACTAAAGGCGGGGTTGAAGTTCACGCTCTTGACGGGGTATCTATAGATTTCCCCGAAACTGGTATGCTTTTTTTACTTGGTAGAAGTGGTTCGGGTAAATCAACACTTCTTAACGTTGTTGGTGGTCTTGATATGCCTACTTCAGGTGAAATTTCCCTTAAAGGTAAAAGCAGTAAAGATTTTTCCAGTTCAGATTTTGATTCTTATCGTAACACTTACGTTGGATTTGTATTCCAGGAATATAATATTTTGGAAGAGTTTACCGTTGAGCAAAATATTGCGTTAGCCCTTCAACTTCAAAACAAATCAGTAAGTAAAGAAAGTGTTAGTAATATTTTAAAGAGCGTTGACCTTGAAGGGGTAGAAAAGCGAAAACCTAAAACGTTATCAGGCGGTCAAAGGCAAAGAATTGCTATTGCACGTGCACTTATAAAAGACCCTAAAATTATAATGGCAGACGAACCTACTGGTGCACTTGATTCAGCAACAGGCACTCAAATTTTTGAAACCCTTAAAAAATTATCTAAAGAAAGGCTTGTTATTGTTGTATCGCACGATAGAAATTTTGCCGAAACTTACGGCGATAGAATTATAGAACTTGCCGACGGTAAGGTTATAAGTGACGTTACTAAAACTTGTAGTGTTGAGGAAGATAATAATAACGTAACTATAGTTAACGAGTGTACTATTACTGTAAAAGATTGGTCTAAGGTTACCGATAATGAAATGAAAACAATTTTTTCAACAATGAAAAAATCAAAAGGTGAAACGGTTATAACCTCTAATCCAAATAGTATAGAAGAAATAAAAAAACTTACAGGCGTTGAAGAAAATAAAACCAATTACGTTTTTAACAACACTAAAAAAGTGAAACAACGTGATTACTCAAAGGATAAAGTTGACTTTATTAAGTCAAAATTGCCTTTTAAACACGCCTTACGTCTTGCTTTAGATGGAATTAAATCAAAGCCTATTCGTTTGACGTTTACTATAATTTTAGCCGTTATTGCCTTTGTCTTCTTTGGAGTTTCATCGTCACTTATGATGTATGACCCTAATTATTCAATCGCTACGGCACTTGATGGTTCTAACTATAAAAGCATAGTTTTAAATAAACAATACGGTGCGTATTTTGAGCAAACAATACTAAGCGAAAATAATGAATATGAGACTATTGAAACGGACGTAGAGTTTCGTACGGCATTTTCAGAGGCTGAGCTTGATAAGTTTAACAATAATACGCAAAACCTTAAATTTGCAGGTGTAATTGACCTTGGTGCGTATGAAGTAGAGCAAGATTCCGTGTTAGGGTATAGTGGCTTTTCGCCTACATTTTCTAATATAGCAGTAAACGTAAAAAGCGAATATTATTATCCAACTTTATCGGCTCTTGGGTTTAGTGATTGTGGTGAAAAGTACCTTATTGATAATGGATTTACTTGCATTACGGGTAGTTACCCAACCAATGCAAACGAAATTGCTATACCTTATTACATTTTTAATTTATATGCTAACTCACACCCGTCTTCTGTGTATGGAGAGCCGTTCAAGTATGAAAAACCTGAGGATATTATAGGTAAAACTATTGAAATAAGCTATATGGATTTTGTTGTTACGGGTGTTTACGACGTTGGAAGTATTCCTGAAAGGTACAACGAACTTTTAAATGAAGAATCCAAACTTGATAAATATTCAAAAATGCAATTATCATACGAACTTTTGGATATAGTACAAAATAGTTTTCATACCTTAATTTTTGTTTCTAACGATTTTTATGATTTATATAGAAATATTTTCGTAAAGATAAATAGAACGTCTTCAGATGGGTTGTTCTTTTCCTTTATGTCTATTGATACGGATATTAACGAAAATTTCAATAGCGAATTTTATAATGCAAAATCTATTTGGAAATACGATTATATTATTAAAGCTTATGATTTAAACGGTAACCCTATCACGTATAAGAATCCAATTGAAAAGGAAGTCTACTTGCCAATAAAACGCGTACTTTTATGGCCAGAATCAAATGGTTCGGATTTTTATTCTAAACTTAATGACACTACTGTTAAGGAAAAATATCCAAGATTTATTGAGCTTTACGAAAAGTGGGAAAAGAGTAATCGAAACTTGCCTAAAAATGAAATAACAGAGTTTGCAACTTTACTTTTTGACGTATATAAAGAAGTTGAAGGGGAGGAATTAAAACTTCCGACTACCGTTTACGCTAAAAACTCTAAAGGACAACAAGCAATGCTTAACGTTATAGGTTATTATGCTTTTGATACTTCAGTTAATGAAAACGGTTGGGAAAATATTGTTTCTAATGAGTTTAGTGATAATTATGCAACTATTAATAGTAAAGACGATTTAAAAGTTTTAAGTTATAAAACTGATTATGACCCAGACCCGCTTAACGAAAAATATGGGTACTTAATAACTCCAACTGAAAATAGAGTAGAACAAACGTATTTTATGCTTAATTCCAGCATGGATAAAGTAACTTACGGTATGAACAATCTTATATATCAAACGACTTCGGAAATGGCTCGGCTTATATTTGGTTTAAAGGTTATTTTCTGGGTGGCTGGCGGATTGTTTGGGTTATTTGCCGCACTTATGTTATTTAACTTTATAACTGTATCAA
This sequence comes from Christensenellaceae bacterium, assembly GCA_045651405.1. Lineage (GTDB taxonomy): Bacteria > Bacillota > Clostridia > Christensenellales > Borkfalkiaceae > HGM11412. The sequence continues at coordinate 99,121 of JAZRSH010000002.1, read as the reverse complement.
TTTCTTCTAAAAATAAAGAAATTGGCATTTTGAGGGCGGTTGGTGCAAGGAAAAACGACGTGTTTAAAATCTTTATTACCGAGGCACTTATAATAACTCTTATTTGCTTTATAATTTCGGCGATATTAAGTGGTTTTGCTTGTTCATTTATTAATACCTATACCCTTGAAAACGCGTTAAAAATCAAACTTTTAGATTTTACTGTATTAAACGTTTTATTCTTACTTGCTGTTTCTGTTGTTGTTTCAATGCTTGCCACGGTTATTCCAGTAACTAAAGCGGCTAACAAATCTCCAGTTGACAGTATTAGAGCAATTTAATAAATAAAAAAGCCTTTGCTTAACCGCAAAGGCTTTTAAAATTAGTCTATTTCGTAGTCAACCGCAACTGATTTTTCAACGTGCGCGTGCATATATTTTTTAACTACGTCAACGTGATATGGGTCTTTTTGATATTCTTCAAGTTTTTCCATACTTTCTACTACTACTTGTAAGATAAGGTCGTACGAACGAGCCGAGCCTAAAACGTCTTGACCAACTTCAATTCCCCAAATTTGTGGAACTTTTGTAACCATACTCATAAGTACGTTGGTTGCTTTTTCTTTTTCATCAATACTGTTGTCTTTAAGTTTAAAACATACTACGTGTTTAATCATTTTACCAATCCTGCCTATCGCTTATTTTTATATCGTCGTAATATTCAAAGTACTTTGCTTTGAATTTACTTGTTTCGGCTTTCGCCTTTTGTTTTTTATATTTTTCTACGCTTGGCTTTTCAGTAGCCTTCTTTTTTTCTTCTGGTTTAATTACAGGTTTATTGTTTTCCATTTTTACCTTTTAACCATACCATAAGCACCGCAACGTCTGCAGGGTTTACACCTGAAATTCTTGACGCTTGGTCGATATTTAACGGTTTTACTTGATTTAATTTTTCCCTTGCCTCAATGCGAAGCCCGTCAATCAACATATAATCGGTATCTGTAGGTAAGGTTTTAACTTTTAATTTTTCCGCCCTTTCAATGGCAGCAAGTTCTTTTTTGATATAGCCTTCGTACCTGATATCCGTTTCAATCGTTTCTAAGATATCGTTAGGGCAGTAGTCAAATGCGTTAAAATGCTCTTTAATAATGCGGATAGAAATACCGCGCCTTATCATATCGGCATAGCTCATTGGTTTTAATACTTCGCCCGTGTTAAACGGTTCTAAAAACTCTTTAGATTCCTTAAATGGAATAACCGTTTGAACTTCCGCTAAAGCCTTTTTAGTTATCTCTTGACGTCTAAGATATACTTCATATCTTTCGTCCGTTACAAGCCCGAATTCTCTTCCTATAGGGGTAAGCCTAATATCCGTATTGTCTTGACGTAAAATAAGGCGGTATTCGGCACGTGAAGTCATAACCCTGTAAGGTTCATCAGTACCTTTAGTAACTAAATCGTCAATCATAACACCGATGTACGCTTGGTTTCTATCTAAGATAAGCGGACTTTCGCCCTTTAAATATCTACCTGCGTTAATACCCGCAATAAGCCCTTGCGCAGCCGCTTCTTCATAACCGCTTGTGCCGTTAATTTGACCGGCACAGAACAAGCCGTTAACCTTTTTGAATTCAAGGGTAGGCTTAAGGTCTAAACTGTCGATACAATCGTATTCGATTGCGTAAGCATAACGCATAAACGATGCGTTTTCAAAGCCTTCAATAGAGCGGTACATAGCAACTTGAACGTCAATCGGCATAGAAGACGACATACCTTGAACGTAAATTTCGTTCGTGTCAGCCGATTCAGGTTCTAAGAATATTTGATGCCTATCTTTATCTTCAAACCTAACTACTTTAGTTTCAATAGAAGGACAGTATCTTGGTCCTGTAGTAGTTATAAAACCATTGTAAAGTGGTGAGCGGTCAAGGTTAGATAAGATAATTTCGTGTGTTTTTTTATTAGTGTAACCAAGGTAACAAGGTATTTGTTCTTCCTTGATTTTTTCAGTCATATAAGAGAAAGGATAAACGTCCTTTTCGCCTTCTTGAACTGAGAATTTAGAAAAATCTATCGTGCGTTTATCAATTCTTGCAGGAGTACCCGTTTTAAAACGTCTTACGTTAAAGCCAAGCCTTACTAAGTTTTCAGTAAGTTTAGTTGCGTTTTGGAATCCGTTAGGGCCTGAGAATTTCTTTACGTCGCCCGAGATAATATCGCTGTTTAAATATACGCCCGTTGCTAAAATAACGGTATTACAGTTTAAAATAGAGTTGTAGTTAGTAACAACGCCTGTAACTTTGCCATCTTCCGTTAAAACGTCAGTTGCCTCACATTGTAAAATGCGAAGGTTAGGGGTGTTTTCAAGCGTTTTCTTCATTTCGATATGGTAACGGTTTTTATCCGCTTGCGCCCTTAACGATTGAACTGCAACACCTTTACCGCGGTTAAGCATTTTGATTTGTAACATTGTTTTGTCAATGTTAACGCCCATTTCACCGCCAAGCGCATCAATTTCGCGTACTAAATGACCTTTAGCCGTGCCACCGATTGACGGATTACACGCCATAAAAGCTATATTATCAAGATTAATTGTAAGTAGGGCGGTTGAAAAACCTAATCTTGCAAGTGCTAAAGCCGATTCGCAACCTGCGTGGCCCGCACCTACAACAACGGCATCATAAGTGCCCTCTACGTAGTAGTTGTTGTTCATATTATTTCTTTAAAATCATGTTTTTAATATCGTTTACTTCGGTTGCGAGTTTATTGTCAGTTTTAATCATTTCGGCAATTTTATCGCGTGAGTGGATAATTGTAGCGTAGTTTTTACCGCCAAGTGCTTGACCTACCGTTACAAGTGGGATAGACATAAGTTCCGTCATTAAATAAGCGCAAACTTGCCTTGGTTCAACAAGTTCTTTGTTACGTTTTTTAGAAATTAAATCGCTTTTTTTAATGTTGTAGAAGGTACAAACCCTTTCTATAATTTCACTTGTTGTAAGCGTTTCTTTAACTTCGTGTGAAATGCTATCTTTAAGCGCATCGCTTGCTAATGCTAAAGTGATAGGTTTTTCGTGAAGGATTGATGCAAATATTACCTTGTTTAAAAGACCTTCTAAACTTCTAACGTTGTCGCCGGAATTTTCGGCAATAAAAGATGCAACGTCTAAAGATAAAATATGTTTTTTAAGTTCTGCTTTCTTTTGTAAGATAGCAATTTTTGTTTCTAAATCAGGTGCCGTAACTTGCGCTTTTAAACCGCCTTCAAACCTTGTTTTTAAACGATTGTCTAAAACTTCGATTTCCGATGGGTCGCAGTCGGCAGAAAGAACTATTTGTTTATTTTCGCCATATAATGCGTTAAACGTATGGAAAAACTCTTCTTGAGTAGTTGGTTTACCTGATAAGAATTGAACGTCGTCAACAATCAACACGTCAATATTTCTATACTTGTTTTTAAATTCAACACCTTCTTGAGAGTACGCTTTACCCGAACGGATATTTGCAATAAGTTCGGTGGTAAATTTTTCACAAGTAGAGTATACGATTTTTTTAGTAGGCATAGTTTTAGAAATTTCATTTGCAATCGAATGCATTATGTGTGTTTTACCTAAGCCTGATGCACCGTAAATGAAAAGTGGGTTGTAACTATTGCCAGGGTCTTCAGATACCGCTTTAGCAGCCGCGTATAAATATCTGTTTGATTCGCCAACAACGAAGTTTTCAAAAGTAAAAGCTTGGTTAAGTGGTAAACTTTCAAGGTTGCTAACTTCTTTTTTAGATTCAACCGATGCAACGTATTCGTTACGGTTGTTACCTACGAAAATTTCAATGTTAGTAATGCCTAAAGAAAGTTTATTTGACGAACTTAAAATTTTATCAACGAGTAAGGTTTTAGCCATGCCCGAGTTTATAGTATTGTTTGCAAGCAATACAAGTGTAGTACCTACTAAATCAATAGGTACTAATTTTTGGATAAACGTCGTGTAATGGATTGTTGAAATAGAATTTTCAAGTTCGGGAAGAAGTTTTTCCCAAATAATTTCGTAACTTTCTTTAAGTTGCATTATTTTTCTCCGTGAAAGAATAATTTTTGTTGAAAAAATCAAAACAATATGATATACTTATCATATTATATATTATTTTTTTATAAAAATCAACAATTTAAGCGGATAGCAAATGTATATAAAAAAATTAAGTTTACAAAATTACCGTAATTATCAAAAAGCCGAGTTTGACTTTTCAAGCGGTATCAATATTTTAGTGGGTGATAATGGTCAAGGCAAAACAAACTGCGCCGAAGCCATATTTTACCTTTGCACGGGTTATTCGCCAAGGGCCACAAGGGATAAGCAGTTGATTAAGGACGGCGAAAGGGAATTTAACATTTCTTGTGAGGCAATATCGCGCTATGGTGCGGTTAACGTTGATATTTCATACGATAATCAAAGCGAAAAATCAATAAAAGTTAACGGTGTTCCCCTTAAAAAAATAGGCGAATTAATGGGTAACGTAAACTCTGTGTTTTTTAACCCAAGCGAACTTAAACTCATTAAAGAAAGCCCTGAAGATAGGCGCAGATTTATGGATATAGCCATATGCCAAACTTCAAAAACCTATTTTTACGCACTACAAACCTACCGCAAAATTTTAGAGCAACGCAATAATCTTTTAAAAAATCCCGATAGGGAAATTATTTTTGAAACGTTGCCACTTTGGGACGAACAGCTTTGCGCTTATGCGGAGATTATCGTTAACGAGCGTAAAGAATTTTTAAATAAACTTTGCCCACACGCAAAAGCAATTCACAATTTCATAAGCGGTGGTAAAGAGGATTTAGAACTTTCAAGCGACCTTTCTTACGTTGAAGAAGGCTTATCCGTTAAGGATTCCCTTATAAAAGCGCTTGCTGAAAGGTACGAAAAAGATATTATTTTAGGATATACAAGCGTTGGTCCGCATCGTGATGATATAAAAATCAAACTTAACGGTATAGACGTAAGAATTTACGGCTCGCAAGGTCAACAACGTACAAGTGCAATATCATTAAAACTTGCCGAAGTTGAAATTTTTAACGAAAAGTTTAATGAATATCCCGTATTGATTTTGGACGATGCTTTATCAGAACTTGATAAAACAAGGCGAAAAAAATTACTTGAAAAGGTAAGTAGTATTCAAACTATTATTACTTGTACGGATATAATAGAGGAACTTCCTTTTGGTACAAAAGTTAAATACTTTGATATAGAAAATGGTAAAATTATAGGAGAAAGATATGTTTAAAGAATTAGGTTATAAACTTAAATTTGCCGCGTATTGCGTATACGGGCTTTGCTTAGCGGGATTTGTGGTTCTCGGCGTGTTTATGATATTAGAAGGTAATTTATTCGGCTACGTTATTGGTTTTGCAAGTGTGTTGATTTCTTGGATTCCAGCTGCGGTTGTTTATGCAATAGCCGAAATGTACGAAAAGGTAATGTTCGCAGGAACAAAAGTTCCTGTCTTTAAAACTAAAGCGAAAATTCAAGATGAAAAAGATATAGAAGATTTAGAAAGAGTTAAACATCTTCAAGGCCTTCAAAACAGTCAAACTCTTCCTGAATACGATAAGCTTAAAAAGTTAAAAGAACTTCAAACTCAAGAATCAAAAACTAAAAAAATTAAAATTGACGATAAATATAGAGAAACTGATATTTAATGAAGTAATAATAAAATAAAATGCTCGGCTATTGCCGAGCATTTTAAATTGAATTTATTTACCTTTCTTCACGGAAATAGTTTAAACCAAGTGAAGCAGGTGGTTGATTTTCTTTACTGTCTAACATGCTTGTAATAATTAAAACAATAATTGTTACTACGTATGGTAAAAGTTTAATAAGTTCTTGTTGTCCTAACGATTTTAATCCAGTTATTTTATATCCTAAAATGTATAAGCCGCCAAAAATTACAGAGCCCAATATACATATATCAGGTTTCCACATAGAGAATATTACAAGTGCTATAGCAAGCCAACCAAATGATTGAAGCGTTAACGTGTTATCAAATGTACCGCTGTTGTATTCCATTACGTAAAGTAAGCCGCCTAAACCAGCAATTGAACTACCTATTAAGATAGCACCGTATTTATAAGCGGTAACGTTAATACCAACGGCATCGGCTGTAGCAGGATTTTCGCCAACAGCTCTTAATGATAAACCAACTTTAGTTTTACGTAATATTATAGCGGTAAGAATAGCAATTGCTATAGCTATATAAACTAAAATACCGTAGGATAAGAAGGTTTCTCCAAACCAGCCTAAATCTTCAGCAAAAGGTAAAGGTTTTCTAATAATTTTACTTGCTTTAGAAAATCTAATTGTATCAACGAAGTTATCCATAAAGAATTGTGTAAAGCCTGCGCCAAATGTTGTTAATGCAAGACCTACAACGTTTTGGTTAACCCTAAACGATACAGTTAAGAAAGCATACAATAAACCGCCCAAAGCAGAGAATATAACCGAAGTTATAATAGGTAGAATTATCAATATAATCCACTCGGCAGAACTTGCACTTTTAAGCATACTCATATATAACGAAACGCCATAGCAACCGCCAGCAGTACCTAAACACATTATACCAGGGATACCAAGGTTAAGGTGGCCTGATTTTTCAGTTATGATTTCGCCAACAGAACCAAGTAGGAAAACCATACCCATACTTATAGCACCAATTAAAAGACCGTCCATAATTATCCCCCTTTATTTTTTTCTAAAGAAAAGTCGTTTGTTTCTTTTTTTCTTCTTCTATTAAACGTAATTTTGTATGTTGTGAAGAATACGCTACCAATGATAATTAAGTACATTAAACCAACTATCATATTAGATACAGCGTCGTTAGTAATACCAAAGTTTTGTTGAACCCTTGTTAAGCCGTAAGTTAAGAACATAATGCCTAATGATGATGCAATTGTTAAAAGAGGACTCATATTTGCAATCCAAACGGCAATAATAGCGGTGAAACCCATATTGTTTGCAGACGTTGTTGAAACGTTGTGGTTTAAAGCTCCTGCTAACAATAAGCCTATAACACCACATAAAGCGCCAGATAAAGCAAGGGTTCTAATAATTACTTTTTTAACGTTAATACCAACGTATCTTGCTGTGTTTTCGCTATCGCCAACAACTGAAATTTCAAAGCCGTGTTTACTATATTTCATATAGATAGTAACAAAAACGGCTAAAACTGTAACTACAAGTATTGTCAATATAGCATCGTTACCTAATTCAGGTAAAACGCCTTCAGTTAAAGGATTTAACGTACCTGATGAGTTTGAACCACCCCATTCTTTAATTGCATAGGCAACTAAGCCTGTTGCAATATAGTTCATCATAAGTGTAAAAAGCGATTCGTTGGTATTAAAGAAGGCTTTGAATATTGCAGGAATTACTGCCCATATAACGCCTGATAAAACAGCAACGCCAGTCATAATAAGCCAAAGCAAACTATCAGGTATTTTACCGCCAAGGTAGAACATACAAGCAGTAGTTGTTAATGCACTTATTAATATTTGACCGTTAGCACCTAAATTCCAGAATTTCATTTTAAAAGCAGGAATTAATGCTAAACCAACGCCTAATAATAGGGCAGTGCCTTTTAAAAGTTCCCAAATTCTTGTTGTCGGATTAAAATTACCTTCAATAATACTAATTATAAATTCAATTGGGTTTTTACCATAAACAGCGAAACAAATAAGGCTACCTAACAGTAATCCTATAACAATAGCAATAACTCTTGTTAAAATTTGCCTTAAAGTTGAAACCTCTGTTCTTTTAGATATATGAAATAAAGGTTCTTTTACAGTATTAATATTAGCCATCGTTTTCTTCCCCCCTTATTTCTTGTGTTTGTTTAATTTTATCCCATTCTTCTTCTGATAAGTTACTATCTTTTGCTTTGCCGTATTCTTTTTGTTTAGTTTCGGCAAGGTCAAGCGAACCTGTCATCATTAAACCTATTTCTTCTTTAGTTGTTTTATCTGCGTGAACGACACCCATATTTTTGCCGTGGCATAAAACCATAATTTTATCGCAAAGGGCAAGCATTACGTCCAAGTCTTCACCAACGAATAAAATACCCGTACCTTTTGCTTTTTGTTCGTTTAAGATATCATAAATTTGATAAGAAGAGTTGATATCAAGACCACGAACAGGGTAGGCGGTTATAATTACGTTAGGATTAGAATCAATTTCTCTACCTACAAGAACTTTTTGTACGTTACCACCAGATAAACGCCTTACAGGTGTTTCGCTTGATGGTGTAGCAATACCTAATTTTTTAATGAGTTTTTCAGCAGTATTTCTTGCAGCTTTTCTATTGACAAACGGACCATTAGCATCATTATAGGTTTTTAGCATCATATTATCTGTAATCGACATTGATGGCGCAAGTCCCATACCAAGTCTATCTTCAGGGATAAAGCTCATTGAAATACCTTTTTCAATAATAGTTTTAGGTGGTAAACCTATTAAACTTTCGCCCTTATGTGCGATAACACCGTTTTTGATTTTTCTTAAACCGGCAATTGCTTCGCAAAGTTCCTTTTGACCGCAACCAGCAATACCAGCAACACCTAAAATTTCACCGCCACGAATATAGAAACTTACGTTTTTAATCGCTTCGCTATTATCATCTGCATTTACACTTAAATCCCTAATTTCTAAAAGTGGTTTATCGTGTTCAATTTTAGTTCTTTCAATTTTAAGGTCGATTTTTTTACCAACCATCATTTCTGTAAGTTCTTTTTCGTTAGTGTTTTTAGTTTCTACTGTATTTATGTATTCGCCTTTTCTAAGTATAGCAACTCTATCACTTATTTCCATAACTTCGTTTAGTTTGTGGGTGATAATAATGATAGATTTTCCGTCTTCTCTCATTTTATTAAGGATAACGAAAAGTTTGCTGATTTCTTGTGGAGTTAATACTGCGGTAGGCTCGTCTAAAATTAAAATGTCGGCACCACGGTATAAAACTTTAATAATTTCTAAAGTCTGCTTTTCAGAAACAGACATATCATATATTTTTTTGTTTAAATCTATTTCAAAACCGTACTTAGTACAAATATTTTCTACGTCAGTACGTATCTTTTTCATATTGAATTTTACTTTTCTATCTAAACCTAAAACAACGTTTTGAAGTGCAGTAAAAACGTTCACCAATTTAAAGTGTTGGTGAACCATACCTATTTTGTAGTTAAACGCATCTTTAGGGGATTGAATTTTTGCTTTTTCGCCGTTTATTCTAATTTCACCACTATCAGGGTAATAAATGCCGTCAAGCATGTTCATAAGTGTAGTTTTACCCGAACCGTTTTCGCCTAATAAAGATAAAATTTCACCTTCGTAAACGTCAAAAGTAATATTATTGTTGGCAAGTACCTTGCCGAATTGTTTAGTTATGTTGCAAAAACTAACAACAGGTTGTTTTGAGAGTGTATGAGTCATAATTCCCTTTTAAAATAAGTTTGATATATTGCTTATTTTTACTAAAAAAATATATATCCAAGGGGCATTGCGCCCCTTGGGTATAGGTTAGTTTATTCTTAGAATTTTGTATTTAAGAAGTTGATACCATCAATTTGGATATCGAAGTAAGGAGCAGAACGGAAATCAGGGTCGCTTTCAGCAAAGTAAGTAATACCGTTTTCAGTTTTGATAACGTTAGTATCGCCTGCGTAGTCACCGTCTAAGTCTGCTGAGTATTCAGTTAAGTTAGCACCGTTAACTGTGAATTTAGAGCAATCAAATACTTTAATTGTGCCGTTCATAAGTTTAGTTCTAACGTCTAAAAGAACGTCTAAAGTACCGTTAGCAATAACGTTGCCGTTAAGGTTAGACATTGCAACCATGCAGCTGTCGCCAAGGCCACCAGCGTAGTCAGTAGGGATAGCAGGAACTTCAGCATCTGAACCTACAGAAGCGATAATCCATTTATAATAATATGTCCAGTCAATTTTTGAAGATACAATGAAAGTTTCTTCACAAGCTTTGATTGTGCTACCATTGTATGAAACGTTAGGAATACCAGCGTTTTCACAAGCGTTAGGGGCACCCCAAGAGTCAGCGTGTTGAGACATTAATGCAACGCCTCTTCCAATTAAAGTGTTAGCAGCTTCTCTTTCACCAGCTTCATCATACCAAGAACCAGTAAATTGAACGTCCATAACTACTTTTTCATATTGAGATTTAACGCCAAGGTAGAAAGAAGTTAAACCAGAAATAACTTCTGCGTAAGTGAATGCACCAACGTAACCGATTTTAACGTTGCCGTTAGCGTCACGGTTTTTATCTGAAATTTTGCCTTGAGCATCCATTTCTTTAAGTTTTAAACCAGCAGCAACACCTGCTAAATATCTACGTTCGTAGATAGAAGCGAATGCGTTGTGGTAGTTAGGAAGAACTTCGCCAACGTGAGCAGTAACACCAGTAGCGTGGAAGAATTGAACGTTAGGTCTTTCTTTAGCAGCTTCTTTCATATAAGGGTCGTGACCAAATGAGTTTGCAAAAATAGCTTTACAACCTGCATCAGCAAGTTCAAGGGCTTTGGTTTTACATTCAGCGCTTTCTGGAATATCAGTTACGATAACCATTTGAGAATCTTTTAAACCAAATGTAGCGCATGCACTCTTAAATGCATCGATGAAGTTTTTGTCGTAAGTAGAAGTTTCACCGTGTAAGCAAATTAAACCGATTTTAAAGTCTGATTTAATTTCTAAATTGTCGAATTGAGTGAAAGTTGAACTTTGAACGGCAGGGAAAGTTACTTCGTTTGGACCGCCTTCGTCGCCTTCGTCACCACCGCAAGCAGTGAAGAGGCTGAGTGAGCTAACAGCTAAAATAACTGAAAGCAACATAGTTAAAAACTTTTTCATAAATTACCTCCTATACCTTGACAGGTATTTTTTTATTTAACGCTTTACGCGTTTTTTACTCCATAAATTCAATTTTGCCTTCTTCCATATATTTAATACGGGCAAGGGAATAAACGTCATAGCCAAGGTCAACTAATTTTTGATAACCGCCTTGGTGAGTTTTTTCAATAGCACAGCTAATACCTTTAACTTGTCCACCCGCTTGATTTACTATATCAATAAGACCTAAACAAGCGTTGCCGTTTGCTAAAAAGTCATCAACTATTAAAACGTTTTCTCCTGCGTGTAAATATTCTTTAGACGCAACTACAACGTTTTCCTTTTTATGAGTATAAGAATATACTTTAGCGCAATAAACGTCGTCGGAAATATTAAGCGATTTGCTTTTTTTAGCAACTAAAAGAGGGCAATTAAAAAACTGCGCAACAAAACAAGCAAGACCGATGCCTGATGCCTCTACGGTCAAAACCTTATTTATTTCGCAGTCCTTATATTTTTCATATACTTCTTTGGCTAAAAGGGATAAAAGGTTAACGTCCATTTGGTGGTTTAAAAAATTATCAACTTTTAAAATACCGCCTTTTAAAACTTTACCATCTGTTAAAATTTTCTTTTCAAGTAAACGCATAATTTTATCCTTTGCCTAAATAATAATAAAGTTATTTTAATATACAATATTAAGTTTGTCAATACTTTACAAAAACTTTATTACAAAAAAAGTTAACTTTCGCCAATAAAGTAAATTATTGTACCGTTTTTTAGTGATAAAATTCAATTGTTAACGAGGTTTAGGTAATTATGTGTAGAAAAATAGTTGTAACGTCAGGCAAGGGCGGTGTTGGTAAAACTACGATAGTTGCAAATTTAGGTTTACATCTCAGTAAAAGTGGCAATCGCGTAGTTTTAATTGATTGCGATTTTGGTCTTAATAATTTAGACGTTATAACCAACGTTGAAGATAAGATAATATTTGATTTAATTGACGTTTTAAACGGCAGGTGTAGGCCAAAGCAAGCATTAATACAATGCGATTATTCTTCAAATTTATTCGTAATGTCGTGTAGCCACACTTTAACCAAAACTGATATTTCTGGGCAAAACTTAAAAGCGGTGCTTGACGGTATAGAAAATCTTTTTGATTATATGATTTTCGATTGCCCTGCAGGGATTGATTTGGGTTTTCATAGGGCGGTATCTTGCGCCGATGAATCTATAGTTGTGGTTACACCTAATATTTCAAGCATACGGGATGCGGATAAGGTTATTTCCATACTAAAAACCTACGAACTTAAACAAATAAAATGCGTTGTTAACCGCATGCGTGGTGATTTAGTTTTAAGCGGGGATGCCTATTCTAATATAGACGTAGAAAACACCTTAAAAGTGCCCGTTATTGGGATTATACCTGACGATGATTCTATAATTGACGGCATAGTGGATAATCCTATAAAATCTTCGTTTAAAGCCTTTAAAATGCTTGCGCAAAACGTAAACAAAAACGAAGAAAAAACCTTTGATTACGTAAAAAAATATACGGGATTTTGGGGAAGTATAAGAAGGGAACTTAAAAAAAGATTATGAAAATTAAACGACCTAAAAGACTTGAAAGCGTACTTGAAAAAGATAGACTGTTAATTAGTTTAGACTCATCTTCGCTTATAATTTACGATTTAAAAAAACTTTTGGATAATTACTTTAATTTAAGTGGGGAAATTGACATAAAAGTGACCCCAGAGAACGGTTATTATAAAATTACAGTACAAACTAAAGCGGTTGGAATAAAGACCTTTTCCACCTTAAAATAACCATTGCAGTTGACAATTTTTGCCTTTTATAATAAAATGGTTAAGAGGTGAATTATGGAATTTTCAAAAGTATTAGAAAATAGATTTTCCGTAAGGGATTACAAGGATATCCCGGTAGAGGAAGACAAGATAGAAAAGATTATAAAGGCGGGTATGGAGGCACCTACCGCAAGGAATACTCAATGCGAAAAAATCTACGTGCTTAAAAGCAAAGATGCGTTAGATAAAATTCGTAAAATCACACCTTGCGCTTTTAACGCGCCCCTTGTTATTTTAACTTGTGGTGATGAAAATGAAAAATGCCTTACTTCATTTGATAATAGAAGTTTAATGGATACTGACGTTGCAATTATTAATACTCATATGATGCTCAGGGCTACCGACCTTGGTTTAAGTACTTGTTGGGTTTGTTATTTTGACCCTGCACTCATTTCTAAAGAGTTTAATATCCCTGAAAATCAAAAGCCATTAAACCTTTTGCTTGTGGGCTATCCAAACGATAACGTAACCCCACACGAAAGGCATTTTATCGTAAGGGATAAAGAAGAAGTAGTTAAATATTTATAATGATATATAAAGCGTTTGACTTTGTTAAAAATTTATGCTAAAATTATTAAAAATTAAACAAATGCAATGAAAAGAATTAGTAAATCACTTTGATTTTTAGAGAGAAGGCGGTTGGTGTAAGCCTTTAATTTAAAGTTTTTGAACCTGTCTTGGAGCAACTTGTGAATAAACTTAACGTTTAAGTTTAGTAAGCATTGTCGGGTTCTCCCGTTATAGAGATTTTGAGAGCGGATAGTATTATCCGAATTTAGGTGGTAACACGGACTTTGTTAAGCTCGCCCTAAACTGACTGAGTATCAGTTTAGGGCATTTTTTATGTAAAAAACTAAAGGAGACTTTTTATGAAATTAGAAAAATTAGTAGGCGAAAGATTTAAAGAAAGACCGTCTGACTGTACTGTAGACAGTCACGCATTGATGGTTCGTGGCGGTTATATAAAATACGTTGCAAACGGTATTTTTTCATCTTTTATGCCATTAAAACGCGTAACTCGTAAAATCGAACAAATTATTCGTGAAGAAATGGATAAAATTGACGGTCAAGAAGTTCAATTTCCTGTAGTAATGCCCGCATCAATGTGGGAAGAATCGGGTAGATATAATAGTATCGGTAAGGAACTCGTTCGTTTTACCGATAGAAACGACAGTCCGTTAGTTCTTGGTATGACTCACGAAGAGGCAGCCGTTCAACTCGTTAGAGATTACGCTCAAAGTTATAATAAATATCCGTTTATGATTTACCAAATTCAAACTAAATTCCGTGATGAGGCAAGACCAAAATCAGGTCTTATGCGTGTGCGTGAATTTACGATGAAAGATGCGTACTCATTCCATACAAGCCAACAAGATTTAGAAGAATATTACGCAAAATGCCACAAGGCTTATGAAAATATCTTTGCAAGGGTTGGTATTCCTGAAGTAGTTTCAGTTGCATCAGACTCCGGTATGATGGGTGGTAGTATTTCTCACGAATTTATGCTTTTAACGGATATCGGTGAAGATACGATTGCTATTTGTTCTGAGTGTGATTACCGCGCAAATATGGAGGCTGCTAAAAATATTATAAAATATGAAAGAACTGCTCCGTCGGAAGATTTAAAAATGGTACATACTCCTAATCAAAAAACTATTGAAGAAGTTTGCGGATTTTTAAATGCGGACGAAAAGAGTTCATGTAAAGCCGTTATTTATCAAAGAAATAGTGACGATAAGTATATCGTGTTATTCTTACGCGGTGATTTAGAGGTTAACGAAACTAAACTCACTAACCACTTAGGTTTTGACGTTCACCCAGCAGTAATTGACGAAAATTGCGGTTTAACCGCAGGTTTTATCGGTCCTGTTAACTTGACTGGTGACTTTATCGTTTTATACGACCACTCTTTAAAGGGTGTAAACAATTTCGTTTGCGGTGCTAACGTTGCCGATTATCACTACACAGGTCTTGATATGGATAGGGACGTACCTAACGCTGAATTTTACGATTTTGCTAAAATTCAAGAAGGCGGTATTTGTCCTTGCTGTGGCAAACCTACAATCACAGTTTCTCGCGGTGTAGAAGTAGGTAATATCTTCCAACTTGGAACTAAATATTCTAAATCAATGAATATGACTTACGTTGATAGCGAAGGTAATTTACAAAATCCTATTATGGGTTGTTACGGTATAGGTGTTGGCCGTCTTGCTGCTTCTATTTGCGAAGTTCATCACGACGCTTACGGTCCAATTTGGCCAAAGGCAATAGCACCTTATCAAGTTCACTTATGCGCCGTTCGTGCAGACGATTTACAAGTTAAAGAATTAGCTGATAAAATCTATAACGAATTACAAGAAAAAGGTGTAGAAGTTATCTACGACGATAGACTTGTAAGCGCAGGTATCATGTTCTCAGATGCCGACCTTTTAGGTGTTCCTGTAAGAGTTGTCGTAAGCCCAAGAAACCTTAAACAAGGCGTAGTTGAAATCGTTGCAAGGGATAAAAGCTTTAACGAAAGCGCACCTATTGAAAATGCAATCGAAAGCATTGAAAAATATTTATAAAATAAAAAATCTCGGTTTTAACCGAGATTTTCTTTTGCAGTTTTTTTGATTTTTCTATAATAAACTTTGTACAAAATAAATTGCAAGATACCACTTAAAGTCCAGGATATAGGGTAAATCAGCGTCAATAAGATAAAGGATTTATTAAGCGGGAATATAAATATAAAGTAAAGTACCCTAAATAAACAGTTTACCGAGAAATGTATTATCGTAGTGCCTCGTTTGTTGCCCAAACCCTTTAATGCGCCAAGTGAGGTTTCAGAAAGCATCCAAAAAATGTAGAATGGTATACTTAATAAAAATCCAATATTAGCATATTCAATAATTTCTTTTGATTTAGTAAACAACATAAACAAAGGAATTCTAAATATCGTCAGTAACAAACATAGCCCAATTGATATAATTTCGCCAAGGAAAAGTGCTTTTTTAAATATTGTTTTAATATAGTCGATATTTTTAGCACCATAGTTTTGCGCTACGAAGGCTACCGTTGTTTGTTTTATTGCCATAGAAACAGCCATTGTGTAATTGCAGATATCCCATTGAATAGTAGATGCTGATGCAATTACGTCGCCAAGTTCTAATAAGTATCCTTTTGCTATAATGTTAGGAATACTAAAACTTGCATTTTCTATACCGGCAGGTAAGCCTACTGCTAAAATTTCCAATAAATCTTTTTTATGTATACGCAAATCTTTAAATTTAAGTTTAGTGTCGTCGGGATTCTTTACAAGTAAGATTATTATCACTGTTGCAGAGAAGAATTGTGAAATAATCGTTGCTAAAGCAACACCCAATACGTCAAGGTGGAAAGCCGTTACAAAAACTATGTTTAGTAAAACGTTGATTATACCTGCTATTGCAAGGATAATAAAAGGTCGTTTCGTGTCACCGTTAGCACGTAGTATAGAGGAGCCGAAGTTATATACGATATTAAACGGCATACCTATAAAAATTATTTTTAAATATTTACTTGCAAGTTCAAAAATTTGACCTTGGCAGTTAATAAGTTTTAAAAGTGTGTCGCTAATAAAAAAGCCTACTATACCACAGAGGATACCTATAATAACTGAAATGGAAATTGAGGTGTGTACCGAATCGTGTACACCTTTTGAATCCTTAGCACCTATCTTTTGTGCAACTATAATGTTAGCACCTAAAGATATACCTAAAAACAAATTGATAAGTAGGGCGGTGATTGCCCCCGTTGAGCCGATTGCAGCAAGCGATGCTTCTGAGTTTTCAGCAAATTGACCAACAACCGCAAGGTCTGCCGAATGGTAAAGAAATTGCAAAAACGTAGTTAATGCAAGTGGTATTGCCATAGTCAGCATATTTTTAATAAGCGGACCTTTGGTCATATCTATTGAGTTTTTATTGTGTAATCTTTTAGTAGTGGTCATATAATCTATTATAAAGTAAAATTGTTTTAGTTTAAGGTCTTATATTGTTATAATTATGCACTATGTTGCTAAAATTGGTATTAAATTAACCTATATCCAAGGCTGGATATAGGTTGAATTTTTTAATATTTTATTTGCATTCGTCTGCTTTGCCTGCGCAACCAAGAACGTTGATAAGTTTGTGTTTAACGATTTCTTTAATGTTTGCTCTTGCAGGTTTAAGATATTCTCTTGGGTCGAATTTGTCTGGGTGGTCGTTGAAGAATTTTCTAACAGTACCAGTTAATGCTAAACGAAGGTCAGAGTCGATGTTGATTTTGCAAACTGAAAGTTCAGCAGCTTTTCTAAGTTGAGATTCAGGAACACCGATAGCGTTTGGCATTTTACCGCCGTTTTCGTTTACCATCTTAACGTATTCTTGTGGAACTGAAGAAGAACCGTGTAATACGATAGGGAAACCAGGAAGTTTTTTAGAAACTTCATCTAAAATATCAAAGCGGAGTGGAGGAGGTACTAAAATACCATCTTCATTAACCGTACATTGTTCTGGTGTGAATTTGTATGCGCCGTGAGAAGTACCGATAGCGATTGCTAAAGAGTCAACGCCTGTTCTTTCAACGAATTCGATAACTTCTTCTGGTTTAGTGTAAGATTCGTGACCAGCTTCAACTTTAACGTCGTCTTCGATACCAGCTAAAGTTCCAAGTTCGCCTTCAACTGTAACGCCGTGAGCGTGTGCGTATTCAACTACTTTTTTAGTTACTGCGATATTTTCTTCGAAAGGAAGGTGAGAACCGTCAATCATAACTGAAGTGAAGCCACCGTCGATACAAGACTTACAAGTTTCAAAGTCTGGGCCGTGGTCTAAGTGAAAAACGATAGGAATATCAGGACATTCCTTAACTGCAGCTTCAACGAGTTTTACAAGGTAAGTGTGGTTAGCGTATGCACGCGCACCCTTAGATACTTGTAAAATTACAGGAGCCTTAACTTCTTGACAAGCTTCGGTAATACCTTGAACGATTTCCATGTTGTTAACGTTGAAAGCGCCGATAGCATAGCCGTTTTTGTATGCTTGTTCAAACATCTTTTTACTGTTTACTAATGCCATAAAAAAAACCTCCGATTTGTAAAATCTAAAATTACTTTAATCATTATACAACAAAAAAAATAAAAACACAATTAATTATCCCAACTTTTCTAAAAATATTTAAGAAATATTTAATGGTATAAAATGGCTAAACTCAGTCAAAAATTATATTGTAATTGCCAAAACGTGTAAAATTTGCGTACAATATAAAGGGCTTTTACTTTATTAAGGAGACGTATGATTAAACGCGGTGAGTTATATTATGCAGATTTAAGCCCTGTTGTTGGAAGTGAGCAGGGCGGTGTCCGTCCCGTTTTAGTAGTGCAAAACGATATAGGTAACAAATATAGCCCAACGATAATTGCAGCGGCGGTTACAAGTAAAATAAACAAAGCGAAATTGCCAACGCATATTGAACTTAACGCCGTGGATTACGGACTTGTTAAAGACTCGGTAGTACTGCTTGAACAAATACGAACGATAGACAAACGCAGGCTTAAAGAACGCATCGGCGAACTTCCCGATTCTACGATGAATATGGTAAACGACGCATTGCTAATAAGCCTTGGCTTTATAAAAAACGTAAATTGATTTTCCTACCCCCTAAAATTGGGGTAGGTTTTTTATTGGGGAAATCGCAGGTATTTTAAATAAAGTATACGATTTTCTTTGTAATTTTTTAAAATATATGTTACTATTAAATAGTAAAACGCTTTACGTGGAGGTTTTATGCTATGAAATTTAATAAAAAATTAACGTTGATATCAGGGGTGGCATTAATTATAACGATAATTATTACTGCTGTTATTGGTGTTTTAATGTTCACAAATACATTAAAATGGGATACAAGCCCTTATCTTGTTATGTTTGCAATTTTATCGCTTGGTATTGGCGGTTATACTTTATGCCTTACTTACTTTACAAAAAGCGGTTCAATACTTTCAATCGGTGCAATCGTTTTCGATGCTGGCTTAATTTGCCTTTTAATTGCGCTTAAGGTTTTATTTGGCGTAATTATAACGATTGGAATTGCGGTTATTCTCATTTTCTTCGTAATTTTAATTATGATGTACTCTAAAACCGTTACCAGCAGTTTAAAAACTACCGATAAGGAAGATGGCTACCTTCCTTATATGGAAAAATTAGCAAAAGAAAAAGAACTTGAAAAGCAAAATGAAAAAGAACTTCCTAAAATAAAATCTTTTGAGGACTAATGTTATGAAAAACAATAAATACAGGCGCAATTTAACCTTACTTACAGATTTATATCAACTTACTATGATGAACGGTTATCTCAGTCAAAACAAAGGTGAAGAAATTGTTGTTTTCGACTTGTTTTTCCGTCAAAACGAACTTATAACTTACTCTTTATCCGCAGGTTTAGAGCAAGCAGTTGACTATGTTTTAAACTTGAATTTTGATGAGGAAGAAATTGAATATTTAAAAAGTTTAAATCTTTTTAACGATGAATTTTTAAAGTACTTATCTAACTTTAAATTTACGGGCGATATTTACTCTGTTCCAGAAGGAACGATGGTTTTCCCAGGTGAACCTATCTTTACTGTAAAAGCACCGTTAATGCAAGCCCAACTCATTGAAACTGCCGTTCTTAACATTATCAACCACCAAACTCTTATCGCATCTAAAGCGGCAAAGGTTTGTAGGGCGGCAAGGGGTGATAAAGTAATGGAATTCGGCTTAAGGCGTGCTCAAGGTCCCGATGCAGGTATTTACGGCGCAAGGGCGGCAATCATCGGTGGTTGCGGTTCAACAAGTAACGTTTTAGCGGGTAAAATGTTTGACGTTCCCGTTTCAGGCACCCATGCTCATAGCTGGGTAATGAATTTCCCTACCGAGTATGAGGCGTTTAAAGCCTACGCTAAAGTTTATCCCGATGCTGTTTTATTGCTCGTTGATACTTACGACACTTTAAAAAGCGGTATTCCTAATGCTATAAAAGTATTTAAGGAATTAAAGGCGGAAGGTAAAAAACCTATCGGTATAAGGCTTGATAGCGGTGACTTAGCATACTTAACTAAAAAGGCAAGGCAAATGCTTGACGATGCAGGTTTTCCTGATGCAATTATTTGTGCAAGCGGTGATTTAGATGAAAAATTAGTATTATCTTTAAAAGGTCAAGGAGCAAAGATTAATTCGTGGGGTATAGGTACTAAACTTATCACAAGTGCCGATATGCCTGCACTTGGCGGTGTATATAAACTTGCCGGCGTGTTTAATAAAGACGGTAGCATTACACCTAAAATTAAAGTTTCTGATAATAGTGCTAAAATTACCAACCCAGGTTTTAAGAAGATTGTAAGAATTTACGACGGCGTTTCTAAAAAAGCAGAGGCAGACCTTATTATGCTTAAGGATGAAACTATCGATTTAACTAAACCGCTTACGATAACTCACCCTATCGAAACGTGGAAACAACTTACTTTTACTAATTATTTCGTTAGGGAATTAACTCAAACTATCGTAAAAGACGGTAAACTCGTTTACGATATGCCAAAGGTTAAAGAAATTAAGGAATACGCACAAAGCGAAATGGCAACCTTCTGGGATGAGTATTTAAGAATTGATGCACCACATATATTTAAGGTGGATTTATCAGATAAACTTTTAAAATTAAAAACTGAAATGTTGTCTGAAATAAGAAAAGGAAATCAAAAATAATGATAAACGATAAACCGTCAATTACGGCGGATATAAATACTGAGGACGTTAGCGTGCGTGCCGAAACTTTAACTAACGCTATTAAAGAGCAATATAAGGTGGAGATAGATAGACTTAATATGTTTTCTTCTCGCTTTAATGCTTTCGTTAAGGAAATTGCGAGCGCTTATCCTTCGGATAAAACTCGTAAACTTACTGCCGTTGCTGAAACTTTAAAAGAAATTTTAATAAAGGACGAAACTGAAGTTTACACTTCAAAAGATAAAATTTCAGAAGCGTATAAAATCATCGATGGTATGAGTTTTAAACCTGCGGGTCTTTACGGAATTAGTGAAAGTGGCTTTAATATGGATGACGTTTTAAACCCTAAAGGCGACCTTGACCTTATGGCAATTTGTAAAGAATTAGGGGTGACAGAATAATGATATACATTGTTTGTTTATGTGTTGTGATTGGTATACTCGCTTTAGACTTAATATCTAAAGTGGTAGCGGTAAACCAAAATTTTAACGTGGTTATTATACCCGAACTTTTAAAATTCAAACTCACTTATAACAAAGGTGCGTCTTTTAGCTTTTTATCGGATAAACCTTGGGCAAAGTATATGTTTATCGCAGTAACTATTCTTGTTTGCCTTGCAATTATTGGATATTTCGTTTACCTTATAATAAAAAAGAAAAAACCGTCTAAATGGCTTTTAGTAGCACTTTCTATGACGTTTGCGGGTGCTCTTGGTAATTTAATAGATAGAATTGCGCTTGGTCAGGTTAGGGACTTTATTTTTGTTTTTTACAATACTGATATTTTCCCTGCAATCTTCAACGTTGCGGATATTTCGCTTGTAGTTAGCGTTATAATGCTTTGCGTTTACATTTTATTCTTGGATAAAGACGCGTTTTTTAAATTTAAAGGTAAGGAAAATAAAACTAATGACGATTCAAACGGTAGTAGCCGATAAATCGGGCGTAAGGCTTGACGTTTTTTTAAGTGAAAAATTAGCCTTTACCCGTTCGAAAGTCAAAAATTTAATAGATGATGGTTTGGTTACTTTAAACGGCAAACCTTTAAAACCGCGTGATTTAACTAAAATAGGTGAAGAATACCAAGTTGAAATTCAAGATGCAAAGGAATGTGATATTAAGCCCGTAGATATACCCCTTGATATCGTTTATGAAGACGATGACTTGGCGGTAATCAATAAACAGCAAGGTTTAACGGTGCACGCGGGTAGCGGCACTGATGATAATACCCTTGTTAACGCATTGCTTTTTAAACTTGATAAATTAAGCGGAATTAACGGTGTTATAAGACCGGGGATTGTGCATAGAATTGATAAAGACACTTCCGGACTTTTAGTGGTTGCTAAAAACGATGATTCTCACAACTATTTAGCCGAGCAATTAAAGGATAAAACTTGTAATCGTACCTACGTTGCGCTACTTGAAGGTGTGCTTAAACAAGATAAGGGTACTATTGATACTTTTATTGATAGAAGTAAAAAAAATAGAACGATGATGGCAGTTTCTACCGAAGGTAGACAGGCTATTACGCATTATAAAGTTTTAAAAAGATACGAAAATTTTACCCTTTGTGAATTTAAGCTTGAAACGGGTAGAACACATCAAATTAGGGTGCACGCAAAACACTTAGGTCACCCAATAGTAGGGGATACGGTGTACGGTTATAAAAACCAAAAATTCAGTTTAAACGGTCAGTTATTGCACGCAAAAAAACTTGAATTTAAACACCCAAAAACTAAAAAACTCATTTCCTTTGAAGTGGAACTTCCCGATTATTTTGAAAGAGTTTTAAACTCTTTAAAAAAATAACGTCAAAAAATTTAAAAAGGGTATTGACATTACAAATTATTAAAGATATAATAAACGTGGCTTTAATTGGAGTACTGAGATGCTCCCAAGGTTAATAATTATTAAACACGCTAGATTATAAACCTTGCTAACTATAGCAAGGTTTTTTATATGGTATATAAATGAAAGAAAAAACTACTGTTATGGACGAAATGGCCGAGTCAAGGGCTTTATTTCGTATATCCCATGAAATTTTAGAAAAAAATAAAGGCACGGAAGACGTTGTTTTACTTGGTATTTTAACAAGGGGTCTTCCAATGGCAAAACGCATTCGAGATAATATTAAGAAAATCGAAGGCGTAGAATTGCCACTTGGTTCCCTTGATATTACCTTGTATCGTGACGATTTAACTGAAATTACCGATATGCCTGAGGCTAAACTTACCGAAATTAATTTCTCACTTAAGGACAAGCACGTTATCTTGTGTGATGACGTATTGTTTACGGGTAGAACGGCAAGGGCGGCTATTGAATCTATATTAAAAATAGGCAGACCTAAAACTATTCAACTTGCGGTGCTTGTTAATAGGGGACATAGGGAACTTCCTATCCGTGCCGACTACGTTGGTAAAAATATCCCAACTTCACTTAACGAACTCGTTTCGGTTAAGTTTGTTGAAACGGACGGCGAAAACTGTGTAAAATTATACGAAGCGTAATCTAACGGCATAGCCGTTAAAATATATTTTTACAAGGAGAAAAAATTATGAAACTCGTTTATAACGTAAACGAAAAGCCACCTGTACTTAAATGGATTATTGCGGCTTTTCAACAATTGCTTGCTATCTTAGCAGCAACAATCGCTGTACCTGCTATCATTAATGGTAAGGTTCCAGGTGCAGAAATGAGCCAATCTGCCGCTTTATTCGGCGCAGGCGTGGGCACTATCGTATATCTTTTATTTACAAAATTTAAAAGCCCTGTATTCTTAGGTAGTTCATTTGCTTTCATTGGTTCTATGCTTGCAGCTTTTGCTGGTGGTGTATCTATGTCTGTTGGTTACATGGGTTTAATTATCGGTGCTGTATTTGCAGGTTTAGTTTACGTAATTATTTCTATTATCGTTAAATTCTGCGGTACTAACTGGGTATCTAAAATTATGCCTGCCGCAGTTATAGGACCTACTGTTGCAATCATTGGTCTTTCACTTGCTGGTAACGCAGTTGGCGATGCTGTTAAAGGTTTCGTTCAAGGTGCTGACAACTTTGGTGGTGTTTGGAATGCTGACCTTTCTGCTTACGTTATGAACTTAAATGGTATTTTAGGTTTAGTTTGCGCACTTGTTACACTTGCTACTGTAATGGTATGTTCAGTATACGGTAACAAAACGTTTAAACTTTTCCCATTTGTAATTGGTATTTTAGCTGGTTACCTTTTAGCAACAATCTTTACTTTAATCGGTACTTTTGCTAATATTCAAGAATTAATCCTTATCGACTTTACTAAGTTTAAAGCTATGCAATGGTGGCCTGACTTCAGCTTTTTAAACGTATTTAGCGAACCATTTAACTACGCTGATTCTAACCTTGGTGCATACATTGCGTCTATCGCAGTTGCATACGTTCCTGTAGCTTTCGTAGTATTTGCTGAACACATTGCCGACCATACAAACCTTTCTACAATTATTGAAAAAGACCTTATTAAAGACCCTGGTCTTAACAGAACTCTTTTAGGTGATGGTATTGGTTCTATTGCTGGTGCTTTCTTCGGCGGTTGCCCTAACACTACTTACGGCGAATCAGTTGGTTGCGTAGCTATTACTGGTAACGCCTCTGTTTACACTATTTTCTTAACTGCTTGTATTGCAATCGTATCAGCTTTCGTTGCTCCGTTCGTTACCTTCCTTTCTACAATTCCTAACTGCGTAATGGGTGGTGTATGTATTTCTCTTTACGGCTTCATCGCTGTATCAGGCTTAAAGATGATTCAAAAAGTTGACCTTAACGATAACAAAAACTTATTCGTTGTATCAGTTATCTTAATTACTGGTGTAGGTTCAATGGCATTACAATTCGGTCAAATTAAAGTTACTGCAGTTGCAGTTGCACTTATTCTTGGTATCATCGCAAACATTTGCTTAAACTTAAAATGCAAATGTAAATGCAAAAAAGAAGCTCAAGAAAAAGTAGAAGAATAATTTAACTTAATTAAAAACAAAACCGCGTTTCCTTTTTGGAAATGCGGTTTTATACTTTTGTGTAATTTTTGTGTATTTTTCTGCCGATTAGTTTATTTGTGTTTGACTAAGCAATAATTTAATGATATAATTTTGTAAATTATATAAAATGGGGTTTTATATGAAAAACAAAAACGATTTAGACAGGTTTATAAACATTGCCGCAGGCGGTAAAAAATTAAATAGTGAAATTCCACGTCTTGAAGAAATTCCACCACTTGAAATTAATAGGGTAGAAATTGCAAAGGACGATTGTATCGTTACAGCACCACCGGTGTTTGATGAGGAAAAGGCTTATAAAGACTATCTTTTAGAAAAAGAAAACTTAAAAAATTACTATAGACCTTTCTTTAAAAACTACGCAAGAAAACCAGCACAGGTAAAAACTGTTACACCTTTAAAGGACTTCTTGTTTAGAAAAGAAGAAATTGAAGATACTAAAGATTTTTCAAGGGTTTTAAATTTTAAAGGTAATTTTGAAACCATTACTATTCCACACTACGTAGGTCCTGAAGGTAGATGGAATGCCTTTTATCTTAAAAAATTAAACTTTGATAAAATCGATTTAGCTAAAGCTTACGTTTTAGACTTTGAAGCGGTTGACTATATTGCCGAAGTTTACATAAACTCTCGCTTAGCAGGTAGGCACGAAGGCTTTTTTGCGCCGTTTAAAGTTGAAATCACAAACTATATTCACGAAGGCGAAAACGACCTTGTTATCATTGTTAAAAACGAACCTACTACTTCAGGTACCGACGTTAACGGCGTTAGAAGTTTTGGCGATAAAATTTACGCTGCAACACACCTTGGATACGATGAGCCTATGCTTGGTTGGCACCATTGTCCTTCGGGCGCAGGTATTATCGGCAAAATTGACTTAGTTGTAGCAAACAAACAACGCGTTACCGATATTTTTGTTAGACCTAATATCGACAAGGGCGAAATTATCGTTTATACAACTTTGTTCAACTATCTTTACGGAAGTGAAAAATTAAAGGCTTATTACACCGTTGAAGGTAGAAACTTTACAGAACAAGTATTTGAAAACGTTGAAGGCAAAGTTAACTATTTATCTGTTAACACAAACTACTTAACTGAAACTTTCAAAATTGATAATTTTAAACTTTGGACGACAAACGAGCCTTGGCTTTATCAAATTACCGTAACTATTACCGATGAAAACGGCAATATTATCGATGAAGAACAAACGCACTTTGGTATGCGTAAATTCTTTATGGATGAAAACTCTACGCCAAAAGGCAAATTCTATTTAAATAACGAAAGAATTATGCTCCGTGGTGCTAACGAAATGGGTCACTTGCCAAGGGCGGTTATGGAAAATAACGATGAATTACTTTTAGACGATATCATAACGGCAAAAGTATGTAATCTTAACTATTATCGTATAACTCAACGTCCTGTATTTTCTAAGATTTACGACTTTTTTGATATGACGGGTATGCTTTGTCAAACGGACTTGCCACTTTTTTCTTATCTTAAATTTAGTGCTTTAGGCGAGGCTGTAAAACAAGCAGGGGAAATGGAATTGCTTGTAAGAAATCACCCTTGCGTTGTTGTTGATACCTTCTGTAACGAACTTTTAGATAGAACTGCTTGGGGACACGAACAATTCAATCTTTCAAGGCATGAAATGGAAAGATTCTACAATGCCGCTAAAGAAGTTGTTTTAATCACAAATCCTGATAGAGTTATTAAATACAACGAAGGTGATTATGCTCCGCTTCCTGAAAGTTACGGCATAAGCGACTTCCATACCTATACTTTCTGGTATATTTCGCACGGTTTACCATCGGGTAAATTTAGCAAAGGTTATTTACCACCTATTAGAAAGGACTGGATGACTGGTTGTGGCGAATACGGTGCAGACGGTCTTGATACCCTTGAACTTATGCGTAAATATTGTCCTAAAGATTGGCTCCCTGAAAGCGATGACGAGCCTTGGGCACCAAACAGAATAGCAAAAGCGCAATGCTATGCTATGGGTGCAAGTTTCTTCCCAGAACAAGATAATATTAAAGACTGGATTCGTGAAAGTAGAAAACACCAAGTTTTTGCCACTAAAGAATTAACGCATATTTTAAGAAGACGTGCCGATTATATCGAAAGCACGGCAATCCACCTTTTAATTGACTGTTGGCCTTGCGGTTGGACTAAAACGCTTATCGACGTTGATAGAATTCCAAAACCTGCTTTCTATGCGTATAAAGAGGCTTTAATTCCGCTTAGGGTTAGCCTTCGCCAAGATATGTACACAGTATATTCAGGCGATACCATTAAAGGCGAAGTTTATGCATTAAACGACTATCCAACACAAGAAGATTTTACTGTAAAACTTAATCTTTTACTCAACGGCAAAAGGGTGGAAGGTTACAAAGTTAACGTTAAAGCAAACGGAGTTTCTTCCGATTATATCGGCGAAATTAACTATAAACTCCCTGAAGATTTTGTAGGTAAAGTTGAAATTATTGCCGAGGCAAACGGCAGAGAAGTTACTTACGATTCTTTAACTTATAGGGTAAAACCTAAATTCAATAAAGCAAGTAAAACCCCTGTAATATACGGCGAATCTTTACAATCAATTAAAACTTTATGTGACGGCGAAGTTGATGAAAATATCGTGTTTACCGAAGTTAATCACTTTATTGAAAATCAAGAAAAACTTGAAAACTTTGCTAAAAACGGTGGTAAACTTATCGTTGTTACCAATAGACCGCTCAATATTTTAGATGAAGACGTTAACTTTAGAATTCATACCCTTGAAGAAGAAGTTGGCGCAAGCAACTGGGTTGATAGAAATCCTAACAACAAATACGTAGCAGAATTTGAACAAATGGATTTCAAAAACTTCTACAATGCTAAAAAAGATTATCAAGATTTAACTTGTTGGTTCAAGTTTAATTGGCAAGGTGCAGAAGAAGTTCTTTTCACTTATAAAGACACGGGTGAAGAAGAATACAAACTTCACAAAAAACACGAAATGGTGTTTGCTGAAAAGAAACACGGAAAGGGTAGCGTAATTTTAACAACTCTTTCGTGTATCGACGGTTGCGTAGGCTACAACCCTGTACTTGATAAATTTATCGTTAACGTTATCGAAAAATAATAATTATTAAACAAAAGGCTAAATATGGATACATTTATTTTAATGTTTAAAAACGTATTTATCTTCGTTGCTCTTACAATCCCAGGATTTATCCTTGCTAAAAGCAAGATGGTTACGCAAGATAAAACTGTTTCAATTTCAAAAACTATAACTTACGTAGGCGTTCCTTTTTTAATACTTGATAACACTATCAGTATGAGTTTTAAAGGAGATGCGTTGACGGTAATTTTACTTGCTGGCATTTTAAGTTTAGTTATAACTGCCGTTGCATTTTTTGCAACCAATCCTATAACTAAAGGTATTAGCGACGTTAAGAAAAGGGGTGTTGCAAGGTTTGCAATGTTCTCTTCAAACAACGGCTTCTTAGGTATTCCACTTGCAAGGGTAATGTTTGGTGTTTCGGATATTTTATCCGTTGTTGTTATTACTAACGTACTTAGTAACATCTTATTCTACGCTTTTGGTACATACTTGATTTCAGGGGATAAAAATAAAATTTCTATTAAAAATATCCTTTTAAACCCACTTTTAATTGCTTTTTGTTTAGGTTTAATTATAAACTTGACAGGCGTAGGTGTTGCTGTTTCTGAAATTTCTACTTACACGGGATATTTATCTTCAATAGTAACCCCACTTTCAATGATACTTTTAGGTATGAAAATGGGTGCGGTTAACTTTAAAGAACTTATTATAAGTAGAAGAATGTATTACGTTGCATCTATTAAACTTCTTGCTTTCCCCGTAATTGTAACTGCTATACTTGTAGGGTTAAGTCAAGTAATTCCAATTCCTTACGCATTGATAATGGGTTTATTTATTTCATTTGCAATGCCAACGGCAAGCGTAACGACAACTTTTGCCGACCAGTTTAATAGTGATACTAAAGGTGCGGTTGAATATACGTTAGGTACTACTATACTTTCAATTCTAACTATTTCAGTTCTATACGCACTACTTAAGCTAATTATCGGTTAAAAACTTCAACTAAAATTATAAAAGCAAGACGCATCGTCTTGCTTTTGCTTATTTTATGGCAAAAATATGATAAATTGACAAGTTTTTGCTAAAAACACGTAAAAAAATTTGTATTTTTTAAAAATATAATGTATAATGTCTACTATGAATTGCCTTGAAAAAATGTACAAAGAAATAGAAGAAATCTTAAAAAAAGAAAAACTTGAACAATCAAGGGTAGGCGTTGTTACAAAAGAAATAAAATATTCTTTTGACGATAACGATAGCTTTGAAGTTGAAAGTCCAAGCGAAATTGATTTTATGTCGCAAATTTCTTTTGAAGGATTAAAAATTGATAAAAAGTATTTTGATGAAAATAAAGCAAAATCCTTTATTGAATTTATCTTTAAAAAATACTTTTGTCTTTTAGGCGATAAAAATTTAGAAAAAGGCTTTTTAGATAATGTTAAAACTACTGTTGACTGTAGTTCTGACCTTGTTAAAACTCTTACAACTTTAGAAAACGAACTTGTTAAAACTGCTGGCGAATCTGAAGAAATTACTACGTTTTTTACAAGCCCTTACAACGCGTTATTCAAAGATGAAAACGGCTATTATGCCGTAATTGTTAACGGCAGATTTTCAGACGTTAATAAACCTGTTTCTTTCAATAATAACCAACTTAAAAAATTGGTTAAAGAATCGGTTGATGCGTACATTGAAGACTTTTCTTCAAAATTCCATAGCGAAAAAGAAAAAAATACCTTTATCAACAAAATTAAAGCAGATTTAAATAAATCTCAAGCGAACGAGTGTGCGGAACTTGAAAAAGAAATGGAAGATTTAGTATTTAGTGCACTTAAAGATAAAGGGGTTACCGAAAAACATTTTGAAGAATATTTAGAAGAAAAAGGCTATAGGCTTATTAAACAAGGTAACTTATTTAGGAAAAAAGCATACCAAAAGTATGCAGATTATAAAAAAATAGAATTCCGATACTGATTTGCAGAATATAAACGGAATACAAAGGAGTTAATTTTACTACAATGCCCGACGGGACACTACCGCTACTGATTGCACTTATCGCACTTATAGCATTTTCAGCATTTTTCTCAGCAACTGAAACTGCTTACACAAGCCTTAACGTAATCAAGGCAAAAAGTTTAGCACAAAAAAATGCTAAATACAAAAAGGTTTTAAACCTTTACGATAAGTTTGATAAACTTATTTCAACAATACTTATAGGAAACAACATCGTAAACATTACGGCTACTTCAATTTCAATGTTATTCTTTGCAAAAATTATAACGGGTGGAGTTGATTATTCTATCGTTTCAACTGCTGTTATGACGGTTGCCGTATTAATCTTTGGCGAAATTACGCCAAAATACATTGCAAAAGCATATCCGGAAAAATTTGCACTTGTATTTTATCCGTTAATTATGCTTTTCTACTACGTGTTGTATCCGTTAAATTTAATATTCGGCGGGTTTAAAACTGTTGTTGGTTGGATTTTTAGAATCGAACACGATGACGTTATTACCGATGACGAACTTTTAACGATAGTAAACGAAGCCGAAGAAGACGGTACTTTAAAGGAAGAAGAATCTAACCTTATTAAATCTGCTATCGAGTTTGACGACTTAGAAGTTAAAGATATTTTAATTCCAAGAATTAATATGGTTGCTATTCCTTTAGATGTCGAAACGAAAGATATTAAAAAGGTTTTAGAAAAGGAAAGGTATTCAAGGCTTCCTGTATACAAGGATAATATTGATAGTATTATCGGCGTTATTCACGGCAAAGATTTCTATACTTCATATCATAAAAAAGACTTTAATATCAAAGATATTATGCAAGAGGTAACTTTTGTTGTAGAGCATACTAAAATATCTGCGTTATTAAAGAAACTTCAAAAGAATAAAATGCACATGGCTATCGTACTTGATGAGTATGGTGGAACTTTAGGTTTAGTTACCGTTGAAGATATCATCGAAGAATTAGTTGGTGAAATTTACGACGAACACGATGAAGAGTTTGAGCCTTTCAAAGAAAATAGTGACGGTTCTATTACCGTTAACGGCTTAACTGAACTTGACGTATTCTTTGAAAAGTTTGAAATAGAAGTTAGCGATGATGAAGAGTGTGATGCTAACACCGTAGGCGGTTTTGTAAGTGAAAAACTTGGCGAACTTCCAACTACAGGCAAAAAGTTTAGTTATAAAAATTTAGATATTAAAGTTTCAAAAACTACAAAGAAAAAGGTGCTTGAAATTAAAGTTATAGTAAACGAAAAAACTGAAGATAGCGAAGATGAATAAAATTTATGCGGTTAATTAAAAATTAACCGCTTTTTTTTGTAATTTATCTTTTAATAATTTGACTTTAAAAATTTAAAGGAATATAATAAACTTTGTGTGTTAATCGCACCCTACAAAATTTAGAGGCTAACTTATGAAAAACTTATCAAACAAATGGACTAGGGCAGCAATTCCTGCGCTTTTACTTCACGCTAGTATCGGTACGGTTTACTGCTGGTCATCATTTAAAACACAAATCGCAATATATATCGGCAGTTCTACTTCAAGCGTTGAATGGGCATTCTCACTTGCCATATTCTTCCTTGGTATGTCTGCAGCCTTTTTAGGCAACGTTGTAGAAAAGAATATTCATAAATCATCGCTTGTAGCAACAATTTGCTTTGCACTTGGTTTAGCGGGTACTGCACTTTTCATTAAACTTAAATGTTTGGTCGGTATTTTACTTTGCTACGGTTGTTTAATGGGTGTAGGCTTAGGCTTAGGTTACTTGTCACCAGTAAAAACTTTAATGCTTTGGTTTAAAGATAACAAGGGTTTAGCAACGGGCTTGGCTGTTGCTGGCTTTGGTGCTGCTAAAGCCATTGCAACACCTATTATGGAAGCAATGATGAAAAGCGGTATGCAACTTTACACAATGTTCTTTATTTTAGCAGGTGTTTACTTTGTAATGATGTTTATCGGTCACTTACTTCTTAAAAAACCTGAAGGTTGGCACGAAGAAGTTAAACCTAAAGATGCGCACCCTGTGAAGGCATTTTTATCAAAATTTGCCGTATTTAAAGACAAAACTTTCATTGCCGTTTGGCTTGTATTCTACATTAATATCACTTGCGGTTTAGCTCTTATCTCTAACGAAAAAAATTTAATCAAATTAATCGGTTTAGAATATGCGATTATCGGTATGATTTGTGCCGTATTTAATGCGGGCGGTAGGCTTGGCTATTCCGCTTTATCAGACGGTATGAAGGATAGAAATACTATGTATAAAATTATCCTTTTAACTGAAATTATTGCAAGTGTATTAGCAATCGTTGTCGGTTTAACTATCGGCTTTAACACTAACATTGTTTCAGTTATCGTAGTATTATTATTACTCTTTATCGTAAATGCAGGCTACGGCGGTGGATTTAGTAACCTTCCAACCCTTTTATCCGACCACTTCGGTATGAAAAGTATTTCTACAATCCACGGTGTTGCACTTTCGGCTTGGGCAGTTGCAGGTTTAACTGGTAACCAAATGGCTGGTCTTATTATGAACGCAACTAACAACTTTAACTACGTATTGTACGTAACGCTTGGTCTTTACGTTGTTGCAATGCTTGTTAATTTCATTATGATTAAACCCGCTAAATACGCAGGCGAAACACCTAAAAACATTGATATTCATTAAAAATTATGATAAACGTAAAAGATTTTTTAATAAAAGACGAGAGGTTTGATACTCTTGCTTTTCAAAAGGCAATAGATTTAGGCTCTAGTAGGGGTGGTGAAACGGTTTTCGTGCCGTTTGGAACTTATACTCTTACTACCGTTATTTTAAAAGATAATACTAACTTGGTGTTTGAAGACGGTGTTAAGATTGAGTCTGCACCAAGCATTGACGATTTTAATGCGGACGAACCGCTTGATGAAGTTAGATATCAAGATTTATCCCACAGTTCATATACTAAGGCAATGTTTTACGCTAACGAAGTTAAAAACGTAAGCATTAGGGGACTTGCTACTATTGATATGCACTCTACTTGGGATGATGAAAACAAACGCGCTAAAGACGGTTATTATCGTGGTGTAAAGGTTTTTTCTCTTCGCAAAGTACAAGGTTTAAGAATATATGACGTAAAGATTTTAAACGCCACCGATATTGGCGTTTTAATGGGTGCTTGCCAAGATGTTATAATAAGCAAAGTGTTTATTCACTCACATATCGACGGTATTAGCCCTGACGGCTGTCAAGACGTTGTTATTTCAGACTGTATTATCAAAACGGGTGATGATGCGCTTGTTTTAAAAACTTCATACTTTGATAGGCAAAAACATAACTGCGAGAGAATAACTATAACTAACTGTATTTTAAGTAGTTTAGCAAACGCTATCAAGTTTGGTACGGAATCGTACGGTGACTTTAAGTATATAAACGTTTCTAACTGTGTGGTTGTTAATACTTGGCACTCAGGTTTAGCAATAGAAAGTGTAGACGGCGCTAATATTCAAGGCTTAAATATTTCTAATATCACAATGCAAAACGTTGCCAATCCGTTATTTATTTACCTTGGCGAAAGATTACGTGGACCTAAAGGAACTAAAATCGGCAGTATTAAAGACGTAAATATAACTAATATTTACGCTGACGTTCACGGTGATAAATACAAAATTATCAACAGTTGGGCACCTGCTAGTAACGAACCGTTTGACCTTAATTACTTTACAAATCCATCGCACACTAGCGTTATTATGAGCTCAAATAAAGATTATCCGCTTAAAAATATAACTTTAGCTAACGTAAATATTAAAGTGCTTGGTGGTGCGGAAAAGTACGTGGAAGAAAAATTCCCACTTCCTAATCAGTATCCGGAATGTACTAACTTTAAACTTAACGCTTACGGCTTGTACGCTCAAAACGTTGAAGGATTAAAACTTGATAACGTAAATTTTGAAACCCTTTCAAAAGATGATAGGGAAGAGATTATTATTAAGTAGTATTGACTTTTTTGTAAAATTATGCAATAATAAATAATAGTAGGTATACAAATGAAAGAATTTTTTGGATTTGGAACAGGCGAGTTTGACTATGGTAGAGCACCTGAAGGCTATATGTCTTGGCAACATATTGTATTCGTTTCTACGTTTATAATCGCTATGGTCGCTTTGGCTGTTATTTTAGGTTTGCATTTTAAGCACAAAACTGAAAAAGACAAAAACAAAGTTTTAATGTGGGCTGCTTTTGTTATTGATGGTTTTGAAATAGTAAAAATAATAATTGGCACTATACATCAACTTGATTATTGGAGAGTATCTTTGCCTCTTTTCTTATGCAGTCTTCAGTTGATAGCAATTCCGCTTGCCGCCTTTTCAAAAGGTAGAATTAAGGAAGCATCTTTAGACTTTGTTTTAATCTTTGGTCTTTTAGGCGGTATATTAGGTACTGTAGGTGCAGCGCAAAACTATTCGGCATACCCAGTACTTTCTTGGCCTAACTTAGTTTCTACTGTGACTCATTGCGTCTCCGGCTTTGCATCTTTATACATTGTTTTTTCTGGTATGACAAGTATGAAAAAGAATAATATCTTTATCACTTTTGCGATATTATTAGCTTTTGGTGTCATTGCGTATATAGCAAATATTATATTAGACTATAACTATATGTTCTTAATGCGTAGTGACGGCACACCTTACGAAATGTTTTATCAGTTAGTAAACGGCAACCCTGTATTATATCCAATTTTGGTTATGTTACTCTTTGTTGTTTACATTATAGTTTTCTATGCAATATTCTTAGCAATAAAAAGAAAAATAGAATCAAAAAAATAAGATAATAAAAACCCCTATACTTCGTGCTGAAGTGTAGGGGTTATTTTTTATTGCTTTAATTCATTAACAAACTCTTTAATTTTTTCAGTAGCAGTAATAAGGCTTTTCATAGAATACGCATAAGAACATCTTATATGGTATTTACCCGACGAGCCAAACGCATCGCCAGGAACTACCGCCACGCGTTTTTCCTTTAAAAGTCTTTCGGCAAATTCTTGGCAGTCAAGCCCCGTGCTTTTAATTGAAGGGAATACGTAAAATGCACCTTTAGGCTCAAAAACGTAAAGACCCATTTCGTTAAAGGCTTTTACCATGAATTTTCTACGCCTATCGTATTCTTCTTGCATTTCCTTAACCATTGCAAATTCCGTTTCCTTGCAAGTAATTAAGCCTTCAAGTGCAGCGTATTGCGAAAAGGTAGGGGCGCACATTATAACGTATTGATGAATTTTAAGCATTGCGTCAAGAAGTGGCTTTTTACACATTAAATAACCAATTCTCCAGCCCGTCATAGCAAATGCTTTAGAAAAACCGCTAATAACTACAGTTCTATCAAGCATTTCGGGATAAGAGGCTATTGATACGTGCTGAGTGTCATAGGTGAGTTCTGCGTAAATTTCATCGGTAACTACTAAAATATCGTTTTCAATAATAACAGGGATAATTGCATCTATATATTCCTTTTCCATAATAGCGCCTGTTGGGTTATTGGGGTAAGGGAATATTAAAACCTTGGTTTTAGGCGTGATAACCGATTTTAAAACTTCAGGGGTTATTTTAAAGCCGTTCTCATCATTTAAAGGGATTTTAACGGCTTTGCCACCGCAAAGTTCTACGCAAGGGCTATAAGAAACGTAGCAAGGCTCTGGTATTAAAACCTCGTCGCCATCGTCTAAAACGGCACGCAAAGCAATATCTATTGCTTCGCTTGCACCAACGGTTACAATAACTTCTTCGGCGTCGTAATTTACGTTGTAACGCGTTTTTTGATATTCGGCAATTTCCTTTCTAAGTTCAAGCAAACCCTTGTTAGAAGTATATTGAGTTTTTCCTGATTTTATCGTGCGGATACCTGCTTCACTAATTTCCCAAGGGGTGTGAAAGTCAGGCTCGCCAACGCCAAGTGAAATTATATCTTTCGAGCCTGCGCATAGGTCGAAAAACTTTCTAATACCGCTCGGTTTAATATTTTCGGCTTTTTGGCTTATAAAACTTCTCATATTAATTCTCTTTC
Organism: Christensenellaceae bacterium; assembly: GCA_045651405.1. Taxonomy (GTDB): domain Bacteria; phylum Bacillota; class Clostridia; order Christensenellales; family Borkfalkiaceae; genus HGM11412. The sequence goes on along the minus strand of JAZRSH010000002.1, from coordinate 63,449 downwards.
TTCGTTATCGCCCTTAGTTGTTTGACCTTCTATTTTGTATTTTTTAAGAATAAAGTTAGTAGATACTTCAATTACACCGTCAACCGCTGATAAAGTTTCAGAAACGAAACGAGCAATACCGCTAAGGTCTTTAGCAGTAATCATAACGGCAAGGTCAAAAGCACCGCTTATAAGGTATAAACCTTTAACGGCATCATATTTAGTAAGTTCTTCGGCAAATGCGTCAAAACCTTTTAATTTTTGAGGTTTAACTTTTACGTTGATAAGTGCATCAACGCGGTTAGAATTAAATTTATCAGGGTTAACGATTGTAGTGTATTTTACGATTGCGCCTGAATTTTCAAGTTCTTTGATTACTGTTGAAATTTCTTCTTCAGCTATGCCTATCATATCCGCAAGTTGTTTGTTAGTATATCTACTATTTTCTGTTAAATATTGTACGAGAGTTTGTTTTATATCCATAATATTTCTCCTTTATATTACGTTGTATTATATAATATTAATACTACAATGTCAATAAATAATCCTATCAAATGTAAAATAAGTCCAAAAAAATCCCCAGTAATTAAACTGGGGAAGGCTTATTTATTTGCTCATTTGTTTAAGTAATACGTTAAATTTATTAGTTATACAACAAGGGAACAACACTAAAAAGTTAATTGCAAAGTCAGGTAATAAGTATACTATTTGATAAATAAACGAGTAAACAAATGCATTGTCTTGTGGTATGTTTGCCCAAATACCACCGTTTTCAAAGTAGATAAGACCGGATAAGAAGTGGAAGGTAAATCTAAGCAAATAAACAAAAGTTAAACCGATAATCGGTGTAAACTTTTTATCTTTAAAGATTTTCCTTGCAACTGCCATCATCGCTATTGATGAAAAGGCGAGTAAAAAGTCTAAAAAGAAGGTGGCGTAGTTAAAAATGTACGGGCTTTGAACGAATTGTAAAAACCCGTAAACTAAACCCGTTAAAAGGGCAGGTGCCAAACCAAAAGCGTAGGCAAAAATACAAATAGGTAACATGCTTGCAAGTGTTACGCTACCGCCGTAGGTAACTGGCGAGAACTTAAGAAAGGACAGTACGTAAGATGCCGCTATGGTAAGCCCGCTAAACGCCAAGGTTTTAGTTTTAAATTCCTTTCTAAATATGGCAATTACAATAAATATGCCAACTAAAGCTACAAGGGCAATTGCAAATACCCAAAGGAATTTTGACGACGCATCGTCGTCGATAATAGTGAATAATGATAATAAATTAGTAAGCATAAAAACCTCCAAAAAAATAACGCCTAATTTTAGGCGCACGCAAAAGATACACTCCCCGTCAAGCATTACCTTGTTAGGTTCAATGGGTATAATCTCAGCCGTACAGCACCCCTCGTTATTTTTTATACTTACAAGTCAAGTATATAAAATATTTTTTTATTTGTCAATAATATATTGAATATTTTTGCTTTATATGATAAAATAGTTTTACTTTATAGGAGAGTACAATGAATTACGATTTTTTTGCATACTTAAATAGAATGAAATACATTAAACGTTGGGCGCTTATGCGTTCTAACGTTGAAGAAAATATTATGGAGCATACCGAACAAGTATCCGTTGTTGCGCATGCTTTAGCATCTATTAAAAACACAATTTACGGCGGAAACGTTGACGTATTAAAAGTCGTTTTATATTCGCAATATCACGAAACAAGCGAGGTTATAACTGGTGATTTACCAACCCCAATCAAGTATTTTAATAAGGAAATAAACCACGCGTATAAAGATATAGAAAAGGGTGCCTGTTTAAAACTTTTATCTACACTTCCAAACGAACTTAGGTGTGACTATGAAAAATACGTTTTACCTGATGAAGAAAGCGAAGAATATAAGATTATGAAGTGCGCTGATAAAATTTCTGCTTATATCAAATGTGTAGAAGAAGTTAAGTCGGGCAATAGCGAGTTTATTAAAGCAAAGGAAACTATCTACAAAGATATTTTAAAAATTGATAGGGAAGAAGTTAAATATTTCGTTGAAAATATTTTACCAAGATATGAATTAACGCTTGACGAGTTAGAATAGAAAAAACACTACGATATTTCGTAGTGTTTTTAAATTACTTTTTAAATTTTCCAAGGTCGGTAACCGTTTTTTCGAAAATTACGTTTTTAGCGTATTTTTCAGCAATTTTAATATCTTCGTTTGTTCTTGCCGTCCAACAAATAGCATTGTATTTTTTAAGTTTTTTGCCGTAATGCGACAAATCTTGTATACGCATATTGATATAATCAAAATTGACGAAATATTTAAACCATAACCTATGCATAGCAAAGTTTACAAATTTGCCCGCAAGTTTACTTGGCTCTCTTGTAACGAGAACGCCAGTTACCATTTCGGGTGCAAGTTTTATTACTTTTTTTACCATTAACGGATTAAAACTTTGTACTACGTATTCACCTTTGTACTGTCTTAAAAGTTCAATAACCTTTTCTTCAAGACCAGGGCGTTTTTGAGTTTTAAGTTCAATGCAAAGTGGCACTCTACCGTCTATAAAATCTAACACTTCTTTAAAAGTAGGGATAGGGTGTTCTTTACCGTTAGGGCGGAGTGTCTTAATTTCCTCATAAGAGATTTCGCGAATATCTTTATCCACACCGCAAACGCGTTTTAAGTTATCGTCGTGATAGCAAATTAAAACGTCATCACTACTCATTTGAACGTCAAGTTCAATAGCGTAGCCGTTTTGGATAGAGTGTTCGTATGCGATAAGCGTATTTTCTGGGTGTTCGTTATCGTAAAGCCCACGGTGGGTTATAGGTGTGTTAAAAAGCCAATAATTATCAGTAATTCTTTTTTTCATAACTTTTATAGTATAACACACATAAAAAAATAACGCAAGTGCTTGAAATTATTTTATTTATATAGTATAATTATATATACTTAACTTTATAATAGGGAATTTTATGGCAAAACAAGTAAAAGAAAATTTAAGAAATTTTTGTATTATAGCGCATATCGACCACGGCAAGTCTACTTTAGCCGATAGAATTATCGAACATACCGGTCAAGTAGCCGAAAGGGATATGGAAGAACAACTTTTAGACTCTATGGATTTAGAGCGTGAAAGGGGTATTACCATTAAACTTACGCCTATTCGTATGTCGTATAAATCTAAAGCGGGTAAGGACTATATCTTTAACCTTATCGACACCCCCGGTCACGTTGACTTTACCTATGAAGTATCTCGTAGTTTAAAGGCGTGTGAAGGTGCCGTGCTTATCGTTGACGCGTCGCAAGGTATTCAAGCACAAACTCTTGCTAACGTATATTTAGCCCTTGATAACAACCTTGAAATTATGCCCGTTATCAATAAAATCGACCTTCCTTCTGCCGACCCTGAGGGTGCTGGTAAAGAGATTGAAGACGTTATTGGACTCGACGGTTCTTCCGCTCCAAGAATTTCCGCTAAAATGGGCTTAAATATCGAAGAAGTTTTAGAAAAGATTATAACTGATATCCCTGCGCCTGAAGGTGATGATGAAGCACCACTTAAAGCACTTATTTTCGATAGTTATTACGATAACTTTAAAGGTGTAATTTTATTCGTTAGAATTGTAGACGGTTCTATTAAAGCGGGTATGAAGATAAAAACCTTTATGTCTGATAAGACTTTCGACGTTGTTGAAGTTGGTACTTTCAATCCGCAACTTTTACCTAAAGCCTCGCTTGACTCGGGCGAAGTTGGTTATATTGCCGCATCAATCAAGTCTATTTCGGATATTGAAGTTGGCGACACGGTGTTTGACGTTAACAACCCAACAAACGAACCTCTTCCAGGCTACAAAAAGGCTCAACCCGTTGTGTTTAGCGGTGTTTATCCGCTTGACGGCTCTAAGTTTAACGACCTTAAAGAAGCACTTTTAAAACTTAAACTCAACGATGCCGCACTCACTTTTGAGCCTGACAATTCTACTGCTTTAGGTTTTGGCTTTAGGTGTGGATTCTTAGGTCTTTTACACATGGAAATTATCCAAGAAAGGTTAGAACGTGAGTTTGGTTTAGATATTATTACAACCGCTCCATCGGTATCGTATATCGTGCATAAAACGGACGGTGCGGTGTTTACGGTAGAAAACCCAACTAAACTTCCCGCGCCCGTTGAAATCGATTATATGGAAGAGCCTGTTATTAAGGCTAACATTTACACTCCGCCTGAATACGTAGGCGCTATTATGGATTTATGCCAAGAAAAGCGCTGTACCTTTGAAGATATGGTGTACATTGACCCTAAGCGTGTTAAAATGAACTATCTTTTACCGCTTAACGAAGTAGTGTTTGACTTCTTTGACGGGCTTAAGTCAAGAACGCGCGGTTACGCATCTTTTGACTATGAGATTAGCGATTATAAAAAATCCGACCTTGTAAAACTTGACATTATGTTAAACGGCGAAGTTTGTGATGCTTTATCGGTAATCGTTCATAAAGAAAAAGCATACTCTCGCGGTAGGGCAATGGCAGAAAAACTTAAAGACGTTATTCCACGCCAAATGTTTGAAATTCCTATTCAAGCAGCGGTAGGTGGAAAGGTTATCGCCCGTGAAACTGTTAAAGCGCTTAGAAAAGACGTTTTAGCAAAATGTTACGGCGGTGACATCACAAGAAAGAAAAAACTTTTAGAAAAACAAAAAGAAGGTAAAAAGAAGATGCGTAAACTTGGTTCGGTTGAAATTCCGTCTGAAGCATTTACGTCTATTCTTAAACTTGATAGCGATAATTAACGGAGAATTTTATGGCGGGAATTTACGTTCATATTCCATTTTGTAAAAGCAAGTGTACCTACTGTGACTTTGCATCTTTTCCTAAGGAAATAGGCAAGGCGGAAATGTACTTTGCTATGCTTTATAAAGAGTTGAAACACAAAGCGTATTTACTTAAAGATAAAAAGGTAAATACCATATATTTTGGTGGCGGTACGCCAAGTTTTGTAGAGCCTAAATATATATACGGTGCACTAAATCAAATTTATTCTCTTTATAACGTTGACAAAAACGCCGAAATTACTTTAGAGGTTAACCCTGGTACTATTGATGAAAACAAATTAAAAGTATATAAAAACGCAGGGATTAATAGGTTTAGTTTAGGTCTTCAAACGGCTAACGATAACTCACTTCGTAGGCTTAACCGCATACATAACACCCAAGATTATTTAAACGCAGTAAAATTGCTTGACGGTTTTAATATTTCTACGGATATTATGATAGGTCTTCCTGATGAAGATATTGAAGACGTTAAAAAGACAATAGATTTAGCAACTTCTTCAAAAAGCGTAAAACATATTTCCCTTTATGCCTTAAAAGCAGAAGAAGGAACACCTATGTTTACAAGATATTTAAACGGAGAACTTCCTTGTGATGATGAAGTTGCTGATATTTATGAAGAATGCGTTAAAATTTTAAAAGAAAAAGGTTTTAACCGCTACGAAGTATCTAACTTTTGCAAAGGTGGTTACTATTCAAAACACAACCTTAATTACTGGAAACGCGGTGAATATTTAGGTGTTGGTGTTGGTGCATCGTCTTTTATAAATAATAGACGTTTTACTAATACTGAAAGTATTGACGAGTATATAAAGGCTATATTTAACGGTGTTGTTGCCGAAGTTTACTCGGAAGAAATTGAACTTGAAGAACAAAAAGCCGAATACGCAATGCTACTTTTAAGAACGGAAGTTGGCATTAGTTACAAAGAGTATTTTAAACAGTTTAATAGCAACTTTACCGATGACTTTAAAGACGCTATTAAAAAGAATAGAAAATATTTAGTTGATACCGATTACGGTATAAAAATTAAAGAAGAGTATTTATACGTTCAAAATAGTATTTTAGTAGATTTTATCGATAGATAGGAGTAATTTTTAATGAAACCTTTTGTGCATTTACATTTGCATACAGAATATTCTTTGCTTGATGGTATGGCAAAAATTTCAAGTGCGGTTAAAAAAGCCAAAGCACTTGATATGCCTGCAATCGCAATGACCGACCACGGAAACATGTACGGTGCCGTGGCGTTTTATAACACTTGTCAAAAAGTGGGTATAAAACCGATTTTAGGTACGGAATTTTATGTATGTGACGACTTAACACAAAAAGGAAAATTAAAAGTTGACGACGGTGAAGGTTATAAGGATAGGCGTCACCTTGTTTTACTTGCAAAAGATGAAACGGGCTATAAAAACTTATCACTTTTAAATGCTATCGCTTTTAGGGACGGTTTTTACTACAAGCCGAGGGTTGACCTTAAAACTGTTGCCGAACATAGCGAAGGTTTAGTATGTCTTTCTGCCTGCTTAGGCGGTGATATTCCGCAAGCAATTCTCCGCCACGATAACGAAAAAGCCGAAAATTTAGTTAAGTGGTTTAAAGACGTATTTAAAGATGACTTCTATTTAGAACTTCAAAACCACGGCTTAGAAGACCAAGCGTACGTAAACAGTCAGCTCCGCGTTTTTGCTAAAAAATACGGCATCAAAACTGTAGTTACTAACGACGTGCACTATATTAATAAAGACGATGCCGAAACTCAAGACGTTTTAATGTGCGTTCAAACGGGTAGAACTGTTGATGACCCTGATAGAATGAAAATGCCTAACGATGAGTTCTATTTGAAATCATACGACGAACTCGCTACCGTTTTCCCTAATGATTTAGACGCGCTTGATACGACCGTAGAAATTGCCGATAAATGTAATTTTGACTTTGTTTTTGGTAAATATAAATTCCCGCATTATATTCCTGAAAATGGCAAAACGCCTATGGAATTTATAAGGGATTTAATTGACGAAGGTGTTAAAATTAAATACGGCAAAGAAACTAAAGAAATCCGCGACAGAATAGAAATGGAACTTGCCGTTATTGAAAAGCAAGGCTTTATTGAATATTATCTTATCGTTTGGGATTATATCAACGCTGCAAGAAAAATGGGTATTTCAGTAGGCCCTGGCCGTGGTAGCGGTGCTGGTTCTATCGTTGCATACCTTATAAATATCACCGATATCGACCCCCTTAAGTACGGCTTGTACTTTGAAAGGTTTTTAAATAGCGAGCGTGTTTCTGCGCCCGACTTTGATATTGACTTTGAAGATTCACGCAGACAAGAAGTTATCGAATACGTTCGCCAAAAATACGGTTATGACACCGTTGCTAAAATTATTACTTTCGGTACAATGGCGGCTAAAAACGCCATAAAAGACGTAGGCAGAGCGTTAAACGTGCCTTATGCCGAAATGGATAAAATTACAAAGGCAATTCCTAATAAAATCATTAAAAACGGCAAACAACTTGATATTACAAGACCTAATATCTTGCAAAAAGTTTTCGGTTTCTATGAACTTAGTGAAAAGGAAATTAAAGACGGAATTACTGGCTATTCCGTGCCTGAACTCGTTGAAATGTACAACGAAAGCCCACAAATTAAAAAAGTTGTAGACATCGCAATGAAACTTGAAGATGCACCAAGGCAATCAAGTACGCACGCGTGCGGTGTAATTATCGGTGCGGATATTCTTGATAGGCATATGCCTCTTTCAAGAAACGGCGAAGATATCACAACACAATACACGGGTGTAGAACTTGAATCACTTGGCTTTTTAAAGATGGACTTCTTGGGTCTTCGAAACTTAAGTGATATTAAGATGTGTATTGAATACGTTAAAGAAAATCACGGGGTAGACGTAGTGTTTGATAGAAACGGCTACGATGACCCTAAGGTTTATGAACTTATTTCATCGGGTAACACAACCGCTATCTTCCAAATAGAATCAAGTGGCTTTAAGGACTTCTTGTCAAGGCTTAAACCTACTTGTCTTGAAGATATCGTTGCTGCCGTGTCGCTTTACCGCCCAGGTCCTATGGATTCTATCGGTAAGTTTATTGAAAACAAGCACAACCCTGATAAAATTGTGTTCGCGCACCCACTTTTAGAACCTATCTTAGAGCAAACCTACGGTTGTATCGTATATCAAGAACAAGTTATGAGAATTGTTCAAGATTTAGCAGGTTATACCTTAGGTCAAGCCGATATGGTAAGGCGTATGATGGGTAAAAAGAAAGTGGAGGCAATGATAAAGGAAGAAAAGACCTTTATTCACGGTAAAGCCGAGTCGGTTGACGACCACGGCAAAGTAAGTAAAGCCATTGATGGTTGTATTAAAAGGGGTGTGCCAGAAGAAGTTGCTAAGCAGGTTTGGAACGAAATGAAAGACTTTGCCAAATACGCTTTCAACAAATCGCACGCCGCTGCATACTCACTTGTAACTTATCAAACGGCATACTTAAAAACTTATTATAAGCCTGAGTTTTTAACTGCGGTTTTAAACAACCGTATTACAAACATCAAGGAAATAACGAACTACGTTTCTTACGCTAAGGAAGAAAAAATCCCTGTACTTCCACCAGACATTAACGAAAGTAAAACGGAATTTTCAGTTAAAGACGATAAAATTCGTTTCGGCTTGGCGGCGGTTAAAGGCGTAGGTATTGCTGTTATTGATGAAATTATTAAAGAAAGGGAAGAAAACGGCAAGTTTAAGTCGTTTGAAGACTTTGCTTTAAGATGTATCAAGTATGTAAATAAACGCCTTGTAGAAAACCTTATTTATGCAGGTGCGTTTGATTGTTTTGGTATTTATAGAAGTAGGCTTATCGGCGCTTACGAAGATGTTTTAGACCAAGCGCAAGCCATTTTAAAAAGCGAAGAAAGTATACAGATTGATATCTTCTCAACTATATTAAAAATTCCTAAAACTATAAAGGTAACTTATCCAAATGTTAACGAGTATGAGTTAAAAACAAAACTCGCTTACGAAAAAAACGTTATCGGTGTATATGTTTCGGGTCACCCGCTTTCTAACTATGAAGGGGAGCTTAGAAAGTACTTGTTCTCAACCGCTAAACTTATGAGTAAAACGGAAGATGAAAATGGTGACGTTGTTTATACCGACGTTAGCGACGGTATGACTGTTGCTTGCGGTGGTATTATTACCGAAATGCGTAAGATTAACACTAAAAGCGGTCAAGTTATGTGCGCCGTTACTATTGAAGACCTTTACGGCACTATCGAGGCTGTGTTATTCCCTAAAGTTTTCCAAAAATTTGCAAATGTTATTGAAGTTGATAACGTTGTAAAAATAAACGGTAAATTACAAATTCGTGACGGCCACGAACCAAGTTTAATGATAGAAAATATCGCACCGCTTGTTTCGCAAGAAAAAGCCGAAACGAAAGTTGAAGTTAAAAAACAATATCTTGCAATAAATGCTAACGGATTAGAAAGTCTTGATGATATTTTAGAAATTTTATCGGGATACCCAGGCGATATTACCGTTTATATTAAGCATAATGGTAAAACCTACAAATCACCCGAACAAATTCGCAATTGTAGGGGACTTATGAGCGAACTTGAAAGTATTTTATCCGAAGAAGATATAATATTTATTGAAAAATAGTAGAATATTTTTAAAAAGTGTGATACAATATATTAGGTTTTTATATAAAATATAAAATTTTAACAAAAACAAGGAAAGTATATGAATAAAATTGCAATTTTAACAAGTGGTGGCGATGCCCCTGGCATGAATGCCGCAGTAAGGGCTTGCGTAAGATACGCTATATCTAAAGATGCAGACGTTTTTGGTATAGAACGCGGTTGGGCAGGCTTACTTGAAAATAAAATAACAATGCTTAGTACACGTTCTGTGTCGGATATCGTTCATAGGGGTGGTACTATTTTAAAAACTGCAAGATGCCCAGAGTTTAGGGAAGTTGAATATCAACAAAAAGCAGCTGATATTTTATCTGCTTATGGTATTGATAGTTTAATCGTTATCGGTGGTGACGGTTCTATTCGTGGCGCTAAAGATATTTCCGATAATTGCGGAATAAACGTTTGCGGTATTCCTGCAACTATTGATAATGACTTAAGTTACACAGATTTTACAATCGGTTTTGATACTGCTGTAAATACCGTATTATCTGCAATCAACAACCTTCGTGATACGATGGGCTCGCATGACCGTGTTTCTATGCTTGAAGTTATGGGTAGAAAGTGCGGTGATATTGCACTTTACGCAGCCTTAGCGGGCGGTGCGGAATTCTGCATTACGCCAGAACACCCAGTAGACATTGAACAAATGTCTAAAACCCTTCTTAAAAGCCGTATGCGTGGCAAAACTTCAAATATGATTATTTTTGCCGAAGGTGCGGGCGATAGGGAAGAAATTTGTCGCCAAATTGAAGAAAGAACAGGTTTAGAAGTTAAAACTACAAACCTTGGTTACGTTCAACGTGGTGGTGCGCCAAGTATGGCGGATAGGGTGCTTGCTGCAAGACTTGCCGTTAAAGCAGTTGACCTTATCTTAGAAGGCAAAACCAACAGGGTAGTTGGTATAAACAACAACGTTATTAAAGACTTCGACATTAGCGAAGCTCTTTCAATGCCTAATAAGTTTGATAGCGAACTTTACGGCGTTATGAATATTTTAGCAAGATAAAATTTTAAAGGAGATACTATTATGAAAAATTTAGTTGGTGCATGTATGTTTGCTCAATCGGGCGGTCCTACTTCGGTTATTAACGCAAGTGCTGCGGGTGTATTTATCGAAGCATTAAAGCAAGATAAAATTACTGCTGTTTACGGTGCTGCTCACGGTATTAGGGGTGTTTTAGAAGAAGATTTCTACGACATTTCTAAAGAAGATATGGAAGAACTTTTATTACTTAAAAACACTCCATCATCTGCTCTTGGCTCTGTAAGATATAAACTTAAAGACGCTAAAAAAGACGATACAGATTATAAGAGAATCGTTGAAGTATTCAAAAAATACAATATCCGTTACTTCTTCTACAACGGTGGTAACGACAGTATGGATACTTGTAACAAAATTTCTAAATACATTAAAAAATCAGGCTGGGATTGCAACGTAATCGGTGTTCCTAAAACAATCGATAACGACCTTTTCGGTACTGACCACTGCCCAGGCTACGCTTCTGCTGCAAAATACATTGCAACTACTATCATGGAAGTTAACCTTGACGCTAAAGTTTACGATACACCAATGGTATGTGTTATCGAAGCAATGGGTAGACATGCTGGTTGGCTTACTGCGGCTGCTGCACTTGCAGGTCACAAAGGCTTAGGCGCTGACCTTATCTACTTACCAGAAGTTGTATTTGACCTTGATAAATTCGTTAATGACGTTAAAGCAGTTTGCGCTAAAAACAATAACAAATGTATCGCTGTAGTATCTGAAGGTATTCATGATAAAGACGGTAAACTTATTTGTGAAGTTTTAGGTGAAACTGGTGCAAGAGATAGCTTTGGTCACGCACAACTTGGTGGTGTTGCTGCTCAACTTGCTAACGTTATCAAAAAAGAAACTGGCTACAAAACAAGAGCCGTTGAACTTAGCTTAATGCAAAGATGTGGTGCACACCTTGCTTCTAAAGTTGACGTTGAAGAAACGTTTAGAGCAGGCCGTGAAGCAGTTAAAGCTGCTTGCCGTGGCACTACTGACAAAATGGTTGTTTACAAACGTGACGTTGATAAAAACGGTAACTACAAATGTAAATATAGCTTAGTTAACCTTAAACTTGCGGCTAATACTGAAAAAACAGTTCCACTTGAATGGATTATCAACGATGGTACTTACGTTTCTGACGAATACGTTAAATACGCATTACCACTTATCCAAGGCGAATCTAAAGCACCGCTTGTTGATGGTCTTCCAAGATTTGCTAAACTTAAAAAAGTTCAAGCAGGTAGAAAATAAGTCTAATTCGTAAAAATATTTAATACAATGCTTGTGAAATACTGCGTTATGCGCCTTTTAACCCACTTGAAAATACGGCAAGTATTATCTTCGGGGCTAAAAAGCACCTAACTTGCATTTGCCAAGCCTTGTTAAAATTCAATATTTATTACTCATTAGCCTTTAAATATTTAAGTAAAAAAGTTGCAAAGTATTTTGCAGCTTTTTTTATTTTTTGTATTGATTTAGGGTTTTTACTATGCTATAATTTATGCGTACAAAAAAGGAGTAATCTTATGGCTAAATTAAAATTGGGTTGCGTTGGTTTAAGGCGTGGCGCACATATTTTAACAAGTTTTTTAAAGGCAAAAAGAACTGATGTAGAAATTACTGCTATTTGTGACCTAAAGCAAGATTTACTTGACAGTGCGGAAAAAGATATAAAATACCACGCAGACGTTAACGGTTTAACGGTGGACTTTAAAAAGTTTACTTCATACGAAGAAATGTTAAAAACTGACGTTGATGCTATTATTATCGCAACCCCTGCAAATATCCATATTAAATACGTTGAAATGGCTATGAGTGCAGGTAAGCACGTTTTAAGCGAAATTCCTGCCGTTTCAAGTTTAGAAGAAGCAATCAAACTTAAAAAAATTGTATCTTCACACCCTAATTTAAAATATATGAGTGCCGAAAACTGTTGTTTTTTAGAGTTTGTTCAAACTTTTAAAAAACTTTACGAAGACGGCACGTTAGGTGATATTTTCTATGCCGAAGCCGACTATTTACACGATTGCCGTAACTTAATGCAAGACGAAAATGGCAATTTAACTTGGCGCGCGCATTATGACGCTATCAATTATATTACGCATGACGTAGGCACTCTTTTGTACATTTTAAACGATGAAGTTGAAAGTGTAACGGCGTTTACCCCAAACGTAAAAGTTACCCCTAAAGAATATACGGGCAGTTCCAACCAAATTGGTATTTTTAAAACTAAAAAGGGCACTATAATCAAAATGGTTGCAGGTTTTGCAATAAACTTAAATGCAACGCATAATTTTTCTATGTACGGCACTAAAGGTTCGCTTGAACGCAATAGAAACGAAAATTGGGTTGATGCCGATAACTATTTAACGATAGAAGGTGATGTAAAAACGGGTAAACACACTAAAACAGTTTTAGCTAATGATAAAGAAAGCCGTTTTGGTTCTCACGGTGGTGCGGATAGGAAAATGGTTGGCGCGTTTGTTGACTGTATTATAAATGATACTCCATCGCCAATAGACGTTGATTTAGCGATAAATATGGCACTCCCAGGTATTTATGCGGCTATGTCTGCAAAACAAGGCGGAATCCCCCTTAAAATCCCTAAATACACTGATTAATTATAAAATAATAACCCCACTTTGTTGAAGTGGGGTTTTATTTATGCAGTTTTTGTTGTTAAGTCGCTAAGGTTTTTAAGTTCGTAGAACTTGCCTTTAAGTGCCATAAGTTCGTCGTAAGTGCCAACTTCGGCAATTTCGCCGTCTTCCATAACAACAATTCTATCTGCGTTTCTTATAGTTGAAAGCCTATGTGCTACGATAAAGGTAGTTTTGTTTTTAATAACTTCTTCAACCGCTTGTTGTACGTAGAATTCGCTAACGTTATCAAGGGCAGAAGTGGCTTCGTCTAAAATAAGTACGCTTGGCTTTCTAATAAGCGCCCTCGCAATAGTTATACGTTGTTTTTGTCCGCCCGATAATCTATTACCGTGTTCGCCTATGTTAAAGTTAAGTCCTTCAGGGATATCCTTTAAAAACTCTTCAATGTTGGCTTGTTTTACAACGCGCTGTAAATCTTCTTCGGTGTAGTGCGGTAAACCGTAAGTTATGTTTTCACGGATAGTGCCTTCAAACAAAACGCTTGCTTGCGGAACTACCGAAATACTGTGCCTATAATCTGAAACGTTAATATCCGTTATAGACTGGCTATCAATTAGCATTGAGCCTTCAGTAGGCTTTAAAAAGCCTATAATCATATTAATAATAGTGCTTTTGCCAGAACCTGAACTACCAACAAAGGCTATACACTCACCCTTTTTAACGGAAAGATTAAAATTCTTAATCGCGTAGTTTTCTGCGTTAGGGTAGCGATAGTAAACGTTTGCAAAATGGTAATTGCCGTCTACTTTTTTAAATCCGCGCTTGCCGTGGTTGTCTTCAATATCGTCGTTATTCATTATTTCGCAAATAGAACGCATAGATTCTTTGCCGGAAGATATTTGTGGTAAGTAATTAATAACGCTATCTATATTACTTGCTATTGAAGTATACAACGATTGATAAAGTATTATTGAGCCAACCGAAAAGCCAGGAACTTCATAATAGGCTAAAAGGGCACAAAATAGAATACATGCAAACCTAAGAACTTGTGAAGTCACCCAGCTAAGCGAGCCGAAAAGGGAAGTTGTTCTATCGATTTTAAGACCCTTTTTAGTAAGGTCGTTAATTTCACGTTGAACGTTGTTTAGTTCAACTTCTTCAAGTCCGTGCGCTTTAGTTACTTCTAACATTTCAAGCATTTTAGTAAGTTTGTTAGAAGTTTCTTCTTTTTGCTTTCTAAAACTGTGATGAACTTTTCTTAACGGTTTACGGAAAATTCTATGCAAAATAATGTAAACGGGTACAATTGCTATTATGAATAGTAAAACTATCCAAGATTTATAAATGGTAATAAAGGTGTTTACTACTATATAAATTAAGCACGGTATTATTCCTACTATTAAAATTCTAAAATATTGTTCGGTAGTTTCGGTATCTGATAAGAATTTAGATTGCAATTTACCCGTTTCAATATTTTTAAAAGAAGTAAGGGATAAACGTTGGAGCTTTCTTACAACCGTTGCTTTTAAGTTAGCGCTTGTAGTTCTAAGCAGGGTGTCGTTAAGTTTATTGCAAATAATAGTAATAGGTATGTTAGAGCCTATTAGTATTGCCGAAAAAATAGTATAATATAATATTTTTGTTAAGTAGGTAGGGTCACTTGCAACTACACTATCAATAATTTCCGCCGTTACAATCGGGATAACAAGTGCAGGGGATAATTTTAAAAAGGTAAGGAATATAGATAATAGTATTAAAAAGGTCTTTTTAAAAAGAATTCTTAATACTACTTTATTGCTTTGGTCTTTAGTGTTTTTTAATTCGTTAAATATAGGTTCGTAGTCGGTAATGAGAGTATCATTATTAATATTTGCGTTTGTTTTCATATCAATAACCCTAATTTATCTTATTAAATTTTAAGTTAAAACTTAACTCAACACCATTGTAATACTTTAAATATTTTTGTCAATAGATATTTTAAAAATTTTTAAAAAAATAAAAATCCCCTTAGGAAAGGGGATTTTTGTATTTAGTAATTGTTAGGTAATTAAACAGTACCTTGTGCTTTCATTGATTCAGCAACTTTAATAAAGCCTGCAATGTTAGCACCAGCCATGTAGTTGCCTTCCATACCGTAAGTTTTAGCAGCGTCGTCACACGCTTTGAAGATTGAAACCATAATGCCGTGAAGTTTTTCATCAACTTCTTCAAAACTCCAAGAAAGTCTCATGCTGTTTTGTGTCATTTCTAAGCCTGAAGTTGCAACACCGCCAGCATTTGCTGCTTTAGCAGGGCCGTAAAGCATTTTGCTTGCAAAGTAAACGTCAATAGCCTCTGGTGTAGAAGGCATGTTTGCACCTTCAGATACGCAGTAACAACCGTTAGCTGCTAAGTTCTTAGCATCTTCGCCGTTAATTTCGTTTTGAGTTGCGCAAGGAAGGGCGATATCACACTTAACAGTCCAAATACCGTGTGAACCTTCGTGGTATTCAGCATTTGGTCTTGCGTTTACGTATTCGGAAATACGTTTTCTTTCAACTTCTTTAATTTGTTTTACTAAATCAAGGTCGATACCGTCTTTATCGTAGATATAACCGTTACTGTCAGACATTGCTACAACTTTAGCGCCCATAGTAGTTGCTTTTTCACAAGCGTAAATAGCAACGTTACCAGAACCAGAAACAACAACAGTTTGACCTTTAAATGATTTACCGTTAGCCTTTAACATTTCTTCTGTGAAGTAGCAAAGACCGTAGCCTGTTGCTTGTTTTCTTGCAAGTGAACCACCGTAAGTTAAACCTTTACCAGTAAATACGCCTTCGTATTGGTGAGTTAAACGTTTGTATTGACCAAACATATAACCAACTTCTCTTGCGCCTACACCGATATCGCCGGCAGGAACGTCTTCGTCTTTACCAATATAGTGGTAAAGTTCGTTGATAAGGCTTTGGCAGAATCTCATAATTTCGCCGTCTGATTTACCCTTAGGGTCAAAGTCAGAACCACCTTTACCACCGCCCATAGGAAGTGTAGTTAAACTGTTTTTGAAAGTTTGTTCAAAGCCTAAGAATTTAATAATGCTAAGGTTTACTGAAGGGTGGAATCTCATACCGCCTTTGTAAGGACCGATAGCGCTGTTAAATTGAACCCTAAAGCCACGGTTAACCCTTTGTACGCCGTTATCATCAACCCAAGGGATACGGAAGATAATTTGTCTTTCAGGTTCAACAATTCTTTCTAAAACGCCTGCTTCAACAAGGTCAGGGCGTTTTTCAATTACTGGTTGTAAAGTAACAAAAACTTCAGTAATTGCTTGAATAAATTCAGGTTCGTTAGGATTTCTTTTTTCAATTCTTTCAAGTAAAGATAAAAGGTATTCGTTAGTAAGTTTCATAAATATTTCTCCTCAATCTTAAATTCTATAATTTAAACATTATATTAATTATTATTTTATTATTATATAGTAATCGTTTAAAAAAAGCAAATAAATTAATAAAACATTATAGATAAAATTTGAATTTTCACAAAATTATGGTACAATATCACTATGAAAAGAATAATTGCTATAGGTGGTGGCTCGCTAAAAGAAAAAACCACCCTTAAAATTGATGAATACGTTGCAAACCTTGCTAAAGAGCATGCTGGGGATAAACGTGCTTACGGATTGTTTATAGGTACGGCGTCACACGATTTTATGCCGTATTTTAACTCCTTTAGAAAAACTTACACTTCCGTTTTTGATATTAAGGCGGATTGCCTTTTAACTGTGTTTAACGAAACGGCTGAAGAAAAGATTGATGAAAAATTCTCTAAAGCGGATTTTATCTATATAGGCGGTGGTGATACCTTATTTATGCTTGATAAGTGGAAAGAAAAAGGTATTTTAGATAAAATCTTAAATGCTTACAATAGTGGTGTAACTATAGTTGGCGCATCGGCGGGTGCGGTGTGTTGGTTTAGCCAAATGTTTACGGATAGCCAAAGCCGTAATAACGGCGAAGATAAATATTACCTATATAGCGGGGTGGGTTTGCTTGATGGTACTGCTTGCCCGCACTATAACCTAAGGCTTGAAGATTTTGATAAAACAGTTATCGAAAATAATATCACTTCCGCTTACGCATTAGAAGATAATTCGGCTATAGAGTTTATAGACGGCAAGTTTTCAAAAAGTTTAACTTCAGGTGGCGTTGCATATAAAATTTCGCTTAAAAATAACGAAATATTTAAAGAAATACTGTAATTTCACCAATTTTTCACAAAACTGTTTTATTGTATATATGATTATATATTAGAATTAAATCAATAAATAAGTGGGGGATTACTATGAGAAAATTACTTATTGTTGACGATGAAATAAAAATAAGGGAAGTATTAAAAGAATACGCAGAGTTTGAAGGTTATTTAACTGACGAGGCTGTTGATGGTATGGACGCTGTTAGAAAGTGCCGTGAAAACGACTACGACCTTATTATAATGGACGTAATGATGCCTAAACTTGACGGTTTTTCTGCAGTAAAAGAAATTCGCAAAATTAAAAACGTGCCAGTATTAATGTTGTCGGCAAGAACGGAGGAATACGATAAACTTTTTGGCTTTGAACTTGGTGCTGACGATTACGTTGTAAAGCCTTTCTCCCCAAAAGAAGTTATGGCAAGAATTAACGCCATTTTAAAGCGCAGAAGTGAAAGCACTAACGCTAACGTGGTTGACGTTATTAAGTTTGAAGGTTTAGAAATTGACTTTGCTGGTCGCAACGTTTACGTTGACGGCGAAAAGGCTCAATTAACGCCAAGGGAATACGAGTTATTATTTTATATGGTAAAGAATATCGGCATTGCTCTTTCAAGGGAAAAACTTTTAAACGACGTTTGGGGCTATGAGTTTTATGGGGACGATAGAACTGTTGATACCCACGTTAAAATGCTTAGAAGTAACCTTAAACAATACCGCAAATTTATCGTTACTTTAAGAAGTGTAGGATATAAATTTGAATTATGAAATTAAATAAAATCAATAAAAATTATAAAAAATTAAGAACGAGTATATTTTTATATTTCTTCATTTTTACGGTTTTACTAGTCTTTTTAATATGGTTAGTTCAAACCGTTTTTTTTGAAACAAACTATCAAAAAACACGTGTTGAAACTATGAACAGTTATAGCGAAGTTATATGTAATTCGCTTGAGTCTAACAATCGCGTAAACGAAAGTGCGGTTATGACCTTAAAAGAAGGTGGAATTTATACCGTAATTGTAAGAAAAAATTTCGAATCAATCGAACTTATGTATCCCGACAATTCGTATGATTCGCAAATTACCGACGTTTATACCATAGAACTTTTTTCTGCGGTTATAAATAGGTTGGATATAGAAAATCAAGAAACGGTTAGTGGTATTAAAACACTTTCTTCTAATCAACCGTGCTTGTATAGTGGTAGTAGGGTTTTTTACAATAATCAACCTTGTTATTTGATACTTGTTTGTCATATGAATATGGTGTCTGACACGGTTAACGTATTAAAAATACAACTTTTAACTACGGCAATTATAGTTTTATTAATTTCGGTATTTTTAAGTTGGATAATTTCAGGTAAAATTTCCGAGCCCGTTACCAAAATGAGCAAGGTTGCAAAGCGCTGGGCAAGTGGGGAAGATTCACTTTCCTTCGAGCGATGCGGTTATAGTGAAATCGACGGGTTAGCCGATTCTCTTAACTATGCAAAATCTGAAATTTCTAAAACTAATAAATTACAACGTGACTTACTTGCAAACGTTTCTCACGACCTTAAAACTCCGCTTACCATGATTAAGGCTTACGCAGAAATGATAAGGGATATTTCAGGTGACGAAAAAACAAAAAGAGATAAGCATACAAACGTTATTATAGAAGAGGCTGATAGGCTTACCTTACTTGTTAACGATATCTTATCCCTTTCAAGATTGCAGTCGTCAGTAGACGTTTTACAAAAGACAACTTTTAGCCTTTCAGAACTTACTGAAAACGTTTTATTTAGGTTTGAAAATATAGTTGCTAATCAAGGCTACGTCATTGAAAAAGATATCGACCAAGACTTATTCGTTTTAGCCGATGAAAAGAAAATTGAAGAAGTAATTTACAACTTAATAGCTAACTCAATCAACTATACCGGCGAGGATAAAACTGTAAAGGTTTACCTTAAAAAGTCGGGCAATAGTGCGGTTTTAGAGATTTTAGACTCTGGTAAAGGTATGAATAACGAGCAAATTAATACCATTTGGGAAAAGTATTACAGGGTGTCTGAAACGCATCATAGGGCGGTTAAAGGTACGGGTCTTGGCTTGTCGATTGTTAAAACAATACTTGACGCGCACGACTTAAAATTCGGTGTAATAAGCAAGCCTAACCTTGGCAGTAATTTCTACGTTGAATTTTCTTTAATTGCGGAAAGTAACGGGGGTAAAGAATAATGGATAAGGATATTTTAAGACACGCTAATAAATCCAATTTACATAGTAGCGTATCAAAAGCGTCGTTCGGCGAAAAACCCCTTAAAAATAAAGATAGAAAAAGCAATACTTTATTAAGTTTTTTAAAAAGCGAAAAAGCGGAATTTAGCGAAAAGTTAGCACTTGAAGAAAACGTTCCTACTGAAAAACCTAAACTTTACGAGCCGTTTACTTTGCTTTTGGAACTTATAACGATGTTTGCGCTATTAATATACTTTTGCTTGTCGGCAAATAATGTATTTTTAACCGTTGTGTTAATATCTTTTAGCGGTTTGATTATTCCGGGTGTTTCGATATTCTTCTTTTACAGGTTAAACACCCGTTGGAAAATGAAAACTTCCCTTATAATTCAATTATTTGCAATAGGCATAGGCGCCTTTTTAGTGTTGAGAGTAGCCTTTGATAAGATAGTTCTTCTTCCAAACAGTTATGCAAACTTAGTATCTCCATTAAAAAGTGTTATAGAAATTTGCGTCGTTTTGCTAATAATAGGTTTTGCATTAAAAGGGATAAAGCATTATAACGTGACAACGGTACTTTTAGTTTCGTGTATTGTATCCGCAGGTTTTTCTGCGTCTAAAAGCATAGTTGAATTGTTTGAAGTTATGTTCGTTAGAGTCAACGTTGCAAATAACGGCGTTACTTCCGCCGTAGGTGCTATTATTAATAATAGCAATGCGGTTGAACTTAGCATTAAAGCCTTAATTAACAACCTGTTAAACGTAAGTGTGTTTAAGCCTGCAATATTTATATCGTTAGCGGTTATAAACGGCTTTGCTTTAAGGTATTTATTCTTTAGAAAGAAAGGGGAAAAATCTCCGCTTGGGCTTGTGTTTTTATTCTTGTTCAGCATTATAATGATAGCCTTTTCTTCACTTAAATCTTCTATAAATTTCTTGCAGGTTTTATACGTTACAACTTGTGTTTTAGCAACGGGTTATGCGCTGTATAACGTTATAGAACATTGCGTTAATACCGAAAACTATATTTAAATATATACTAAAGTCAATTTGCTGTTGACTTTAGTATTTTTTTGTGCTAAAATTTCGGTTAGTAAAGGAGTTTTTTATGAATTACAAAAAATATTTAGATTTACAAACTAAAGCGGAGGAATACACTAACATTACCGGCTTATACACTTTTATCTATGATAAAGGTTTTTTAAACTATGCTATTTCTTACCAAGAAGAAAAGAAGGCTAATCAAATAATTTACACTTCTAAGTTTGACTGTTTTGAACTTAAAACTGTTCTTTCTTTTTACGAAAACGGCTTAGTTAAGCGTAATGATAGCGTTAAAAACCTTTCTAAAGAAACAAGGGTTGTTAAAAAGTTTTCTTCCAACTTTATAACTGATATTTTTGATGCTGAAGTGTACAGTCAGTTTAATGGTTGGCAACACGAAAACGAGGGGAAATGGCAACCGCTTGTAACAAGTGTTAATATCCAAAATTACGGCACGCGTACTTGTGATGGTGCCACTCCTTTTGCTGTTTTAAAAGACAATCAAACTAATAACGGTTTGGTTATGCACGTAATTCCTAACGGAAAATGGGTAATCAATATTTCGCGTAGGCAAATTGTAAGTCAATTTGATGCCGTTGTTATAGAAACGGGGCTTAACGATACCAATTTTTCTTATGAGTTAAAGCCTAACGAAACTTTAAACAACCTTGAAGTTATTTTCTACGAAACTGATAACTTTGTTGATTTTTCGTCGTATAAACTTTCTTCGTATCTTGCCAAAGTTTTACCTAAACGCAGAATGCCTATTTTATACAATTCTTGGCTTTCTGACTTTGACCAAATCAATGCCGATAATCTTAAAAAACAAATAGATACCGCATCGTATATGGGTATTGAATACTTTATGATTGACGCTGGTTGGTTTGGCGAAAAAGGTGGTTGGTCAAGCACTTTAGGTGACTGGGAAGAAATGCCAACTGGTTGGCTTGAAGGTAGGCTTAAAGAGGTTTCTGACTACGCTATTTCTAAAGGTCTAAAATTCGGTTTATGGTTAGAGCCGGGTAGAACTTCTAAACAATCAAATTCTTTAAAGGAACACCCTGATTTTTATTTAAACGAAATGCTTTTGGATTTTGCTAACGACAATGCAAGGGAGTTTATTTTAAATAAAACCTTTAACGTTATTGAAAAATATAACGTAAGTTGGTTAAAGTTTGACTTTAACGTTACCCTTGGCGAAGATGTTAGGGGAACTTCCTTTAGCTTGTATTCAACTGCATTAAAATCATACGTAAAAGCAATAAGGGATAGATATCCTGATATTTATATCACTTGTTGTGGTGCGGGTGGATTTATGTGTGATATTTCTTCGCTTACTTGGTGTGATAGTTTTTGGCCAAGCGATAACCAAGGTCCAATTGGCGGTTTAAGAATTTATAAAGACTTTATTAAACGTTTACCTTCTTACTGCTTTGAAAAGTGGGACGTTAGAACCTTTATAAATAATATTCCTGACGTATACGGCAGGGGTAGAAAGGACAATGTTTCCGTAAACACAAACAATGGTATGTGGACGATTTTAGCAGGTTTAGAAGACGGTTACACCTTTAACTTCTTAAACGGCGGTGTAATGGGCTTTAGTACGGATATAGCGTCTTTCCCACAAGAATATAAAGATAAGTTTAAAGACTTTATTGCAAAATACAAAACTGAAAGAGAGTTTTATTCTTACTGTAACACCTATCTTTTAAGCGATACCAATAACTTAACTATTATCGAGTATGCTGACGATAATTTTAACACCGTTAAAATTCAAGCATTTACTCAAACTTATTATCAAGATAAAATGGCAGTTTATCCTATACTTGATAATGATGCTAAGTACGAATACAACGGCGAAGTTACGTTAGGTTGCGATATCAATAAATACGGTATTAAGTTAACGGGTGTTAAGGATTTTGACTGTCAAACTATTACACTTATCAAAAAATAACTTTTCTGTTATTGAAGTGGACGATTTTGAACATTTATAGCAATAAAATGACTATAAAATTTTAAGAGTGTATTGTATAATATATTTATAAGTTTTAAAAAGGAGTAACATATGTTAAGAGTAGGTATTGTTGGTTGTGGTAATATTTTTACAATGCATGCAACCAGCGCCGACCATTTGGAAAATGCCACAATCGTTGGTGTTTGCGATATAAAAAAGGATAGGGCAGACGCAGCTGCATTAAAGTATAATTGCAAAGCGTATTACGATTATAAAGAACTTATTTCTAAGGAAAATATAGACGTTGTTCACGTTTGTATTCCACACTATATGCACCCAGTTGTATCTAAATACGCTATCGAGCAAGGTGTTCACGTTTTATGTGAAAAACCTATGTCAATCAAATATGAAGATGCGCTTGAAAACGTAGCACTTGCCGAAAAAAATAACGTTAAATACGGCGTTATCTTCCAATGTAGATACAATAACTCGGCACAACTTGTAAGAAAGCACTTAGATAGTGGTAAACTTGGCAAAGTAATTTCTGCAAGGGTAGTTTTAACTTGGTCACGTGATGACAATTACTACGCAGGTTCTGACTGGAAGGGTACTTGGGATAAAGAGGGCGGTGGCGTTGTAATCGACCAAGCAATACACTCGCTTGATATGGCTAACTGGTTTATTGGTGACGAAATTATTTCCGTTAAAGCAACACTTTCTAACCGCGGTCACAAAACTGTAGAAGTTGAAGATACTGCCGAAGGCTTTATAGAGTATAAAAACGGCGCTACGCTCGGTTTTTGGGTTATGAATAACTATGGTTATGATGAGCCTATAGAAATTCGCTTATACTGCGAAAATGGCGTTGCTATTATGGATTACGACCATGCTACCATTACTTATAAAGATGGTACTGTGGTTACCGATTCTACCGATATGGAAAGTCAACTTACTTATGACGGTGGCGATATGTATTTAGGTTTCCAACATATCCGCCAAATAGCAGATTTTTATAAATCTATCGAAAAGGATGAAGAGCCATATATCAGCGGTAAAGAAGCATTAAAAATCCAAAAACTTATTTGTGATATTTATAGAAACAAAGTTAATTAAAAATAAAAAGACACCTAAAACGGTGTCTTTTTTAATGGGTTAAATTTTTAAAGTGATTTTTTGGTTGTATGATGATTCTAAGTCAATAACTCTTGCGATGTATTTGCTAAAAGATAAATCATAAGTACTGCTGAAATAATGTTTAATAATATCGCTATCTATAAGTTCAACAGTACCATCATTGCAAATCAATACGTTATCATATCTACCGGCATCAATTAAATATTTACCATTGGTGCAATAGTAGTCGCTAAATATTGTGAATTCGATAATATATTTAATGTCTTTATATTCGGCTATTTTTTGATTTTTAGTTAATTCAACAATTCTTGTGTTTTTTATGTATATAGTATTGTTGCGATTTTCCGCTGGGAATTCTTTATAGAAATTTTCCCAACCTAATTTTAATTCTTCTATTGCAGGATTTACAATTTCATTATATTGCTTGTCCTTTAAACATTTATATACGGAAAAAGTAGATAAGGATAAAATTAAGGCTAATAAAACTGAACCAATAATAATTAGACGTCTTTTTTTCATATAGCACCTCTTATATTAAACTTATTAAATTATATCAAATATTTAAATTAAGTCAAGCTAAAATAAATATTAGTTAAGAAATGAAAATAATAAAAGGTTTCAATTTTTTATCCTCGAATCCATTGTTAAAAATTACTATTTTTGATAATATTTTTTTAAAACCATATAAAAACATTATACAAATTTAAAATATTATGCTAAAATACTTATGCTTAATTATTGCATTTGGAAGTGTATCGAAGAGGTCATAACGGCCCTGACTCGAAATCAGGTATACGGCAACGTATCGTGGGTTCGAATCCCACCGCTTCCGCCACAAAACAATGCTAAACCTTGTATGGTTTAGCATTTTTTGTTGTTTAAGTTTTAGTGGGATTCGAACGGGCAAGCCCCACAAGCATACGGTATATATTTTTTATTTTGCTTGTGGGCAAACGATTAATAATCGTTTGTTGCACCGGCGTGATAGCAACCCCATAGGGCGTAAGTTTTGCGATAGCAAAATTGCGGAGCGAATCCCACCGCTTCCGCCAACAAAAAACGCACCTAAATTAAGGTGCGTTTTCTTTATGATAAAAAAAGTGCTTTTAAGCACTCAACATATATATTATACCAAAAAAAATGGTGGTTGTAAATACTTTTTTTAAAAATAAAGTTGGGTAAAATTTTTGGTTTTTGTATTGACACTAAAGCCGTTTCAAGTTATAATAAAAGTACAAAAAGGGAGGGAACTTACCAATGAACAGTTGAACTTGAGAATCTAACAAAGGAGGTAATGGAACCAAAAAAACGATTTTCAAAATTTCAAAAAGGAAGGTATACACCACCAATAAAGTTTAAATAAGGGAGAAGACCAATGTACTACTTTAGAAAAATCTAAACACAAGTACCAACCCCGTAAGGTGCATTTACCAAAAGCATAAGGATTGATTTTATAGGGAATGGGAAAGTGCAGTCAATTAACTTATAACTTAATATTTAAAGCGAGGGGAATTTTTCTCTCGCTTTTATTTTGTGTTAAAATTTATCAAAATAGATAAAATCGCTTTACATAATTTATAAAAAATGGTAAAATTATTACACTATGACAACAATTAATGAAATTAAGGCAATTAAAGAGCGAAAAAACTTAAAAAAAATAACCACTTTAGAACTTTCTTCTTTAAGTGGTGTACCGGTAGGGACGCTTAATAAAATTTTATCTTTTAAAACCTTAAGCGTTAAGTATGAAACTTTGCAAAAACTTAAACAAGCGGTTGGCATTGGCGAAACTGAAAAGACTCTTGTAGAAATTAAAGATAATTTTGGTTACGTTAAAGTTGGTGCTTGCACCCCAAGTGTAAAAGTTGCAGACGTTACTTATAACGTTTCGCAAATAAAAAAGGGGATAGATAGCGCTTACGCAAAAGGCGTTAAAGTTTTAGTATTTCCTGAACTTTCAATAACCTCATATACTTGTGGGGATTTATTTTATCAAGACACTCTTTTAAATTCCGCATTAAACGGTCTTTACAATATCGTTGATTATTCCTTAAATAAGGATATTTTGATATTCGTTGGTATGCCTATTAAAAAGGACGGATTACTTTATAACGTTGCCGTTTGTGTGTTTAATGGTAAGATTTTAGGCTTTAATCCTAAAAATATTATATCTAACTACAGCGGATTTTATCAAAAAAGATATTTTAATAACTCTTTTGGCTGTGAAGAAATTAACTTAAACGGCGAAGTTTATCCGTTTTCTAATAAAACGATATATTCGTGCGCGAATTTTACAAGTTTTAACGTTTGCGTTGAAATTGGCGACGATGCCTTTAGCAATATAACTCAATCATCTCTTTTAGCGGAATGTGGCGCTACCATTTGCGTTAACTTATCTGCAAGTAATGAAACTGCTTTTAAGTCGAATCTTACTAAACGAACTATCTTAGATAGTTCTTATAGAAATCTTTTAGGCTACGTTTACGCAAACGCAGGTGTAGGGGAATCTACTACCGATATGGTTTTTGCGGGCGGTAATATCATTGCGGAAAGCGGTAAAATTTTAGCGGAAAGTAAACTTTTTAGCGAAGGTTTAACTGTTAGCGATATTGACTGTAATTATTTAACTTTTGAAAGAAGTAGGCGCCAAAATTATTCTAATATTTCAAAGGGTGATTGTAAAAAAGTATACTTTACAATTAGCGATATCAATTACGATTTAGATAGGGAATATTCAAAAACTCCGTTTATTCCATCATCTCAAGACGAAATTAACGCAAAATGTGATATCATTTTAAACTTACAAGCCCAAGCACTTGCCAAAAGACTTGCTCATATTAACGCAAAAACCTTAGTTTTAGGTATTTCAGGCGGTCTTGATAGCACACTTGCAATATTAGTTGCGGTTAGGGCAATGAAGATTTTAAACCGTGATACTAAAGACGTTTTAGCAATAACCTTGCCTTGCTTTGGTACTACTTCACGAACAAAAAACAATGCGGAAATTCTTTGCAAATGTTTAAACGTTTCTTTTAGGGAAGTTAATATTAAAGAGGCGGTTAGGGTGCATTTTAAAGATATCGGCCACGATGAAAATATCCTTGACGTAACTTATGAAAATTCTCAAGCAAGGGAAAGAACGCAAGTATTAATGGATATTGCAAACGAAACGGGCGGTATCGTGCTTGGCACGGGTGATTTATCCGAACTTGCGCTTGGTTGGGCTACCTATAACGGCGACCATATGAGTATGTACGGTGTAAATGCGTCTATTCCAAAAACTCTTATTAGATATATCGTTGATTACGAATCGAATAGAAGTAATAAAGTTTTAAAAGAAACTTTAAAAGATATTTTAGATACACCTGTTTCGCCTGAACTTATTCCAAGTGGTGGCGAAGATATTTCGCAAAAAACTGAAGATATAGTAGGCCCTTATTTACTTCACGATTTCTATTTGTATTATGCAATTAAAATGGGTTTTAAACCATCTAAAATATACTACGTTGCTAAAAAGACCTTTAATGGTATCTTTGATAACCAAACTTTATACAAATGGTTAAGGAATTTCTACTGGAGATTTTTCAATCAACAATTTAAGCGTTCTTGCTTACCAGACGGCGTTAAAGTTGATGAAATTAGTTTATCGCCAAGGGGAGAATTCACAATGCCAAGCGATGCAATTAAAACCGATTGGCTTGATGACCTTGAAAAAGCAAAAGATTTCTAAAAAAATATACCCGATGCTTTGTTTAGCATCGGGTAATTTTGTTTTAATTAATCGTTTGTTTCTTCTAAAATAATTGTTGTTGCACTTGCAAATCTTTTAACTGAGGCAATAGCATTTTCACACTTTGCTTTACTTGAATAATCTTCACTTACGCAAATAAGTTTATTTGATTTAGAAAATAACTTAAAGTGATAGTGATTGTTTTTATCTATGCTTATAGCAAAGTTGCCGTATTCAACGTTTTTCTTAATCGTTTCGATACCGTTTTTAATGCCACTCATAGAAGTGTAGTGCTCAGTTTTTAAAAGCAACCCGCCGTTAGATGCGTGTAGTTTTGCAAAAAAGCCATACTCATCCTTAGAAATTTTCCACTTGCCTGAATAAACGCGTTTACTAACTGTTTCGTTAATAGGGGTGGACGTTTCAACAACTGTATCTTTAGGGGTAATAATTGGCGTTACGGGTTCTTCTTTAGTAACTGCAACTTCAGGAATTTTATCATCTTCCGTTTTGCGTTCTTCAACACTTTCAGTTTGGAGGGTTTTCGCTTCAATCATTTCCTTAAATTGGGCAGGATTTGATACGTTTTTAGAAATATTTTCAATCTCTTCCGTCGTTAACTGAATATCGTCACTTGCTTTGCCTTTCGTAGCACGGTTATTTCGTTTAAACATTAAAAGAGACAATAGGATAATCAAGATTAAAAAAACTACTATAAAGAGTACGATTAAAGCAAAGTGATTTTGGTACAAGTCAACTATAAAACCGCTTATATTATTCAAAACGTCTTTTAAATTCATATTTTCTCCTTGATTTATTGTAATTATATTATACATCTTTTATGCCTTTAAGTCAACTATTACTTGCAAAAATAGAAGTTAAGTGGTAAAATGAGTACAAATGCGGAGGCATTAGGAATGAATAAGGAAAATTTAATGGTAAAAAAAGTAATTATAGTTGGCGGTGGCATGGCAGGTTTAACTTGTGCTACCGAACTTTCACGCCGCTTTAACGGAAATGAAATTGCCGTTATTGAAAAGTTGCAAAGGGTTGGTAAAAAAATTCTTTCAACGGGTAACGGTCAATGTAATTTAACTAACGAAAATCTCGACTTATCACATTATCACGGCACTAATGCTAACTTTGCTAAACACTCTTTAGAAAATTATGGTAAACAAAGTTTAATAGACTTTTTCGAGGGGTTGGGCGTTAAAATTATAAACGACGGTGGCAAATACTATCCGCAATCAAAACAAGCAAGTAGCGTACTTGATGCGTTAAGGTTTTATTTAGCTTATAAAAACGTTGATATTTATACGGAAGAAAAGGTTATAAACGTAACTAAAAAGGATTATTTTTGCCTAACTACCGACAAGGGTAACAAATACTTTGCCCAAAACGTTATAATAGCGGTTGGCGGTAAGTCTGCAAAGCATTTAGGTACTGACGGAACTTCTTATAATTTACTTGAAAACTTTGGCCATAAAACAACTAAACTTTATCCATCGCTCGTTCAATTAAAATGCAACCCACAAGAGATTAAAGGTTTAAAAGGATTAAAGGCACAAGTTAGCCTTTACGCTAAAACTGATAAAGTTATTTCGCCTAAAATTAAAGGAGAGTTGCTTTTTACCGATTACGGAATAAGCGGTAACGTGGTATTTTCAGTTTCTTCATATCTTGCTGGTCAAAAAAATGCAAGTGTTTGCGTTGATTTTTGCCCTAATATGTCGGCGGAAGAATTAAAATCGTTTATTTCAACCAAAATTAAAAATTGCCCTTATTTAACTTATGAAAATTTACTTTCAGGTATACTTCCAAATAAAATAGCGTTAAGGCTTGTTATAAACTCAGGCTTTAAACCTGATGAAACGGTAAATTTATCGTGTGTAGATAAAATAGTTAAAACTATTAAAACTACCGCGTACGCAATTACTGGGGATACCGGCTTTGACAATTCGCAAGTAACTCACGGCGGTGTGTTAACCGATGATTTCGACCCTCAAACAATGCAAAGTAAACTCGTAAGCGGTTTGTATGCCGTTGGCGAAGTTTTGGATATTGACGGGGACTGTGGCGGATATAATTTACAATGGGCGTATTCGTCTGCAATGGCACTTTCAAAGGATATAAAATGAACAAACTTACAAACGTTAAAATGCCCGTAACCGCAACGGAAAGCGACCTTTTGTTAAAGGCAAGTAAACTTTCGGGTATTCCTAAAGATAAAATAAAGCATTTTAAAATAGTAAAAAAATCCTTAGACGCAAGGGATAAAAATAATATCTTTTACAACTTTTCGCTTGAAGTTTCATCTAAAAGAGAAAACGCATGTGAAAAGCAGTATAAAAAGGTAAACGGCAAACCAACGGTGCTTGTAGTAGGTGCAGGCCCCGCAGGGCTTTTTTGTGCTTTAGAATTATTAAGAAGTGGTGCGGTTGTTACCTTAATCGAAAGGGGTAAACCTGTTGAAGAAAGGCAAAAATCCGTAGAAAACTTTATAAAAAACGGAATTTTAGACGAAAATAGTAATATTCAGTTTGGCGAAGGCGGTGCAGGTGCTTTTTCTGACGGTAAGTTAAATACCCAAGTAGGCGGTTACTATGTAAAACAAGTAACTGATGAGTTTGTTAAGTTCGGCGCTCCAAGTGAAGTTGGATTTTTAAATAAACCGCACGTTGGTAGCGATAATTTAAAAACTGTTGTTAAAAATATCCGTAACGAAATTTTAAGTTTGGGTGGTATTATTAAATTCAATACCACCTTAACCGATTTGGAAATTAAAGAGGGAAAGGTTATTAAAGCGTATTACGGTAGCGAAAGCGATACTTTTGATGAAATAGTATTGGCGGTAGGTCACAGCGCGCGTGACGTTTACGAAATGGTGTATAACCGCAAAATACACGTTGAAAGTAAAGATTTTGCTGTTGGGCTTAGAATAGAACACTTAAAAGAAGATATAAACTTAGCGCAATACGGCGAAAAGTACGCTAAACTTTCCTCAATGCCTACAGCCGATTATAAACTGACTTCTCGCTATCAAGATAGGGGTGTATTTACTTTTTGCATGTGTCCCGGCGGTTACGTTATGCCTTCTTCTTCCGAAAAGGAAACCGTTGTAGTTAACGGTATGAGTAATTTTAAGCGCGATGCAAAAAACTCCAACTCGGCAATTATCGTGCAAGTTGGTAAAAAGGATTTTTCAGGGGATATTTTTGGCGGTGTAGACTTCCAAAAGAGGTTGGAAAGAATAGCCTACGAACTTGGTGGCGGGGAATATTTAGCACCGTGCATGTTAACGGGTGATTATCTTAAAGGTCAAAACTCTACTAACTTTGGTAAAGTTGCCCCAAGTTACGAAAGGGGTGTAACTAAAGCCGACCTCAATAAACTTTTTACTGCCGAGATAAACGACGCGTTAAAATTTGCCATAACCGATATGGCTAAGCGCCTTAAAGGTTTTGATAGTTACGATAGTATTTTAACGGGTGTAGAGTCGAGAACTTCTTCGCCTATAAGAATTGTAAGAAATGAAAATTTAACAAGTTTATCTGCATCTAACTTATATCCTTGCGGGGAAGGTTGCGGTTATGCTGGCGGTATAACAAGCGCTGCTATTGACGGTATTAAAGTTGCAGAAAAAATCGTTGAAAAGTACAGTTGATTATTATTTTATTTAAATAAAAATAATACTTTACATTTTGAACAAAATAGCGTATAATGGCATTAATAATGAAAAATTGCAATATAATATATAGTAGCAACGGCGATTTGGGTATTAACCAATTTACCGCTCGTGGCACTATTCAATCAAAAGGGGAATTATCCCTTATAAAATTCACTTATGAAGGCGATGAATCTATTGCCGAATATTCTTTCAGTATTTTAAAAAATAATATCGTTAGGCTTACTAAAAAAGGGGAGGTTAATTACACCTTAACTTTCGATGAAACCGCCCCTTATTCTACTTTTGCCGATACGATGGGCTTCAAACTTCCTATCGAACTTACAACTAAAAAAGTTTCTGTTAATACTGCCGATAACTCATTAACTTTAAATCTCAACTACAAGTTAGATATCGGTGGTAACGTAAGTTTTGAAAAGGTCACTTTAAAGGTAAATTTTTAATTTTTTCAAGGAATTTTTTATGATAATTAAATATTTTGGGCATTCTTTTTTACTTGTTGAAAGTGAAGACTATACTATTGCTCTTGACCCGTACGGCGATATAGGTTTAATACCACCTACAGTAGATGCCGATTACGTTTTTTCTTCACACTCCCACTACGACCATGACAATTTATCTGCCGCTAATGATGCAGAACTCGTTGAAAATAGCAACGGGTGTTTTACCATTATTCCAACTTTTCACGATAATGAAAAGGGTAGGCTTAGGGGTAAAAATAATATTTTACTTTTTAAAAGTGGCGGTTACACTTTAGCGTTTATGGGCGATTTTGGTGAGGATAACAATGAAGAGGTTATAAAAGCACTTTACGGCGTTGATATTTTGTTTATCCCTGTTGGTGGTACTTATACTATCGACAGTAAAACCGCAAAGTATTACGTTGATAAAATTCAACCCCAAACAGTTATTCCTATCCACTACAAAATAAATGGTTGTAGTGTAGAAATTGATAAAGTAGACGAATTTTTAAAACTTTTTGATGATTATATAAAAGTTGATTCGCCGTTTAGATATAAGAAACAAAAAGGCGTTGTTGTTATCGAGCCTAATCTTAAGGAGTATTTATGAGTTATAGTAGAGAATATCTTGAAAAATCAGCAGGCGTTGAAGAATTAAGGGGTATTATGAGAAGTTTAGGTGGTACGCCAAGACTTCTTAATAAAAAACAACTTATCGATGCTATTTTAAAACTTCAAACGGGCGAATTTCTTCCTGAAGAACAAGAACACAACAAAAGGGGTAGAAAACCGCGTGACTCTAAAAAAATAGTTGGCGATGATTATGTGGACGATACCTTTGATACTGAAAAATACCAAGTAAAAGAAGACGTTGAAGATTTAGATGACGGCGTTTCTTACATTAAAGGTATTTTAGAATTACACGTTGACGGTTACGGCTTTTTACGTGGCGAAAATTACGAATCAGACCCTTCTTCAGACGTTCACGTTTCTAAAAACACTATCAAGTATTTTAGACTTCGTAGGGGAGACTATATCGAAGGTACTGCCGAAAGACAAAGGGATAATAATACGCCATCGCTTAAAAGTATAAAAACTCTTAACGGCAAACCTTTTGTAGAATCGGTTAATAGACCGCAATTTGATGATTTAACGGCTTGTTATCCAGATGAGAGAATTACTTTAGAAAGAAAGGACGACGAAGGGGATTTATCTATAAGGGCAATCGATTTGTTATGTCCTATAGGTAAAGGTCAAAGGGGGTTAATCGTTGCTCCGCCTAAAGCGGGTAAAACAACCCTTATTAAAAAAATTGCAAAGTCTATTGAGGTTAATAATCCTGAAATTCATTTAATCGTTCTTCTTATCGATGAAAGGCCTGAAGAAGTAACCGATTTAAAACGCTACGTTAAAGGCGAAGTTATTTATTCTACCTTTGATGAAATGCCTGAACATCATATAAGGGCGGCGGAACTCGTGCTCAATAGAAGTAAACGCCTTGTTGAAATGGGTAGAGACGTAGTAATTTTAATCGACTCGATAACTAAACTTTCAAGGGCATATAATGCTATTGTTCCGTCAAGCGGTAAAACCCTTTCCGGCGGTATAGACCCAATGGCACTTCACGCACCTAAAAAATTCTTTGGTTCGGCAAGAAACATTGAAAATGGTGGAAGTTTAACAATTCTTTCAACTGCACTTATCGATACGGGCTCTAAAATGGACGACGTTATTTACGAAGAGTTCAAGGGTACTGGCAATATGGAAATTATATTATCCCGCCAACTTTCTGAAAGAAGAATTTTCCCAGCAATCGACCTTTATCGTTCGGGTACAAGAAAAGACGAACTTTTACTTTCCGAAGAAGAACAAGACGCAGCTTTTGCTATCCGTAGATTTTTAGATAACGACGTTAACGGTATGCAAAACTTACTTGATATGTTCAAGCGCACGGAAAATAACGATGAATTTGTTAAAAAAGCACCCGTTTGGTGTAAAATGATGTCTAAATAAAGGAGTTTAACACTAATGAATTACAAAAAGATAGGTATGGTCGTTGCGATGGATAAGGAAGTTTCTCCATTTTTAGATAAAATGGGTAAAGCCTTAAAAACGCAAGAAGTAGGTGGCCATAAAATATTTTCTTATAAAATTAACGGTAAAGAAGTTTACCTAATAAAAAGTGGCATAGGTGAAATTTACGCAGCATCGGCAACGGCTATTTTAATCAACCTTTTCAAGTGTGATTTAATTTTAAACTTTGGCGTTTGCGGAAGTTTAATTAGTAAAGTTGGCGTAATGCAATCGGTAGTAGTTAAAGGTGTTGTTCACTACGATTTTGACTTGAGCGAAATTGATAAAATTCCTGTTGGTCAATATCCTGATTACGATAATCCTGTTATGAAAACGGATAGAAGTTTAATCGATTTAGCAACTTCTATCAGTAGCGAATTAAAGGAAGTTATTTGCGCCTCGGCGGACAAGTTTGTATCAAAGCCAAAAATTAAAAAATTCTTAAATAAAACTTACGGCGCGGAAGTTTGCGATATGGAATGTGCAGGTGTATTATTAACTTGCGATATTGCAAAAGTCCCTTGCTTAATAATTAAAGCCGTTTCTGACGGAAACGGTGGGGTTGAGGAATTTAACAAAACGGTAAAATCTGCATCAAAAGTATACATTGATACAGTCAGTAAAATTTTAGAAACGGTTTAAGGAAGTGTGAAAATGATTAGGGTAAAAAGTTATTTCGATAAAGCAAAAGTTATAAAAATTACAAAGCAAGCACAATTAAAAACTCTTATAATGTCTATGCTTTTAGCAGTAGTAATGATTGCCATTGCCGTTATTAACTTAGTTACGGCACTCTCTAAAGAAGAAACCGATTGGTTTGGTTATATTTTTAGTGGTGTTATTACCGTTGTTACACTTTTATTAGTGCGCTCATCATTAAAAACTTATAAAAGCACTACTGAAAGTGCAGTAAAAGATATGCACGTTGAAGATAGCCCTATCGAATTTGAATATCTTTTTAAAGAAAAGAAAGTGGAAGTTACCACTATTAAAAACGACGTTGCAAAAATGAAAACTGTAATGTATAAAAACATTTCGCACGTTAAAGTTGATAGTAAAGGTATTGCCATTTATCTCGACAAAGAAAATATGTTCTATATTTACGATACTGATTTCGTAGAAGGCAATAAGCAAAGGCTTGCCACAATCTTTTCTAAACTTGGTATAAAAGTTAAGTAATTATTTTATTCCCCTTTGAATATATTTAAATATATTCGGGGGTTTTGAATTGCGAACTTATAAAAATAAAAAAATTGTAGATATTATTTTAGGTGTGATTATAATCTCGGTGTTTGCCGTGGCATTTTTGCCAAGTAGGGTAATAACCGTTTACAGCAATAAAAACTATCAGCCTATCTATAACGGCAAAAGGGATTTTAATCAAGTAGCGCTGATGTTCAACGTTTACGAAAATGCCGAAAACGTCAATAAAATAATAGAAATTTTACAAAAAAATGGTGCAAAAGCAACATTTTTTGTCGGTGGTTGCTTTGCTGATGATAATAAAGAATTGCTTGAAAAAATTATAAGTAGCGGTAATGAAATAGGCAATCACGGATACTTTCATAAAGACCATAAAAAATTGTCTAAAGAAGGTAATATTCGTGAAATTCAAGATACGCATAAAATTGTAAAAGCTCTTGTTGGGTATGATATGGCTTTATTTGCACCGCCGTCTGGTAGTTATTCTAAAACTACGTTAAGTGTTGCGGAAAGTTTAGGTTATCAAACGATAATGTGGTCAAAAGATACTATCGATTGGCGTGATAGCGATAAAGATTTGATTGTAAAACGGGCTACGGATAAAATTTCTAACGGAGATTTAATACTTATGCACCCAAAAGACCACACCGTTGACGCATTGCAAGATATAATAACTAAAATTTATAGTGCTAATTTAAAATGCGTAACGGTAACGGACTGTTGTGTATTGTAATTAATAACGGAGTTTCTAAGAGATGGATAAAATTAAAAAATACTCAAATAATCTAACGTTAATAGTAAGTGAAGGCGGTGCGTATTCGGCATCTTTTGGCATTATGATTGGCACGGGTTGTATTAACGAAAACGATAAAAATAATGGTATTTCGCACTATATAGAACATATGAATTTCAAAGGAACTAAAAACTATACTTCCTATGATATTTCAAATCTTATGGAAAAGGCGGGTGCTAATTTCAACGCTTATACGGGTGTTGAAACGACTTGTTTTTACGCGCAAACCATTGCTGAAAATTTAGAAAAAACTTTTTCTATTATGAGTGAGGCTACTTTTTCTTCTATATATCTCGATGAAGAGGCGGAAAAAGAAAAAAACGTTATAATAGAAGAAATTAATATGAGTGAAGATACCCCCGACGACGTGTGTTTTGATTTAATAAATAAAGCCTACTATGGTAATGACGGTTACGGAAGAACTATTTTGGGTACTGCTAAAAACGTTTCTTCTTTTACGAAAAATGACGTTTTAGATTATTTAAACGAAAATTACGTTACCGAAAACGTGGTTGTTACTTTTGCTGGTAACGTAACGTTTGAACAAGCGGAAAAACTTGTAGAAAAGTATATTTTACCTATAATTAAGGAGGGTAAAAAAGCCCAAGCGCCAAAGCATAATATAGAAAACCAAAAGCAGTTTTTACACAAGTGTAAGGACGTAGAGCAAGTACATTTTTGCCTTTCTTTCCCGTCGCTTTCTTACGTTGATAACGATAGGATAAAAAGCGAAATGGCTGTCGGTGTGCTTGGCGGTGGTATGTCAAGTAGATTGTTTAGAAAGATTAGGGAAGAATTAGGCTTGGCGTATTCCGTTTATTCGTATTCGTCAAGATATAAAGATACGGGCACTGTAAATATTTATGCGGGTGTAAATAGCGATAGGGTGGACGATGCGTTTAACGGCGTTTTAGAAGTTTTAGAAGACTTTAAAAAACAAGGAATTTCTAACGACGAATTTGAAAAAATTAAAAACCAATTAAAATCTTCGTCTGTATTCGTAATGGAAAAACCGTCTAGCAAGGTGCAACTTTTTAGTAAGTATTATCTTATGACGGGTAAACTTTACGACTTTAACGAAAGATTGTCTTTTATTGATTCAATTAAAAAGGAAGAAATTGAAGAAAGAGCGTTTGACTTTGATATAAATAATATGGCTACCGCTATCGTTGGTAGAAAAGTAAAACCTTTAAAAATATAAAAATTAAAGCCTTGCAGATGCAAGGCTTTTTCGTTAGATATTAAGTAATCTTTTGGCGTTGCCTGATAAAATCAAGGCTTTTTCGCTATCGGTAAGGTATTCGTCTTGGGTTACTGCGTAAAGGTAAGGGGTTGGATAGCAAGTAGGGTAATCGCTACCGAATAAAATTCTATCCGCGCCAACTTCTTTTACAAGGCGGGCAAGCATACCGTAACGTAAAATTCCCGTGCCTGAAATATCAAGATAGCAGTTTTCATTTTGTTTCATGCGGTCAATGTGTCGTAAAACGTCCTCTCTTTCTCCGGGGTGGGCAAGAACGATTTTGATATTTTTATGGTTTTTTACAAGTTTATCCATACTTTCATTATCCATAGTATGAAAACTTAAAACCATATCCTTATTTTCGGCATAGTTGATAATTTCATCTAAACCGCTATTATCCATAGAATAGTTATGGATATACGGTACAAGTTCGCCTATTAAATTCACGCCAAGGCTTTTCATTTTGTCAATTTCGTTTATTGATTCTTCTACAAAATCAGGGTGTATATGAAAGCCTGGGATATATCTACCTTTGTAAT
The DNA here is from genome assembly GCA_045651405.1 of Christensenellaceae bacterium. GTDB lineage: Bacteria > Bacillota > Clostridia > Christensenellales > Borkfalkiaceae > HGM11412. Next base: position 25,973 of record JAZRSH010000002.1, on the reverse strand, counting down.
ACTTTTGAAGGTCTAACGAAATTTGGTTAAGTTCACTAATTCTGGTCCACTCGCTTTCGCCTTCTTCGTAAGTTTTTGGGTGGTGTGAAGAAATTACCGAACCGCAAAATTTAGAAATATTAAGTTTGTCCATAAGTTTTAAGATATGGTCTTTATCCATATCTAAAATATCTTTATGCGAACAAATGTTATTAATTCGTTCTGGGAATGGGTGTGTGTGGAAATCAATAACTTCAAATTTCATAACATAACTCCTATAATTAAGAAGATTATATTATAAAATTTTGCAAAAATCAAGTGGTTAAGTTAAATTGTCAACTGTATTATTGCACATACAAGTAGTTGTTGTAAGTAGCGTTAATAGTAAAAGTGCTTGAGTTATGCTTATTGTTTGCGAACTTGTTAATAAAAACAGTAAACCGAAAAATACAATGTTAGTTGAGTTCATATAATCTCCTTTTGGCAAAATTGCCGTTTATTATACAATATGCGACTTTGTTTTCAATATGTATAAATTGACATATTATCTTTCGTGTACTATCATTAAATTAGTAAAATAAAGGCGGTACAAACTATGTATGAATCAAAAGGCGTTTTACTTCTTGATAAACGTTTGCAAAATCTTGTAAACGACTACGTTCCCAATGATGAAATTTTAGTTGATTTAGTTGGTTTTTTCAGTATGTTTGCCGATTTAACAAGATTAAAAATGTTATCGGCGTTAGCGATATCTGAAATGTGCGTTACGGATATTTCTGTAATGCTTGGGCTTAACCAAACTACCGTTTCGCATCAACTTAGATTACTTAAAGATTTAGGTGCGGTAAAGTACAGAAGGCAGGGTAAAATTATGTTTTACTCATTGAGAAACGAAATGATAAACGACATTTTGCTTAAAGGTGTTGAATACTTAGGTTATTAAATAATAAAACGGTGGCAAATCGCCACCGTTTTATCTTTGGTATTATTTGCAACCGCAACCGTTATATCCAAATGATTTATGTTCACCTTTACAGCAACATAAAAGCACTAAAATAATAGGTAATAAACAGCTACAGTTACAAATTTTATCTAAAATACCGTTAATGCAACCGTTACCGCAAACGCAAAGCACTAAAAGTATAATAAGTATGTATAAACAACAGTTGTCGTTATTAAATCCTAAACAGTTCATCATATTTTTTATCCTCCAAAATATTTTGTTTGATATTGCTATCACTACATTTTATTAATTTTTAATAAAAAGTGTTACTAAAGTGTTGTAAAAAAAATCAAAATGTATTAAAATGTATTTGCAGGCACTTGTATAAGGCTTGACGTTTTTATTATTTATCATTTTTTCTTACGGGTATCTTAAACGAACTCGATTGGAGGTATATATGAAAAACAATTACTTTTCCGCAAAGCAAATTACGGGGATAGCAGTTTTACTTGCGCTTGTAATAGTTTTACAAGCCGTACTTGGCTCTATTAATATCGGGCCAGTTACCTTAAACTTCTCGCTTATTCCTATAGTGCTTGGCGGTATTTTATTTGGTGGTGTTGCAGGTGCAATTTTAGGCTTTGCGTGTGGCGTTATCGTTTTAATTCAAGTTATGATGGGCGGTAATCCGTTTTACACTTTAATTTGGACTAATGACCCCGTTGTTACAACTTTAACTTGCATTATTAAAAGTACGGTAGCAGGTTATCTTGGCGGTTTATTCTATAAACTTATAGCAAAAAAGCAACCTATCGTTGCGGTGTTCGTTGCATCGGCAATCGTACCTATAGTTAACACTTTACTTTTTGTCGTTGGTTGTTTATTTATGTTTGATTCCGTTTACGGTATGGCAAGTGGGGAAAACGTGCTTGTATTTATACTTGTAGGGCTTGTAACTTTTAACTTTTTTATTGAGCTTGGAATCAATCTTATATGTGCACCGTCAATAAATAGAATTATAAAAATAGTAAACAAAGGGATAAAATAACATGCTTTTATGTATAGACGTTGGTAACACTAATATTAAATACGCAGTATTTAACGGCGAAAAACTCGTCGCATCATTCCGCGTGTCTTCAAGTCGCACTCGTACGGCTGATGAATACGGCTCTGCATTAATCAATCTTTTAAACAGTTCTTCTATTGCCGTTAGCGATATAGACGGTATTATTTTATCGTCGGTTATTCCTTCGCTTAACTACACGGTAATTCATATGTGTGAATACTTCTTTAAAATCACACCTATGACTATTTGTGCAGGCATAAAAACGGGAATAAACATTAAAGCGGATAATCCAAGGGAAGTAGGTGCAGATATTATCGCTAACTGTGTTAGCGCTTACAAAAAATACGGCGATGGCAATGCTATGGTCGTTATTGACTTTGGTACCGCTACCACTTTTGATATTATAACGGGTAGTGGCGAACTTATCGGTGTTGTAATTGCACCGGGTATAAAAACTTCGCTTGAAGGTTTAGTTTCTAACACGGCACAACTTCCTATGATAGAACTTGAGGCTCCTAAAAGCATCATTGCAAAAAATACCCAAACTTGTATGCAAGCAGGTATTATTTTCGGTTTTGCGGGCTTGGTTGAAAATATCGTTAAACGCATTAAAAAAGAACTTGGTGTAAAAGAAATTTCAGTTACGGCAACTGGTGGTATGGGCGAAATTATCGCTAAAGAAGTTTCTTGCATAACAAGAATTGATAGAATGTTGACCTTAGAAGGTTTAAGAATTATTTACGAAATGAATAAAGGACGCTAAACTTTTATGAAAACTGTAAAAATCGGCAAAGTTATAATTGGCGATGGCAATAAAATCGCCGTTCAATCAATGACTAATATTAATACCGCAAAGGTAGAAGAAGTAGTTTGTCAAATCAACGCTTTAAAAGACGCAGGCGCTGATATCGTTAGGCTTGCCGTAAAAGACAGTTTAGATGCTAACGCCCTTAAAAAAATTAAAGAAAAAACGGATATCCCACTTGTTGCGGATATTCATTTTGATTATAAACTTGCAATTCAATCTATTGAAAACGGCGTTGATAAAGTGCGTATCAACCCAGGAAATATTGGTAGTGAAGAAAATATCAAAAAGGTTGCCGATTGTTTAAAGGCGCATAAAATTCCAGTTAGGGTAGGCTCTAACACGGGCAGTATCGAAAAGGAATTTTTAGCGAAGTATGGCAAAAATGAAATTTCACTTGTAGAAAGTGCACTTAAAAACGTATCGGCACTTGAAAAATACGGTGTTAGCGATATTGTTATTTCAACTAAAGCAAGTAACGTTCCGCTTACAGTAAAAGCGTATAGATATTTAGCGTCAAAGGTAGATTATCCACTTCACGTAGGGGTTACCGAGGCAGGAACTTACGAAAGAGGGCTTGTTAAAAGTTCGGTTGGTATAGGTGCGCTTTTACTTGACGGTATTGGCGATACTATTAGGGTTAGTTTAACGGCTGACCCTGTAAAAGAAATTTACGCCGCTAAAAAGATTTTAAGGGCGGTAGGACTTGATAAAAACTTTGTTGAAGTAATTTCTTGCCCAACTTGTGGAAGGACGGAATACGATTCTATAGGTTTAGCAAGCCGTATTGAAGAGATAACTTCAAACTTAAAAAAACCGCTTAAAATAGCAGTTATGGGTTGCGTTGTAAACGGACCTGGCGAGGCAAGGGATTGCGATTTGGGTATTGCGGGCTCTAAAGATTTTTGCGTGATATTTAAAAAGGGCGAAGTAATTAAAAAAGTGCCTTTTGAAAAAGCAGAAGAAGAATTTATTAAGGAACTTAAAAACATTGAGTAATTTTGCTGATAATTTAATTTCACAACTTAAAAAAATTGACGATACTTTAGGGGATATTCGCTTATCTTCGGCAGTTTATAACTCAAATTTAGGTAGGTTAGAAATAACCTGCGTTAGTGACGTTGCAATTAATAGTGACGGCATTGAATTTTTGGTAAATTCTTTCAAAAAACAACTTCCAAGCGGAATTGAAGTGTTTGTTGAGTGTAAAAAGTCAATATGTGATAAACAAATAGCAAAAAGGGCAATTTTAAAATATTTAAACGATAATTGCTTTGCCGTTGCTCATATGATAGAAGAAAAAGACGTTAATGTTTTAAATGCTGAAAAAAAGGTTACTTATGAGTTATCTCTCACAAGCGAAATTGCAGACTTTTTTGTTAGAACTTCCGTTTTTCAAGAAATGGAAAGTTATCTTTCAAGGCAGTATAGCAATAATTTCGACGGTAGAATTTTAAACGTTGAAAAAGAAGAAAAAACTCAAGAATTTGAAATAGAAACTATATCTGATAGCAGTTTAGAAAGTTTATATACCCGCTTTATAAAAGTAAATAACGTTATGAAGTATTGCGATGATAAACTTTACGATATGGCAACGTATATTGCCGATGGCGAAAATACTTTAGGGCCTGTATATTTTGCGGGTATCGTTGTTTCCAAAGAAGAAAAACAAAGTAAAAACGGCAATACTTATTACATGCTTACCCTTGACGATAAAAGCGGTAAAATCAGCGGTAGATTTTTCACCCGTGATAAAAATAAACTCAAAAAACTTGAAAAGGTTGAAGTGGGTAGCATAATTATCATAAGGGGCGAAAACGAACTTTATAACGATAGGCCAAGTTTAACCATTAAGGGGTTCCATTTCTGCGAATTTCCTGAAAACTTTAAGATTATTGAAAAGCCGTCAAAACCAATTCCAAGCAAGTATACTTTAGTATTTCCAAAAAAATGCGAAGTTGTAAAACAGGATAATTTTTTCACGCAAGAATTTAACTATCCAGACGAAGTTAAAAATACCGTGTTTACCGTTGTTGATATTGAAAGTACCGGCACGGATATCTTAAACGATAAAATCACAGAAATTGGTGCGGTTAAAATTGTAAACGGTAAAATTACCGAAGAATTTCAAACACTTATAAACCCAGAAGTTCATATTTCTGATAAAATCGTTCAACTTACGGGCATTGATGACGAACTTGTTAAAAATGCACCTATTATTGATAAGATTTTCCCTGACTTTATGAAGTTTTTAGGGGATAGCGTTTTCGTAGCGCATAATGCCGACTTTGACTATAGATTTTTAAAAAATGCAGGCAAGGCGCTTGGTTATGCTATTAAAAACGACTGCGTTGATACGCTTGCATTATCACGAAAGGTTTTACCAGGACTTTCTCATCATAAACTCAACAACGTTTGTGATTACTATGGTATAGTTTTTCATCATCATAGGGCATTATCTGACGCATTTGCAACGGCAGAAATGTTTTTGGAGTTAAAAAAGGATAAAAAATCGTATAATTAACGATAAAACGCTTGCAAAATTAAAAATAATATGTTAATATTATATTACAAATTTATGTTGACTTGAATTTGAGAGTGGCCAGCCACTCTCAAATTTGTTTTATAGGGGGTAAATATGAAGGCTAAACCTATTCAAGAAATAGTTGATTTCTTAACGCCTTACGCTACAAGTTTAAATCTTGAAATTGTAGAAGTAACCTTTAAAATAACTAAAGACCCGCAACTTACAATTTACATCGATAAAGACGGTGGTGTTGACCTTAACGCGTGCGAGGCTTTTCATAATTTAATCGACGGTCCGCTTGATGAGTTTGACCCATATCCTGCACCTTATACTTTAAACGTTTCAAGCCCAGGTATTGATAGGCCGTTTAAAACTGATAAAGACTTTTTAAAACGCATAGATAAAGAAGTGGAAGTTAAACTTTACGCACCAATTAAAGGTCAAAAATACTTTGAAGGCGTTTTAAAAGAATACGATGGTAAAAACATTGTAATTTCAGTTAATAATGAAGATATAAAAATAGAACTTACAAGAATTTCAAAAATAAACGAAGCAATTAAATTTGACTAAGCTTTCGTTTTTATAAATAAGAAAAATTTAATACTTTTACAAGGAGTAAATTATTATGGTTAATAAGGATTTTTATGCTGCACTCGAAGAAATTTGCGCGAGCAAGGGGATTGAAAGACAATCGTTTTTAGATACTTTACAAAACGCATTGACTTCAGCATACAAAAAATACGCAGGCGATGCGTGTGACGTTGTTATCAAATACAACGAAGAAAAATGCGCTATTAAGTTTTACGCTGTTAAAAGCATCGTAGAAGAAGTAGTAGATCCTGAAAAAGAAATTTCTTTAGTTGATGCTAAAGCGTATAAAAAAAGTTATAAAATCGGCGATACTTTTGAAAAAGAATTTGTTCCAAAAGATTTTGGTAGAATTGCCGCTCAAACTGCAAAACAAGTTGTTATGCAAAAAATTAGAGAAGCAGAAAGAAACAACAGCATTTTAGAGTTTGAAGATAAAGAAAACGAAATCCACTCTGCTATTATTAGAAAAGTAGAAGCAGGTAACGTTTACGTTGAACTTTCAGGCGCACAATTTGATGGTGTTATGCTTCCACAAGACCAAATCCCTGGTGAAAAGTATGAAGTTAACGGCAAAATTACCGTTTACGTTAAGAGAATTAGAACTGTTGGTAGAACGACACAAGTTCTCGTTTCAAGAACTGCACCTGGTTTAGTAAAACGTTTCTTTGAAAACGAAGTTCCTGAAATTAGACAAGGCGTTGTTGTTATCAAAGCCGTTTCAAGAGAAGCAGGTCAAAGAAGTAAAATCGCTATCTATAGCGAAGACCCACAAATCGATGCAGTAGGCGCATGCGTTGGTAACAAAGGCGCAAGGGTTAATGCTGTTATCGAACAATTAGGTGGCGAAAAAATCGACATTATTCCTTGGAGTGAAGACCCACTTGAATTTATTGCAAAAGCATTAGCACCTGCTAAAGTATTAAGCGTTACTGCTATTGATGAAAAAGCAGCAAGGGTAGTTGTTGCCGATGACAAACTTTCACTTGCCATTGGTAGAGATGGTCAAAACGCACGTTTAGCCGCTAAACTTACAGGCTGGAAGATTGACGTTAAGTCTGAATCTAAAGCAATGGAAGAAATGGCAAGCGAAGAAGTACAAAACGTTGAAACTGATTTAGGTGAAGTTAACGAATAATAGAATTTAAGATAAATCTTGTAATGCGAGGTAAAATTTAAATATGGCTGAAAAGAAAGTTCCTATGAGAACTTGCATTGCTTGTAGGCAATCAAAACCTAAAAAAGAACTTATTAGAATAGTTAGAAGTAAAGAAGGCGAGTATGCAGTAGATCGTACGGGCAGACTTAACGGACGCGGTGCGTACGTTTGCGATGATAAGGCTTGTTTTGAAAAGATTATCAAACGCAAACTTTTAGGTCATGCTTTTGAAACTGAAGTTCCTGCCGAAGTTTACGCTTCTATTGAGGAGGGGCTTTTTGGAAAAAAAGAGTAAGGTTTTAACCTTTATTGGTTTTGCATTAAGGGCAAGGGGTGTAAAGTGTGGCGTTAACGCCGTTGCTACTATAAAGGGCGGTTGTGACGTTATGTTACTTTGTAAAAGTGCAAGCGACAATACTTTTGACGATGCAGTTAAACTTGCCAAAAAACTTTCGGCAAAACTTTATATAAGTAAAAAGTATCTTGTTGAAGAGATTGTAAATAAACCAAATTGCAAACTGATAGCAATAACTAATAAAGAACTTTCAAAGGCTATTATAGAAAATATTGACGAAGATTTTGCCTTATATTCGGGAGGTTACGGTAATGAGTATTGAAGAAAAGAAAGAGAATTATCTTAGCATAAAAACAATTAACCAATTAAGAAATAAAGCGGGTAGTGGCGATGATGCAACTGCTGTTTTAGGCGAAGCAAAAAAACAAATGAAGGCGGTTGCTAAACTCATTGAAGAAAAATCACGTGCTTTCGTTGCAAAGAAAAAGGAATTAGAAGAAGAGTTAAAAGCTCAAGCAACCGTTGAAGTAGAAGTTCAAGAGGTTGCTCCTGTTGTAGAAGAAAAGCCAGCGCCTAAAAAGGCTAAAACTCCTGCTGTTAAAGAAGAAGTTAAGGAAGAACAACCTGTAGTTGAAGTTAAAGAAGAACCTAAACCAGAAGTTAAAGATGAACCTAAAATAGAAGTTAAAGAAGAAGTAGAAACTAAGGCGGAAGTTGAAGTTCAAGAAGAAAAACAGCCACAAATTATTCCTACTTCTAACCCTAACATCTTTATTATTGACGGCAAAAGGGTATATGTTCCTACTAAAAAAGAACCACCTAAGTCAAACGATAAAAATCAAAAACCACAAGGCGATAAAAAACCGTTCAACAAAAACGGCGAAAGAAAGCCTTACGACCCTAACGCGCCTAAACGTGAATACGTTCCTAATGGCGAAAAACGTCCTATGGGTTCTAAACCAAGCGGAGATAAAAAACCGTTTACTCCTGCATTTACTCAACAAACTTATATTCCTAAAGATGCAGGCAAGCAAAACAATAAGAAAAAGAACGTAGAAAAGAATAATTACGAAGATAAAAAGGTAATCAACAAAAAATCTCTTATCAAAGGTCAAGTTTCTATGGATGACTTTGATGAAGATAAAACTGGTTACAGAAAGGTTAGAAAGTCTAAAGATAAACGCCAAGAAACAACGACTACTACTGTAAAAATTGAAAAAGCGGTTATCAATAAGGAAATTATTCCTATTAAAGAACTTTCTGAACTTTTAGGTATTCAAGCAGTTGAAATTACTAAACGCCTTTTCAAAGAAGGTATCTTAAAAACTATTAACGATTCAATCGATTACGATACGGCAGGTTTTATTGCTGCAGGTCTTGATATCGAACTTGAACTTAAACTTGATAAAACGGCAGAAGACGTATTAAGCGAAGGCTTTAAAGAAGAAGACGAAAACGATGCTAACCTTATCAAACGTTCTCCAATCGTTACAGTTATGGGTCACGTTGACCACGGTAAAACTTCACTTCTTGATAAAATTAGAAATGCTAACGTTACTGCAGGCGAAGCGGGTGGTATTACACAACACATCGGTGCTTATACGGTTAGTATTAACAATCAATCTATCACTTTCCTTGATACTCCAGGTCACGCTGCGTTTACCGCAATGAGGGCAAGGGGTGCACAACTTACCGATATCGCAGTTATCGTAGTTGCTGCCGACGATGGTATCATGCCACAAACTATCGAGGCAATCCACCACGCTAAAGCAGCGGGTGTAACTATTATCGTTGCCGCTAACAAGATTGATAAACCTACTGCGGACATTGAAAAAGTTAAAAAAGGTCTTGCAGACCAAGAAATTTTAGTTGAAGAATGGGGCGGTGACGTTGCACTTGTTCCTGTATCTGCTAAAACTGGTCAAGGTATTGAAGACTTACTTGAAAATATTATCGTTGCGGCTGAAATTAAAGAACTTAAAGCCAACCCTGACCGTATGGCTAAAGGTATTATCGTTGAGTCTAAACTTGATAAAGGTAAAGGTCCTGTTGCAACGGTTCTCGTACAAAACGGTACTTTAAAAGTAGGCGACTACTTAGTTGCGGGCACTATTACTGGTAAAGTAAGGGCAATGATTGACGATAAGGGTAGAAACGTTAAAACTGCAGGTCCATCTACGCCTGTATCAGTTCTTGGCTTAGAATCTGTTCCTAACGCAGGCGATAGCATCTTTGCCGTTGAAGAAGCAAAACTTTCAACTCTCGTTGCAAGCGAAAGAAAGAACAAAGAAAGAGAAGAAATGATAAGAGACCAACAAAAAGTATCTTTAGACGACTTATTCTCTAAAGTTTCTTCAGGTGACCTTAAAAACTTAAATCTTATCGTTAAAGCCGACGTTCAAGGCTCGGTTGAAGCGGTTAAACAATCACTTACCGAACTTTCTAACGATGAAGTTAAAGTTAACGTTATCCACTCTGCCGTAGGTGCTATTAGTGAAACTGACGTTAGTTTAGCAGATTCTTCTAACTCGATTATTATCGGTTTCAACGTAAGACCTGATACTAAAGCAAAAACTCTTGCAGAACACAGCAAAATCGATATTAAACTTTATCGCGTAATTTACGAAGCGATTGAAGATATCAAAAAAGCCCTTAAGGGTATGCTTGCGCCTAAACTTGACGACGTTTACCTTGGTAAAGCCGAAGTTCGTGAAACCTTCAAGATTACAGGTGTTGGTACTGTTGCGGGTTGTTACGTAACCGACGGTAAGATTTTACGTAGTGGTAAACTTCGTATTTACCGTGATGACGTTATGATTTGTGAAGGTAACGTATTACAACTTAAACGTTTCAAAGATGACGTTAAAGAAGTACAACAAGGCTATGAATGTGGTATGTCGATAGAAAACTTCAACGATATTAAAGTTGGCGACTTTATCGAATGTTACACCGTTCAAGAAAGAAAAGATTAATAGACGTTCCCCGTAAGATTTTTGTCTTGCGGGAAACTTTTATAAGGAATTTAAGATATGAAAAGTAAAAGAGGACAACGCCTAAATAGCGAATTCCGTAAAAATATTTACGACGTTATTAAATATGACCTTAATAATCCTTTAATTACCGAAATGTTCTCGGTAACGGAAGTAGACGTTTCACCGGATATGAAAAACGCAAAGGTTTATATTAGTGTGTATTCTACCGACCAAACAAAAAAGAAAAATACCTTTGATGCAATTATAAATTCCGCAGGGGAAATTAGAAGGTGTTTATCTGATAAAATGCACGTAAGATACGTGCCTGTTTTAAGATTTTACGAAGACAGCGCACTTGAATACGGCAATAAAATCGATATGATTTTAAGCACTATTACTTATGGAGAAGATAATGACGATAACTGATATTTCAAGTCAAATATTAAAACTTAATAAGGTGTTGATTTTCAGCCATAACCGTCCTGACGGCGATACCGTTGGTTCGGCTACGGCTTTAAGACTTGCGCTTACAAAACTTGGTAAACAAGTAGATTTAGTATGCGATAGCCCAATTCCCGAAAAGTTTTTTATCGTTAAGGGCGCCGATTGTTTCCTAAGAACGGAAGAGGTAAATGATAGTTACGATGGTTTTATCGCTGTAGACTGTTCTACACACTCAATGTTCAACGGTGCGTACAATTTATTTACTAAAAATAAAAACAACTTCAATATTGACCACCACGTTTCTAACAGTAAATACGCTAAATACAACTGTGTTGAAGATAGGGCAAGTTGTTCAGAACTTCTTTTAGACGTTATTGAAAGTTTAGGGGTTAAACTTGATAGTGATATCGCTAACTGTTTACTTTTAGGTATAGTTACCGATACCGGCAATTTTGCCCACTCAAACGTTACTTCTAAAACTTTAATGTGCGCGTCAAAACTTGTAGAAAACGGTGCGAATTTACACCTAATTTCTCAAAAAATGTTCAAGGACCAATCGAAAAATAGAGCAACCCTTTACGCAAGAACTATGTCTAATATAAGATATTATCTTGACGATGCTGTTGCAGTTATCACAATTACTAAAAAGGATTTAGAAGAGTGTGATGCCGTTGATTCTATGACCGAAGGTTTTATTGACTTTCCGCTTACGGTTAGAACGGTGGAAGTTGCAATTTCTATCCTTGAAGTTGGCGAAAAACGCTATAAAATCAGTTTTAGAAGTAAAGGTAAGGTCAACGTTAATGAAATTGCTTCAATTTACGGCGGTGGTGGACACGTTTTAGCAAGTGGAGCAATGCTTAACGGCTATTTAGAAGACGTTATTGATAAACTCGTATATAACGTAAAACAAAGATTATAATGAACGGATTTATAAACTTTTACAAGCCAAGTGGAGAGTCTTCTGCAAAGGCTATAAGCAAAATTAAAAAGAAATTTAAAGGGGAAAAGATTGGTCATATGGGCACTTTAGACCCTATGGCAAGTGGAGTGTTGCCAGTTGCTATCGGTAAGGCTACAAGGCTTTTTGATTTCTTACTTGATAAAACTAAAATTTACCGCGCTAAGTTTACGTTCGGCTATGAAACGGACACCCTTGATGCAGAAGGTGTTTTAGTTAAAGAGGGCGGTAGAATTCCTGCTATTGACGAGATAAAAAGTGCTTGCACTACTTTGATAGGTGTAATTGACCAAATTCCGCCCGCTTATAGTGCTAAAAACGTTGCGGGTAAAAGAAGTTACGAGCTTGCAAGGCAAGGTAAAATTGTTGAATTACCGCCAAAACAAGTTGAAATTATATCTATTATTCCTGAAAAAACGGATAAAGAAGATACTTTTTCATTTGAAATTAAATGTAAGGGCGGAACGTATATTCGTGCTATAGCCCGTGATATTGCTAAAACTTTAAACACTTACGCTACAATGACAGAACTTATACGTGAAAATAGCGGTGGCTTTGATATTTCAACGGCACTTTGCATTGATGAGGTAATTGAAATGCAAGACGTTTCTTCCGTTTTAATTAAACCCGATAGCGTTTTATCATTGGAAAGTATAACCTTAAACGCTAAACAAGAAGGTGACTTAATTAACGGTAGACCTTGTGAAATTTCTAAAGAAAACGGATTTTATAAGGTGTATTTTAACGATTGTTTTTACGGCGTTGGCGTAGTTGAAGAAGGCAATTTAAGATTAAAGGCATATTTAAAAGATTAATATGGATATTGTTGAATACGGTTTAAAACTTAATTACGACTGCGTTTTGTGTTTGGGGTATTTTGACGGAATACACCTTGGTCACACCGCGCTTATAAATAAGGCTAAAGAGATAGCAAAAAGTAAAAACGCAAAACTTGCCGTTTTACTTTTTACCGGTGGCAAAAACACGAAAGGCGACCTTTTTACCTTTGAAGAAAGATTAATTAAGTTAAAAACTTTAAACGTTGATACCGTTATCTACAAAGAATTAAACGAAGATTTTAAAAACACTACAGCAAAAGAATTTTTAAAGGATTTAACAGAGTTTTACAGTTTAAAAACGGTAGTTACAGGCGAAGATTTTACCTTTGGTAAAAATGCAAGCGGTAACGTTAATACCCTTAAAGAATTTATGCTTGATTACGGTGTGGAAGTTTTAACTTTCGACCTTATTTTAAGCGGTAACGAAAAGGTTTCAACGCGTGATATTAAAGCCCTGTTAAGTAAAGGCGAAGTGGTAAAAGCAAATCAACTTTTAGGCAGTAACTACTTTGTTCGTGAAAGGGTAATTAAAGGCAAGCAAAAGGGTAGAGATTTAGGTTTTCCTACCGCAAATATGCTTGTTTCTGCAGAAAAAATGAAGATTAAAGAAGGGGTGTATTTAACCCTTTCGATTATAGATGGTAAAGTTTATCCCGCTATAACTAACGTTGGTACTCAGCCTACTTTTAACGGTGTAAATCACGTTATTGAAAGTTATTTTAAAGGTTTTAATGGGGATTTATACGATAAGATTTTATCGGTGTACTTCGTTGACTATATCAGGGATATAAAAAGGTTTGAGTCGCAAGAAGAATTAAAAATTCAATTAGAAAAGGATTTACAGTTACTTAAATGATTAAATTTGGACAAAGCGGAAATAGTTTTTTATACGGCGAATCGGGTTTTAGCGATAGTTTACACTCGGCTAAATGGGCAAAAGAAATGGGGCTTGATTGCTTTGAATATTCTTTTGGTAGGGGTGTTAATTTATCTAAGCAAAAGGCTGAAATTATAGGTCAATCCTTCAAAAATGAAGGAATTGAATTAAGTGTTCACGCGCCGTATTTTATAAATTATGCAGGTGTTGATGAAGAAAAGGTTCAAAACTCCTACGGCTACCTTTTAGATTCTTGTGAGTTTGCTAAAATCATGGGTGCAAAAAGGGTAGTATTTCATCCGTCAACTCAAGGCAAGTTAACTCGTGAAGAGGCTGTTAATTTAACAAAACAACGCTTGCAAGTTTTAGCGGATAAAATTTACGAAAGGGGTTTTGACGATTTGTATATTTGCCCTGAAACAATGGGTAAATCGGCACAGATTGGCACTCCGCTTGAAGTTGCAGAGTTTTGTAATATTGCACCGTTTTTCGTGCCTTGTATTGACTTTGGCCACGTAAATGCAAGAACTAACGGTTCCCTTAAAACCGTGGAAGATTACTTGGACGTTTTGAATTTAACCGAACAAGTAGCGGGTAGGGATAAACTTGAAAAATTGCATATACATTTTTCTAAAATTATGTACACGGCTAAAGGCGAAGTAAAGCATTTAACTTTTGAAGGCGACGATTTTTACGGCCCAGATTACGAGCCAATGCTCAAAGCGTTAAAAATTAAAAATATCGAGCCGTATATAGTAAGCGAATCGGCAGGAACACAAGATATTGATGCAAAAGTAATGAAAACTTACTATTTTACTCTATAAATAGGGAAAATCGCCTTGACTAAATCGGTTATATATGCTAATATATAAAAGGACTTAATATGAAAGGTAAAGATTGTACGGTAAATATCTTAACTGATACCGATTTAATAAGGTATTTTACTAAGTTTGATGCAGACGACGGTTATTTGATTTTAGATGGTAGCGAAAATTTTTTATTCGTTGACGATAGATACTATTATGGTGCTAAAACTAAAGCCGACGCAACTTGTATTCGCTTAACTGATAGCTCACTTTCAAATTTTTTAAAAGAGCGCTTTATTAATTCGGTTGGCATATTTTTTGACTATACGTCCGCAAGTTTTTTAAAAAGATTAAACGATTTAAAGGTTAACGTTTTTGATTGTAGTAATTACGTCAACGAATTAACTTCCGTAAAAACGGATTTAGAAATTGAAATTATAAAAAAATCTTGCGCCATTGCTGAAAAGTCTTTTTTAGGGTTACTTCCACTTATAAAAGAAGGGGTTACTGAAAGGGATTTAAAGGCGGAACTTGAGTATTTGATGATTAAAAACGGGGCGGACAAACCTTCGTTTGATACGATTATTGCCTTTGGCGAAAATTCGGCTATTCCTCATCATAAAACTTCAAGCGATAAACTTAAAAACAATCAACCCGTGCTTATTGACTTCGGTGCCCTTTACGGCGGTTACTGTAGCGATATGACAAGAACTTTATTTTACGGTAATCCAAATCAAGAATTTTTGCAAGTTTACGATGCTGTAAAAAATGCACATTTAACGGCTTTAGCGCAAATTACTTCGGGTATATCTGGTAAAGATGCCGATGGCTACGCAAGGCAAGTGTTAAGGGGTTTTGGCTACGATGAGTATTTTACACACTCGTTAGGTCACGGAATTGGCGTTAAAATTCACGAATCGCCAAGGTTAAGTATTAAAAGTGACTATATTTTGAAAAACGGCAACGTTTTTTCCGTTGAACCGGGCGTTTATTTAAACGGTAAGTTCGGCGTACGAATAGAAGATACCGCTTATTTAGTAGAAGGTAAGTGCGTATCGATGATGACAAGCGATAAAAATCCGATAATTTTATAATCGGTAAAATAAAAACTATTTTTTCAAGGAGAAAATTTTTATATGGTATTAGCAGGCGATTTAAGAAAAGGTGTAACTATTGAATACGATGGTAAGATTTTTACCGTAGTTGACTTCTTACACGTAAAACCGGGTAAAGGTGCAGCTTTCGTTAGAACGACTTTAAAAAACGTTATTGACGGCAAAGTTTTACAAATCACTTTCAACCCAACTGAAAAGTTTGAAAACGCAGTTATCGAAACTAAAAAGATGACTTATTCGTATAGCGATGGTGAACTTTACTACTTTATGGATGAAGAGTTCAACATGGAACCACTTGATTATTCACAAGTTGAAGACGCTTTACAATACATTAAAGAACACGACCCTGTTACAGTTAAATTCTATAAAGGTAAAGCTTTCTCAGTTGATTGCGAAAACTTCGTTGAATTATTAGTAACTGAAGCAGAACCAAGCGTTGCAGGTAACACAGCTACTAACGCTACTAAACAAGTTAAACTTGAAACTGGTATTTATATTCAAGTTCCTATGTTCGTTAACGAAGGCGATACAATTCGTATCGACACAAGAACTGGCGACTACATGGAAAGAGTTAAAAAATAATTAGGATTTACGCCTGACAGAATATTTGCTGTCAGGCTTTTCACTTTTTTATGAAAACTGTAATTATTACCGGCGCATCGCGTGGGATAGGTCGCGCGGTGGCTATTAAATTAAAACAAAATAATTATAACGTTATTGGTACTTACCTAAATTCAAAAGAACAAGCGTTAATTTTAAAGGAAAATTACGGCATTGATATGCAACCTTTAAACGTTGCCGATTTTGATAGCGTACAAGCTTTTTTTGATTACGTTACTCAAAAATACGGCAGTATAGACGTTGTTATTAATAACGCAGGCATATCTAAACCCCAAAAGTTTATTTTGGACGTTTCAAATGCAGAGTTTGATGAAATTGTTTCAGTAAACTTTAAAGGTACGTTCAACGTTTTAAAAAACGCTGTTGATAAAATGCTTAATTTAGGCGGTAAAATTATAAACGTTTCTTCTATTTACACCTTGTCTGGTGGCAGTTGCGAAGCGGTGTATACCGCCACTAAATATGCTGTAAACGGACTTTCTAAAGCGGTAAGTGAAGAAGTTGCTAACTCTAATTTGCAGGTTTTAACGGTTATTTTAGGTCTTATCGATACCGATATGAATAAACACTTAACAATGGACGAAAAACTTGAGTTTATTAAAGAAATTGGCTTAAGTGAAATACCAACTGCAAGTGACGTTGCCGATAGGTTATACGATATAATTTCTACCCAAACTAACCAAAACGGCAAGGAAATTAAAGTTTTTACGGGAAATTTGTAAAATTAACTAAAAAAACAAGGATTTTAAATTTTTATTTAGTATAAATAAAATAAAAGGGTTTGAAGGATAAGTATGAATCTTTTATTAAAAGAAAAAATCTTTGAAAGAGAAAAACAGTTTTTATCTAAATACGCAACGAAATCTAACCAAACGCAAGGCAGGCTTAAAAATGAAGAAGAATGTCCTATGCGTACTGAATTTCAACGCGATAGGGATAGAATTATATATTCAAAAGCCTTTATGCGTTTAAAAAATAAAACGCAAGTTTTCTTTTCACCAGAAGGCGACCACTATATGACGCGTATGACGCATACTTTAGACGTTTCTCAAATAGCGCGTTCTATAGCAAGGGGGCTTGCATTAAACGAAGATTTAGCCGAAGCAATCGCTTTAGGGCATGACTTAGGTCACACTCCGTTTGGTCACGCGGGGGAAAGGGTTCTTAACAAACTTTCTAAAAAAGGTTTTAAGCATAACGAACAATCTTTAAGGGTTGTTGATATTTTAGAAAAAGAAGGCAATGGTTTAAACTTAACCATGGAAGTTAGAGATGGTATTTTAAACCACAAAATGTCTGGTAATCCAATGACGCTTGAAGGTCAAGCGGTATCGCTTTCAGATAGAATTGCCTATTTAAATCACGACGTTGACGATGCCGTTAGGGCAAACGTTATAAGTGTAGACGACCTTCCTAAAAAGGTTGTAGAAGTTTTAGGCAAAACTTCGCGCGAGAGAATTAATACAATGATTTCTTCCGTGTACGAAACAAGTTTTGATAAAAATTTTGTTAAAGTTTCTTCAGAAGTTGACGATGCGATGACTGAACTTAGAAACTTTATGTTTGATAACGTTTATATGATGCCTGCCGCTAAACGCGAAGAAGAAAGGGCGGGCAATATGTTTTCGGCAATGTGTAATTACTTTACCTTAAACCCTGAAAAATTGCCAAAACATTACCACAAATTACTTGAAACGTACCCACTTGACGAAGTTATTTGTGACTACATATCAAGTATGACTGATAGATACGCTATTTCTGTATTTAAATCTATCTTCGTACCAGAAAGTTTTTAGTATAGGCTCTTCAATACCAACGGTCGATAAATTCCTAATGAAACGCATCGTAATAGTGCGTTAAACACCTTGAAAAGATGTAAACTCTTATCTACAGTGTTTGCCTTCTCTTACTTGCGTTTGAATAGTCCTTTTACATCAACCTTATGGTATTTCATCGCCTTGGCTCTTCAATACCAACGGTTAAAAAAGTTCAAATGAAAAGGAATAAACAATGCCAACGTTTAACGAGAAATTCATAGAAGAATTAAAAAGAAAACTGAATATTGTTGACGTTATTGGTAGGTATTGCGCATTAAAAAAGAAGGGTAACGTAAACTACTGGGCTTGTTGTCCACTACCTGGCCATACTGAAAAAACACCCTCGTTTTCCGTAAACGAATCGGGGCAGTATTATCATTGTTTTGGCTGTCAAAAAGGTGGCGACGTAATTAAATTTATTCAAGAAGTTGAAAGTTTATCCTTTTACGAAGCCATTAAGTTTTTAGCGGATATGGCTAAAATTCCACTTCCTGAAGAAGATGACGTAGACGATGAAGTTATAAAGCGCAACAAACAAAAAAAGGATAGGCTTTACTCAGTTTTAAGGGATACTGCTTTATTTTACGTTAACAACTTATCTAAGCCCGAAGCAAAAATTTATAAAGATTATTTGCGTAGTCGTGGAATTTCCGATGAAACTATCCGCAAGTTTGGGCTTGGCGCATCAACGGGCTACAATCAATTACCTAACTACTTAAAATCAAAAGGTTATACCGAAGAAGAAATGCTTGAGTCGGGCGTTTGTGCTCGTAACCAAAGGGGTAATCTTTACGATTTTGAGGCTGAAAGATTGATTGTTCCTATAATTAATCAAATGGGCAAGGTTATCGCTTTTGGCGGTAGGGTGCTTGAATCTAAAGGCTTTGGCAAATATAAAAACACCACTCAAACAACCTTATTTGATAAAAAGCGTACTTTGTATGCTATAAATAATTTAAAAATCGAAAAAAACACCACCAACCTTAAATACGTTATAATGGTTGAGGGTTATATGGATACCATATCGCTTTACCAAGCGGGCTTTAAAAACGTTGTTGCCTCAATGGGTACTTCATTAACACTTGACCAAGCCAAACTTTTAAAAAGATATACCGACGTAGTTTTAGTTAGTTACGATGGCGACTCGGCAGGTCAAGGCGCAACGATAAGAAGTTTGGATATCTTTGCAAACGAAGGGTTTGACGTAAGAATTGTTAAACTTACCGATGGTTTAGACCCTGATGACGTTATAAGGGAACGAGGCACCGATGCCTACCAAAAATTATTAGACCAAGCCGTTCCGTTACTTGACTTTAAGTTTGAACTTATATCGAACGGCAAGGATATGAATAGTCAAGTGGACAAGCGTAAATACGTTAGTGAAAGTTTAAACTTTTTAAGGGGTATTAGCGACGCGTTTATCCGTGAAGAATTCTTAAAAAAGGTTAGGGATAAATCGGGTATAACTTACGAATCGTTAAAGCGTGACTTGGAAAGCGGTACTATCACGGAATCAGCAAGGGAAGAAATCGTAATTGAAAAACGTGCGCTTGGCGATAAGATTATTCAAGCCGAAAGGTTTATATTGTCGGCACTTTTAAACGGCTGTTCATACACTAACGACTTTGACGTTAGCGAAGTGTATTTCAACGATGAAGTCCGTCAAGCGATAGCCGATGAATATGCGTTTGATTTTACCGATATTCAAACACTTACAAGCAACCTTGGTGAAAGCGCTTACGAAGAACTTTCACACGTGTTATCAGCAATGGATAACTTGACTGATAAAACCATTGAAGAAAAATATTTTAAAGACTGTGTTTTGGCTCTTAAAAAAGATAATATTGATAGCGATATTAAATTACTTAACGCGCAATATTCAGCCGAAACCGATTTAAATAAACGAAAAGAACTTGCAAGGGCAATTTTAAAATTGACTTCTAAACTCAATGAAATAAACGGAGGATAAGATGAGCATTTCAGACCAACAATTAAAAGAAGTTATAAATAAAATAGTGACGGAGTCACAAGTAAAAGGTTCTATTACAACTGACGAACTTATGGATAAAATGGATAAGTTTAAATTATCGCCAGAACAAATGGAACAAGTTTACGATGCGTTAAACGAAAAGAAAATAGAAATCATTGATTCTTCTGAAAAGGATAAAGATTTACTTTTATTACAACTCGATAAAGAAATGTCGATGGACGACCCTGTAAAAGTATATCTTAAAGATATCGGTAAAATCCCACTTTTATCAACTGATGAAGAAACTGAACTTGCACAAAAAATGATGGAAGGTAACGAACTTGCAAAGCAAAGACTTTCCGAAGCAAACTTAAGGCTTGTTGTTTCTATTGCTAAAAGATACGTTGGTAGGGGTATGCACCTTTTAGACCTTATTCAAGAAGGTAACTTAGGTCTTATGAAAGCCGTTGATAAGTTTGACTATACTAAAGGCTTTAAATTCTCTACTTACGCAACTTGGTGGATTCGTCAAGCAATTACAAGGGCTATTGCCGACCAAGCAAGAACGATAAGAATTCCCGTACATATGGTTGAAACAATCAACAAAGTCGTTAAAGTTTCACGTCAATTACTTCAAGATTTAGGTAGAGAGCCAAGCCCTGAAGAAATTGCAAACCAAATGGGTATTCCTGTTGAAAGGGTAGTAGAAATTCAAAAAATTGCACAAGACCCAGTTTCACTTGAAACACCTATCGGCGAAGAAGAAGATAGCAACTTAGGTACCTTCATTGAAGACGAAAATGCTGCTTCACCAAGTGACGTAGTTGCATTTTCAATGCTTAAACAACAACTTATTTCAATCCTTGACACTCTTACACCAAGGGAAGAAAAGGTTTTAAGGCTTCGTTACGGTATTGACGATGGCAGACCAAGAACCTTAGAAGAAGTAGGTAAAGAATTTAACGTTACAAGGGAAAGAATTCGTCAAATCGAAGCAAAAGCTTTAAGAAAGTTAAGACACCCATCTCGTTCTAAAAAACTTAAAGAATACCTTGAATAATATGAATCGTTTAGACGTTTTGCTTTCACTTATACCAACTTGCAAAGTTCTTGCCGACGTTGGTTGTGACCACGGCTACCTTTCTAAATATTCGCTTGATAAAAACCTTTGTGAAAGTGTTATTATTAGCGATATTTCCGCTAAAAGTTTAGATAAAGCGGTAAATTTATTAAAACCTTACGGCGAAAGGGTAAAACATTTCGTTTGCGACGGTTTTAAAGCCTATGAAGGTCAAGCCGATTTCGCAGTAATAGCGGGTATGGGTGGCGAAGAAATTTGCTCAATTTTAAAAGGTGTAAACAGTTTGCCAAAAGGCTTGCTTTTAGCACCGCAAAAAAACAACGATAAAGTTAGGCGACTTCTCATTGAACTCGGCTATAAAATCACAAAAGACTTTACCTTTTTTGACGGTAAGTTTTACGACGTAATAAAAGCTGAAATAGGTGTTGACAGTTATACCGAAAAGGAATTTACATTTGGTAGGGATAACTTGCGTGAAAGACCTTTAGACTTTATCGAAAAATTAAAAAAAGAAGAAAAACTGCTTTCTCAAGTAGTAGAAAAAGACTTAAAAGTCAAACCAAAACTCGATTTAATACGCGAGGTTTTAAATGAAAATTAACGAAATATTTAACATTTTAAACGAATACGCGCCCGTTGAATTGTCTGATAAGTTTTGCATGGCGATTAACGGTTTTGACAATAGCGGTATCATTGCCCACGTAAGCGACGATATAACCGGCGTAATGTTTTCCCTTGATTTAACCGCTTATGCCGTTGAAAAGGCTATAGAAAAGGGTTGCAACTTAATAATTACACATCACCCTGCAATCTATAAGCCAATTTCTTCACTTGCTGAAAGTGATGCTTTGCTTAAGGCGTTAAATAATAAAATCGGTGTAATTTCCTTTCACTTAAATTTAGACGTTTCTAAGTATGGTATCGACTATTACTTGGCAAAGGGCTTAGGCGGGGATTGTCAAGAAATTTTAATTCCGCTTGGCGATAGTGTTGGCTACGGAAGAAAATTTACCGTTGATAACACCCTTGAAGAAATTGCCGAAAGGTATAAAAAAGAATTTTCATCAAGCAAAGTTATGGTGTATGGAAATTTGCAAGAAAAAGTTAGTAAGGTTGCAACTTTTTGCGGTGCAGGGCTTGATGAAAGCGAAATAGAACTTGCTAAAGATTGTGATTTATTAATATCAGCGGATATTAAACACCACGTAATTTTAAAGGCGTTAACGTTAGGTAAAAAACTTATTGAGGTTACACATTACTCAAGTGAGTTTTACGGTTTTGATAAATTTTATCAAGCCGTTAAGGATAAAATTAACGTTAATTGCTTTATCAATCAAGAAAAAGTATATTTATAACTCAATATTTAAATAAATTCGGAGGTTTATTATGAATAAACAATTAGAATTGATATTAGCGTATCAAGAAGTAGACAAAGACCTTAAAGTTTTAGAAGACGAACTTTTAAAAAATGAAGATACGCAAAAATTCTTTACGGCTAAAAAGTTTTTAAACACGGTTAACGATAGTTTATCAAGTTTAGAAAACAAGGCTAAAACTATAGTAGATTCTTACAATAACGCATTAAACGAAGCAAAAAAACTTCAAGAAGAAGCTACGGTTTACGCTCAATCTGTTGAATCGTGTGAAAGTGAAGAAGAACTTAACTACTACAAGCAAAAATATCAAACTGCTTGCGACGTTCTTGCTTCTACTGAAAGCAAAATCAATTCTTTAACTAAAGAAATGGATGCGCTTTTAAAAGAATTTAACCAATTAAGGGTAAAAACTAAAGAAATGAAGGTTCAATTTGAAGAATTTGGACCAAAAGCAAAAGAATTTGCCGATTCGCAAAAAACTAAAAAACAAGAATTACAAGCAAAACTTGATAAAATAAAAGTCGATATTAACGAAGAGTTAATGCAAAAATACTTATCGCGAAGAAAGGATAAAAAATTCCCAATCGTGTACGGCGTTGATACTTCAAAGGGTAACTGTTACTGTCCTTCGTGCGCTACGGGTATGTCGATTAGCGCAATATCCGAACTTTCAACGGGCGATATTAAGGAATGTGAAAGTTGCAGAAAATTACTTTACGCAATTTCTGCTAAATAATAATTTAAAACAAAAGATTAAAAGGGGATAATTATATGAAATTAAACTATAAAAAGACAATACTTGTAGGTTTTGCCTTCTTCCTTATTTCAGCATTTTGGCAAGCGTATGATTCGTTAGTTCCTATGATGCTTGTTAATAAATTCGGTCTTAACCAAACTTGGTCTGGTTTTATAATGACGCTTGACAATATTTTAGCGTTGTTTATGTTACCACTTTTTGGTGCGTTAAGCGATAAAACTAAATCAAAGTATGGTAAAAGAACCCCTTACATTGTTTTAGGTACTATCGTTGCAGTTTTAGCGTTTATAGGATTATCTTTTGCTGATAATACCCAACTTAACAAAGTCTATGAAAATAATACTAATACAGAGTTTATGGAAGTATTATGGGAAGAAAATGCTGAAATTACAAATCTTGAAGAAGACGGTAAAATCAACGTTCAAGATTACGTTGCAAGAATTTATAAAAACAAAGATTTTGATGAGTTGGCAGACGTAGAAAAAATTGAAGTAAAAGGTAAATTTATTTCTTTATTAGAAGGTGAAAACTCTAAATTAACTTACACCTACGAAAATGGCGTGTATGGTAATATTAGTCGTGAAGGTTCTAATAATATTTACACAAACGTTGCTGTTGCGGCACGTTCAGTACATTGTTGGAATCAAACGGTTGCAAATCCAACACCGCTTGTTATATTCTTTATCTTATTACTTTTAACTTTATGTTCAATGGCGACCTTCCGTTCGCCTGCAGTAGCGTTAATGCCTGACGTAACTATAAAACCGTTACGTTCTAAAGGTAATGCCATTATAAACCTTATGGGTGCAGCAGGCGGTGTTATTGTACTTGTTTTGGGTATGATTTTAAAAACGGGTAGTGTTCAAAACCAAATGATGTCCTATACTGGTATGATTTTATGCGTTTGTGGCGTAATGGTTGTAGGACTTGGTATTTTTATTTGGAAGGTTCGTGAAGTTAAATGGGCTAAAGAAATGGAAGAAGAAAGTTTAGTCCTTGGTATTGAAGAATCAGCAGAAGAAGTGCAAGACAACTCAGAAAAACGTAAACTTTCTAAAGGAGAAGTTTGTTCGTTATTCTTAATTTTAGCATCAGTTGCATTATGGTATATGGGCTATAACGCGGTTACTACTAAATATTCCCTTTACGCATCAACCGTTTTACAACAAGATTACAACACAACGCTTATTATTGCACAAGCTGCTGCTATAGTTTCATATGTTCCAGTAGGTATACTTGCAAGTAAAATTGGTAGAAAAAAATCAATACTTATTGGTGTTATAATGCTTGCCGTTGCGTTTATTTCGGCTATCTTTATAGTCCCTAATTCTCCAGTAGTTTTAATGTATATTATTTTTGCACTTGCCGGTATTGGTTGGGCAACTATCAACGTTAACTCTTTCCCAATGGTTGTAGAACTTTCAAAGGGTAGTGACGTTGGTAAATATACGGGTTTCTATTATACGGCATCAATGGCTGCGCAATCTATCACGCCAACTCTTTCAGGTTTATTTATGGATTTATCGGGAACAATGAAGGTTTTATTCCCTTACGCAGCTATCTTCGTTGCTTTAGCATTTGTAACAATGTTCTTCGTAAGACACGGCGATAGTATACCTTCTAATACTAAAAAAGGTTTAGAAGCATTAGACGTTGAAGATTAAGCGTGCTTTTGATAGGGTAATTTAAAAGAAAATTTTAAGTAAATTACAACATAATATCGTACTGATAAAAGTGGCTAAAAGGGATATTAAAATTCCTTTGGTCACTTTTTTATTTTTGCACTTTACAAAGTAAACTGCGGATATGTAAAACACCGTTTCTTGCGAGCCGTATATCGTGCAAGCGCAAATGGTAATATAACTTGAAGTGCCGTGTGCTTTTATAATTTCGCTTAGTAGCGCTAAACTTCCGCTACCTGAAAATGGTTTTATAATAATTAGTTTTATAAGTTCTTTCGGTACGCCTAAAAGGTTAAATATTGGGGTTAAAAAATCAATAAAAATTTTACTGAGTCCGCTAACTTCAAAAAGTTCACTCATAAGTAGTACCGCAACGATATATGGAAGTAGTGAAATAACGAGTGGTACACCTTCCTTTGCGCCCTCAACGAATACGTCGTAAATTTTAATCTTTTTTATCGCGCAAAGTATAAGAATTGCAATTAAAAAAATAGGGATAATATAACTTGTCATTAACTAAACACCTTTGCAAATAATATGCCTAATCCCGTTGAAAGGATAGTAGTTAAAAGTGTGGGTAAAAATATAACGGAAGGGTTTTGACTTCCGTATTCCGTTAATAATTGCATAACGGATAAAGGTAAAATTTGAATAGAAGTTGAAGAAATTACAAAAAGCATAAGTTTGCCTTTTTCATTTTGTTTTTCATCAAGAAGTTTCATGCCTTCTATAGCCGACGGTGTTGCAATTCCGCCAATTCCAAGCATATTTGCAGATAGTGATAAAGATATTATGCTTGAAGTTTTTTCATCGGTAGTATTAAAGAAAAACTTAATTAACGGCTTAAATACTTTGGTAAGCTTTTTTTGTAAACCGCTACTTTCAAATAGTTTAATAAATCCAAGCCAAATAACGTATACGGCTATTAAACTAACGCATAAATTCAAGGATTTTTCAGCGCTTACTGAAAATACCGAAAGTAAACTTTCGGGATTTTTAATGGTTATTGCAATAATAGAAAGCAAAGAAATTACTAAAAAAATAACGTTCATACTATAAGTTATGATTTTTTATAACAATTTATCCACTTAATAGTTTTACAAAAGCAAAATATTGTTGTATAATATTTAAGTTAATTATAACTTAAACACAATTTTAGGAGTGTATTATGGAAAACAATAAATTTTATATTACAACACCCATCTATTACCCAAGCGGTAATTGGCATATTGGCACGTGCTACACTACGGTTATTTGCGACGCAATCTCTCGCTTTTACCGTATGTCGGGTAAG
>JAZRSH010000001.1:0-47675 GCA_045651405.1 Christensenellaceae bacterium | reverse complement strand
GTTGAATCTATCAATTGTCTTCCCTAAGACCGCTTGGCCTCCGACTTATATAATCACAACGGGAACATTTATTCCAATGGAATTCATCATCATAAGCAACTTTTAAATTATGCCCTAAAGGATTTAAATATCCTTCCCTTAAAACAGCACAAGTCGGATCGTAGCCATGTCGTTCTGTGAGCCAAGGAGTTGAATCTATCAATTGTCTTCCTAAGACCGCTTGGCCTCCGACTTTATTATAAATGTTTAGAATGCGGATTAGAAAAAACTGAAACATTGCCTGCAAGTCACGGAGATATTATAAAAGAAGAAAACCGCCCAACTTGTTTAGAATGGGGCTATTATAAAGAAAGGTGTTCTATATGTAGTGTAGTTTTAAGGGAAGGATATTTAAACCCTTTAGGGCATAATTTAAAAGTTGCTTATGATGATGAATTCCATTGGAATAAATGTTCCCGTTGTGATTATATAGAAACTAAACACGAGCATACCTTAACGTTAAAAGCAATAACTGAAACTATTGATGATGGAACGCAAACAGTATATAAACATGGCTTGTTTGACGTTTGTACCTATGAAGGGTGTGAATACAAAAAACAATATGATGAATGGAAATTAAGCATTCACTATGCAGTAGAAATAATAAAAGGAATTCCAGCAACTTGTACACAGCCAGGCTTAACCCCAGGCTTAAAATGTGGGGTAAGTGGTTGTAATGAAATTTTTGTAGAACAAGAAGAGGCTTCGCCTTTAGGTCATAATTGGTATAGGGGGAATTGCCTAAGATGTGGAGAAACACAATTAGAAATGAAACTCTCTACAGACAAAACTTATTATATTGTTAAAAGTAAAGGTTCTTTTGAAGGTGGAGATTTAGAAATTCCTTCTACTTATAAAGGTCTTAACGTTACAAGTATTGGGAATAGAGCGTTCTATAATTGCCGTTCACTTACAAGTGTAGAAATAGGTAATAGCGTAACAAGTATAGATAGTTGTGCGTTCGAATATTGCAGTTCACTTACAAGTATAGAAATCCCAGATGGCGTAATAAGTATAGATTATCGGGCGTTCTCTAGTTGCTGGTCACTTACAAGCATAGTAATACCTAATAGCGTAACAATTATAGGTGATCATGCGTTCTCTTGGTGTACTTCACTTGCAAGTATAACAATAGGTAATAGCGTAACAAGTATAGGTAATTCTGCGTTCTATAGTTGCAGTTCACTTACAAGTATAGAAATCCCAGATGGCGTAACAAGTATAGGTGATGATGCGTTCACTTATTGCCGTTCACTTACAAGTATAGTAATCCCAAATAGCGTAACAAGTATAGGTGATGATGCGTTCACTTATTGCAGTTCGCTTACAAGTATAGAAGTAGACGTTGCAAATGAATATTATAAATCAATAGATGGTAATTTATATAATAAAGATTGTAAAACTTTAGTTCAGTATGCAATCGGTAAAACCGATACTACTTTTACAATCCCTAACAGCGTAACAAGTATAGGTGATGGTGCCTTCCATTCTTGCGATTCACTTACAAGTATAGTAATACCAAATAGCGTAACAAGTATAGGTGATTATGCCTTTGAAAATTCCAGTAAACTTACAAGTATAGTAATACCTAATAGCGTAACAAGTATAGGTGATTATGCGTTCCGTGTTTGTAGTAAACTTACAAGTGTAGTAATAGGTAATAGTGTGACAAGTATAGGTGAGCGTGCATTCTATTCTTGTACTTCACTTACAAGTATAGAAGTAGATGTTGCAAATGAATATTATAAATCAATAGATGGTAACTTATATAGTAAAGATGGCAAAGCTTTAATACAATATGCAATAGGTAAAACTACAACTGAGTTCAATATTCCAAATAGCGTAACAATTATAGGTGCTGGTGCGTTCTTTGGTTGCAGTTCACTTACAAGTATAGATATCCCTAATAGTGTAACAAGTATAGGTGATTCTGCGTTCTTTGGTTGCAGTTCACTTACTTATAATAGAAAAGATGGGTTAGGATATTTAGGCAATAGCACAAATAAATATTTATATTTAGCGGATACTTTAGGCACTTCAATTACAACAGCTACAATCGATAGTAATTGTAGGTTTATAGGTTCTTATGCGTTCTGGGATTGCTCTTCACTTACAAGTATAGTAATACCAAATAGCGTAACAAGTATAGGTGAAGATGCGTTCTCTGGTTGCAGTAAACTTACAAAAGTAAATTATTTAGGAAGTATAGATAGTTGGGTAATGATAGATTTTGGATATTATAGTTCTAACCCATTATGTTATGGTGGTGAATTATATATAAATGGCGTATTGGTAACCGACGTAGTATTAACCACAGCTACAAAAATATCTAATTATGCTTTCTATAATTGCAGTTCACTTACAAGTGTAGTAATAGGTAATAGCGTAACAAGTATAGGTGAAAGTGCGTTCCGTGATTGCACTTTACTTACAAGTATAGAAATTCCAGACAGCGTAACAAGTATAGGTCGAAATGCGTTCTATAGTTGCAGTTCACTTAAAAGAATAAATTATAGTGGAACAAAGGCGCAATGGAAAGCAATAAGTAAAGGTTATTATTGGGCTACTTACGTAGACGCAACTGTGTATTGTAGTGACGGAAACATAAGTATATAAAGTTAAAAAGTGGGCGGTTGCCCACTTTTTTAGTAAAGTTTTTAGGTGTTGTTTAAAGATTGTGGACGGTTTCTATATAAAAACAATCCCCCACCGCGTTGCGGAGCCCCCTTTGCACAAGGCGGCCTAATAATTCCTTCGCTTAAAGGGACGGCAAAAAATAAAAAGGCTCCACTGTGTAAGGGGAGCTGTCAACGTAGTTGGCTGAAGGGTTGTAAATTATATAATAAATAAAATCCACAACTATTACTTCTTACCTATTACCTAAAATGGTACGTCGGGGACGCCGTACCCTACGATACTATATATAAAATTAAATCCACAACTCATAAACTTGGTTTATGAATATCGTGCGACTTTAGGTGAATATAACTGCTAACGCAGTTGGCGTCCGCTACGCTCGGCTACACGCAATCAAAGATTGCATATCGTTCATTACAAAGTAATGAATATCGTTGCATAAAAAAAGCCTTGCTTTTTGCAAGGCGTTTTTTCTATGCTAAACCAAGTAGGTTTACAAGTAATAAAATTGAAGTTCCGTAGTAAACGAAAACTGAAAGCAAGTCGTTTATCGTTGTGATAAGTGGGCCTGATGCTACTGCTGGGTCGATGCCTATTTTTTTGAATATGATAGGGATAAGCGTTCCGTCAAGTGATGCAACTATCATAGAAACGAAAAGTGATATACCTATGCACGCTGAAACAGCAAAGCCTGAAATATTAAAGGTTGCTACAAAGGTTGGTTCTAAGTATTGTACGTACAAGCCGATAAATACAAATGCAATCAAGCCGATAATTAAGCCGTTGCAAGCGCCAACGCGGATTTCCTTAAACACAAACTTAAACTTTTCTTTGATAGAAAGGGTATCATCGGTAATAAGCCTGATTGTTACCGCTAAGCTTTGCGTACCGCTGTTACCACTCATACCAAGTATTAAACTTTGGAAGGTGTAAAGGATAATTAAAGAAGACGGTATAAATTGTTGAAAGGCTTGAATTATCGTTGCAACGCCTATACCTAAAAACAAAAGTATAAAAAGCCAAGGTATTCTTTTAGCAATACTTTTATGAAGTGGTTCGTTTAAATCTTCTTCAGACGTTAAACCGGCAAGTTTTGCGTAGTCATCGCTTAATTCTTCGTCTACAACTTCAACGATGTCGGCTGACGTGATAACACCGATAATCTCGTTATCTGTATTTAAAACGGGGATAGAGTCTTCCGCATAACTTTTAATTCTTTCTAAACAGTCCGCAGTTTCTTCATTTGCGTAAACGTAAGGGTAGTTTGTTATTATAATGCTTTCAAGCTCGGTAGTATCCCTTGCAATAACAAGGTCGCGAAGTTCAATTGCACCGTAAAACTTACCGTCGTTATCTACTGCGTAAATTGTGGTGATGTTATCGTTTTCCGATGCTTGCGAAATAACCGAACGCATTGCTTGTTTTACCGTGAAAGACTGTTTTATCGTAATGTAGTTAGTTGTCATTAAACTACCGATTTCGTTTTCTTCGTACGAATCAATAAGTTTAATATCACTTTGAACTTCAGGGTCGATAAGTGGTAAGAGTTCGTTTTTACGTTCTTCAGTTAATTCTTCTAAAACGTCAATAGCGTCGTCAACGTCCATTGACTCGATGATATCCGCCGCTTTTTCGTTATCGAGTTCGGCAAGATAGTCTTCTACGTTGTCAAGATATGCAAAGACGTTGGATACCGCATCTACACCTAAAATTCTATAAAGTTTTTTACGTTCGCTTTCGTCAAGCTCGGGGATAACTTCCGCTATATCGTTATCGTGATAGTCGTTAAGAAGTTCTCTTATCTCCGCATTAGATTTTCCGCTTTTGATAATGGAAAGTAACTCTATTGCGTAGTCGGGTTTTTCTGGAATAATTATTTCTTTGTCTACAATTTTTTCTTCACTCATAATATCACCTATAATTTTACGTTTTTAGGGTAAAAAAATACCCATAGCCGTTTGGCATGGGTAAAGGTTATTATAAGTAAATGCTTACAACTTGATTTCAACCATGCTAAACGAGTAATTTTTATTAACTTTTAATGCCCAACTTCGGGGATTACTATCATTTAGCATAATAAATTTCTCCTAATTTTTTACTATAAAATAATTTTAACACAATTTTTTTTATATTGCAACCCTATAATAGAACTTTTAAAAAATTATAATTTTTACTATATATTGTGGTTTGTCTCGCGCGCGTGTCAATATATAATATATAATAATTATACGGCAAAAAACACCTAAAAATAACCCAAAAAAATAATTAAAAATTTTTTAAAAAAGTGCGTTAAAATGGTTGACATTATTTGCTTTTTTTATTAGAATATAGAGGCTGTGTTTATATTGGGTTGATACGAGAAGTTACTTAAACTTCCCTAAAGGCGAATCCGGAAATCGCTTTTAATCAGGAAGAAGATAATTTTCGTTGACAAATGTGAGGGTTTAACCCTTGCGACTAACCATGTTTTAAATTGAGAATTCATTCGCAGCAAAAAAACACAGTAGCGAATGATTTTTTTATGTTTAAAACGTGACACACACGGCAATGTTGACTACATTAACAGTTAGTATAAAAAGGAGAAGTATTATGGCAGGACAAAAAATCAGAATCAAATTAGCAGCTTACGACCATAAAATGGTTGACCAAGCAACTGAAAGAATTGTGGAAACAATGAAAAAAGCGGGCGCTAAAATTAGCGGTCCTATTCCTCTTCCTACAGAAAAGGAAATCGTTACAATCTTAAGGTCTCCACATAAGTACAAAGACAGTAGAGAACAATTTGAAATCAGAACTCACAAAAGACTTATTGATATCTACTCAACAAACGCTAAAATATTCGATAGTATTCATTTACCATCAGGCGTAGACGTAAAAATTAAACTTTAATTAAATCATTGCAATTGAAAAATTGTAAAATAAATCGGAGGTGAACTTTATCAAATGAATAAAGCAATCATTGGAAAAAAATTAGGTATGACGCAAATCTTTTCCGCTGACGGAAAAGTAATTCCCGTTACCGTTGTAGAAGCTGGTCCCTGTCCGGTAGTGCAAATTAAAACTTGCGACCACGATGGATATCAAGCTATTAAACTTGGCTTCGACGAGGTAAAAGAAGCGGCTTTAAATAAGCCAGAAGCAGGTCAATTCAAAAAAGCTGGCGTTGCTTGTCAAAGAGTTCTTAAAGAATTCAGAGTAAGCGACATTTCTTCTTATGAAGTAGGTAAGGCTGTTACAGTTGATACTTTTAAAGACGGAGATAAGGTTGACGTTGTTGGTCAAACAAAAGGTCACGGTTTCTCAGGCGTTATTAAAAGATGGAACCAACACAGACTTAAAATGACTCACGGTGTAGGCCCTGTTCACAGAGAAGTAGGTTCTATGGGTGCAAACAGCTCTCCATCAAGAGTATTTAAGAATAAACACATGCCAGGTCAATATGGTAACGAAAGAGTTACTATTCAAAATCTTGAAATCGTGAAAGTCGACACGCAAAGAAATGCCCTTTTAATCAAAGGTGCTATTCCTGGACCAACAGGCGGAATCGTTATGATTTCTGACTCTGTTAAAGCGTAAGAGGTGAAATTATGCCAAGCATTAAAATTTATAATATGAAAGGTCAAGAGACCGGCACAATGGAACTCAACGAAATCGTGTTCGGTGCTGAATATAGAGAAGCTTTAATTCACCAAGCAGTAGTTACAAGACTTGCTAACGAACGTCAAGGTACTAAAAGTACTTTAACAAGGTCTGAAGTTCGTGGCGGTGGTAAAAAACCTTGGAGACAAAAAGGTACTGGTAGCGCACGTCAAGGTTCTACAAGAGCTCCACAATGGATTAAAGGTGGCGTAGTGTTCGCTCCTAAGTCAAGAGACTTCTCAAAGAAAATGAACGTAAAAGCTAAAAGAGCTGCACTTTGCAGCGCGCTTTCTAAAAAGCTTGCTGATAACGAATTCTACGTTATTGACAATATTGCAGTAGAAAACGGCAAAACTAAAGAAATGGTTGCATTCCTTGACGCGTTCAAGTTTACACAAACCGTATTAATGGTTATGGGTAACAATGACGTTAAAGTTATTAGGTCTGCATCAAATATTCCTACTTTACAAACTATTCCTGTAGAACAACTTAACACTTACGACGTTGTTAAAAATGCAGTAATCGTTCTTGCTCAAAGTGCCGTTGCTAAATTAGAGGAGGTTTACGGAGCATGAAAGAAAGAGATATTTTAATTAGACCTCTTTTATCAGAAAAGAGTTATTCGGAAATTGCTAACAAGAAATACGTTTTCGTTGTAGCAAAAGATACTAACAAAACTGAAATCAAACTTGCTGTTGAAAAACTTTTCGGTGTACAAGTTGAATACGTAAACACCGTTAACTGCCGTGGCAAGTTAAAAAGAATGGGTAGAAACGAAGGTTATACTCCTTCTTACAAAAAAGCGATTGTTCAGTTGAAAGCAGACAGCAAGAGCATCGAGTTCTTCGACTCTATGTCTTAATGGGAGGAAACTTAAATGGGTATTAAAAGATATAAACCAACTTCTTCCGCTCGTCGTTTCATGACTGTAAGCACTTTTGAGGAAATCACTTGCACTAAACCTGAAAGGTCTCTTTTAGAAGACCAACGTCATACTGCAGGTCGTAACGCTCAAGGTAAAATCACAGTAAGACATCACGGTGGCGGTAACAAAACTAAATACCGTATTATCGACTTCAAAAGAAATAAAGATTCTATTCCAGCAGTTGTTAAAACTATCGAATACGATCCTAACAGAAGTGCAAATATCGCTCTCGTTTGCTATGCTGACGGTGAAAAGAAATATATTCTTGCTCCTCTCGGCTTAAACGTTGGTGATAAAATCTTAAGCGGTAAAGGCGCTGATATTAAGCCTGGTAACGCTCTTGCTATTGAAGATATCCCTGTTGGTACTATGATTCACAACATTGAACTTCAACCTGGTAAAGGCGGTCAACTCGTAAGAGCGGCTGGTATGTCTGCACAACTTATGGCTAAAGAAGATAAGTATGCGCAAGTTAAAATGCCAAGTGGCGAAATGCGTCTTATTCTTGTTAAATGTAAAGCTACTATCCGTCAAGTAGGTAATCTCGACCACGAAATTATCAGAATCGGTAAAGCAGGTAAAAAGAGACATATGGGTATTCGTCCTACAGTAAGAGGTTCTGTAATGAACCCTTGCGATCACCCTCACGGTGGTGGTGAAGGTAGAGCACCTATCGGTAGGTCAGGTCCTGTTACTCCTTGGGGTAAACCAGCACTTGGCTATAAGACAAGAAAGAAAAAGAATAGAACAGATAAGTTCATTCTTAAGAGAGTAAACTAACGGAGAACGCGATATGAGTAGAAGTGTTAAAAAAGGACCTTATGTCCAAGCAAGATTATTAAAAAGAGTTGAAGCGCTTAACGCTGAAAATAAGAAGACCGTTCTTAAAACTTGGTCGAGGGCTTCGACTATATTCCCTCAAATGGTAGGTCATACCATTGCGGTGCATGACGGAAGAAAACACGTTCCTGTATACGTAACTGAAGATATGGTAGGTTGCAAACTTGGTGAATTCGCACCAACAAGAACTTTCAAAGGCCATGCAGGTTCAAAAACATCTGACGCAAGATAGGAGATTTTCAAATGGCTAAAAATATGAAATTAAAAACTCAACGTATTGAGGAAAATAAAGATAAAAGAGCAAAAGCTATTGCTAAATTTATTAGAATTTCCCCTTACAAAGTAAGAGTTGTACTTGATAACATTAGAGGCAAAAGTGTTAATGAAGCCGTTGCTATTTTAGAAAATACTTCTAAAGCAGGCGCATTACCAATCAAAAAGGTTGTTTTATCTGCTGCAGCAAACGCAGAACATAACCTTGGCATGAATAAAGACGAACTTAAAATTGCAGAATGTTATGCTAACCAAGGTCCTACTTTAAAGAGAATGAGACCAATGGGTCACGGTAGAGCATTTAGAATTTTAAAACGTACAAGTCACATCACAGTTATTCTTGATGTGATGGCTAAATAATAGGAGGACGGTATGGGACAAAAAGTAAATCCACACGGTTTAAGAGTTGGCATTATTAAAGATTGGGATACTCAATGGTATGCTGATAAGAAAAACTTCTCTTTAAACCTTAAAGAAGATTACGAATTAAGAAAATTCATCAAAAATCAATACTACCAAGCAGCCGTTTCTTCTATCAGAATAGAAAGAGCAGCCAACAAAGTGGTTGTAACAGTATTTACTGCAAGACCAGGCGTGCTTATCGGTAAAGCAGGTGCTGAAATCGAAGTTATGAAAAACAGCCTTGCTAAAATTGCAAAAGGTAAACAAATTGCTATTAACATCGTAGAAGTTAAGAAACCTGACTGTGATGCTCAACTTATTGCTGAAAACGTAGCAGCTCAACTTGAAAAGAGAGCTTCTTTCAGAAGAAGTATGAAACAAGCTATTTCAAGAGCTACTCGTCTTGGCGTTAAAGGTATCAAAATCATGGTTAGCGGTAGACTTGACGGTGCTGAAATTGCACGTAGCGAACAATATCACGAGGGTTCAATTCCTCTTCAAACACTCCGTGCGTTCATCGATTACGGATTCGCTGAAGCACATACAACGTTCGGTATTATCGGCGTTAAAGTATGGGTTTACAAAGGCGAAGTTTTAGGTGGCGTTAAGAAAGCTACCGAAGGAGGCGAAGCTTAATTATGTTAATGCCTAAAAGAGTAAAAAGAAGAAGAGTACATCGCGGCAGAATGACTGGTAAAGCTAATAAAGGTAACATTATTGCTTACGGTCAATACGGTTTAGTTGCTACTGAACCTGCTTGGATTACTTCAAACCAAATTGAAGCAGCCCGTGTCGCAATGACAAGATTCATTAAACGTGGCGGTAAAGTATGGATTAATATTTTCCCTCACAAACCTATAACTCAAAAACCTGCTGAAACAAGAATGGGTTCAGGTAAAGGTTCTGTAGAATACTGGGTTGCAGTTGTTAAACCTGGTAGAGTATTATTTGAAATGGATGGTGTTGAAGAATCAATTGCAAGAGAAGCTATGCGTCTTGCAGGCAACAAACTTCCTATCAAAACTAAATTCATGAAAAAAGAAATTGTCGAAGAAGGCGGTGAAGGTTAATGAAAGCGAAAGAAATTAAAGAGATGACCAATGACGAATTGGCTAAAAAACTCGAATCTTTAAAAGAAGAATTATTTAACCTTCGTTTCCGTCACGCTACCGGTCAACTTGAAAATCCTAACGTTTTATCAACTGTTAAAAAGGATATTGCAAGAGTTAAGACTGTTATCCGTGAAAGAGAAATTAAGGCGTAACGGAGGGTACTAATATGGAAAGAAATTTAAGAAAAGAAAGAGTCGGTTTAGTAGTTTCTGACAAAATGGATAAAACCGTTGTTGTAGAAGTTACCGATAAAAGAAAACATCCTCTTTACAAGAAAACTATCACAAGAACCGTTAAATTTAAAGCGCATGATGAAAACAACGCTTGCGGTATCGGTGATAAAGTAAGAATTATCGAAACTAGAAAATTATCCAGAACTAAAAACTGGAGAGTTTCCGAAATTATCGAAAAGGCTAAGTAAGATAGGAGAAAGCGAATATGATACAACCACAAACAAGATTAAAAGTTGCAGATAACTCAGGTGCAAAAGAAATTATGTGTATTAGAGTTTTAGGCGGTTCTTTCAGAAGATGTGGTAACATTGGTGACGTAATCGTTGCAAGTGTTAAAACTGCTACTCCTGGTGGCGCAGTTAAGAAAGGTGACGTTGTTAAAGCCGTTATCGTAAGAAGCGCTAAAGGCCTTGGAAGACCTGACGGTACACACATTAGATTTGATGAAAATGCAGCCGTAATTATCGACAATAACAAACAACCAAGAGGCACTCGTATTTTTGGACCTGTTGCAAGAGAACTTAGAGATAGAGACTTCATGAAGATTATCTCACTTGCTCCAGAAGTACTTTAAGGAGAACGATATGAAAGTTAAAAAGAATGATAACGTCCTTGTTATTACCGGTAAAGACGTTAAAAAGACAGGTAAAGTACTTGTTGCAATGCCTAAAGCTAACAAAATCGTTGTTGAAGGCGTAAACGTTCAAGAAAAAAACCGTAAAGCACGTACAGCACAAGAAACAAGTCAAAAAATTAAAAAAGAAGGTCCTATCGACGCTTCTAACGTTCTTGTAGTATGTCCAGTATGCGGTAAAGCAACAAGAGTTGGATATGAAATCGTTGATGGTAAAAAAGTTAGAATTTGTAAAAAATGCAAAGCTTCTTTAGACGCAAAAGTTGAAAAGAAAGCAGAAGCTAAAAAGCCAGCTACAAAGAAGGCTACTACAAAGAAAGCTACTACCAAAAAGGCTGACGCTTCATCAGAAGCAGAAGTAAAAGAAGTAAAGAAAACTTCTACGAGAAAGAAAGTTGCTAAAACTGAAGAAGCAACTGACGCTCAAGCTTAATTATATAAGGAGAAACAATTATGGCAGAAAAGATTCAGGTTGCTAAAGAAACTGCAACCGATTCGGTTTGCAGAGTAAGGGTTGCGTACCAAAATGAAGTTGTACCTTACCTTATGAAGCGTTTCAATTATACAAACGTTAACCAAGTACCAAAGCTTGTTAAAATCACAATCAACGGCGGTCTTGGTGACTGTAAAGACAATGCAAAAAGCGTTCAACTCGTAGAAAAAGAACTTGCGCTTATTGCTGGTCAAAAACCTGTACTTACCAAAGCTAAAAAATCAGTAGCTAACTTCAAGGTAAGAGAAGGTATGAACATTGGTATTAAAGTTACCTTAAGAGGCGAAAGAATGTTCCAATTCTTTGATAAGTTCGTTTCAATCGCACTTCCAAGGGTTAGAGACTTCAAGGGTGTTCCTGATAAGTCTTTCGATGGTAGAGGTAACTATGCTATGGGTATTAAAGAACAACTTATCTTCCCTGAAATTCAATACGACCAAGTAGAAAAAGTAAGGGGTTTCGATATTTGTTTCGTAACCACAGCTAAGACAGACGAAGAAGCATACGAATTACTTAAAGCAATGGGTATGCCATTCAAGGCTTAAAAGGAGGACTTATTATGGCTAAGAAAGCAATGATTAATAAACAACAAAAAGCACCTAAGTTCTCTACAAGAGCTTACACGAGATGCAGTATTTGTGGTCGTCCACATTCTGTACTTCGCAAATACGGTATTTGCCGTATATGTTTCAGAAATTTGGCTTACAAAGGTCAAATTCCTGGCGTAAAGAAAGCAAGTTGGTAAAAGGAGGAACAGAAAATGACAGATCCAATAGCAGATATGCTCACTCGAATCAGAAACGCACTCGTTGCTAAACACGATGCGGTTGAAGTTCCTGCTTCTAACATGAAGAAGGAAATTGCAAGACTTCTTTTACAAGAAGGTTATATCACTTCATATGACGTTGTTGAAGAAGGCGTGCAAGGCAAAATCGTTATAACACTCAAATACGGCCCTAACGGCGAAAGAGTTATTAGTGGTTTAAAGAGAGTTTCAAAACCAGGCTTAAGAATTTATGCTGGTCACGATGAACTTCCAAAAGTTCTTGGTGGTCTTGGTATTGCAATCATCTCTACTTCTAAAGGTGTTATGACTGATAAAGAAGCTAGAAAAAATAACCACGGTGGCGAAGTACTCGCTTACGTATGGTAATAGGGAGGGTAAATAACTATGTCAAGAATAGGTAAAGCACCCATCAAAATCCCTGCTGGTGTAGAACTTAAAGTAAACGGCAACGTATTCAGTATTAAAGGTCCAAAAGGTGAACTTACACAAGCTTTTGACCCTCAAAATATTGAACTTTGCGTAGAAAACGGCGAAATTATCGTTAAAAGATTTAATGAAGAAAACTCTACAAAAGCTAAACACGGTCTTTATAGAGCCCTTGCTTACAATATGGTAGTAGGTGTAACTGAAGGTTACAAGAAAACACTTATTGTAAACGGTGTAGGTTGGAAAGTTGCTCAAAATGGTAAAGATATTTCTTTATCAGTAGGCTTAAGCCACCCTGTAGAATATAAAGCTGTAGAAGGCATCACTCTTACCGTTACAAGCCCTACTGAAATCGTAGTTGCTGGTATCAATAAAGAGATTGTTGGAGCTGAAGCCGCAAAAATCAGAGCCATTAGAAAACCTGAACCTTACCACGGTTACGGTATTCGCTTAAGCGATGAAGTAATTGAACGTAAGGAAGGTAAGACGGCTGGTAAATAAGGAGTAAACTGATATGATATCTAAAATAGATAAAAATGCGGATAGATTAAAAAGACACGAGAGAGTTAGAAATAAAATTTCTGGTACGCCAGCGCGTCCAAGACTCTCAGTTTATAGAAGTCTTAACCATATTTACGCCCAAATTATTGACGACGTAGCAGGTAACACATTAGTTGCTTGTTCAACAGTAGAAAAAGCAATCGCTGAAAGCGTTAAAGAGCTTACTAAAA
Organism: Christensenellaceae bacterium; assembly: GCA_045651405.1. Taxonomy (GTDB): domain Bacteria; phylum Bacillota; class Clostridia; order Christensenellales; family Borkfalkiaceae; genus HGM11412. The sequence continues at coordinate 34,504 of JAZRSH010000001.1, read as the reverse complement.
AGGAAGCTGCTAAAGTGGTTGGTGGGGAAGTAGCAAAACGCGCTTTAGAAAAAGGTATTACCGAAGTTGTATTCGACAGAGGTGGTTACATTTATATGGGACGTGTTCAATGCGTAGCAGACGGCGCAAGAGAAGCCGGTCTTAAATTCTAACGGGAGGTAATAGATATGGCAAGAGAAAATAAAGCTCCAAGAAGACAAGAAGAAAAAGACGGTCTTTGCAAAAAACTCATTTCCGTTAACCGTGTTACAAAAGTAGTAAAAGGTGGTCGTAAGATGCGTTTCGCTGCTTTAGTAGTAGTTGGTGATGAAAACGGTAGAGTAGCTTGCGGTATGGGTAAAGCAAACGAAGTTCCAGAAGCAATCGATAAAGCAACAGCACAAGCTAAAAAAGCAATGGTAAAAGTTGCACTCGTTGGTTCAACAATTCCTCACGAAATCGTAGGTAAATTTGGTAGAGGTTCTATTTTAATGCTCCCTGCTGAAGAAGGTACCGGTGTTATCGCTGGTGGTCCTGTTCGTGCCGTAATGGAAGCAGCTGGTATTAAAAACATCAGAACTAAATCACACGGTTCTTCAAACCCTATAAATATGGTTAAAGCAGCGCTCGCTGGTCTTTACGGACTTAAGTCTGTAGAACAAGTTGCAGCCCTTCGCGGTAAATCCGTTGAAGAAATTCAAGGTTAAGGAGGAAGGTATAATGAACGTTAAAGTTACACTTATTAAAAGCACTATATCTTGTTCTGAAGCACAAAAGGGTACTGTAGCTGCTCTTGGTCTTAAAAAAGTAGGTCAAAGCAAAGTGTTTGCTGACTCAGCAACTTTACAAGGTCAACTCAAAGTAGTTGCTCACTTAGTTAAAGTTGAAAACGCTTAAGAGGTGCAATCATGAGAATTAACACAATTCAGCCAGCCGAAGGCAGCAAAACATCGGCAAAAAGACTCGGTCGTGGTATCGGTTCGGGACTTGGTAAAACTAGTGGTAAAGGTCACAAAGGTCAATGGGCTAGAAGTGGCGGTGGCGTAAGACCAGGCTTTGAAGGCGGTCAAATGCCTCTTACTCGTAGAGTTCCGAAAAGAGGATTTAATAACCATTTCAAAAAGGTTTACGCAATCGTTAACCTTTCACAACTTAATGGTTATGAAGCAGGTTCTGTAGTAGATTTTGAAACACTTTACTTTGATGGTCAAATTAAAGAAGTTAAAAATCCTGTAGGACTTAAGGTTTTAGGCGATGGTGAAATTACTGTTGCATTAACCGTAAAGGCTAACAAATTTTCAAAAGCAGCTAAAGAAGCTATTGAAAAAGCCGGCGGTACTGTAGAAGTTATTTAATCGACCTAAGACGACGGAGGTGTAAAATGTTTGAAACATTAAAAAATGCGTTTAAGGTAAAAGAGATTCGTGTAAAAATTTGGTTTACTTTACTCTTTTTACTCATTTATAGATTAGGCTGTTATATTCCTGTACCAGGCGTTGGTACAAGCCTTTTTGACGGAACTGATCTTGAAAATCTTACTTACCTTAATATTATGAATATGATGACAGGTGGCTCGCTCATGAACGGTACTTTATTCGCCATGGGTATTGGTCCATACATTAACTCATCAATTATAATTCAACTTTTAGCAGTTGCGATTCCGTCGCTCGAAAGACTTTCAAAACAAGGTGAAGAAGGCAAGAAGAAAATTGCTCAATACACAAGATATCTTACAATTCTTCTTTCTATCATTCAAGCTGTTGGTATCTTAGTAAACTATGGTACAATTATCACTGAAGGAACTACTGATGGTCCATCATCTTTAGCTCATTTACTTTGGGATCAAACATGGCTTGCATACGTAATATTAGTTATCTTCTATACTACAGGTACTGTTATTACAATGTGGATAGGCGAAAGAATTACTGATTACGGTGTATCTAACGGTATTTCACTTCTTATCTTCGCTGGTATTATTTCAACAGCTGGTCAAGCGTTAGTACAAATGTTTACTAACATTGTTGCTTCTGACACATCTTATGGTGAACTTATGAACTTCTGGAAGTTCATTATCATGTTAGTAGCAATCGTTATCGTATTCGTAAGTATTATTACCGTTGACCTTGCTGAAAGAAAAATCCCAGTACAATATGCAAAACAAGTTAGAGGACAAAAGATGTACGGTGGTCAATCAACCGTTATCCCTATCAAGGTTAACAGCAACGGTGTACTTCCACTTATCTTTGCTTTCTCAATCTTAAGTTTCCCAGAACTTATTATGACTTTATTTGGTTTAGATATGGGTTCGGGATTCGGTCTTTTCTGGGCTAAATACATGGGTACAAACTCATGGCTTTACATGGTAGTACTTTCATTATTAATCATCTTCTTTGCATACTTCTATACATCGATTCAGTTCAACCCTGACGATATTTCAAAAAGTATTCAACAAAACGGTGGTTTCATAATGGGTATTAGACCAGGTAAACCTACTGCTGATTACCTTAAAAAGATTAGCGGAAGAATTACGCTTTTCGGTGCATTATTCTTAGCACTTATCGCAATTATTCCATCAATCGTATTTAAGGCTATTGACGCATCAAGTTACGGTGCTTTCACAGCAACAGGTATGCTTATCGTAGTATCAGTTGCTCTTGAATTCAACACCGCACTTGAATCTCAAATCATGATGAAGAATTATAAAGGATTTTTGAAATAATGAACATCATATTACTTGGTGCACCAGGTGCGGGTAAAGGTACGCAAGCAACAAAGCTTGTTGATAAGTACCAAATCCCACACATCTCAACTGGTGATATATTTAGGTATAATATTAAAAATTCAACGCCTATCGGTGTAGTTGCTAAATCATATATTGATAAAGGTCAACTCGTTCCCGATGAAGTAACCGTTGAAATTGTAAAACAAAGACTTAGCCAAAGTGACGTTGAAGTAGGTTATTTACTTGACGGTTTCCCAAGAAACATCTTCCAAGCTGAAGAACTTGATAAGTTTGCGGAAATCGATAAAGTAATTGATATCAGCGTTAACCTTGACAAGCTTGTTAAAAGAATTACTGGTAGACGTGTTTGTTCTAAATGCGGTGAGTCTTACCACGTTGATAGACTTAACGGCGTAACTACTTGCTCACGTTGTGGTGCTGACCTTATTCAAAGGGCTGACGATAACGAAGCAACTGTTAAAAATAGACTTCAAGTATACAAAGAACAAACAGAGCCTTTAATTGATTATTACAAAAAGGCTGGTAAACTTGTTACCGTTGACGGTGATAAACCTATCGAAGAAGTTTTTAATTCGATAGTAGAAATCTTAGGTTGATATGATAATAATTAAATCACCTAAAGATATTGAACTTATGAGAGAACCTTGTAAAATTGTCCGCGACGTTTTGCTTCTTGCAGAAGACAAAATCAAAGCGGGCATGACGACAGGTGAACTTGATAAGATATTACACGACTATATAATTTCTTGCGGGGCAAAACCTTCCTTTTACGGATTGTATGGTTTTCCTAAAGCGACTTGCATCTCTATTGATGAAGAAGTTGTTCACGGAATTCCAGGCGATAGGGTAATAAAAGAAGGTCAAATTGTTTCAGTTGACGTAGGTGCGTATAAAAACGGATTTCACGGCGACGGGGCAAGAAGTATATACGTTGGTAATATAGACCCTGAAAAAAAGAGACTTATAGACGTAACTAAGGAATGTTTTTTTAAGGGTATAGAAGGCATTTGCATAGGAAGTTCGCTTGGCGATATAGGTGCGCAAATTCAAGCACACGCTGAGAGCAACGGATTTTCCGTAGTACGCGATATGGTGGGACACGGTATTGGAAAAAAGGTTCATGAAGACCCGCAAGTTCCAAATTATGGAAGAAAAGGAACGGGTGTTCGCCTTAGAGAAAACATGACGCTTGCCATAGAACCTATGATTAACATGGGTAGGTACGAAGTAGAGATTGACGGCTGGAAATGTGTAACCATTGACGGCAAACCGTCAGCCCACTACGAAAACACCGTAGTTATAACTGAAAACGGTGTTGAAATATTGACGTTATAATGCAACATATTACGCGCTAAACGCTGATGGTACGGCGTAAACTTGAGCCTTAAGGATGAAGCATGGCGCGTAAGACGATAAGCGAATAATTCGCGAGATTATAAAAAATGGAGGTATTACGGTGTCGAAAAACGACGTTATTGAAGCCGAAGGCGTGATTGTCGAGGCATTACCAAACGCAACGTTCAAAGTTAAATTATCAAACGGCTTTATTATCACCGCTTACATTTCGGGAAAATTAAGAATGAACTACATTAAAATTATTCCAGGTGATAGCGTTAAAATTGAAATGAGCCCTTATGATTTAACTAAAGCTAGAATCGTATGGCGTAGTAAAAACTGATTTTTTATAATTACAAAATTAATCGGAGGATATTAAAATGAAAGTAAGACCATCAGTAAAACCTATGCCCCACAAATGCAGAGTCATTAGAAGAGAAGGCAAAGTTATGGTAATTTGTTCTAAAAACAAAAACCATAAACAAAAACAAGGTTAATTACTTCTTACAAAACCAAAACTAAAACAAAAAAATAAAAATTATTTAAATAATAATTCGGAGGTTTAACAAAATGGCTCGTATTGCCGGTGTAGATTTACCAAGAGACAAACGTGTTGAAATCGGTATCACTTATATTTATGGTATCGGTAGACCAACAGCAACAAAAATTTTAAAAGAAACAGGTATTAATCCTGACATTAGAGTTAAGGATTTAACAGAAGAAGACGTATCAAAACTTAGAGCATACATCGAACATAACTTAAAAGTAGAAGGTGAACTTCGTTCTGAAGTAAACCTTAACATTAAAAGACTTATGGAAATTGGTTGTTTCCGTGGCGTAAGACACAGAAAAGGCCTTCCAGTTCGTGGTCAAAGTTCTAAAAGAAATGCGAGAACTCGTAAGGGTCCTCGTCGTACAGTCGCTAAAAAGAAGACTGCAGGTAAATAATTGAAGGAGGATTAAATAAACATGGCTAAAGCTACAGGAAGTAAAAAACGTAGAGAACTTAAGAAAGTTGATAAAGGTCAAGTACACATTCAATCTTCTTTCAACAATACAATTGTTACCGTTACTGACTTAAACGGAAACGCTATAGCTCATTCAAGTGCAGGTAGCCTTGGTTACAGAGGCTCAAGAAAAAGCACTCCTTTTGCTGCTCAACAAGCTGCGGAAGTTGCAGTTAAAGCTGCAATGGAACACGGCCTTAGAAGCGCAGAAGTATACGTAAAAGGCCCAGGTCAAGGTAGAGAATCAGCTATAAGAGCTTTAGGTGTATGTGGCGTTGAAGTTACGCTTATTCAAGACGTATCTCCAATCCCTCACAACGGATGCCGTCCACCTAAACGTCGTAGAGTTTAATAGGAGGTATAAGAGAATATGGCTAAATATACAGGCGCTAAATGTCGTTTATGTAGAAGAGAAGGTTGTAAACTTTTCTTAAAAGGTGACAAATGTTATAAAACTTCTTGCCCATTTGAAAAGAGACCAGTTGCTCCTGGTCAACACGGTGCAGGAAGACATAAAGTTTCAGAATACGGACAACAACTCCGTGAAAAACAAAAAACAAAGAGAATTTACGGTGTACTTGAAAACCAATTCAGAGCATACTTTGAAACTGCTGATAGAATGAAAGGTATTACTGGTGAAAACATGCTTTCTCTTTTAGAAAGAAGACTTGACAACGTTGTTTATAGACTTGGTTTTGCACCATCTCGTACAACTGCTCGTCAACTTGTAACTCACGCACATTTTACTGTTAACGGTAAAAACGTAGATATCGCATCATACCAAATCAACCTTGGTGACGTTATCGCTGTTAAAGAAACAAAAAGAAACAGCAAATACTTTGAACTTTTCAAACAAACTGAAAAGACAAACAACCTTCCAAAATGGTTAGAATTTGATGCTGAAAAACTTGAGGGTAAAGTTATTGCTCTTCCAAAGAGAGAGGATATCGATGCACAAATCGCAGAATACATGATTGTCGAATTGTATTCAAAATAATAAACTGTTTAAACAGTTTGTTCAGGTTTATCTTTTGTTTAAGTGCTTATCAATAGCACTTAGCAAAGAAAAGCCAAAAGTAATATCATAAAAAATCAGGAGGTAAATTTTCTATGATGGAAATAGAAATGCCTAAGATTTCGGTTGAGGAAAGTGAAGACAGAAGTTATTGTAAAATCGTTGTTGAACCACTTGAAAAAGGTTTCGGCATCACTATCGGTAACTGCTTAAGAAGAACATTATTGTCTGCACTTCCTGGTGCTGCTATTCAAGGCATCAAATTTGCACCGAATCTTGACGTAAAACATGAATTCTCAACAATAAAAGGTGTTAAGGAAGACGTTACGGAGATTATTCTTAACTTAAAGAGTATCGCCATCAAAACGACTACAACTGACATTGACTTTACAAAAATTCTTAAAATTAGTAAAGAAGGTCCTGCTGTTATTACCGCAGGTGATATTGAAGCGGACGCAGAGGTTGAGGTACTTAATCCTGACCAATATATTTGTACTGTTGAAAGCGGAAGTATCTTTGACGTTGACTTAACTATTGGTAGAGGTAGAGGTTATAAGGGTGCTGATTACAACAAAACTGGCGAAATCAGTTACATTGCAATCGATTCTATCTACACACCTGTAACTAAAGTAAGTTACAACGTTGAAAATGCAAGGGTTGGTCAAAACATTGATAGAGACAGACTTATCCTTGAAGTTTGGACTAACGGTGCTTTCTCTGGTAAGGAAATCGTTTCACTTGCCGCAAAAATTATTCAGGAACACATTAGTATATTCGTAAACCTTTCAGACGTTATGAGTGGTTTTGGTATACTTGTGTCTGCACCTACAGACCCACTTCCAAAGATTCTCGAAATGAGCATCGAAGAAATGGATTTATCAGTACGTTCCTACAACTGCTTAAAGCGTGCGGGAATACACACAATAGAAGACTTAACGAAAAAGACCGAAGACGATATGCTTAAGGTTAGAAACTTAGGTAAAAAATCTCTTGACGAAGTTATTCTTAAACTTAACAGTTACGGTCTTAAATTAAAAGAACAGGAGGAATAAGATAATGCCAGGAAGAATGGGTTTAACTACAAAACAAAGAAAAGCTGTTTTAAGAAACCAAGCATCTAATCTTTTGTGGTACGGCAAAATTGAAGTTACTGAAGGTCACGTTGCATCTTTAAGAAAATACGTTGAAAAAATCATCACCCTTGCTATGAACACTTATGAAGATACAGTTGAATCAACTGTAACTACTAAAGATGCTAAGGGTAAAGAAGTTACTAAAAAGGTAATTAAAGATGGTGCTAAAAAGTTAGCTGCAAGAAGAAAAATCATGAGCTTAACTTATGACGTTCAATATGCTAAGGAAGCAAAAGAATCTAAAGCTGCTTACAAAGCAAGAACTAAAGGCATTAATCACCCACTTATCGAAAAGATATTCAACGAAATCGCACCAAAATATGCTGAAAGAAAAGAACAACTCGGCCAAGGTGGCGGTTACACAAGAAGATATCTTAAAGGCGAAAGACGTGGTGACGCAGCAGAAGTTGCAATCATTGAATTAGTTTAATTTTAGGCTCTTCAATACCAACGGTTGATAAAGTTCAAATGAAACGCGTCGTAATAGTTCGTTAAACACCTTGAAAAGATGTAAACTCTTATCTTCGGTGTTTGCCTGCTCTTACTTGCGTTTGATTAGTCCTTTTGTATCAACCTTATGGTATCTCATCGCCTAATCGTTCATTTTGAATAAGCTATCAAAAAAATTAAGCGTGGATAACATCCACGCTTTTTTATATTATAAAAGGCGGAGAGTAAATCTCCGCCTTATTTTTATATATAAAATTTGCTTATAAAGATAGGTTTATCTGTTATTTTCCCATTCACGATGCGCTTTACACCATTTTTCACTATGCGCACCGAGAGCACCAATTTGGCGTGGGTGAGCGAGAGGGAGAATTTTGACTGTTTTGCCATTTATAGAGGTTTCTGTAATGTTACCGTAACCATACATATCTACGTATTCGCCGAGTGTAGAATATGGTATATCCGCTACTCGTTTAAGATATTGAGAGATTGGAATATCTCCCAAAAGTACCAAAATATCCGCTTGCGATTCTATTAACTCTGCCGTAATTTCTTCAGCACGTTTTTCATTGCAAAAACTGCTAGGGCGGATAGGTATAGTTACAGGGTTTAATCCGTATTTTTCAATCAAAGGATTGTATTTTTCTTTAATAACCTTTGCTTGACTTGAGTTTATACGTGTTTCTGGTAAACAATCACAAAGCCAAGCATCTGCACGAGTATACCCCAATGGTGCGAGAATATTCTCGTCAAGTACCTTTGCAGACGGTCCGTTAAGTTGCTTTCCCGCAGGTTCTAAAATGCCAAGTTCTACCGGCATATTAATTTCTGCAATAATGCGCTTTGCTTCAACTATATTTCCGTCCCAAAAGATACGTGGCTCGCTAGCCACGGCAAGTGCTTGACAAATTATTTGACCGTCTTTTTTCCATCTTGCATGAACTGCACTAGCATACACACCAAGCACAAAAACCTTTTTAGGTGACTTATCTTCTTGTACTAATGGATGTAATACTTGTCCAAATGGATATAAATATGCCATAATAGTTATACTCCTTTGCAAATTCTTAATTAATAGTAAAATTATAACATAACACTTATAAAAATTCAAGAGGTTTTTCAAGTGCAATAGAAAACCCTCAACAAGTTTGTTGAGAGTTTATAATTCCTTGTGAGTATATTCTTAAAATGTGTGTATTAGCAGTAAAATTTACTTATAAATATTGTTTTATCTTGAATTTTGCCTTCTACGTAATAACCGCCGTCCACTTGTTTTTTGTAAATATCAACTTCGTCGTTAATATAAGATTGGCTTAAAAAATTAATTTCAAACCCTAAAACGTTTAAGTTTTGATATTCTTCAACGTCAAATGCATTAAGTGCCATTTTAACATATGCAACGTTGTTGGTATGTTTATTACAGTCAATATCCGTTAAATATACCTTGTAAGTATAGGCAAAATCTTCCTTTGCTACCTGTTCTTTTATTTTGCAAAATGCAGGAATTTCTGGGTTTGCAGGTAAATGTTCCATTTCTACAGGATAGTTAATGGAATTGCTACGGCGGATAGCATTAGTTGTTGCATCAAGCACGCACCACTCTGAATTGCAATCAATTTTAGCGCCGTTAGTGTTAGTTATAGAAAATTCCCTAAAGAATCGTATAGGCGAAACCGTTGTTGGGTAGGTTTTTATAGTGATTTCTTCATTCCAAATTGGCAATTTGTTAAAAACCAACCTTATTTTGCTAAGAACCCAAAAGGCATTTGAGTCTTTAATCATAGACTCCCTATCAACTTTTAGTTCGTAGGAGTGAAGGGTGGTTGCGTCTTGAAAATAGTTGAACATATTATCAAGCCTTAAATTGTAGTTTGAATCAACTTCAGAAATCGTTATTAAGTGATTTTTTTGTAGATAATTTTTCATATAATTATTATATCACGATATAAAAATATTGTAAACAAATCAAATAAATTTCACTAAAAACACTTGATTTTTTCATAATATAGATATATAATAAATTAGCACTCTAAGAGCGAGAGTGCTAAAAATTAACTATAAGGAGAGTTTTTATGAAAAAATTTAAAACGGAATCACAAAGGGTACTAGATTTAATGATAAACTCTATTTATACGAATAAAGAGATTTTTCTTCGTGAATTATTATCCAACTGTTCTGACGCGATTGATAAACTTTACTACAAATCATTAACGGACAATTTATCAGGCTTTACCAGAAATGATTTTTATATTGATATAGAAATAAACAAAGATGCACGTACTATCAAAATTACCGATAACGGTATTGGTATGACTGCTCTTGAACTTGAAAATAACCTTGGTACTATTGCTAAATCCGGTTCGTTTGATTTTAAAAAGGACGATAAACTTAAAGAAGAAGACATTAATATAATCGGTCAATTTGGCGTTGGTTTTTACTCTGCATTTATGATTGCCGATAAGGTTGAAGTGCTTTCTAAAGCCTATGGTGAAGAAGGTGCTAACCTTTGGTCGTCTAACGGCTCTGTTGGTTTTGAAATTAAACCTGCTAAAAAGGATACTAACGGTACGGAAATTACCCTTTTTGTTAAAAATAGTACTGAAAACGACAATTACGATACCTATTTAGAAGAATACACTATTAAAAATTTAGTAAAAAGATATTCCGACTATATCCGTTATCCTATAAATATGGAAGTTACTAAATATAAAACGGTTGGCGAAGGGGAAGATAGTAAGCAAGAAAGTTACAAGGAAAAAGCTACCCTTAATTCAATGATTCCTATTTGGAAAAAATCAAAAAGCGAAATTAAAAAGGAAGATTATGATAACTTTTATAAAGAAAACTTCTTTGACAGCGAAAACCCTATAAAAGTTATACACACTTCCGTTGAGGGTGCCGTTGATTTTAAAGCACTTTTGTATATTCCTAAAAATGCGCCGTATAATTACTACACTAAGCAATTTGAAAAAGGCTTAAAACTTTACACTAACGGCGTTATGATTATGGAAAAATGTGCCGACCTTTTACCTGATTACTTTAGTTTTGTTAGGGGCTTGGTTGATAGTGAAGTTACACTTAATATCTCGCGTGAAACGGTACAACAAACCCGCCAAATCAAAGCGATAGCGCAAACTATTGAAAAGAAGATTAAGCAAGAACTTTTAGATATTCTTAAAAAGGATAGGGAAAGTTACGAAACCTTCTTTAAAGCTTTTGGTTTACAACTTAAATACGGCATTTATTCAAGTTGGGGCATGAATAGGGAAGTTTTACAAGACCTTTTAATGTTCTACTCTTTAAAACAAGATAAACTTATTACCTTAAAAGAATACGTTGACGGATTATCTGATAGCGATAGCAGCATTTATTACGTTAGCGGTAAATCGGTAAGCGGTATTAAAACTCTTCCACAAGTAGAAAAAATGCTTGAAGAAGGCAAAGATATACTTGCTATGACTGACGAAGTTGATGAGTTTGCTATTAAGTTTATGGGCGAATATGAAAAGAAAGCCTTTAAAAACGCAACTTTAATGTCCGATAGCACGGAAGAAGAGTTAAGTAGCGACGTTAAATGCGTTTTAGACGCCGTAAAAGACGTTTTAGGGGATAAAGTTGCTAAAGTTAAGGGAAATAGTAAACTTAACAAACACGCCGTTTGTATGTCAAGTGAAGGGGAAGTTTCGCTTGAAATGGAAAAGGTATTAAGCGCTATGCCTAATGCCAACGCTGATATTAAAGCAAGCAAAGTTTTAGAAATCAATATTAATCACCCTATTTTTGACAAGTTAAAAGGCATGGATAAGGATAGTGAAGATTTTAAAGATTTAACTATGGTGCTTTATTCTCAATCACTTTTAATGGCAGGTCTTGAAGTTGAAAATATCTCTGCAATTTCTGACAAAATATTTAACCTTTTATCTAAATAAAATATACGCCCGCTAACGCAAGTTAGCGGGTTTTTTATTAAAATTCCCCTTAATTTTACATAAATTTAAAAACTTTTTTATGCCAAAATTTCCGATAAAATAAGCGATTTTAAGTTTGGTAAAAAATATTTTTAAAAAGTGCTTAAAAACGCTTTACTTCTTTAGCGTAATAAAGTATAATAGCATTATCAAATTACTTTAGTACGATAAAGTATTAAAGTAAAAATAATTAAGGAAAAATTTTTTAGGAGATTAAAATTATGAAGAAATTTTTATCAACATTAGTTGCATCATTACTTATTGTTGCATCATTATTCACGTTTACTGCTTGTGGCGGTAACGATGAAAATAAACCTACTATTATTAGCGGTATTACTCTCGTTCAAGAACAATACGGTATTGCTGCTAAAAAATCAAACGAAGCTTTAGTTTCTAAAGTTAACGAAGCATTAATTGCTATTGCTGACGGCGAAATGAAAACTATCGGTGACGCTTACGGTTTAACTAGCGAAATCGCTGTAACATCATCTACTACAAACCCACTTGCTAATGCAAACGACGGTAGTTGGGACAACGTTGTTGCAAGAAACAAAGTAGTTATCGGTTATACTATTTTCGCACCTATCGCTTACGACGTTGTTGACGATATACCTACTAAAGGTTATGATATCGAACTTGCTAAAGCGGTATTTGCTTACTTAAACAAAACTTATTCTACTAACATTGAAGTTGAATTCTTAAAGATTGATTGGAATGCAAAAGAATCTATGCTTGCTGGTGGTTCACTTGACCTTGTTTGGAATGGTCTTACAATTACTCCTGCTCGTTCAGAAGAAATGTGTATTTCAGTTCCTTACCTTAACAACAAACAAGTTGCTTTAACAATGAGCAAGAACGCAGAAAAATTCAACTCTATTGAAAGCTTAAAAGAAGCAGTTATGGGTGCTGAAGATGGTTCTGCGGGTGAAGAAGAAATTGCTAATAAAATTACTTGCAAAGAATATATTAAATGTACTTCTCAATTAGATGCATTTAACAAACTTAAAGCAGGTACTCTTGATGCTATCGTAATTGACTCTGTAATGGCTAATTACTATATTTCTTTAGAAAAATAAAATAACTCTCTTTAAATATAATGGAATTTATTGAAATTTTAAAGATGCTACTTGACGGGTTTGGCAATACAGTTTTACTGTTTGCCATAACCCTTATTGCATCTTTACCACTTGGATTATTTATTGCATTCGGCTCAAGGTCGAAATTTATACCGTTAAAAGTTTTATGTAGAGGACTTGTTTGGGTTATTAGGGGTACCCCTTTAATGCTACAAGTTCTTTTAGTTACTTTAATTCCTTATTATCTTTTTGGCGTAGCAAATACGGCAATTATGAGTTTTTTTGGAATTAAAATGAAAACTTTACTTTTCGCATACGCTTGTATTGCCTTCATTTTAAACTACGCTTGCTATTTTTCGGAAATTTTCCGTGGTGCTATAGACGGCGTGCCAAGAAGTCAATACGAGGCAGGCAAGGTATTAGGTATGAAAAAGGGACAAATTTTTAGTAGAATTATACTTTTTCAAGTTATTAAAAAGACCTTAGCACCTGTTAGTAATGAAGTTATAACGTTAGTTAAAGATACGGCACTTGCCTCTACTGCGGGCGTAATAGAACTTTATACTGCTGCAGAATCACTCGTTAATGAGTACGTAGTATTAACTCCGCTTTTATACGCTGCAGTATTCTATCTCATCTTTAACGGATTGTTAACTATATTATTTGCTTATCTTGAGAAAAAGATGGACTTTTATAAGGAATAGATTTATGGCTTATTTACAAATAGAAAAATTTAATAAAACTTTTAGTGATGGCTTCAAAGTTTTAAAAGATATTAGTTTTTCACTTGATAAAGGTCAAGTATTATCTATTATCGGTTCATCTGGTAGCGGTAAAACAACCCTTCTTCGCTGTTTAAACTTTTTAGCAATGGCTGATGAAGGTCAAATAATTTTAGATGATGAAGTATTGTTTGATGCGGAAATTGATAAAAAATTATCCGATAAAATACTTCGCGAAAAACGACTTAACTTTGGTTTAGTATTCCAATCGTTTAACTTATTCCCTCAATATAAAGTTTTTGACAACGTTGTTTTAGCACCTAATATGCTTTTAAAAGAAGAAGTTAAAGAGTATAAAAAACAACTTAAGGATGAAATTTTGACTTTTAGCGAAAGGAGATTAAAAGTTAAAAATTACATCAAGGAAAGAAAAGAACAAATTAAAATTGAAGGTTTAGAAATATTAGATAAGGTTGGTTTGAAAGAAAAAACTAATTCTTATCCTTGCGAACTTTCGGGCGGTCAACAACAAAGAGTTGCTATTGCAAGGGCAATGGCGTTAAAACCTAACGTTTTATGCTTTGACGAACCTACTTCGGCTTTAGACCCAGAACTTACCGGCGAAGTTTTAAAGGTTATTAAAGAGTTGAAGAAAAATACTAATATGACCATGGTTATAGTTACGCACGAAATGGAGTTTGCTAAAAATATTTCAGATAAAATTTTATTTATGTCTGACGGCAAATGCGAGGCGTTTGGTACACCTGAGGAAATTTTTGATAACCCTCAAAACGAAATATTACAACATTTCTTAAAATCTTATAAAGAAGGTAACGTATGAGTATAAACGAAGTGCATTTACAAGGTTTTTATAATTTAATATCATCTTTAAAAACGCCTGAGGATTGCGCTTTACTCTTTGAAGATTTGTGTACTTATAAAGAAGTGGAACAAATGGCTCAACGCCTTTATGCTGCAAAACTTTTAACGCAAGGAAAAACTTACGAAGAAGTTATTAAAGAAACGGATATTTCTTCGGCAACTTTATCAAGGGTTTCAAAATGCGTTAAATACGGCAAAGGTTATAACAAATTATTAAAATGAACAAAATTAATTACGATAAACTTCGTGAAGAAATCATTGGTAATTTAAAGGGCGAGCGCCCAAGGTTATTACTTCATAGTTGTTGCGCACCTTGTTCAAGTAGCACCTTAGAAAAACTTACACCATACTTTAACGTTACGGTATTTTATTACAACCCTAACATTATGGATGAAGGGGAATACTATAAGCGCTTAACCGAGCAAAAAGAATTTCTTTTAAAGCGGTATAACGGCGACGTTTTAGTAATTGACGGCAGATACGTGGTAGATGAGTTTTTAACGGCTATAAAGGGCAATGAGGGGGCGAAAGAAGGTGGCGAAAGGTGTAAACAATGTTACCGCTTGCGCCTTGAAGAAACGGCTAAAATAGCCAAAGAATTACAGTTTGATTATTTCACTACAACCTTATCGGTAAGCCCTCATAAAAATGCAACGTGGCTTAACGAGATAGGTGAAGAATTACAAAATATTTACGGCGTTAAATTTTTATATGCCGATTTTAAAAAGGGTGGGGGATATCTTCGCTCTATTGAACTTTCAAAAGAATATAATTTGTACAGGCAAGATTATTGTGGTTGCAATTTTTCCAAAATTAATGTTTTTTAATAAAAAATCTCCCGACCTAAATGGTTGGGAGATTTTTTGGTTTATGATTTAAATTTAGTGCTTTAAAACTTAGCCGATATTATTCTAAAGTAAATATGCCTACGCCGTAGCCGAAAGCTTTTTTATCTTGCATAAGTTTAACTACGTATCTTCTAAATGAAGAATCTTGAGGGAATTTTGAATAATCGTCGGTGTAATCCATATCAAAAAGTCGCCATACTTGTTCGTAACTGTCGTAGTCGCCTGAATATACTATATCAAATAAATCTGCAAAGGCTTTAAGGTTAGAACCTTCTTTATAAGCACCTACTATATTTTTGTGTAAAAGCCATGAATGGCAGTAGAAAATAGGTGTTTCTAAATTGAATCTTTCTACTAAAAAGTCTTGTGCTTTTTTAAGGGTTATCATCATGGCATCTTTATCAAGTCTACCGCCCGTACGTGGTAAGTGAATATTCATAACCTTTGTATCTTTAGCAATTTGAATACCTTTATAGTTATACTCAAAACCGCAATCTATAATTTCAAACTGTAAATTGTCAATACCAAATCTTTCAACCTTAAAAAATCCTGCAAACCAAATTCCAACAAAGGAACCCCAAATGCCTTTAACTAAATAACACTCGATTGCTTTATATTTTAAATCGCAAACGGTGGTATTGTACATTTCTTCAGTTAAACCAAGTTCCTTATAGTATTCTTTAAGCCTTTTAGCCATAAAAATAAAGATTAAAAGTGCGCTTGAATATTCGTGAATACTGGCGATTTCGCTTGCGTCTTTACTCATTTTAATTAAGTTAGCGTAATCGCAAAATCTATCTTTATCGTAGATAGATATAACTTCTTTATAAATGTTAAGGGCTTTTTCGTTTGCATAAATTTTGTCAAAGTCGTTAATTAAACTTTGTTTTGCATCATCCTCGTAATTAAATTCGTTTAAAAAATTTTTAAGATAGGCTTGCATTTTTAAATTTCCTTTTTGTCTATATTTTGTAATATATCCCAAAGTTTAGGGGATAAAATATCTAAATCTTTTCGTTTGATTTTAAATTGTTTTTTGTAACTGTATATTTGACCGCATTTAAAATCTTTATCAGGTGTGCCTAAAACTAACCTAATTAAACGTTTGCTACTTTTAGAAACTGGGATAGTAAATAGATATTTAAGTGGGCTATGGTAGGCTAATTTGAAAAACCAAGAGCCTTCGCTTGCAAAGTTAGTACGAGGAATACCCGGTTCGAAAGCAACGGCGTTTAAGCCTTTGTCTTTGTACAATAAGTCAAGTTGTTTAGTGAATAAAACGTTGCAAAGTTTACTTTCCGCATAGGCTTTAACTGGGTTATAGCCCGATTTATTTTGAATATCGCTTAAATCGTAGGCTTTACTAACGAAGTTTGATGCTATTGAAGAAGTTTGAATAACGGTGGCTTTGCTTTCTATTAATTTATCAAGTAGCCTTACCGTTAAAATATAACTTGCTAAAACGTTTACCTGAAAGGTTTTTTCAAAGCCGTTAGCTGTTTCAGTTCTTTCATTAAAAACAGCGCCTGCATTGTTAACTAAAACGTCAATTTTAGGAAGTTTTAATAATTCGTTTGCTAAATTTTCAACGTCTTGAAGGTTAGAAAAGTCGGCTATAAAATACTTACAGCCCAAATTACTTGCAAGATTTATAGTTTTTTGCTTGTTTCTACCAACTATAATAACGTCGTGCCCAAGTTTTTTAAGTTCGGTTGCAGAGTAAGCGCCAATTCCGTCGCTACCGCCCGTGATTACTATCGTTTTCATACTTTATATGCGTTAGTTAAAGCGTGGTTGCCTTCAAAGTCGGTAAGGGTTATTCTAAAATATTCAAATTCAGGGATAAGTTCAAATTCCGCTTCGGTAACAGGTTCGCCGTTTGTTGCGTTAACTGCTTTACATTTTCTACCATAGGTAGACATAGCAATTTGTTTAACACCTGAAGTTTTAATTTTAACTTTGTTGCCGTCTTTAACTAAACTGATAATTTCAGGGCCTTGTGATGAGTAGAAATTACCATTTTGAAGAGCCGTCATAATAGTAGCATAGTCAAGTTTATCGGCGTTAATCATAACCCAGCCACCAAACATAGAATTAAGCGAGTGGTTATCGTCACACATTGTGGCGTAAACTTTATTGCCTTTTCTTAAAAGGTCGTCAAAAGCGTTAGGAACGTAACTTTCGCCACCGCCTAATTGAACGGAAGTATTAAATACTTCAATAGCCCAAAGCCCCTTGTAGTTAACGTAGTCGGTTGCATTTTCAAGCGACCAAGTAGGGTGGTTGTAAGAAACTAAAAAGCCTTTTTCGTTAGCGATTTTAATCATATCGTTAATGCCGTCAGCATTGTAAACCCTTTCGTATTCCTTTTCAAAAAAGATTTTATTTTTATTGTTATCTTTAACGTAATGGTCGTAAACGGAATTATAGCAAGGGGTTATAACGTTGTGTTGGTCAAGCGCGTAAATGTTAAGGTGAGTAACGCGCATATTGTGATTAACAAGCGTTGACTGAGTAGGAAACTCTTTAATAGCAAGTTCCGCCGAAGTTATTGTTAAAAAGTCCTTATCATCTAAATTAGAGTTATCAATTAAATGTTCGTGGTCGGTAAACGCTACTACCGAATAGCCTTTTTGTTTAAACAATTCTTTTAATTCTTCTACCGAAAATTTACCGTCACTATAAGTTGAGTGGCCGTGAAGTGACGCCTTATAGAAATTCAACTTATTATCTAATAATACTTGCATAACAAACCTCTTAAATATTGATAGTTTAAGTATATCATTATATACTTAAAATTGCAATAAAAAACACCGAAATTAATTTCGGTGTTTTTGCTATTCGTTTTGTAGGTTATATTATTTAAGGTCTGGCACTTCTTCGTCGCCGTGTTCTTCCATCCAAGCAATAGCAGCATCGTAAGCTTCATAGTCAAGGTCTGCCATAGTGTTAGTGTGAAGAACAACGCCTTCTGCTTCGCCAGCTAAAATGCGTTCTCTATACCAGTCAAGTTGCCATTTAACGGCTTTTGCCGTTGCCTCTTTTTCTTCGCCGAAGTTCCAAAGGTAGCAACCAAACATACGGTGATGGTTAGGCGTCATTTTCTTGAAGATTTCAAATTTTTCAGGGATTAAAACAACGTCTTTTTCGCACCAAGTCCACATAATAACGCCGTCAAATGCGTTGATGTATGGTTGGAAGTCTTCATCAACTTGTTTATCTAAGCCAAATTCGTGGGTGTATAAAACCATCCAAGTTTGTAAGCTTTTAATATCGTTGTTGTGAAGTTTATCCATTATGATATGGAATTTTTCAAGTGGAATATTTTTATATCTTCCGTCCTTTTTAAAATCGTCAAACACGGCGCAAGCAATGTTAGGGAATTCCTTGCAGTCTTCTAAATAATCGTCAATAATTTTAGTGTCACCTTTAGCAGTAATGCTTTCTCCACCAAATTCCCAACCAGTTTTTAAAAGAGTTTTAAAGGATTTATTGTATTGTCTACGGTTAACTTTTGTACCGTCGTGTTCGCCATCTGGAACCATAAAAGTATTTCTTACACCAAGGTATAAGCAAGCCTCCATAGGCGTCATACGGGATATTCCTTTATTACCGTACATATTATTATAGCATTTTTCAGGGTGACCCCAAAGCCAAAATCTTTCACGTAATTTCATTATAAATAGCCTCCTAACTTACAATAACAATATTATACAAGCAAAGTATAACAATGTCAATATTAAATTCCTTGTTTTATGAGTTTTTGAACCTCTTTTATATCGTTAAGCGTAAGGTCGTTTACGTTTAATTTATTGTTTAAAGCGTATGCAACGAAAGTTCCTACACCTTCGCCCATAGCAAAACAAATAGGCATTACGCGGTAACTTGAGTGCGCATAATGGTCGCCCGAAATACATCTTCCCGCAAAGGCTAAGTTTTCAATTTTTTCACTTACAAAAGAGCGGTAAGGTATACTATAACGGTTATTGGTGTCTTGTGGGATACCTTCAACCTTTTCTACTTTTCCGTTAGGGTTGTGAACGCCAAAACAATAACTTGCACCTTCAACAATCCAATCCTCAAATAAGGTACCTGATTGAACGTCTAAAGCGGTTAACGTATACCTGCCTTTAAGTCTACGCGATTCTCTCGTACCTACGTGGCTGGCAGATACAAGACATATACAGTTTTCATATCCTACAACGTTTTCACGTAAAAATTTAATAATTTGTGGTATTTGTTTGCGCGCTTGAAATTCCGCTTTAGTCAAATCAAAAACGTTTGTGCCGTCAACTTCAATAACGTTTGTCATATTGCAGTATGCTGTGTTTGGTTCTAACGATTCAACTAAAATTATAAGTCCTACTGGCTTAGAAATTTTGCCGTCACTAAGATATTGTTGCATTTTATCTTGCAAAATAGGGTCGAGCCTTGCCTCTTTAAAAAGGGCTTTTTCGGTATTTACGTTACCTATCATAAACTCAACCGTCATAGGTTGCATAAGTCCGTCATCTCTACCCATATCAAAATTAATACCTGATAAGGTTGCAAGGTCACCGTCACCGGTGCAGTCTATAAAAGAAGATGCATAAATGGTGATATAACCAGATTTTGTTGCAACTTTAATGCTATTGATTTTATTATCCTCAACTGTAACTTCACTTAAAAAAGAGTGTAAAATAACGTCTACACCGTGTTTTTCTATAAGGTCAATATATTCGTATTTTAAAGTTTCAGGCGAAAAAATACGCCTACCGCTTGGAACTGTTTTTGTGGTTTTATCTACTATATCATTGAATATAGAACTACGGCTATCACCGCACCAAACGTTAAGCATACCAGCGGTACTCATACCGCCAAGCACACCGTTTTTTTCAATAAGTAAAACTTTAGCGTTAAATCTTCTTGCTGATATTGCACAGGCTATTCCCGCAGGGCCTCCGCCAACAACTACGATATCATAATTAAGTTTCATAATTTTCTCCTTTTATATAGTTTAACATTTATGTCGAGGAAATGCAATAAAAATGTGATATTATTAAAAAACTGCGATTTAATCGCAGTTTTTTTGTTAGTTTTTAAAATCTTCAATTTTAAACGACCAATCTTCACGTTTTTTAAACGGAGTTTTAAAGGTTTTAGTTAAAACGCCTTTTTCTTCTAAATGCGAATAGCAAGCGGTGTCGCAAGCCCTACCGCAAATAGAACATTGATATGCGTGTTGTGCAGGTGGGTAGAAGTAAATGTTATCAAGAACTTTTTTAGCCGTTTCGGGGTTAACTTTATACTTGCCACAAATAATTTCAAGCCTTTCTTCAAAGTTTTTAAAGGCATCAGGTGGCATGAACGGGTTTTTAAGTCCGTTTGCGCCGTTGTAGTAAACTGCACATTGCCATTTATCCAAGTTGCCGTTTTCATCAATAGCACCGCCAGGGCAAGCCTTTTTACACTTGCCACATTTATCGCAAAGGTGTGGAGTTTTAACCTCAGTAGGTTCAACTTCTAAATCGGTAAGGATAAAGCAAGTTCTAACAAACGGGCCAAACTCATCTGTAAGAAGTGCACCGCTAAAACCAATTTCGCCAAGACCGCAACGAATTGCTAATTTATTAAAGTCAAGTTGAGTTTCTTGCGTTTTACCCCTGTAAATAGCATCGTAGGCAACTTCTGGGTTGGTAGAATTTTCTTCCGCCATAATTTGTTGGTGTCTTCTTTGTGGAAGGGCAAGGTAGCCTTCTTCTTCAAGAATCATAGAAAGACGAAGTGAAGCCATAGGCATAATCGTTTCTTCCATATTTTCAACTGCCATGGTTGTATATTGATAGTAAGTTGTGCCTTCTTCCGTACCGCGGTAAGTACCGCGGAGTACCCTAAACGCTAAACCGATAACAGTTTTTGCTGAAGGTAAAAGTTTTAATACTTCGGGCATATCGTTAAATCTTTCTATAGGTGCAAAGCCAACGATATCCGCACCGCATTTTTTAGCGAGTTCGATAATTCTATTTTTCATTTTTCTTACCCCCAATTAAGTGATTGTAGCATGCAACGTCACAAGGTCTACCGCAAATGCAAGCGGAATAACCCCATTGAGTATTTGGTAAAAATTTAAGTTCAGGGTAGATTTTTCTTGCGCTTTCGCTATCAAAACGATAATTTCCGTTAATAATGTCTTCTCTATCAGGATTATCCTTTAAGAAATCTTCAGTCATAAACGGGTTGGATTTGTGCGCACCTTTATAGTAAACCGAACATTGCCAAGTATCAAGTCCTTCGTTAGAAATAGCGTTGCCAGGGCAAGCGTTTATACATTTACCGCAACCGTCACAAACGGGCGAAGTTAAAGGTTCATCGTAATCAAGTTCGGCATCGGTAATTATAAAGCAGTAACGGATATACGGCCCGTATTTAGGGCTTAAAACTTTACCACTTAAACCTCTATCACCAATACCGCAGGCTTTTGCCGCTTTGCCAAAGTCGATAATAACGTCCGGTGCAGGTTTGCCTTCCGCTACGGGTACTGCGTGGATAAGTTCGTAAGTGTCCATAACTTCAGGGTTAGTAGTTTTGTCACCCTTAATTCTTAAGTTCGGTATTGCTTTTTGAAGACAGGCATCGTAGCCTTCGTTTTCAATCATACCGCCAATTTTAAGAAGGAAAATTTCGGCAAGTTCTTCATCGGGATATTTTACCCCTAAAGTAGTGTAGGTGTAGTATTGAGAGCCGTTATTCATTGTATCGTAAAGAGTTTTAGGAACAATAAACCCAAAACCGATAATAGATTTTGCTTCGGGAAGTATCATTTTAGGGTCCCTTTGTGGGTTTGGCTCATTGTAAATTCTACCGATACCGCAAACGGTTGCGCCAAGTTCCTTAGCCCTTTGTTTAATCATCTCGCTAGTTAACATTGTGTTTCTCCATTAATCAAAATATTTTTTCAAAGTATTGTCTTTTGAAGTGTTTTTATTTTCGATAACTATAACTTTAGCATCCTTACTAACAACTATATGGTGCCATACGTTTGCTGGAACGGTGTAAGATTTAGAAATTTCCATTTCAACCTTTTCGTCTTCCGTGTAAAGGGTAGCACTACCGCTAACAAGAATAAAAACTTCATCGGTTAGGGTGTGGTTTTCAAGTTCTTTAAATTTAGAAAACCTTTCGTTATAGTTTAAAATTCCAACTTTCCACTCGCCGTATTCGTGAACGACTTTAAAGCCTTCACAATCGTGCGAGTTAACTATTATCTGTCTAACTTCCATGGTTTACCCTTCCTAAGCGGTTTTTCAAAGCGGTGCTGCATACAACCGCCTTTCTTTTCAAGCATTGATACGCACGCCCTTATACATCCACCGCATTTTGCCATATTGTAGCCAACCCAACTTGGGAAATATTTTTGAAGTTCGGTATAAACCTTCATAATTTCTTTTTCATCGGCAATATCAGTTTTACCTTCCATAAGGTCAAGACTGCCGTTTTCGTTTTTATCCCAAACTTCCTTAGGAACGAAAGGATTGTAATATCTACCTGCGTGGGTGTAGAAAGCATAACAGCGCCACATATCAATATCGCCCCACTCACAAATCTTGCCGTCAAGGTCAACGCGAACAGTTTTGCCAGAATTCATTGGCGGAATACAACCGCCAGGACATTCCCTAACACAAGCCCCACACTTACGGCAAAGAGGTTCGCCATTATACATTTCATCGTATTCAAGTTCCGCATCGGTAAAGATAAACGCAACCCTTTGAAGTGGACCAAACTCAGGTGTTAAAAGCATTTTGCTATAACCGATTTCGCCAAGACCGCACGCAACGGCAACAAGCCTAAATTGGAATTGTAAGTCAGGCGCAACGTTGATATCACGGGTAGGGCGGGTAAATTGAACACTTCTGTGGTGTGCCGTTGAAGTTTTAGCATTTTCGTTAATTTCAATTTGTTCTTCAGGTGATAAAGTATTACCAGGGCTACCGTCCATATCCGAAACGCTACCACGTGCACCGGTGTTTCTATAAGTAAAGGCCTCGTAGCCTTCGTCTTCAATAAGTTTACCTACGTGGTATAAAACGGCAGGGGCGAAAATTTCGTTAATACCGCCGTACGCCATTGATGGATATTGATAGAATTGCGTGCCTTCTTCAATACCACGTTGAACGCCACGTGGAATTCTAAATACAAACCCAATTACCGATTTTGCCTCGGGGAATAAGAACTTAGGGTTCATATCGTCGGGCGCGCCGTTAAGCCTTGAAATAGGTGCAATACCGCACGCGTCCGCACCCGCCTCTAAAGCAACTTTTTTAATCATTTCACTAGTAAGCATATTTTCTCCTTTAGGCTTTTTTGTAACCGCTCACAATAAAGCCTAATTTTATTTTTTTATTTCTGTTTAAGTGGTTACACTTTCATTGAAGTATCTTCTGGCAAGGTTATTAAAACCTTTTTTAAAATCTCTTTACAATAATTACAGTTTTCGCAGTCCTTATTGCAGTTAAGTACAGTTTTAGCGTAGTCGATAGGGAAGTTACCGTTCTCGGCATAGGCAGGGTAAAAGGCTCCGCTGTGGTTAGGCTCTAAAATTTCCATAACCGAACCTTTATATCCGCCGTTTATATAAGCGTTAAGTACCCTTGTAGGAGAACTATTAACCCTTGTTGCAAGTTTAACGGCTGGGGTTATACTTTCGTATAAAGAAATATCTTCAGGGCGGATAAAGTTTGTTTTTTGAAGCCAAGTTTCCTTTCCGTAGGTACTAGATAAATGTTCCCAACAAATACCTTTAAACTGATAGCCGTTATCCATTTTAGAGATTTCTTTTTCGTGCGCCACTAAATTATCGTGGAAGGTATGTGCGGAACAGTTATTTAGGCAACCGCTGTTAGCAAGAAGATACATAGTTTTGCCGTTTTCGTCACACCATTTTTTAAGTTTTAAAAGGGCGGGAAGGTTGCGGTTGAGTTCACGCTTAACGTAAAAACTATCAAAATAATCTTTAAGATAAGATATACCTTCAATGCTACCTATTTCCATATTGACCGACGCCCTAACGTCAATACCTTCAAAATTCCCTTTAACAAACTTTGCAATTAGTGGTGACGACGTTGTTATCGAGTTAAGGTTAAAGTTAGTTTTTATATAATCAATCAAATCGCCTATGCTATTAAAAAATTCGCGTGATTGCGAGTCTTTACCGTAACAGTTGGCGTTAAAAAGTAGGTTGAGTTTAATTCCGTTTTTGCTTAAAACCTTTAAATCGTTTACTTGGCGGGTAAGCGTTTCAAACGGGGTGGAGCCGTTTTTTGTAAGCGCACTTCTGCCGTTTGGCATATCCCCCCAGGAAAAGTAAACTTCTTCTATATAGCCCTTATTGTTAATAATTTCGTTTATAAAATTTTTGTTTTCATTTATCGGATATCCGACTATGTATTTCATAAAAACCCCTAAACTTTATTTATATATACTTGATTATATTATAAATTTAGTATATAATCAATAGTAAATACAAACTAAAAAGTTTAAAAAACAAACTTAGGGGGAATATTAATGAAACTGTCAAGCCTCAATCCGTTTATGCGATATGCAGAACTTCAAGCAACAGTAAAATCAAGTGCGCCACTTTCGGCATCATATGATTATAGGCTTTTTTACGTTTTAGGCGTAGAAGGTGTTGGTAAAATCGTATTAAAGGATAATACTGTAAAATTAAGTGAAGGTACCATTATATATCTTCGCCCTAATACCCCGTATTATTTTGACGGAAAAGTTAAAGTTATAGTTATAAACTTTGATATGACGCGTGATAACGAAAATTTAACGTCGCCAATACCGCCGTCTAAAAACCTAAAGAGTTTTGATAAATCAAAGGTTGTAGAAAACACACCCCCAAGTGAATTAAATAACGTTATAATTTTGGAAAATGCATACGAAACGTTAGAAAACTTGCAAAAATGTCTATCGAATTATAGTTATCCAACAATTTATAGCGATGCGCTTAGTTCGGCGTGCATTAAACAAATTTTATGTTATATCGTAAAACGTACCGCTAAATCGGGTGAAGAAATTCCCGAACTTATAAAAAATGTAATACTTTATATTGCACAAAACTACGATAAGGAACTAACAAACAACGATATAGCAGGGCATTTTAAATACCACTCTTTTTACCTTAATAGGCTGTTTAAAAAATACACGGGTAAAACCCTTCACCAAACGGTAATTGCAGAAAAAATCAAAGTTGCTAAGCGTATGCTAAAAGAAGGCAATTTAACGGTAAACGAAGTGTCTTCAGAACTTGGTTTTTTAGACCGCTCGCAATTTTGCACGGTATTTAAAAAACAAACGGGCTTTACCCCGCTTGAATATAAAAAATTAAGCGTTTAAATAAATTTTTTGAAATAAACATTTTGATACTTTGTTGTTGACTAGATTTTGTGGTTTTTTTCTATTATTTATCAATTTAGTAGTTTCGGTTGTTTCAATAATTTTAATATTTGAAAACAATAGAAATAGTTACCACCAAATAATAGTTATAGCCCTAGCAACTTACACCTTTTACGCTATTACTGTAGCAATAGTAGGTATTGTACGGCAAGTAAAAAGTAACGATGCCGTTTTAGTTTGTAAAGCCGTAATTAGTTTAACTTCTGCAAGCGTATCGTTACTAACGCTAACAGACACTATGCTTACTACTTTTGGCAGTGAAAATACACTTTTAAGGTCGGTGATAATGCCGTTATTAAGCGTTGGTGTTTCTATTTTTATAATTTTAATGGCTATATTTATGATTAAAAAGTCTAATTTATATATAAGGAAGTATAAATATGAAAAAGAGCGATAGCAAATATTTTTATACGGCAAGTTTAATGAATTCAGCCATACTTGCGTTGCTTGAAAAAAAGGATATCGAGTTTATTACGATAACTGAAATAACTAAAAAAGCAGGGGTAAATCGTTCTACGTTTTATCTTCATTATGATAGCGTTTACGACCTTTTAGAAGAAACGATAGAAAACTTAAATAAAGAGTTCTTAAAATCCTTTGAAAATGTAAACGTAACGGAAATAAATAATAAAAACGATGCTTTTTTAATTAGTGAAAGTTATTTAATTCCGTACTTGAATTTTTGTAAACAGTATAAGCGAGTTTTAAAATTAGTTTATCAAAAACCACAATTATTCAAAGTTCAAAACGCTTATAAAAAAATGTACGATAAACTTTTTTATCCTGCTATTTCAATGTACGTAAAAAATGAAAACGAAAGAGTTTATAAATTAGAGTATTTTACGCAAGGGGTAGTTGGTATAGTTCATAAATGGATAGAATTAGACTGCCAAACTGAAACTAATGAAGTTATAAACATTATAAAACAGTGTATTAGTTATAAAAAATAAAAAAATACTATTTGCTATCGTTAGCAAATAGTATTTTTAATTATAATTCAGCTTTTAAAATTCTTGAAATTCTAAGGCGGTTAAGGAATGAGCCGTCTTGAGGTCCGCCCGCGCAGTAAGCAAGTAAAATAGCGTCGTCCGTTTCGTGAATAGCCGTGTAGCAATAGCCATTAGTTTCGGTGTTTTCTATTATTACGTGCGGAAGCCAAGTTGCGCCGTCGTCTTTAGAAATAGCGTAGGCAAGTGGGTTTCTGCCACTCATATGCATACCACCAGGCGCTAAGTTTTGGTCGTTGTGCATAGGGTAAGGGTTCCAAACGCTAATTAAATCGCCGTTAGATAAGCGTTTCATAGACATTGGTGATACGGGGGAGGTAAAGCGTGATTGGTGGGGGATAGTCCAAGTTTTGCCTTGGTCGGTTGAAAGGCTTTCAAGTTGGAAACCAAGGTCACAGCGGATATAAGTGTAAAGGGTGCCGTCTTGTTTTTGGATAACGCCAGGTTCTTGAAGCCCCGTTCTAAAAGTCCAAATCTTTTCGATTTTGCCTTGTTTTTGCCAAGTTTTGCCATCGTCATAAGAAGTGTAGGCAACGTCTTCAGCAGGGCCGTGAGTATAAGCCTTATAACCTTCTTCGCCCTCGCGTTTTATCGTTGGGTGTTTAGCAACAACGTAGCATAAAGTTCCGTCATTAAGTTTAATAACCCTATCGTTTACAAGAACGGTGTAGGTATCGTCTTTTTCATCAATAACTTGAAAATCATGCCAAGTTTTACCTTCGTCTGACGAGCGAACCATACAAACCTTGCAAAGGTAAAAGTTTTCAATTTCAGGGTGAAGGGATTTTCTTAAAAAGAATAAGCCTATATCGCCGTTATTTAGTCTTATTAGAGAAACACTCATAATGTTTACGGCTTTATCTATATTGGTATGTAAAATAATAGGGAAAGGCTCGCTAAAACTTAATCCGTTATCATTGGATATAACGCCATATAAATCTGACGGAGCGTGGTCGTGCCAATCATCGCCACCGTAACGGCTGTAAGCAAACAAAATATCGCCGTTTTTTAAGGTTATAAACGCACCTTCACTATTTCGTGGGTTGACAGGGGAAGGGGCTATATCTTTAATAATAGTTTTGTTCATTACTGACTCCTAAATTCGAATTTTATGGTTTAAGATTATCAAAATAAACGCTTTTTGTCAATACGAAAATGTCGCAATAAACTATGCTTAGAGAAATTTACTTGAAGTAAATTCCAAAAACGCTCCGTTATTGCTCCTCTTCCCAAAAATCTTTTGCAAGCAAAATATTTTCGGGAGCCCTTAAATTAAATAAGTCCTGTCAACTCACACAAAGCATAAAAAAACAAGGTACTCATACTGAATACCTTGTTTTTTTATGGTGCGGCTGACAGGACTTGAACCTGCACGAAGTAGCCTTCATAAGATCCTTAGTCTTATGCGTCTGCCAGTTCCGCCACAGCCGCATTGCTTATGTATTTTATCACAATATAATTAAAAGAGCAAATAAAATTACATAGTTTTACAAAAATTTTTTATTTTTTTTAAATAAGATGTTTTGCCTTTGATTTTTTAGATGCCATTTGAAATTCTTTTTCTTTGGCTTTAGCAAGTTCGCCTTTAAAATCGTATTCCGATTCAACCGTTAATTTCTTTATTGCGTAGTTAAGTTTAACGTGTTTTACGCCTACTTCGTATGCTGTTTCAATAGCGTTAATCAAGTTATCGATATGGCCGTAAACAATTTTTATTTTGCCTTTACTGTCCTTAGTTGTGATATCAAAAGAACCGAAGTAAATATTTTCAGGCTTAGCAGTTTTCATTTCTTCTAAAAGTGCTTTGTTTTCAGAATCAAGTTTACTTTTAGGAAGTTCAATAATACATTTAATACGGATAATATCTTTAATTTTTATTGTTTCTTTGCCAATTGTTATATCTTTATCGGTAATGGTAACAATTGGCTTACCGTCGATAGGGTAGTTTTTAAAAGTAGATGGAATTGCAAAAAATGGCACTACTAAAAATACTGCAAAAAAGGTAATAAATAAATAGTCTTTACTCATAATGAACATTGAAATAGTACCTAAAATACATATCAATAACAATGAACTTAAAAGCAAAGAGTTTTTTCTTTTTGACTTGTTATAATCTAAATTTGCATAGAATTCTTTTTTCATAGTTATAAGGCTCCTTTATAAGAACACTTGTCTTTTTTTGCTTTTTACACTCTAAACCGTAAACAAATCAACTGTCTATCAGTTCAGTCGCTTAATATTTTACCATTTTCGTAAATTATTGTCAAACTATATTGTCGGTTCTAACATTGTTCCTACAAGAATTTTGCCACGCACCGCCTTGTATTTATCTTTACGGATTTTTAACGTGCTAACCCTAACGCCGTTAACGTACTTTATTAAAAATCCTTCGCTTTCTATCCCGTTTTTGGGGGATTCTGCTATTATTTTTTCGCCAAAGGGGATAGTGCCGTCTTCAATTTCTAAACTTTCTTCGGGAATAATGGTGTTGGTTATAACCGAAACCCTTTCGTACCTTTCGTTAAGTTTACTGCCGTAAATTTTAAAGGTAACCTTTTCCTCGTCAGCGAAGGCGGAAATATAAAGGTCACTATCCGTATTATTGATAAATTTAAAATCGCTTGCTGTTGAATTTACCATAGCATCAAACGACGGTTCTACGTAACTAACGGCTAAACTGTGGCTATGCCGTTCGCTTATAGTAAGCCCCGATAGTATTGCCGAATTGTATAGCGTTGTAGATACTTGGCAAACACCACCGCCAACCCCGTCTACAAAAGAACCGTCAAGAATAATTTTTGCAGTTTTAAAGCCGTTTTCCTCCGTGCGTGCGCCAACCGTTTGATTAAATGAAAACCCTTTATTTGGCGGTATTTTTGTGCCGTTAATTTTTGAGGTGGCAAGGCGAATATTATGCTTTCTTTCGGAGGAAGAATAAGGGAAGTAGGTGGTAAAAGCCGAACGAAGTTGAGTGTTTTTAAGAAGTTCCGTTTTGGTCAAATTTGGCTTTACAGTTACAAATTTTGCGTTAACCGTTGTATTTTCATTGTTTAGTGCGTAGGATACGTCATTTAAAAGTTGTTCCTTTAAAATTTCCTTGCCATTTTTAGATTCCGTTAGGTAAAATTCTCCGTCTTGTTGAAAAACTACCTGCGAATCTACTGGGCGAATAATACTATCCAAATAGATGCCGTTAACTACTTCTTTGGCGTTTTTTAAAAAGTATTCGCCGTTATAATAGCCGATTTCATAACTGTAAAAGATATATTTTTTATCGCCAACAACAATAGTTAGGGATTTTTCATTAGCAAAAACGGTAGATATATTTAAAAATAAAGCGGTTGTAAATGCTACAACCGCCAAAAATAATATTTTAAACTTTAGTTTAAGCATACGATAAGTATGCTAAATTTTCACTTAAATATACTCGTTTGATAAAACGGTAATTTGCTTTTTGTTAACTGCCAAAATACCTGCATCATTAAGTTTTTTAAGTTCGCGCATCATTGCAGACCTATCAACGCAAAGATATTCGGCAAAAGTGGTGTAGGACATAGGCAAGGTAAAAGAAGTACTTTCAAGGTTATGTACCATAATACTACAATAACTTAAAATTTTATCCTTTATAGTTTTGTTGGATAAAAGTTCAATCCTAAGGGATAAAGTTTTAGATTTATCAATTATCATTTGCATTAGGTTTAAAACGAGTTGAGAGTGGTAACTGCACGCCTTAGGGCAACGTTTAAACACACTATCAAAATCGATAAACATAACGGTTGTTGGCTCGCTTGCGTAGATTTCAATGCAGTTAAGGTCGGTTGCGGTATAGGCAAATTTATCGCTAAATACCGAGTTTTTAGTAATAGTTTCCAAAATGGTGTAGTTGCCTTCACGGTCGAGTTTTTTGATATACACCTTGCCAACAAGTAAAATGCCAAGCACGTTAGACTTGTCGTTATAAGAACAGATAAGCTGGTCGGCATTATATTTAGATTCTTTTATCTTTAAACACGCAAGAAGGTGTTTTAAGTTAGAATCGTTTATTCCGTTAAAAAGCGGACAGTTAGCGTATTTCATAAAACTCCTAAAATGTTGCAACTGCAACATTGCTATTATATACTATCATATAAAAGTGTGATTGTAAACGGTTTTAAACTAAAAAGATTTTTTATTTTTATTAAAGTTGATTATTCGTTTGACAAACTGAGGGGGATTGTATTATAATCAATAGGCTACGAAATTTAATAAAGTAAGTACGCGCCGTTAGCTCAGCTGGATAGAGCGTCGGTCTACGGAACCGAAGGTCAGGGGTTCGAATCCCTTACGGCGTGCCACGAAAATACCAACCCAATTTAAAGGGTTGGTATTTTTGTATTATGTGAAAAAGGGATTCGAACGGGTGGGAATCGGCAACTTAGAAGTTTGATTTTTTACTATAGTTGCCGACAAACAATTGATAATTGTTTGCCACACAGGCGTGATAGTGTAGCGTTAGCGAAACGGAGCGAATCCCTTACGGCGTGCCAACAAAAAGGACTACCATTTTAGGTAGTCCTTTTTGTTGCCCGCACGCGGGATTCTACATTTTGCTTGTTCCGTAGACCGACGTGAAAGAGCGTTAATTATAGGGCTCCCGAAAATATTTTGTTTACAAAAGATTTTTGGGAAGAGGAAAAGCCGACTTTTAATTTTGTCTTTTTAATCGAATTAAAAAGCAATCATAAAGCCGTGCTTTGACGAGGAACCGAAGGTCAGGGGTTCGGCGCTTGCGTCAGACAGGGGCCCCTTTAGGGGTGTGGCTGTATTCCTTACGGCGTGCCAAGGAAAACACCTGTAAATCATTAATGGTTTAGGGTGTTTTTCTTTTTTTAAATTTTTGCAAAAATTTAAAAAGTTCACAAATTTCTGCACGAAAAATGCAAGGCCTTGAATCTAGTGACCTTTGGACCTTGTTGAGTATGGTTAAATATTTATTACTATTTTTGTCAAAATACAGAATTAAAATATTAATATTTTAACTTAAAGCGTAAAATTTAAGTAACTCATAAAAAATCTTGCATTTATTTATAAAAAGTGATAAAATTAAAATGCGACCCAATTTAATATTTTCATACGTATGTATACTTTAGGTGAAGTGTACCTAATTCGCATTACATAAAATCTTACGTATGGATTTATTTGTTTAAATTGGTGTCGCAACTAAGCGATGAAGGCACTTTGCAGGTGTCGTTTATCGTAAAGTTAAGCGGCACTTTTTTATTTTGCTGGAATAAGGAGAAACTAAATGAAAAGAAAACTACTAACTTTTTTACTTGCAATGCTTACAATATGCACATGTATGTTTACGCTTACAGCTTGTGGACAAAATGAACCACCGCATACGCATGATTATGTTACATTAAAACATGATACCACCAACCATTGGTACGAGTGTTCTTGTGGCGATAAGATAAATATTGGAAATCACAAAGGTGGAACGCCTACTGAAACAAGTAAAGCCATTTGTTCGGTTTGTGAACAGGAGTATGGTGAAAGTTTAGGTCACGTACATACTTTGCATTTAACAAAAGTAGATGCAAAGTCTCAGTCGTGCACTGAAGAAGGTAATATTGAATACTATACTTGTTCTTGTGGTAAGTGGTTTACTAATAATACGGCAACAACTGAAATTACTGATAAAGCAAGTGTTGTAATAGCAAAAGATGCTCATAACTATACCGAACTTAAACAATCTGCAACACAACACTGGTACGAATGTACTTGTGGTGCTTATGAAACAAAAGAAAATCATAATCCAGGTGCAGAAGCAACTGAAACTACTGACCAAAAGTGCACGGAATGTGAATACGTTTTAACCCCAGCATTAGGTCACGTACATACTTTGCACTTAACAAAGGTAGATGCAAAGCCACAATCTTGCACTGAAGAAGGTAATATTGAATACTATACTTGTTCTTGTGGTAAGTGGTTTACTAATAATACGGCAACAACTGAAATTACTGATAAAACGAGTGTTCTTATTGAAAAAGACAGTCACAAATATACCGAACTTAAACAATCTGCAACACAACACTGGTACGAATGTACTTGTGGTGCTTATGAGACAAAAGAAAATCATAATCCAGGTGCAGAGGCAACTGAAACGACTGACCAAAAGTGTACGGAATGTGGTTACGTTTTAACCCCAGCATTAGGACACGTACATACATTATATTTAGCAAAGGTAGATGCGAAACCACAATCATGTTCAGAAGAAGGTAATATCGAATATTACATTTGTTCATGTAATAAATGGTTTACAGATAACACAGCAACAACTGAAATAATAGATAAAACGAGTGTTGTAATAGTAAAAGACGCTCACAATTATACTGAACTTAAAAAATCAGAAACACAGCACTGGTATGAATGTTCTTGTGGTGCTTTCGAAACAAAAGAAAATCATAAAGGCGGAACTGCTACTTGTACGGAAAAAGCAAAATGTTCAGTTTGTTCAACCGAATATGGTGAAGCAAATGGTCATGATTATAATGCTGCTATAACAGCACCTACGTGTACGGAACAAGGTTATACCACATACACTTGTCATTGTAACGATAGTTATATTGCAGATTACGTTGATGCATTAGGACATAATGAAGTAATTGATAATGCAGTAGCACCTACTTGTACTGAAACGGGCTTAACCGAAGGTAAACACTGTTCAGCATGTAAAGAAGTTCTTATTGCACAAGAAGTAGTTGAAACAAATGGACACGATTACGAAAGTGTAGTAACGGCACCTACGTGTACAGAACAAGGTTACACAACATTTACTTGTCACTGTAATCATAGTTATATTGATAATTACGTTGATGCATTAGGACATAATGAAGTAATTGATAATGCAGTAGAACCTACTTGTACAGGAAGAGGGTTAACCGAAGGCAAACACTGTTCAGCATGTAAAGAAGTTCTTATTGCACAAGAAGTAGTTGAAGCAAATGGGCACGATTACGAAAGTGTAGTAACGGCACCTACGTGTACGGAACAAGGCTATACCACATATATTTGTCATTGCGACCATAGTTACATAGATGATTATGTAGATGCGTTAGGGCATACAGAAATAATAGATAATGCAGTAGAGTCTACTTGTACAGAAACAGGCTTAACTGAAGGTAAACATTGTTCAGTATGTGAAGAAGTTCTTATTGCACAAGAAGTAGTTGAAGAAAATGGGCACGATTACGAAAGAGCAGTAACGGCACCTACGTGTACAGAGCAAGGTTATACAACATACACTTGTCATTGTAACGATAGCTATATTGCAGATTATATTAATGCATTAGGACATAATGAAGGAGAAACTGTTGTAGAAAACAATGTATTGCCAAAATGTACGGAAAAAGGTAGTTATTACAATGTTGTTTATTGCTTAACGTGTGGAGAAGAATTAAGTAGAAAAACTATTGTCGTAGATGCGTTAGGACACACCGAGGTGATTGACAATGCAGTTGCTCCAACATGTATCGAAACAGGCTTTACTGAAGGCAAACATTGTTTAGTATGTAATGAAGTATTAGTTGCACAAGAAATAGTTGTAGCAAAAGGACATAAGTTTACAAGTTATGTTTATAACAATAATGCAACTTGTGTTAAAGATGGAACGGAAACAGCAAGTTGCGATAACGGCTGTGGGGAAGTTGATAATAAAACAAAAGATAATTCTAAGCTAGGTTTTACCTATGACGAGCCTCAATACGTTTGGGATAACAATAAATCTACTGCAACACGAACTTGCGTGAACGGTTGCGAGCATAAAGAAACAGAAACTGTGGTTGCAGTATATGTTAAAGATACAGATGCAACATTAGTAACACAAGAAACTGGACATTATGTAGCAACGTTTGAAAATCCTGCTTT